>NZ_JASBRN010000035.1 GCF_030149505.1 Nocardioides sp.
GCAAATTTGAACCAGATCCGGCCCCGAGCGTCTACGGGACCAGCTCGCCGGTCTGCACCTTCCACAACGCCGCGTAGGCGCCGTCGAGCGCGATCAACTCGTCGTGGGTGCCGGACTCCACGATCCGCCCCGCGTCCAGGACGTGCACCCGGTGCGCGTGCCGGACGGTGGACAGCCGGTGGGCGACCACGATCGCCGTACAGCCCTCGGTGGCGACCCGGAGCGAGCGCTGGATGGCGGCCTCGGTCTCGTTGTCGACGGCGCTGGTCGCCTCGTCGAGCACGAGGACCGCCGGGTCGCGCAGGAGCGCCCGGGCCAGGGCGAGCCGCTGCCTCTGGCCTCCTGACAGGGTCACGCCGCGCTCCCCGACGAGGGTGTCGAGCCCGTCGGGCATCCGGTCGACGAACTCCAGCGCGGCGGCCGCCTCGGCCGCGGCCCGCACCTCCTCGCGGGTGGCGTCGGGGCGGCCGTAGGCGATGTTGTCGGCGATGGTCCCGGCGAAGAGGTAGACGTCCTGGGCGACGTACCCGATGGAGCCTCGAAGGGAGTCCCAGTCCAGGTCGCGCACGTCCTGGCCGTCGAGCAGCACCTGGCCGGCCCGGGGGTCGTCGAAGCGCAGCAGCAGCCGCAGCAGCGTGGACTTGCCGGAGCCGGTCGAGCCGACCAGCGCGTGGGTCTCCCCGGCCGGCACCACCAGGTCGACGTCGTGCAGGACGTCGGGCCCCTCGGCGTACCCCGCCCGCACGCGGCGCAGCTCGACAGCGCCCCGCACCGGCCGTGCCAGGGCGGCGCTGCCGGCGGGCACCTCGACCGGCTCGGCGAGGAGCGCCAGGATGCGCGCGGTGGAGGCGCGGCCGCGCTGGTAGAGGTCGAGGACGGTGGCCACCTCGGTCAGCGGCCACAGCAGCCGCTGGGTCATGAAGACCAGCACGGAGTAGAGCCCGACCTCCAGGTCCCCGCGCAGCGTCGCCCAGCCGCCGAGCAGCAGGGTGCAGGTGAAGCCGGCGAGGATCGCCATCCGCACCAGCGGCACGAACGCGGCCGAGGAGCGGATCGCCGCGACGTTGGCGGCGCGGTAGGCCAGGGAGGCCTCCTCGACACGCTCGCGCTCGCGGTCCTCGGCGGTGAAGGCCTTGATCGTGGCCAGCCCGCCGAGGTTGGCCGAGAGCACGCTCGAGAGGTCGGCGACGGTCTCCCGCACCCGGGCGTAGAGCGGCTCGAGGCGGCGCTGGAAGACCAGCGACCCGACGACGATGAGCGGGATCGGCAGGAAGGCCAGCAGCCACAGCTGCCACGAGGCGAACGCGAAGACGGCCCCCACCAGCACGACGTTGAGGAAGGTCTGGAGGATCGCAGGCGCCCCCACGTCGAGGAACCGCTCGAGCTGGTTCACGTCGTCGTTGAGCGTCGCGAGCGTGGTCCCCGACGACCGGGCCTCGTGCCAGCCCAGGTGCAGGTGCTGGGCGTGGTCGTACGCCGCCACGCGCAGCTCGTGCTCGACCGACTGCGCCAGCCCGCGCCACAGCACGTCGGCGACGTACTGCGACAGCGACTCCACCACCCAGACCACCACGTTGATGACGGCCAGCCAGGCCAGCTGCGCGTAGCGGGAGTCGACGCCGAGCACCTGCTGGACCAGCGAGTCCTGACCGCGGACGACGACGTCGACCGCCGCGCCGATCAGCAGCTCGGGCATGACGTCGGCCACCTTGTTGACCGTGGAGGCGACCACCGCCGCGACCAGGCGCGGCCGGTGCTGCTGGTGGCGCTGCCACAGCGCCCGCAGGGGGTGCTCGACAGACGTCACGGACGTGCTGGCTGCGGGTGCGGCGGAGGTCACGGGAGAGCAGTCTTCCTGTTGGCCTCGCCGGTGCTGGCCACCGGCCGACCAGGACCTACGCTTGCCCTCGCCCCGGCGATCTCGGGGGCCAGCGACACGGACAGTGATCCGGGAGGGGTGGACCACAGTGGACTTCTCGAAGGACGTCTCCGGCGATGCGCGCGCGACCGCGGCTCGCCTGGACTTCGAGCGCACGGCGACACGCGTCGAGCGGGACGATCCCGCCACGTCCGCCCGGGCGCGCCTGCAGGCGATGTCGCTGGTTCGCGAGCTGCGCGCGCGCCGCCGCTCGCCGGAGTCGTACGCCGTGGAGCTGGAGTCCTTGACCGACCAGCTGCGCCCGGTGCTGGACGGCCCGGGCGCCCCGCTGGCCGCTGCGCCCGCCGGCGCACCGTCCTGAGCCTGAGCCGCACGCCCGGGTAGCCGATCGTGCTCCTCGTGGTGATGGGTGTGTCCGGGAGCGGGAAGTCGACCGTCGGGTCCGCCCTCGCGGCCCGGCTCGACGTGCCGTTCGTGGACGGTGACGACCTGCACCCGGCGGCCAACGTCGACCGGATGCGCGCGGGCGAGCCGCTGACCGACGAGGACCGTCGCCCGTGGCTGGACGCGGTCGGCGCCTGGCTGGCCGCGCACCCCGACGGCGGTGTGACGGCGTGCTCGGCGCTGCGCCGCTCCTACCGCGACCGGCTGCGGACGCACGCCCCGTCCGCGTGGTTCGTGCACCTCGACGGCGACCCCGCGCTGGTGGCCGAGCGGCAGTCCGCGCGCCGCGGCCACTTCATGCCCGCCTCCCTGCAGGCCTCCCAGCAGGCGACCCTCGAGCCGTTGGACCCGGACGAGGCCGGGGTCCGCGTCGACGTCGCCCTCCCACCCGACGCGCTGGTCGAGCACGTCCTCGCGCTGCTGCCCGACTGAGCGCCCACCTGGAGGACTTCGCCCCGAGGGGTATATCCCCAGCGTCGGACACCGCGTCATCCTGAGGCGTTCCCCCACCGCAGGAGTCCAGTGACCAGCACCCCCGCCCCCGAGGACGTCTTCCTCGAGGTCGTCCAGCACCCCGACCGGACCGTCGTCGTCTGCTCCGGCGAGATCGACGTCCGCACCGCCCCGGAGCTGCGCCAGGCCCTCTTCGACCCCGAGGTCGTGGGAGCTCCGCTCGTGGTCGTCGACCTCGCGCGGGTGAGCTTCCTGGACTCCGTCGGCATCGGTGCGCTCGTGGCGGCCCGGCGCTGGCTGACCTCGCGCGGCACCGGCCTGGTGCTGGTCTGCGGTGACACCCAGCCGCGGCGGGTCCTCACGATGACCGGGCTGCACAAGGTCTTCGACATCGCCCTGCCCGACGCCTGAGCGACCCCTCAGCCGCGCCGCACCCCGCCGTAGATCCCCCGCTTCACCACGAGCGGCTGCAGCGCCCGCTCGACGACCGCGCGCGGGATCCGGAACGCCCGACCCCCCTTGTCGAAGACCTCGAGACCGCTGCGTTGCGGCCCCAACACCGAGCCCCAGCGCCGCCCGGGCAGCGTGACCTCGCGCAGCGGCTCCCCCGCCAGGTGGGCGCGGACGTTGCGCGCCAGGACCGAGTGCTGGAAGTTGCGGGCGGTCGAGCGCAGCGGGTCGGTGGCGGCGACGTCGCCGATCGCGAAGACGCCGTCCGTCCCGGGCACCCGCAGGTCGAGCCCGGTCCGCACGAACCCCCGATCGTCGAGCACCTCGGCCGGCAGCCAGCCGGTGTGCGGGCGCACCCGCCCCACGGCCCAGAGCACCAGGTCGGCGGGGGCGTCGGGCTGACCGGTGCTCCAGCGCACCGGGCCGGCGCACGGCTCGTCTCCGTCCGGCAGCACCGCACGGTGGCCCGGGTGCAGCGCGACCCCGGCCTCCTCCAGCCGCCGGCGTACCTTCGCCCAGGTGCGGCCGGGGTGCTGCGGCAGCGCCCGCTCGCCGGGGAACCACAGCGAGACCTGCTTGTCGGGCCAGCGCACCGCCAGGTTGTACGCCGCCGAGACCGCGGCCGCGCCGCCCCCGACCACGGCGACCGTGGCGGCTGCCGCGACCTGGGCGTGCCGGGCGGCGAGGTCGGCGGCGACCGCCGCGTCGTCGCGCAGCCCGTCGGAGCGCCAGAACCCGTTGGCGACGCCGGTCGCGACCACGAGCACGTCCCAGCCGAGCGTGCCGGTGGTGCCGTCGGCGTGCTCGACCGTGACCTCGCGGGCGTCGAGGTCGGCCGACACCAGCCGCCCGTGGACCACGTCGACGGGGTCGAGGCGGCGGAAGGCGCGGTAGTCGATCCGGTAGTCGCGCGACCAGGCGCCGGGGTCGGCGAGCCGCAGCCCGAGCTCCTGGCCGCTGACCAGCCCCGTCGTCGGCGAGACGCCGGTGACCGCGAGGTCGCGGTGCCGCGCGAGCGCGCCGGCGGTGAGGACCCCCGTGTCGCCGAGACCGGCGACCAGGACCCGGGTCCGGGCCGGGCCGCCGCTAGCCACGGCGCGGCGGGCGCGGGAGCAGCATCGGCACGGTGTCGATGACGTCCTGGTAGCCCGGGCGCCGCTCGAGGCTGCGCTGCTCCATCATCGGGATGCTCGCCCCCAGGAACATCGCCACCATCGCGACCATCCCGAGGACCTGCCACCACCACACCTCGGGCGCGGCGGAGAGCCCGAAGAGCGCCAGCGAGGTCCACATGAGGATCTCGCCGAGGTAGTTCGGGTGCCGCGACCACGCCCACAGCCCGGTGGTGAGCGACTCGCCGGGCTGCTTGGTGCGGGCGAAGCGGTGCTGCTGGGTGTCGGAGACCAGCTGGAGCAGCACGGCGCCGACCCCGACCACCAGCGCCACGACGTCGAGCACGCCCCAAGCCCGGTCGGAGCGGGTCACGTAGTAGACCGGCACCATCGCGGCGAAGACCTGGAGGGTCGGGAAGACGTGGATCGCCATGAGGTCGACCGGCACCGCCATCGCGGGGTTCTTGTCCCGCAGCAGCGGGTAGCGCCAGTCCTCGTGGTGCAGGCCCGGCCAGGAGTAGACCCAGTTGGCGGTCAGCCGGACCGCCCAGAGCCAGAGCACGACGGAGAGCAGCGCGTAGCGCACGCCGTCCGCGCCGGCGTCGCGCTCGAGCCACCAGTAGACGGCGAGCAGCGGCGGGATGACCGACCAGTAGGCGTCGTAGCAGGAGGAGTTGCGCACGATCCGGCTGCCCGCGAAGACCACCAGCGTCGCGACCAGGTCGGCGAGGAGCGTGTCGAGCAGCAGCCACTCGGTGTCCGGGCCGAGCTCGAGCCAGGCCAGGGCCGCCGCCACCGCCACGACGTAGAGGACGGTGACGATGGCGAGCGAGGCCCCGCGGCTGCGGACGGGTGCGCTGGTGTCGTGCATGGCCGAATTAGAACGTGTTCCACATCACGTCGTCCAGCACCGCTGGACCGATCCGCTTCCCCGGCCCGGCCATGATGGCCCGCTGAGCAGCCTCCCCGACCGCGACCGGCTCCCCGACCAGGTGTGGGACCTGCTCGCCCTCGGCGGCGGCGCCGCCGGTAGACCGCTGCGGCGGCCGGCCCGAGCCATGCGGTCGAGGTCGAGCTGCCGCTCCACGAGGCCGCCCCGGTCGGCGCCGCGGTGCGGGTCTCGGCTGCCCCGGGGGCCTCGGCGTGGGCCGTCCCCGGTGCCCTCGGCCCCGCCTGGGTCGGATCCCACTGACCCCACACGTCACACCCGCCACGCGGGCGACCTCCCACGATCACCCGGTCGGTCTTGCGACCATGCGGGACGTGACTGAGCCGACCCCCCAAACCCCGACCAGTCGCCGCACCCTCGCCAAGGCCGGCGTCGCCGCCGCGGTGGGCGTCGGCGCCGTTGGCACCGCGGTGCGCCTGACCCAGCACGACGACGGCCCCGCGGACCGCCCCGGCGGCGCGCTGGTCCTCTCGGCCGACGACGGGTCCGACATCGCGGCGCTCGAGGTCCCGCTCGAGCTGGGCGCGGCCCGTGGCGGCGTGCGGGAGACCGACGCCCTGCCGACCTCGCTCTACTCGATGGTCGGCGTCACCTGGCGCGGCGACGCCTCTCCCCAGGTGTGGGCCCGGGCCCGTCGCAGCGACGGCTGGACCGACTGGACCCGGATGCCGGTCCTCGAGGACCGGCCCGAGTCCGACGCGTGGCGCGCGGACCGGCACGGCACCGCGGCCTGGTGGGTCGGCCCGAGCCGGTCGGTCCAGGTCCGGGTCGCCGGCGCCGTACCCCCGGGGATGCGGCTGGTGCTGCTCCACCCCGCCTCCCGCCCCGAGGACGAGATGGGGATCACCGCGGCGCGCTCCACCGCCGCCGACGACGTGCAGGCGCCCCGACCGGAGATCGCCTCCCGGGCGCGCTGGGGCGCCGAGGAGTCGTGGCGCAACGGCCGGCCTAGCTACGAGTCGACGATCGAGCAGGTGCACGTGCACCACACGGCCAGCGGCAACGACTACAGCCGCACCGACGTCCCGGCCCTGATCCGCGGCTTCTACCGCTACCACACCAAGAGCCTGGGCTGGTCGGACCTGGCCTACAACTTCCTGGTCGACAAGTTCGGCCGGATCTGGGAGGGCCGCGCGGGCGGCGTGGCCCGCAACGTGCGCGGCGCGCACACCCTGGGCTTCAACTCCGACTCCTGCGGCATCGCCGCGATCGGCAACTACGAGCAGGTCCAGGCCCCCGACGCCGTCGTGCGCGGCGTCGCCGCGGTGGCCGCCTGGAAGCTCGACCTGCACGACCGCAAGGCCCGGGGACGTACGACGGTGCGCTCGGAGGGCTCGGACAAGTACCGCTCCGGCGCGATGGCCACGCTGCGCGTCATCGACGGGCACCGCGACACCAACGACACCTCCTGCCCCGGCTCGAACCTCTACCGCAGGCTCCCCGACATCCGGGCCCGCGCGCACGAGCTGATGACGAAGCCCCCGGCACCCTCGAACGTCGTGGTGCAGCAGCCCGCCGACGTCGCCGGCGCCGCCCTGGTCGGTCGAGCCCTGAAGATGGTCGCCGGCCGCTACGACCCCGAGAACGCCCGGTCCCGCTACCAGTGGCTGCGCGACGGCACCCCCGTGCCGGACGCCACGACGTGGCGCTACCTGTGCCGCGAGGCCGACCTCGGTCGCCGCCTCTCGGTCCGCGTGACCACCTCGGCCCCCGGGCGCGACCCGGTCCTCCAGGTCGTGGAGGGTGGCCGGGTCCAGTCCCCTGTCGAGCTGCAGGTCAAGACCCGCCGCCGCGGTGGCCGGCTGCGCGCCAAGGTCTCGGTCACCAGCCCCGACGGCATCAGCGTCGAGCCGACCGGCAGCGTCTCGCTCACCATCGGCGGGCGCACCGTCGAGCGCCGCGTGCGCGACCTCGACAAGCCGATCTGGTTCGGCCGCGGCCAGCCGCTCAGGCCGAAGGCGACCCGGCTGGTCGTCACCTACTCCGGCGACCGGCGGTTCCAGGCGCGGGAAGTGCGGCGGACGGTCAGGCCGTAGGGCTCGTGGGCCGCGCCGACCGCGGCGGGGTGCCGTCCTTCCGCGACGGCCGCCGACCGGAGTGCTGGTGACGCACCTGGAGCGTCAGGGGCACTCCGGTCGCGCCCGGGGCGCCTGCCGGCCCGGGCACCGACCCGCACCCGATCTCCCGGGACCGTGGCGATCAACCGAGTCTCAGGCCGAGCGCGGGGCGTACATGATCAGCGCCACGCCCACCAGGCACACCAGGGCGCCGCTGACGTCCCACCGGTCGGGCCGGAACCCGTCGACGACCATCCCCCACAGCAGCGAGCCGGCGACGAAGACACCGCCGTACGCCGCCAGGATCCGCCCGAAGTTCGCGTCCGGCTGCAGGGTCGCCACGAAGCCGTAGATCCCGAGCGCGATGACGCCCGCGCCGATCCACAGCCAGCCGCGGTGCTCGCGCACGCCCTGCCAGACCAGCCAGGCGCCACCGATCTCGGCGAGCGCCGCGGCAGCGAAGAGCACGATCGACCGCGCGGTGTCCATGGGCCCATCCTCCCAGGCCGCGCTGTTGCCCTCGCGTGGCCGAGGAGGCGAGCAGTGCCCCGATGTTGCCGAGACGTGGTGTGGAGGAGGCGTGCGCGTGAGCGGCCCGTGGTCCCGGCCCGACCAGAGTTCTACCCATCAACCGGAGCCGCACCGAGCGGCTCCCCCACCTCCCCAGGAGCAACACCATGGCTGCCAACCGCCGCAAGGTCCTCGTCCCCCTCGCCACCCTGATGGTCGCCGGCACCGTCGCCGTCGGCTCGGGTGCGAGCTTCACCTCGACCACCGCCTCGACCACCTCGGTCACCTCCGGCGCGGTCACCCACGTCAACGACAAGACCAGCCTGGCCATCACGAACATCAAGGACCGCGATGTCGTGACCGGTTCCGTGACCATCACCAACACCGGCTCGCTGCCCTCGACGCTGACGATTGCCGAGACCGGGGTCACCGCGACCAACCCGTTCATCCCCGGCGACCTCAAGCTCAAGCTGACCAAGACCGTGGCCGGGGTCACCTCGCCCGTCTTCGACGGCAACTTCGGCGACATGGTCGACGGCGCCACCTACCAGCTCGGTTCGCTCGCCGCGGACCCCGACGGTGCCGGCAGCGCCCTCGGCGGCCAGATCACCGTCAACTTCGAGGTCACGCTGGTCGAGACGACGAACAACACCAACGAGGGCAAGGACGCACTGGCCGGCTTCCAGTGGGTCTCGACCCAGACCGCCGGCGAGAACCGCGGCTTCATCGGCACGCTCAACAACGCCGTGGGCTTCGGCTCCGGCAACTGATCCACCAGCAGCACCCCGGTCCCTGAGGAGGGTCGGCCCGCCCCGGCACCGGCGGGCCGACACACCGGACCCGATCCAGCCCCCCGTCCCACCGCGACACCGAGAGGTCCGTCCCATGACGATCATCAGCGCCACGCCCACCGCGAGCCACAAGGCTCGCAACCGTGGCTCTCGCGCGGGCGGCCTCCTCGTGAACGTCGGTCTCGCCGTCACCTTCCTGGCAGCCCTCGGCTTCCTGGTGCCCAGCCTGATGGGTCTCCAGCGCTACGTCATCATGGGCGGGTCGATGGAGGGGACCTACGACCTCGGGTCGGTCGTCTTCTCCGAGGTGGTGCCCACCTCGGAGCTCGCAGTGGGGGACGTCATCACCTATGTCCCTCCGGCGGAGTCCGGCATCAGCACGCTGGTGACCCACCGCATCGTCGAGATCGACGGGGACGAGTACCGCACCCAGGGCGACGCCAACGCCAAGGTCGACCCCTGGACCTTCCAGCTCACCGCAGCCACCCAGCCTCGCGTGGTCACCCACGTCCCGTACGTCGGGTTCGCCTTCATGGCCCTCGCCGACCGTGGCACCCGCATGGCCCTGATCGGCATCCCGGCGGGCCTGATCGCGCTGTGGAGCCTCGTCGAGCTGGCTCGGGCACTCCGCCCCGGCAGCCGGCGCGAGGACGACGCAGCCGTCGACCGGGCGGACGACGCCACCGACAGCAGTCCCGGGGCCGTCCCCGACGTCACCGACCTCGTCCCGGCCTGACCCGCCACCCACGCCACCGCCGTTGCCGAACCTTGGTGCGGCGGTGTCCTGCGTGTGGTGTCGGCGTGAGTCGCCGCGCGACAGACTCTGAGCACTCCCCCTCCCCCAGGAAACGAGCTCCCCGTGTCCGACCACCGTGCACCTCAGCGGCCCAGCATGATCGGCCGCCCGTCGCGCCGCCTGCTGACCGTGCTGGCCGCGGTGCTGCTGGTCGCGGGCACGACCTGGTTCACCGGGGCGACCTTCACGTCCGGCACGTCGGGCTCCGTGAGCGTGGGCGCCGCCCGCGACTACTACCCGCCGCGGGTCTCGCTCACCGCCCAGCCGACCATCGTCAGCGGCGCCGTCGCGGTCTCCGCCACAGCCTCGGACACCGGGAGCGGGGTGGCCCGCGTGGTCGTGCAGTACGCGGCCGCCGGGTCCAGCACGTGGACGTCGCTGTGCAGCGACCAGACCACCCCCTACTCCTGCACGTGGGACACCCTCACCGTCGCCGACGGCGACTACCAGCTGCGGGCCATCGCTACCGACAACGTCGGCAGCACCACGACGTCGGCCACCATCACGACCCGCGTCGCCAACCCCGCCGCCGTCGAGCTCGCCACGATCCCGGACGACGTCCGCGGCGACGTCGTGCTGCGCGCCTCGGTCACCGGAGCGGGCACTCGGACCGTCACCAGCACCTTCACCTACCGGCTGGCCGGTACGACCGGCAACTGGCTGAGCATCGGCTCCTGCACCGGCCTCACCGGTCTCGCCCCCACCTGCACGTGGGCGACCGGCACCCTGGCCGACACCTACGACGTGCAGGTCGAGAGCGTGGTCGGGTCCGGCGGTGGGCAGGTCAAGCTCGTCGACGTCCAGACCGACGTGACCGTCGACAACCTCGCCCCGACCGTCGCGGTCGACGCCCCCACACCGCTCAGCGGCACGGTCCAGGTCATCGCCACCGCCCTCGACGAGGACTCCGGCATCCGCCAGGTCGAGCTGTCCTACAAGCCCACCCTCGCGGCGACCTGGACCCCGCTGTGCACCGTGACGGTCGAGCCCTACCGCTGCGCCTTCGACACCACAGGGCTGGACGGCGCGCTCGGCTACCAGCTGCGAGCGATCGCGACCGACGTCGTCGGGAACAGCACCACCTCGGCGGTCATCAGTCGCAGCGTGAACAACGCCATGCCGAGCATCGCCATCACCTCGCCCCTCGGTGGGGACAGGGTGACCGGCACCAAGACCATCACGACCGACCACGTCACAGCCGGTCGCACCGTCAGCGGCGTCCTCTTCGAGGCCCGACCCGTCGGCAACTCGGACTGGACCAGCCTGTGCACGGACCCCACGGCCCCGTACACCTGCGACTGGGCCACCGCGGCCATCGTCTCGGGCTCCTGGGAGCTGCGCGCCACCATGACGTACGCCGGGTTGACCGGCAACCAGAGCGTCGCCTCACCCAGCGTCATCGTCACCGTGGACAACAGCCCCTTGCGCGCCCTGGACGTCCAGGCCGCCAACGGTGGGCTCCTGGGCAAGGTCGACGGCGGCGACTCCTTGACCTTCACGTTCGCCGGGGACGTCCAGCTCGGGTCGATCCGCAGCAACTGGGACGGCACGTCCGTGACCGTCACCGTCTCCATGCTGGACCGGGCCGCCAACCCGACCGCCGCCACGGACCGCGTCAGCATCCCGGGCCTGGGCACGGTCGCCTTCCCGCAGAACTTGGTCCGCAAGAAGAAGACGGTTCCCGTCACCGCCTCGATGACCGCCACCAAGGTCACGGCCGGCGGCGCGACGACCACCACGGTGGTGCTGACCTTCGGAGCCGTCACCTCCGGCGACCTCAGCACCAGCACCGCCGCCGGAGCCATGGTCTGGACCCCGCTGGCCTCGATCCGCAGCACGGCGAACCTGGCCGTGTCGACCGCTGCCGCGACCGAGTCGGGCGCGAGTGACCGCGACCTCTGACCCCTATCCTGCGGAGGTGACGACCGTGCTGATCGTGGAAGACGACGTCGACATCGCCCTCACCCTAAAGCGGATGCTCGAGCGCCAGGGCTACCAGGTCACCTGGGCCGACACCGGCGAGAAGGGGCTGGCCGAGATCCGCCGCTCGCCGCACGTGGTGCTGCTCGACCTCGGGCTGCCGGACATGGACGGCCTCGACGTGTGCCGCCAGGCCCGCGACGAGGGGTACGACGGCGGGATCATGATCCTCACGGCCCGCTCGGACGAGCTGGACCGGGTGGTCGGCCTCGACTACGGCGCCGACGACTACCTCGCCAAGCCGTTCCCGATCGCGGAGATGCAGGCGCGCGTGCGCGCATTGGCCCGTCGGGCGGCCCGCACCGTCGGGGCGGGTGACGCCCCCGCCGAGGCTCCCGCCGGCACCGCGCCCGCCGCACCCGCAGCCGCCCCCACCGCTGACGAGCACGCCCTGCGCGTGGACGTCGCGGCCCGGCGTACGTGGGTGGGCCGGCAGGAGCTGACGCTGACCACCAAGGAGTTCGACGTGCTGGCACTGCTGGACGCCGAGCGGGGTGCGGTCGTGACCCGCGAGCGGCTGATGGCGGAGGTGTGGGACGAGAACTGGTTCGGCTCGACCAAGACCCTCGACGTGACGATGGGCCGCCTGCGCGGCAAGCTCGAGGAAGCCGGTGCCACCGCCGAGGTCGTCACGGTGCGCGGCGTCGGCTTCCGGCTCGAGAGCGAGCCGGGTGCCTAGCCGCGGGGCGGGGGCGCCTTGCGCTCCCGCCTGACTCTCGCCTTCGGCCTCCTGGCCGTCCTGCTGGTGGGCTCGTTCGTGGCCTTCCGGACCGTCAGCATCGCCGACCTGGCCGAGGACGAGCTGCGCGAGCAGGTGCAGCGCGAGGCCCTCGTGGTCGCCACCCTGCTCGGGCAGGGCCTGGAGGAGGACGCCCCGGCGCCGGCCGCCGCCGCGCTCGAGCCCTTCGCCGTCCCTGACCGCGCCGTGGTGGTGACCGTCGCCGACGGGTCGTCCTCACGCATCACCGGCCCGCTGTGGCGCGACTCCGACGCCGACGCCGCCGTCTCGGCCTCCGCGACCGTCGACGGGGTGGTGGTCGAGGTCAGCGCGCCGTTGCGGGACGCCGACTCGACCGCCTCCGCCGCCCTCCCCTCGCTCCTCGCGCTCGGCGGCATCCTCGTCGTCGTCGCCGTGCTCGTCGGCGTGCTCGTCGCCACCCGGCTCGCCCGGCCCTTCGCCGAGCTGGCGAAGGCCGCCAACGCCCTGGCGCGTGGTCGCTTCGACCTGCGACTGCCCGACACCAGCATCGGTGAGGCGCGGGCGATCGGCGAGGCGCTCGACGGCGCCGCCGCCCAGCTGCGCGGCTCGCTGGAGCGTGAGCGCGACCTGGCGCTGCGGGCCTCCCACGAGCTGCGCACGCCACTCACCAGCCTGAGCCTGGCGCTCCACGACCTGGTCGACCGCGACGACGCCCCGGCCGACCTCGTCGAGGCTGCGGCGCTGGCCGCCCGCACGGTCGAGCGGCTGGACAAGGCGGTCGGCGACGTCCTGGAGGAGACCCGCAGCCACCCGGTGGTGGCCGGCGCCCACCTGCCGCTCTCCCTGGTCGTCCCGGCCCTGGCCCAGCGCTGGGCCGACACCCTGTCGCTCGCCGGGGTCGAGCTCGAGGCCGAGCTCGACGGCGACGCCTCCCTCGAGCTCACGCCGGGCCCGTTGGAGCAGGTCCTCGACGACGTGCTCCTGACCGTGCTCACCCAGCAGGCGCAGCGGGTGCTCCTCAGCGTGGAGGGCGCCGAGCGGCACGTGCGGGTGACG
The DNA here is from genome assembly GCF_030149505.1 of Nocardioides sp. GTDB lineage: Bacteria > Actinomycetota > Actinomycetes > Propionibacteriales > Nocardioidaceae > Nocardioides. Next base: position 13,178 of record NZ_JASBRN010000035.1, read on the forward strand.
GTCCGCGTGGAGTCGGCGCAGCGGTCCTCGACCGACGCCCCGGCGCTGGAGCGGGCCCGCGGTGTCGTGGCCACGCTGGGCGGACGCACGAGCGGCGGCACCGACAGCCCCGACGGCCTGGTCGTGGTGCTGCCGCGGCGGTAGCCCGGCGACTCAGCCCGTGGCCGCGCAGCCGCGGCACAGCCCCGACAGCGCGACGTGGTGCGGCTCCAGGGCGAAGCCCTCGGAGGCGGCCAGCTCGCGGCGTACGCCGTCGAGGATGCCGTCGGGGAGGTCGATGACCCGGCGGCAGCTGCGGCACTGCGCGTGCACGTGGTGCGTGCCTGCGCCGGCACTGGCGGGGTCGGCCAGGTGGTAGGCGGTGCCGGCGGCGAGGTGGACGTGGGTGACGACGCCGAGCTCGGCGAGGGTCTCCAGCGTGCGGTAGACGGTGGTCAGGTGCATGCCGGGCCAGCGCTCGGCCACGTCGGCGGCGATCTGCTCGACCGTGGGGTGGCCCTCGGCCCGGGCCAGGGTGTCGACGACCGCGCGGCGCGGCATCGTGATGCGGTGGCCGTGCTCGCGCAGGTGGGCCACCACCCGCTCGACGGTGGCGGCCACCGGGTCCTGCCCGCGGGTGCTCACAGGACCGCCGGGGTGCCGGATCGGGTCTGGGTGCGGCCGAGCCGACCGACGCCGGTGAGGGTCAGCACGACGACGAAGAGGCCGGCCCCGGTGAGCACGATCGTGGTGCCGGAGGGGACGTCGAGGTGGTAGCTGAGGTTCATCCCCACGAGGCCGCAGACGGCGCCGATGGCCGTGGAGAGCCACAGCATCGTGGCGAAGCGGTGGGTGAGCATCCGCGCGACGACCGCGGGGATGACCAGGGTGGCGGCGACCAGCGTCACCCCGATGACCGAGAGCGTGGAGAGGATCGCCAGGGAGAGCACCAGCATGAGCAGCGCGTCGGTGCGGGCGACCCGCACGCCGCTCACGTCGGCGACCTCGGGGTCGAAGGTGGCGAAGAGCAGCGCGCGGTAGCGGGTGGCGACCACGCCGACGGTGAGCACGCTGACGGCGACGAGGGTCCAGACGTCGGTGCTGGAGATGCCCAGGATGCTGCCGAAGAGCGCGGCGTCGAAGCTCGGGCCACGGTTGCCGAAGACCGTGAGCAGCGCGACGCCGAGGGCGAAGGAGGCCGTCGTGATGACGCCGATGGCGGCGTCGGCGCCGATCCGGTGCGAGCGCGAGACCCGGTTGATGGCCAGCGCCGAGGCGAAGCCCCAGATGCCGGCGCCCAGGACGTAGCTGACGCCGATCACGCTGCTCGCAGCGAACCCCCCGAAGATCGCGTGCGACAGCCCGTGGCCGATGTAGCTCATCCCGCGCAGGATGACGTAGACGCCGACCAGCCCGCACAGCGCGCCCGCCAGCGTGGCGACGACGACGGCCTTGACGAAGAAGTCGTACGCGAAGGGCTCGAGGAGGGTCTCCAGCACGGCGAGCCTCAGGCCCCGTGCGGGCGGCCGGGGGCGTGGCGGTCGAGGACGACCGGCATGCCCAGGTGCTGCAGGACGTCCATCGGGGCGCCGAAGGTCTGCTCGAGGACCTCGGGGGTCATCACGTCCAGCGGCGCACCGCGGCGCACGACGGTGCCGTGCAGGGCGACGAGGTCGGGCACGTGCGCGGCCACGCCGTTGAGGTCGTGGGTGGTCAGCACGATGGTCATGCCGTCGTCGTGCAGGTGACCGAGCAGGTGGAGCATGTCGTGTCGGGTCGCGACGTCGATGCCGCTGGTGGGCTCGTCGAGCAGCAGCATCTGGGGCTCGCGCAGGAGCGCGCGGGCCAGGAACATCCGCTGCTGCTGGCCGCCCGAGAGCTCCCGGATGTGGCGGTCGACCAGGTGGCCGATGCCCAGCCGCTCCAGCACCGCGGCGACGTCGGCGCGCTCGGCGCGGGACGGCCACGGCAGCAGCCGGCCGCTGCGGGCCATCAGCACGCACTCCCCCACGGTCACGGGGAAGTTCCAGCTCACGGTCTCCAGCTGGGGGACGTAGCCCACCCGGACCCCCGGGGCGCGGCGCACCGTCCCGGTCGTCGGCCGCTGGGTGCCGAGGAGCAGACGCAGCAGGGTCGTCTTGCCCGCACCCGACGGGCCCACGACGCCCACGAAGTCGCCGGCCCGCAGGGTCAGGTCGACCCCGGCGAGCACCGGCGTGTCGCCGTACGAGACCCCGGCGCGCTCGGCACGGACCAGCTCGGTGGCGGGCGCGAGCACGTGGACGGGTGCGACCTCGGGGTGGGTCACGCGTGCCTCGCTCGGGCTCATTGGGGGTAGGTCGCGGTGTCGGGGACAGCCGGGGTGACGTCGAGGACGGAGAGCTCCTGCGCCTCGCCGCCCAGGCCGGTGATCATGGTGACGTAGTTGTAGCGCATGAGTCCGAGCCAGGAGTGCTCCGGCTCCCCCGGCTCGCCGGGCAGGTCGTCGTCGCGCAGGGTGTCCTCGTAGCGCGCACCGGTCGCGTCGCCGATCTCCTCGAGCGCGTCGGAGGGGAACACCTCCGAGCCGAAGATGGTGGGCACCTGCTCGGCCTCGATCTGATCGATGATCCCCGCCACCTCCCGCGGGGTCGGGTCGTCGAAGCTGTCGGGCTGGATCGCGCCGATCACGGTCCAGTCGTAGGTCCGGGCGAAGTAGGCGTAGGCGTCGTGGTAGGTCAGCAGCTTGCGGTCCTCGACCGGCACCGACTCCTGGTCGGCGCGCAGCGCGTCGGAGAGCGCGGTGGCCTGCGCGGTGAAGGCCTCGAGGTTCTCGTCGTACGTCGCCTCCCCGTCGGGGTCGACCTCCACGAGGGTGTCGCGGACCAGCTCGGCGTAGCGGATCGCCCAGGTGGGGTCGGTCCACAGGTGCGGGTTGGGCTTGCCCTCCTCCTCGGGGAAGGAGAAGTCGTAGACGTACTCCGACTCCGGCAGCACCTCCGTGCCGAGCTCGACCAGGCGGGCGCCCTCGCTCATCGTCTCCTCGGCCAGCTCCATCGTCGGGTCCTCGAGCTGCAGGCCGTTGACCAGCACCAGGTCGGCCTCCTCGAGCTGCGCGGCCGCGCTCGGGGGCGGCTCGAAGGTGTGGGAGTTGGTGCCCTCCGGGACCAGCCCCTCGACCTCTGCCCGGTCGCCCGCGACCGCCGCGGTGATGGACGTGATCGGCGCGACCGTCGTGACGATCCGCAGCTCGCCGTCGCCGGCGACGTCGCTTCCCTCCGAGCATGCCGCCACGGCGGGGGCGAGGGCGAGCAGGGCGAGACCGGCGAAGCGGGGGCGCGTCATGGGCAGGACAGTAGTCGAGACCAGGTTGCTGTTGCGAAGGGGTTGCAGGAAGGCGGAGGACGACTGCGGCAGGATGACCGCGTGCGAGCCGTGGTGATCGACGCCGTCCGAGCCCAGCCCGAGGTCCGGGAGGTGCCCGACCCGGTCGCGCCCGACGGCGGGGTGGTCGTGCGGGTGGGGGCCACCGGCCTGTGCCGCAGCGACTGGCACGCGTGGGCCGGTCACGACGACATCGCGTGGCCGCACGTGCCGGGCCACGAGCTGGCCGGCGAGGTCGTGGCGGTCGGCGCCGGCGTACGACGTTGGGCGTCGGGTGACCGCGTGACGGTCCCGTTCGTGTGCGGCTGCGGGCGGTGCGCGTGGTGCGCGGCCGGGGACGCGCAGGTCTGCCCCGACCAGCAGCAGCCGGGCTTCACGCACTGGGGCTCCTTCGCCGAGCTGGTGCCGCTGCACGCCGCGGACACCAACCTCGTGGCGCTCCCTGACCCGGTCGACGACACCACCGCCGCCTCGCTGGGGTGCCGCTTCGCGACGGCGTACCGCGCCCTCGTGGCCCGGGCGCGGGTACGCGAGGACGAGTGGGTGGTCGTGGTCGGCGCGGGTGGGGTCGGGCTGAGCGCGGTCATGGTGGCCCGTGCCCTCGGGGCGCGGGTGGTCGCCGTCGACCGACACCGGGGCGCGCTGGACGTCGCCTCCTCGCTCGGCGCCGAGCACGTGCTGCTCGCCGACGGTGGCGAGGACCTCCCCGAGGCACTGGTCGAGAGACTGGCGGACCTCACCGCCGGCGGCGCCCACGTCGCTGTCGACGCGGTCGGCAGCGAGCAGACCGCCGCGACCGCGATCCACTCGCTGCGCCGCCGCGGCCGGCACGTGCAGGTCGGCCTGCTGCCCGCCATCGACGGACACCCGCGGGTGCCGATGGACCGGGTCATCGCCTGGGAGCTGGACCTGCTGGGCAGCCACGGCATGGCCGCGGTCGACTACCCCGGGATGCTCGACCTCGTCGTGGCGGGCACCCTCGCGCCGCAGCGACTGGTCGAGCGCACCATCGGGCTGGCCGAGGCCGCCGAGCTGCTCCCGGTCTTCGACACCGTCCCCGTCGCCGGCATCACCGTCATCGACCCGACCCGCTGAGTCCCGCGCGGCTCGTGCCCGAGCGACCAGGGTGTGCCCGGACGGGTGGCCGTGGAACGTCCCGACCTGGGTACTTCCCGGCTCGTGAGCAGCCAGCCCGACCTCGTCCACCTCTCCGCCACCCGCCTCGGCGTGCCCGAGCCGCACGAGGCCCAGCTGGCCGCGGTGCGCTCGCTGCTGGCCGGCCGCGACGTGCTGCTGGTGGCCCCGACCGGCTCCGGCAAGTCGCTGGTCTACCAGCTGGCGGCGCTGGCCTGCGACGCGCTCTGCGTGGTCGTCACGCCCCTGCTGAGCCTGGCCGCCGACCAGGTCCGCAGCCTCGAGGAGCACGCCGGCGAGGGGGTGGCCGCCCGGTGGACCAGCGGCGAGGGAGCCGCCGACCGGGCCAGGGTCGAGGAAGCCGTGCGCGCCGGCACGCTGCGGGTCCTGCTCACCTCCCCCGAGCAGCTCGAGGGCGGCCCCCTGCGCGACCTGCTCGACGAGCACCCGCCGGCGCTGCTGGCCGTCGACGAGGCGCACTGCGTGTCGACGTGGGGCAGCGACTTCCGCCCGGCGTACGCCGGCCTCGGCGCGGTCCGAGAGGCCTGGGGCCGACCGCCGACCGTGGCCGTCACCGCGACCGCATCGTCCTCGGTGCGCAAGGACGTGCGCCGGGTGCTCGACCTGGCCGACTGCGACGAGCAGGTGCTGGGCTTCGAGCGACCCTCGCTGTCCCTGGGCGTCGTGCGCCTGCACGACGAGGCCGACCGCGCCGGACTCGTCGGCGAGCGGGTCGCCGCGCTGCGCGAGGACGGGATGGGCCTCGTCTACGCGCGCACCCGACGCTCGGTCGAGGCGCTCGCGGCGTCGCTGACCGAGCTGGGGCTGCGCGCCCCGGCGTACCACGCAGGTCTCCCCCGCCGCGTGCGCGACGACGTGCACGAGCGGTTCCACCGGGGCGAGGTCGACGTGGTCGTGGCCACGTCGGCCTTCGGCATGGGCGTGCACCAGCCGGACGTCCGCTGGGTGCTGCACGCGCAGGCGCCGGAGTCGCTGGACGTCTACTACCAGGAGTCGGGCCGCGCCGGCCGCGACGGCGGACCCGCGAAGGCCGAGCTGCTCTTCCGCGAGGAGGACCTGGCCCTGGGCCACTTCTTCGCCGGCGGCCGACCGCGCTCGTCCTCGGTGCGCCGGGTCGCCGAGGCCTGGCGGGCCGATCCCGCGGCCGACGCCGCGGCTCTCGCCCGGGCCACGGGGCTCGGCCGTCGCACCACCGGGCGGGTCCTCGCGCTGCTCCAGGCCGGTGGCGCGGACCCCGCCTGGGACGTCGAGCGGCTCGCCGACGTCGTACGCCGTCGCGCGGACGCCGAGCGGACCCTGCGCCGCACGCAGGTCGAGCGGGTGCGGGAGTACGCCGACTCGACGCACTGCTACGACCTGGTCCTGCGCCACCACTTCGGCGACCGGGCCGAGGACCCGTGCGGCCGGTGCGGGACCTGCGCCAGCGAGAGCGGGCCGACACCGCTGCGCGTCCTCGCCGACCTCGACGGGATCGCGGCGGAGAGCGAGGTGCGGCACCGGCGGTTCGGTCGCGGGACCGTCACCGACCTGACCCGGGACACCGTGACGGTGCTCTTCGACCGCGTCGGCTATCGGACGCTGTCGACGGCGCTGGTCCGGGAGCGCTCGCTGCTCCGCCCCGCCTGAGGCCCAGCGAGGCCCACCGCCCGACATGCCCCAGGGGGTGTGCCTAACGGGCCGCCGTCAAGGTGGTCTAGATCTGACAGGGCTGCCGGTCCACATCATGAGTCCGTCGCCCCGAGGTGAGCCAGGTCACGGTCAAGTCCCGGCTAGTGGTGTAGCGCTGCGTTCCTTCGCTGGGGGTTCAGGCAGTGAGTGCTGGCAGTTGGTCGGCTCCGATCTCGGTGTCGGTGGTGGGGATGGGGTTGACGCGGCAGCGTGCGAGGACTTCGAGTCCGAGGTAGCGGCGGCCTTCGGCCCATTCGTCGGTCTGCTCGGCCAAGACCGCGCCGACGAGGCGCACGATGGCTTCGCGGGTGGGGAAGATCCCGACGGCGTCGGTGCGGCGGCGGATCTCGCGGTTGAGGCGCTCGGCGGGGTTGTTGGACCAGATCTGGGTCCACACGTCTTTGGGGAATTCGGTGAAGGCCAGGATGTCCGCACGCGCGTGGTCGAGGTGGTCGTGGACCTGCGGCAGCTTCTCCGCGACGTAGTCCAGGAGCCGGTCGAACTGGGCGTGCACCGCCGGCCGGTCGGGCTGGTCGTAGACGCTGTGCAGCATCGCCTTCACTGCCGGCCACATGCTCTTCGGAGTCACGCTCATGAGGTTCGCTGCGTAGTGGGTGCGGCAGCGCTGCCACGCGGCACCAGGCAGGTTGGCTGCGACCGCCTCGACCAGGCCGGGGTGGGCGTCGCTGGTCACGAGCCGTACCCCGGACAGGCCGCGGGCGACCAGGTCGGCGAAGAACTCGTTCCACGCCGCACCGGTCTCAGCGGTGGCCACGCGCATCCCCAGGACCTCGCGGTGGCCATCGCCGTTCACGCCGGTGGCCAGCAACACCGCGGCGTTGATGACCCGGCCGCCCTCGCGGACCTTCATCGTCAACGCATCGGCGGCGACGAAGGTGAACGGGCCAGCGGCATCGAGGGGACGGTGGCGGAACTGCTCGACGTGCTCGTCGAGCTCGGCGGCCATCCGCGAGACCTGCGACTTCGACAGCGCGTCGATGCCGAGGGTCTTGACCAGCTTGTCCATCCGCCGCGTGCTAACGCCGGCGAGGTAGCAGTCCGCGACGACAGTGATCAGCGCGGTCTCGGCACGCTTGCGGCGCTCGAGCAACCATTCGGGGAAGTAGGTGCCCTTGCGGAGCTTGGGGATCGCCACATCGATGGTGCCGACGCGGGTGTCGAGGTCGCGGTGGCGGTAGCCGTTGCGCTGCGCGGTCCGGCCCGGGGTGGGTCGGCCGTACTCGGCGCCGACCACGGCGTCGGCGTCAACCGAGAGCAGCGCGTTGATCATCGTCTGCAACAGCTGGCGCATCAGATCCGGAGACGCCTCGGCGAGGGCTTCACCGAGCAGGCGTGCAGGGTCGACAATGTGAGGAGCGGTCATCGTGATGACTCCGTTCGAGAGTGCTGTGAGAGGTTCACTCGAAGGATCACGCGGTGGCCGCTGCTTCGTCATCCGTACACGACGGTGACGATCTCGGCGACCGCGCTACACCACTATCGGGGACTCAACTCAGGTCACGTCGACCTCGCTTTACGCTGCGCGCACGGCACCCCACATGGGAGGGGGCCATTCAGGAGGAAAACTCAATGCGTCATGCGTTCAAGAAGCTGGCCGTCCTGCTCTCGGCGGTCGCTCTCACCCTCGGCTTCGCCGTCGCCCTCACGGGCACGGCCTCGGCGGCCACCGGTGCCGCCCCCGTCTCCACCCAGCGCGCGGCGTGCGACGCCGAGCGCACCCAGGTCCGGCAGGCCGAGCGCCAGCTGGAGAAGCGCGAGCGCCAGCTCGACAAGCAGCAGCAGGCCGGCAACAGCGCCAAGGAGGCGCGCGCCGAGAAGAAGCGCAACAAGGCCGAGCGCAAGCTGGACAAGGCCGAGCGGCGCCTGGCCGAGTGCCAGGCCGAGGAGCCCGGCGAGGAGCCCGAGCCCCCCGCCGCCAGCCCGATCCAGGCCCTCTGCGACGCGGGTGCCCCGCAGCAGATCTGTGACGCCTTCGGCTCCATCCCCGTCCCGCCCGGTGGCGGTGGCGACGGTACGAGCCCGATCCAGCCCCTGTGCGACGCCGGTCTGCCCCAGGCCATCTGCGACGCGGCCGGCACCCCCGCTCCCGGCGGTGGCGACGGCACGAGCCCCATCCAGCCCCTGTGCGACGCCGGTCTGCCCCAGGCCATCTGCGACGCGGCCGCCGGCGGCCCCTCGATCCCGGGTCTCCCCGAGATCCCGGGCGCGCCCGGCGGCGGTGACGGCGGCTCCAGCCCGATCCAGCCCCTGTGCGACGCCGGCCTCCCGCAGGCCATCTGCGACGCCATCGGCGGCGGCCTGCCGAGCATCCCGGGCATCCCCGGCCTGCCCGAGCTCCCCTTCCCCGGGATCGCTGCCTGACACCTGCACCGCCATCACCAAGGCCCGGGCCCACCAGGGCCTGACCTGACCGCCACGGCCGGTCCCCGCCTCGCGGGGGCCGGCCGTCGGCGTACCACCTGCGCGACCCCGACCGGTGCTTGACAAATGATCAGCATTTGTCAAACTTGGCGGGATCCCCGACGACCGGAGCCCTCCCCATGTCCGACGCCGCCACCTCCTCCCCCACGCGCCCCCTCGCGACCAGTGCCGACCCGCAGCCGGTCTCTGGCCTGCCGGACCCCGGGGAGCGGGTGCCGCCGGTCGCTTGGCCGACCCTGGCGCTGTACGTCGCCACGCTGGCGCTCTTCGCCCTCGAGCTCTACGGCGTGCTGGTCGCCGGGTGGTCGCCGTGGGTGACCATCCCGATGGGCACGGCGGTGACGTTCCTGATGTTCAGCGTGCTGCACGAGGCGACCCACCACGCCGTCAGCACCAACGACCGGCTCAACGACCTGATGGGTCACCTGTCGGTGCCGTTCGTGGCGCCGTACGGCACGTTCGGCATGATCGGGTTCATCCACATCGAGCACCACCGCAACACCAACGAGCAGAAGTCGGTCGACCCGGACGCGTGGACCAGCGAGGGGCCGTGGTGGCAGCTGCCGTTCCGGTGGATGACGATCGACCTCTGGTACTTCGTCTTCTACCTGCGCCGCATCCCCCAGCGCCCCCGCGGCGAGGTGGTGGCGACCTCGATCATGTTCCTCGGTGTGGTGGGCGGGTTCACGGCACTGTTCCTCACCGGCCACGGCACGGCGCTGGCGGTCGCCTTCCTGATCCCGCAGCGGCTCGGGCTGGGGGTGCTGGCCTGGTGGTTCGACTACCTGCCGCACCACGGGCTGCCGTTCACCAGCCGCCAGGACAAGTACCGCGCGACGCGCGTGCGGGTCGGCGGCGAGGGGTGGATGACGCCGCTGTTCGTCTACCAGAACTACCACCTGGTCCACCACCTGCACCCCAGCATCCCCTTCTACCGCTACGTGCGGGCCTGGCGGCGCAACGAGCAGGCCTACCTCGACCGCAACGCCGCGATCTCGACGGTCTTCGGCCGCTCGCTGACCCCGTCGGAGTACCGCACCTGGCGACGCCTCACCGATGCGTACGACGCCGTGCCGGACGGCTCCGCTGCCACCGCCGCGGGCGGCTCGACCCGGCCGCACTTCCACCCGCTGCGCGTGCGCTCGGTCGAGCGGCTGACCGCCGACAGCACGGCCGTGACGTTCACCGTCCCCGAGGACCTGCGAGCGGCGTATCGGCACCGTGCGGGCCAGCACGTCACCCTGCGCGCGATGGTCGACGGCCAGGACCTGCGCCGGTCCTACTCCCTGCTCCCCTCCCCCGAGGGCACGCTGCGCGTCGCCGTGCGGCGGATCGAGGGCGGCGTCTTCTCCGGCTACGTCCACGAGCGGCTGGACGCCGGCGACATCCTCGACGTGATGACCCCGGCCGGTCGCTTCGGCCACGACACCGACCCCACGGCAGTCGGCTCGTACGTCGGCGTCGCCGCCGGCTCCGGCATCACCCCGGTCCTCGCGATCCTCGCCGCCACCCTCGAGGCCGAGCCGGGCAGCACCGCGACGCTGGTCTACGGCAACCGCACCACCGCCTCCACCATGCTGCGCGAGGAGGTCGACGCCCTCGCTGCGACGTACGCCGGCCGGCTGGTCGTCCACCACGTGCTCTCCCGCGAGGACGGCGGGTCCCACCGCGGCCGCATCGACGCCGCCCTCCTGGCCACCCTCGCGCCGGAGCGGGTGGACGCCTGGTTCCTCTGCGGCCCGACGGCACTGGTCGAGCAGCTCGGGGCCGAGCTCGACCCGCGTGGCGGCCGCGTCGCCTCCGAGGTCTTCCACACCGAGGAGACCCACGCCGACCTCGAGCTCGACGTCGAGAGCCAGGTGACCGTGACGCTGGCCGGCGAGGAGACCTCCTTCGCCCTGCGCTCCTCCGGCGACACCGTGCTCGACGCCGCCCTCTCGCGCGGCCTGGACGCGCCGTACTCCTGCGCCGGCGGCGCCTGCGGCACCTGCCGCGCCAAGGTGCTGCTCGGCCGCGCCGTCATGGACCAGGACCACGCCCTCGACGACGCCGAGCGCGCCGCGGGCTACGTGCTCACCTGCCAGGCGCACCCGGTCACCGAGGAGCTGCGGGTCAGCTACGACGACTGACTCGGCGTCCGAGCACCGGCGCGCAGCAGGACCGCGTCGGCGGCGTAGAGGGACTCGAGTCCTCAGGACCACGTTGTGTGGTGTTCTGGTTCAAGCCGGTGGCTGTTGGGCTTTGCCTGATGGGTGTTGGGACGTGGCGGGCACGCCTCGCTGTTCACCCTTGCCGCCTGCGGCAACGACGACGACACTGACACCGCGGCCAGCCATAACGAGGCCGACGTCACCTTCGCCCAGGAGATGATCCCCCACCACCAGCAGGCCATCGAGATGGCCGACCTCGCCGAATCACGCGCTGAAAGCCAGGAGGTCAAAGACCTCGCCGCCGACATCGAAGCAGCGCAAGGTCCAGAGATCGAGACCATGACCGGCTGGCTGGAGTCTTGGGGCGAGGACGTCCCGGACGACGGAATGTCCGGCATGGATCACGGCGACATGTCGTCCGACGACATGGGCGGAATGATGACGGAAGACGAGATGGCCGACCTCGAGACGGCCGCCGGAGCGGAGTTCGACCAGATGTTCCTCGCCATGATGATCGAGCACCACGAGGGCGCGATCGAGATGGCCAAGACCGAGCAGTCCGAGGGCGAGTTCCCCGAGGCCGTCGACATGGCCAAGGAGATCCAGACGACGCAGGCGGAAGAGATCCAGACGATGCAGGACCTGCTGAAGCCCTGATCTCGATCCCGGTGCCGGGCAGGACGGAGCTACTCCGCTGCCCGGCACCACCAGACACCTCGGAGCCACCGCCTTGAAGCGATCCAACCTTCCCCTAGCTGCCGTCCTCGTCGGCGCCGCTCTCCTCACCGGAGCCTGCTCCCAAGACACCTCGACGACTGCACCGCCCAGTGAGGACCCCGGCCTCGGCCACATCCATGGTCTCGGCGTCGACCCGGCCGACGACAGCCTCTACGTCGCCACCCACTTTGGGCTCTTCCGCGTCAAGAGCGATGGAGAGCCCAGCCGGGTTGCCGACCGCTACCAGGACACGATGGCGTTCACGGTCGTGGGTCCTGGCCACTTCCTCGGGAGCGGGCACCCGGACCTGCGCGAGGACCTGCCCGCACACCTGGGACTGATCGAGTCGACCGATGCCGGAGAGAGCTGGACGCCGCTGGCTCTCCAAGGCGAGGCGGACTTTCACATCCTCGAACCCGCCGGCGACGCCCTCTACGCATACGACGCGACCTCCGGCCGCCTGCTGCGAACCGTGGACCGGAAGAACTTCGACGAGGTGTTCCAAGGTCCGCTGATCAGCGTCGCGACGGTCAATGGGAGCGTCGCGCTGATCGCGACCGACGGCAACGGCCAACTCCACAGCATCGACGCCATCTCCGGGGAGACCCGAGAACTCGGCGGTCCGAGCACGATGTACCTCGACACCACTCCGGACGGGAACCTGGCCGGTATCGACCCCGACGGCGTCGTCCGGGTCAGCACCGACACCGGCCGAACCTGGCGCGAGGTCGGCTCAATCGAGGGCCAACCGGCCGCATTCACCATCAGCGCCCAGGGCTGGTTCGCCGCGACCGAAACGGCCGTCTACCGGTCCACCGATGACGGCGACACATGGACCCGCGTCCTGTGATCGTCCAGGGACGATGAGTAACCGCAGAGCCACGCATCGACGCGCGGGTTCCCATCGCGCGCCGCGGCGTGCCACGAGAGGGCTCACCGGCCTGGCGGTGCTGGCAACGACCGCCGCCGTGGCTGTGCCCGCCGCGTTCCTCATCCCCGGCGCAACGAACACCGGGGAGGCGGGCCGCCGCACTATAGTTGCGTCCCCGCCACCGTCCGCGCCGCACCCTGACCCGACTCTCAAGGGCGAGCGACCAGACGGTGAGGTCGCGGTCGGTCGAGATCGTGACCCAGATCCGAGTGGGCCCCCCACCCCCGCCACTCAAATTCCGGAACGCGGCCCCGGCACCTTCGAAGTCGCCGCCGCATCACTGCTCGGGCCGCAGGACGGGGTGACCTACCGGGTCGAGGTCGAGCAGGGCCTGCCCTTCAGCACCGTGGATGTGGCGCGGCTGGTCGAAGCCACCCTGTCTGATCAGCGCGGCTGGGCGACGCGACACACGCTCGTCCGCGTCGAAGGCCATGCCGACCTCCGCATCGTCCTGGCCACCCCGGAGACGGCCGATCAACTCTGTGCACCACTCGACACCGACGGACGGCTGTCCTGCCGCAACGGTGACGACGTCGTCCTCAACGCCTGGCGGTGGCAGTTCGGTGCAGACGGCTACGCCGGTGACCTTGTGGCATACCGACGCTACGTCATCAACTACGAGACGGGCCACGCCTTGGGCAATCCCCACGTCGGCTGTCCCGGACCTGGCGAGATCGCGCCAGTGATGCTGCAACAGACCAAGGGCCTGGAGGGCTGCAAACCAAACCCGTGGCCCGCCCGCGTGGACCTCGTCGGGCACTGATCCACCTTCTGGTCGGACCGGAGACGTGCGGGGGTCCATAGAGGAGCCTGGCCCTCACGGCCCCGAGCAGATGCTGAATCCCAACCCAAGGACCTTGGCGATGACACCCCTACTCATGCCCCGCGTGCTCCACAGCTCCCATCGAAGCCGTTGAATCCGACGAGGCGACCGGCTGAACCGGCAGCCGAAGGCGCTTCAGCAACAGCGCGTTGACCGCCACCAAGAAGCTGGACCCCGACATCGACAAAGCCGCGACCTCCGGCCTCAGCACCAAGCCGAAGGCGGGCTCGAACACGCCTGCCGCGATGGGGAGCGCGATCGCGTTGTAGCCCACCGCCCAGCCGAGGTTCTGGCGCATCTTGCGCAGCGTGCCCCGGCCGATCGTCAGCGCCACCGGCACGTCCAGCGGGTCGGACCGCATGAGGACGACGTCCGCGGCTTCGATCGCGACGTCAGTGCCCGCGCCGACTGCGATCCCGACGTCTGCCTGCACGAGCGAGGGCGAGTCGTTGACGCCGTCGCCCACCATTGCCACGGTGCGGCCATGCGCCTGCAGCAGCTGAACCTGGTGCGCCTTGTCCTCGGGCAGCACCTCGGCGATGACGTCGTCGATTCCCAGTTCCTCGGCGATCCGCTCGGCAGTGGCGCGGTTGTCGCCGGTCAGCATGGCCACCCTGATGCCCGCCTGATGGAGCGCCGCGATCGCGGCAGCCGAGGTTTCGCGGACCGCGTCGGCAATGCCGAGCACGGCGACGGCTCGACCGTCGACGGCGACGAAAACCGCCGTGCGGCCTCCGGAGGCGATCTCGTCGCGCCGCGCGCCGAGGTCGCCGATGGTGATGCCTTCGGACTCCATCAGGCGTCGGTTGCCGATGGCGACCTGGTGGCCGTCGACCTCGGCGAGGGCGCCTATGCCGGTGACGTTGCGGAAGCCGGTGGCACGCAGGCGCGGGACATCGGTGGCGTCGACGTACCGCACGACGGCGTCTGCGAGCGGGTGTTCGGACTCGCGTTCGAGTGCGCCGGCGAGGGCCAGCACCCGGTCGTGATCGAAGTCGCCGACCACTACGTCGGTGACCTCGGGTTCGCCCTTGGTGAGAGTGCCGGTCTTGTCGAACACGACGGTGTCGATGCGCGCGGAGGACTCGATCGCGGTGGCGTTCTTGAACAGGATCCCGCGCTTCGCCCCGAGACCGGAGCCGACCATGATCGCTGTCGGCGTGGCCAGGCCGAGGGCGTCGGGGCAGGTGATGACGACGACGGTGATGGCGAACAGTAGCGCGGTCTGTACGCTCGCGCCGGCCGCGAGCCAGACCAGGAAGGTGCCGACTCCTCCGACCAGGGCGACCAGGACCAGCCAGAACGCGGCCTTGTCGGCGAGCCGTTGTCCGGGGGCCTTGGAGTTCTGGGCCTGCTGCACGAGGGCGACGATCTGGGCCAGTGCGGTGTCGGCACCCACCTTGGTCGCGCGTACCCGGAGAGTGCCGCTGGCGTTGACAGTGGCGCCGATGACCTGGTCGCCGGGTGCCTTGTGCACCGGGAGGCTCTCGCCGGTGACCATGGACTCGTCGACCTCCGACTCGCCCTCTTCGACGGTGCCGTCGGTGGCGATCTTCGCCCCGGGCCGTATGAGGAGCAGGTCGTCGACCTGGACCTCAGAGGTGGGGACCTCGACGGGTTCGCCCTCGCGGAGCACGGTCGCCATCGGAGGGGCCAGGTCCAGCAAGGTGCGGATGGCGTCGTTGGCGCCGCCTCGTGCTCGCATCTCGAACCAGTGGCCGAGCAGCACGAATGCGGTGAGCATGACCGCGGCCTCGTAGAAGACCTCGCCGCCACCGGTAAGGGTGATTCCGAGGGAGTAGAGCCAGCCGGCGCCGACTGCTACGGCCACCAGCACCATCATGTCCAGGGTCCTGGCTCGGAGTGCTCGCCAGGCACCGTCGAAGAAGATCCAGGCGGAGTAGAAGATGACCGGCAGCGACAGGATCAGGGCGAAAATGTCATCGCGCATCCCGAACGGGGCGGCCGCGTCGAAGCCGAGCATGTCGCGCCCCATCGGCGAGTACAACGAGACGGGTACGGCGAGCAGCACGGCGACCAGGAACCGGTTGCGCATGTCGCGGACCATGTCGGCCATCGACATCGAGCCGTGTCCGCCGTGGCCCATCGCGTCGTGCGGTGACGAGACGGGCGATGCCGGGCCGGCGGGGCCGGCGTGTTTGTCGTGGCTGGCATGCGGGTCGTGCTCGCCATGCGCGGCCTGCTGAGCGTGGTCAGCGTGGTGATCATGACCTGGTTCGAGCATCGGGTCGCACACGTGACTGGGGACAGACTGCCCGGCGCAGTGGAAGCCGCACTCCCGAACCCAGTCCAGCAGCTCGCTGATGCTGGTGCGGTTCGGGTCGTAGGTGACGGTGGCGGTCTGGGCGACCGGGTTGGCGTCGACGGAGAGCACGCCAGGCTGGCGTGACAGCACCGCCTCCGCGACGTTCTTGCTGGTCGCCCACTGGACCCCGGACACCTCGAGGACCGCGGTCGATCTCCCGTCACCCCGCGCATCGCGGTCGTCGTGGCCGATGTGGTGTTCGTGCTTGGTCATCGTCCTGCCTCCACTTTGGGAAGGTTGGTCCTGGTCGAGTCGTGCTCGAGGTGTGGCGTCTCGGTCGATTGCGTGGAGACGGCCTGGAACCGGCGCAGCCGCAGGCTGTTGGACACCACGAACACCGAGGAGAACGCCATCGCGGCACCGGCGATCAGCGGGTTGAGCAAGCCGAGCGCGGCCAGAGGCAGCGCCGCGACGTTGTAGGCGAAGGCCCAGAACAGGTTGCCCTTGATCGTCCGCAGGGTGCGGCGGGACAGCCGGATCGCGTCGACGGCCGCGCGCAGGTCGCCGCGGACCAAGGTGAGGTCGGACGCCTCGATGGCCACGTCGGTGCCGGTGCCCATAGCGATGCCCAAGTCGGAGGTCGCCAGTGCGGCGGCGTCGTTGACGCCGTCCCCGACCATCGCCACCGTCCGGCCCTCACGCTGGAGACGTTCGACGACGGCGACCTTGTCGGCCGGAAGGACCTCGGCGATGACGTCGTCGATGCCCACCTCGGCGGCGACCGCGCGGGCGGCGCGTTCGTTGTCTCCGGTGAGCAGCACCGGCCTCAGTCCGAGCTCCTTGAGCTCGGCCACAGCCTGGGCACTGGTGGGCTTGATGGCGTCGGAGACGACCAGCACGCCGCGGGTTGCGCCGTCCCAGCCGGCGGCGATCACGGTCCGGCCTTCCTGCTCGGCCGCATCGACCACCTGTGCCAAGCGCGGGGCGAGGGGCTGGCTCCACTCCTGGGCGAGCCAGCCGGGCCGACCCGCCACGACCGCGTGGCCGTCGACCACCCCGGCGACGCCGAGGCCTTGGGTCGAGGTGAATCCCTCGACGTCGGGCAGCTGCGCGTCGAGGCGTTGGCTGGCGCCGGTGGCGATGGCTTGACCGATCGGGTGTTCCGAGGCGTTCTCGAGGGCACCGACCAGCCGGAGCAGGTCGGCGACGTCGACGTCGTCGGCGGGGACGGCCTGTACGAGCTCCATCCGTCCGGTCGTCACGGTGCCGGTCTTGTCCAGGACGATGGTGTCGACCACCCGGGTGGACTCGAGCACCTCGGGGCCCTTGATGAGCACGCCGAGCTGGGCGCCGCGGCCGGTGCCGACGAGCAGGGCGGTGGGGGTGGCCAGCCCGAGGGCGCACGGGCAGGCGATGATCAGGACCGCCACTGCGGCGGTGAACGCCGCGGTGACGCTGTGACCGGTCAGCAGCCAACCGGCGAGCGTGGCCAGGGAGAGGGCGATCACGATGGGAACGAAGACCGCCGAGACCCGGTCGGCGAGGCGCTGGACCTCGGCCTTCCCGTTCTGGGCTTCCTCCACCAGCCGTGCCATCTGGGCCAGCTGGGTGTCGGCTCCGACGCGGGTGGCCCGGACGACGAGGCGACCGCCGGCGTTGACGGTGGCACCGACGACGGAGTCGCCGGGCCCGACCTCGACGGGCACCGGCTCTCCGGTGAGCATGGAGGCGTCGACGGCCGACGTGCCGTCCTCGACGACACCGTCGGTGGCGACCTTCTCCCCCGGACGCACGATGAACCGGTCCCCGACCGCCAGCTGGCTCACGGGCACGCGCACCTCTGCGCCGTCACGGAGGACGGCGACGTCCTTGGCGCCCATGTCGAGCAGGGCGCGCAACGCCGCACCGGACTGGCGCTTGGCGCGGGCCTCGAAGTAGCGGCCCGCGATGATGAAGGTGGTGACCGCGGCCGCCACTTCGAGGTAGATGTGGACGTCCGCCTCGCCGTCGGGGAAGAGGTCGAACGGCATCCGCATCCCGGTCATCCCGGCGTGGGTGAACAGCAGTGCCCACAGCGACCACAGCCAGGCGGCGGTGACGCCGACCGAGATCAGGGTGTCCATGGTGGCGGCGCCGTGGCGGGCGTTGGTCACCGCGGCTCGGTGGAACGGCCAGGCACCCCAGACAACGACGGGTGAGGCCAGGGTCAGCGAGATCCACTGCCAGTTGTCGAACTGCAGCGCCGGGATCATCGACATGGCCAGCACCGGCACCGTCAGCACGGCCGACACCACCAGGCGCTGCCACCACCCCGCGGCCTCTCGGTCCCGATCGTCCGGCTCGGGGGTGGCCACGCCCTCGTCACCGCTGGGCGCCCGGGCCGGCACAGTCGCGGTGTAGCCGGTGGCCTCCACCACCGTGACGAGGTCGTCGGGGCTGAGGTTTGTCGGGTAGCTGACCTTGGCCTTCTCGGTGGCGTAGTTGACCGTGGCGGTGACGCCGTCGAGCTTGTTCAGCTTCTTCTCGATCCGCGCGGCGCAGGAGGCGCACGTCATCCCACCGATGGCGAGCTCGATGTCGTTGACGGTGTCGGACGCGGTGGTCTGCTGGGTCATGACTGTGCCTCCTGGGGGATGGATCGCGCTTCGGACGTGAGGGGCCTGGCCCGTCAGGCGAGGTGGTAGTCGCCGGCCTCGTCGAGGGCTGCGGCGACCTGCGCCCGATCGAGGGGCTGGGCGCTGGTCACGGTGACCGACGAGGTCCCGCCGGCGACGAGGTCGACGGAGACGTCGCTGACGCCGTCCAGGCTCTTGAGCTCGCTGGTGACGGCGCTGGCGCAGTGGCCGCAGGTCATCCCCGTCACGTCGTAGCTGGTCGTGGTCATTTCGTTTCCCTTCGTTGCGGCGGTGGCGGTCGATTCGATGGTGGTGCCGGTGGAACTACCGGTCTCGGTGTTGGCGCCGCAGCCGCATCCTCCGCAGCCGCAGCCACCGCCGTTCGGGGGGCTGTCGGCCAACTGGAGTTCGTGGCTGGTGTGTGGGGCGGGCATGGGTGCTCCTTGGTTGGTCGGGTCGGTCATGAGCGGACGAGTCGTCGGATCGCTGCGGAGGCCTCGTTGAGCTTCTGTTGGGCCTCGGCGGGGTCGGTGGCGTGGGTCAGGCAGTGCTCGAGGTGCTGGTCGAGGAGAACGAGCGCCACGCCTTCGAGGGCCTTCGTCGCCGCCGAGACCTGGGTGAGGATGTCGATGCAGTACTGCTCCTCGTCCACCAGGCGCTGCAGGCCGCGAATCTGGCCCTCGATGCGGCGCAGCCGGGTCAGCACTGCCTGCTTCTCGGTGAGGTATCCCGGTTCGGCTGCCATCGCGACCCTCCTCTGCCTATACCCGGACGGGGTGTCTGCCTTCGCAGTTGACTATACCCCCATGGGGTACTCCCACAAGGTGGCCGGAGAGACCTTCATCGAACCTTCATCGAGATCGGCTCTGCCTCGGTGGTCAGGCGCTGAGGTTGCTGCGGATCTCGTCGAGCAGGTCCTGGGGTGCCAGCCACATGGAGGGGTATTCGCCGTACCAGCGCTGTCGGCCCTGCCTGTCGATGAGCACGAAGCTGTGCCCGGGCAGTCCGGCATGCATGCCTTTGCCGAGGGTTCCGTAGGCCTCGGAGACCGTGCCGTCGTCGAGCAGGAACGGTGTGGTGACTCCGCTGGCGGTCATGTCGGCGGTGATCTGCTCGCGGGTGTTCATCACGATCGGCAGCACGGTGACGTCGAGCTTCTGGAAGGCTGCCGCTTGCTTCTCGATCTCGCCCATCTGGACGATGCAGGACTGGCACCCGGCGCCCTCGGAGAAGTACAGGAGCACGTTCTCGCCGCGGTGTTGAGCCAGGGTGTGTTCGGAGCCGCCGGTGTCGGTGAGGGTGAATTCGGGGGCGGTGCGGATCGCGTCGGAGGACTCGGGGCGCGAGGTGAGCATCATGGCTGTCACCGCGGCGACCAGAGCCAATGCACTGGCCGTGCCGATCATGATGCGCAGGCGGCGGCGACGACCGGATGCCCGCGCGGCCTGTTCCGCGCACTGACGGCGTTCGTTACGGGATTGCTCGGCGGCCTTGTGCGACATGATGTTTCCTCCAGGGTCCGGGTCAGCTGTGGTTGTCGGGGTGGGCGCCGACGCCCGGGCCGTGGCAGGCGGGATCCTCGTCGGGCTCCGCGTCGGTCGATGCGTCCGGTCGTTGTCGGTCACGCAGCGTGGCGATGACGAAGACTGCGGCGAGGGCCAGCACGGCGAGTCCGAGCACCGGCTCGGGGACCGGGTCGGTCCAGGTCTCGATGCGGGCGAGGACCTCGGACAGCCCCTTGCCGATGGAGACCTGGAATCCGGGGCCACCGGTCATCTGGCCGGTGTTGGCCAGGTAGATGACGAAGCCACCCATGACCGTGAACGCGACGCAACACGGTGCGAACAGGGCGACGCCTCCGGCGAAGAACGCGGCGAGGACCGAGCCAGTTGTCAGCAGGTCACCCATGGTTGGCCCCCCTCGCCGCGGAGGCGGTGCTCGGTGCGTCGCCGTACCTGCTCTTGAGGAGCTTCTCCAGTTTGCGTCGTGGCAGACGTCCGCTGCTGAAGAAGGTGCCGTCGAGGAGAACCAGGGGGCTCATCGGCGCGCGGTGGCGTGCCATCAGCGCCTGGCCGGCCTCGCTGCGCACAGCTACCGTGTCGACCGCGAGCGGGTAGCTGGCTGCCAGCGTCGCAAGCGCCCGCTGGGCGTCCTCGCAGAAGTGGCAGGCCTCGTTGTCCACGACGGTGATCCGGAGCGGCTCGAATGCCGGCGTGGGTGATGACATGGCTTCCCCTCGTGCGCGCTGGTTCGACACGGTCCAGCGTCGACGGGGTGCTCGGGGAAAAGTGGCGAGGTGGTGTGAAGGTTCGCTGAAGATGCCCGGCGATTGGCCCCGGATGTCCGGGCCCGAAGGCCCTACCGGAGGCCAGGTAGCCGTACCGTGAACGTGGCCCCGAGTCCGGGTCCGGCGCTGGTCACCGAGATACCGCCGCCATGTGCCTCGACGAGGGCGCGGGCGATGGCCAGCCCGATGCCTGAGCCGCCATGGCCACGGTCGCGGGCGGAGTCGGCACGGTAGAACCGGTCGAACAGGTGCGGCAGGTGCTCGGCTGCCACCCCCTGGCCGGTGTCGGCGACGCGGTACTCCACCCACTGGTCGATCCGTCGGCAGCCCAGGGTCACGGTCCCGCCCGCCGGAGTGTGGCGCAGGGCGTTGTCGAGCAGGTTGCCGAGCACCTGTCCGAACCGGTCGGCGTCGACGCGGACCTGGCCGGCATCGGCGAGCTCGGTGCGCAGGTCTACCCCCTTGGCGGCGTACCGGTCGCGGGCGACGTCGGCGGCCGCGGCAGCCACGTCAGCGGCGGCCATCGGTCGCAGCGTCACGTCGATCCCCTCCTCTGCCTGGGAGACGGCGGACATGTCCTCGGCGAGGCGCCGCAGGCGGCCCGTCGAGCCGCGGATCACCCCGAGCGTGTCGTCGTCCAGGGCTCGGATGCCGTCCTCGACGGCCTCGAGGTGCGCGTCGATCGTGGCCAGGGGCGTGCGCATCTCGTGGGCCAGGTCGGCCAGCATGCTGCGTCGAGTCGACTCGGTCGCTTCGAGCCTCTCCGCGAGGCGGTTGTAGGTCAGTGCGAGGGAGGCGAACTCGCCGCCCAGTCCCGGGTCGGGCACCCGGGCGTCGTACCGTCCGGCGGCGATGTCCGCTGCGGCGGCGGCCACGTTGCCGATCGAGCGCTGCACCCGCCGGCTGAAGTACCACGAGACCGCCAACGCCGCGAGGACCGAGGCGAGCAGCGCCAGAGAGACCGAAAGGACCAGCGCCGAGGCGAAGGCCTCCTCCACGTGACGAGTCTCCTCGGCGGTGTGGGTGTCACCGGCCTGCTGGAGGTGGTCGCTGAAGATGCTGGGTCCGACGACGGAGGCGACCAACCAAGTGGTCAGGGCGCCGGCCACCAGCACCAGGGCCTGGGCGACCAGGAGCCGAGTGGCGAACCGCGGCCGGGCACGGACCGTGTCCGCCAGGAGTGGGGGGCTGGTCACTGCCCTGTGCCCATCCGGTAGCCGACGCCACGGACGGTCCGGATGAATCGGGCCTGAGTGGCGTCGTCGTCCAGCTTGCGGCGCAGGTGGCCGACGTGCACGTCGACCAGGTGCTCGTCACCGACCCACGAGGGTCCCCAGACGGCGTCGATGAGCTGGCGGCGGCTGAACGCCATCCTGGGCCGCTCGGTCAGGGCGGCGAGGAGGTCGAACTCGGTGCGCGTGAGCGCCACGGGCTCGCCGTCGAGCCACACGTCGCGTCCCAGCGGGTGGATGACGAGCGGACCGAAGGCGCGGGCACCTTCCAAGGCATCGGACGAGGTTCCTGATGGGCGGGGCCTGCGGAGCATGGCCTGGATTCGGGCCATCAGGATCCGGGGGCTGAACGGTTTGGTCAGGTAGTCATCAGCCCCCACCGAGAGCCCGATGAGCGTGTCGACCTCTTCGCTGCGTGCGGTCAGCATCACCACGTAGGCATCGGAGAAGGTGCGCAGCTGCCGACAGACCTCCACCCCGTCCAGGCTGGGCAGACCCAGGTCCAGCACGACGACGTCCGGGTCGACGGCGCGGGCGGCCTCCACCGCCTCGAGCCCGTCATGGACCACCGCCACCTCGAAGCCGTCGCGCTCGAGGTAGCTGCCGATGAGTCCGGCCAGCTGCGTCTCGTCTTCGACCACCATCGCCCGGAGACCGGTTCGGGGGCGGCCACCCGCGGCACCCCCTGCCGGTGAGCCGGCCTTCTCGTCCATGACGTCCTCGCCCATACCCGCCATGGTCTCAGTCCGCTGCCCGGCCAGCCGTAGGTCAGCACCGGCGAGGGCACGTTCTTCAGCGGACCTTCACATGAACGCGACCGGGACGCAGTGGTGTCCGGGCAATCGTGGGAGTCACCAAGCCAAGCGAAGGAGCTGAGGACGATGATGGGCTGGTACCACGACGGCATGGGTTGGGGCGGTTGGATCATCATGACCGTGGCCATGGTCGCGTTCTGGGCGCTGGTGGTCTTTGCCGTTCTCGCCCTGTTCCGCACGCAGCGCCCCGGTGGGTCCACCCCGGACCGCCGCGACCCGATGCAGATCCTCGACGAGCGGTTCGCCCGAGGCGAGATCGACGAAGACGAGTACCACGCCCGCAGCAGTGTGCTGCGTGCCTCGGTGCACTAGCCGCTCGCCCCTTCCCGCCTCGCACATCTCGCCTCTCGCCGAACCTGAGTCAGGAGCCCCCACTTGTCCGAGATCACTCGTCGCGCCGTCCTTCGCGGGGCCGCCGGGCTCGCAGGCGTGGCCGCCCTCGGCGGCCTCGCCGCTTGCAATCGGTCCACTGGTACAGCGGTCGGGCCCGCCGCCGACGCGGTAGCAGCGGCGGAGGCGGCGCGCCGGAAGCCCGGAGCTCGGGTGGTCACCGCGCGCCTCACGGCCCAGCCGGTGACCCTCGACCTGGGTGGCCAGACCGTGAGCACGTGGGCGTACGGCGACACCGCGCCGGGACCGCTGCTCCGCGTCGACGCCGGAGACGTGCTCCGGGTCGACGTCGCCAACCAGCTCCCGGACGCCACGAGCGTGCACTGGCACGGCCTCGCACTGCGCAACGACATGGACGGCGTGCCCGGACTCACCCAGGATCCGATCGCCGCGGGAGAGACGTTCCGCTACGAGTTCACCGCACCTCACCCGGGCACGTACTTCTACCACCCGCACTCCGGAGTTCAGCTGGACCGCGGCCTGTACGGCGTCCTGGTCGTCGACGACCCTCAGGAGCCCGGTGAGTACGACGCCGAGTGGATCGTCGTCCTGGACGACTGGGTCGACGGGACGGGCCGCACCCCGGACCAGGTCCTTTCCGACCTGCAGCAAGCCGGCGGCGACGACTCCATGGGCGGCATGCACGACATGGGCGGCACGGGCATGGAGGGGATGGACCACGGCTCGATGGGCTCTATGGGTGGGATGGAGGTCATGCGGTCGCCCCTGCTCGGTGGTGCCGGGGATATCACCTACCCGTACTACCTGCTCAACGGCCGGACAGCCGCCGATCCGGCCACGCTGTCGGCGAAGCCGGGTCAACGCGTTCGGATCCGCTTCGTCAACGCCGGCTCGGACACGGCGTTCCGGGTCGCCGTCGGTGGGCACCGCATGACCGTCACGCACAGCGACGGCTTCCCCGTCGTGCCGGTGCCCACCGACGCGCTACTGATCGGGATGGGCGAGCGCTTCGACGCCACCGTCACCATCGGCGACGGCGTGTTCGCGCTGGTTGCCTCGGCCGAGGGCAAACAAGGCCAGGCGCTGGCCGTGATCCGCACCGGCGCCGGTCGCCCGCCCGCGGCTGACGTCAAGGTCCGCGAGCTGTCGGGCAAGGTACTGCTCGGCACGGCGCTGTCGGCGGTCGAGTCGGCCCGCCTGGACCGACGGTCGGCCGACCGAACCCACGACCTGGTCCTGGGCGGCACCATGGCGCCCTACCGCTGGACCATCAACGGCAAGACCTTCCCCGACACCGACCCGTTGCGGTTGATTCAGGGTGAGCGGGTCCGGCTGCGCTTCGTCAACCAGTCGATGATGTTCCACCCCATGCACGTGCACGGCCACACCTTCGCGCTGAGGGGCGGCGGAGCCCGCAAGGACACGGTCATCGTGCGCCCCATGGCGACCCTCGACGTCGACCTCGAAGCCGACAACCCAGGACAGTGGGCGACCCACTGCCACAACATTTACCACGCCGAGACCGGCATGATGTCCACGCTTTCCTACCAGGCACAGGAGTGACGATGTCCGACCACCACGCTGTCGCCGGGGAGGTAGCGGACGACCGCCTCGACGAGTCCCGCGCCCAAGCAGCTGCCGACGAGGCTCCGCAGAGCCGGGGCGTCCTGGCCACCGCCTGGAGTGCGGTGACCGCTGTGGTGGGCGGCATCATGGGCCTGCTCCCCCACCTGCTGCACCACGTCGGGCTCCTCGGCGGAGCGGTACTGGTGACCGGCGCCACCGGCAACGTCCTGTTCGCCGTGCTGGGATTGGTGTTCTCCCTGCCCCTGCTTCGGCGCCTCTACCGGCGCTTCGACTCCTGGAAGGCGCCCGCCCTCGCATTGGGTGTGTTCGCGCTGATGTTCTCGCTCTCGGCGTTCGTCATCGGCCCGGCCATCAGCAACGACGATCCGAGTCCGGACCGGGACCGCACCCCCATGCAGACCCCCGACCCTGACGAGCACGAGGGTCACCACGACTGACGAGCCCTCACGACAACGGCACGAGTCACCGAGGAGGTCCCCATGGACACCGCAGTGGCCCTGGTGCAGGCCTACCTGCACGTCAATGGCTACTTCACCGTCGTCGAGCACCCGGTCCTGGAGAGTCTGCGCGCCGGCCAGGTGCGCACCGTCACCGATCTCGACGTCCTGGCCTATCGCCTACCCGGTGCCGGCCACGACCTGATCCACCGGCGCTCAGGAACCGGTCCCCAGCGCCTGAGCTCCGAGGTTGACCCGGCCCTCGGCGCGCCGACTGGTCGAGCCGACATGATCGTGGGCGAGGTCAAGGAAGGTCGTGCGCGACTGAACCCTGCTCTGCGCGACACGGCGACACTAGAGGTCGCGCTCGCGCGCTTCGGGTGCTGCCCCGCCCAGGAGGCCCGAGACGTCTCGCGTCGGTTGCTCGACCACGGCCGCGCAGCCACGAGGGCCGGGCATGAGATCCGGGTGGTGGCCTTCGGCGGCACACCGGGCCAGGTAGAACCTCATGGTCCGTGGACGACCGTGCCCATGAACCACGTCGTGGAGTACCTCCAGGCCTATCTCCACGCACACTGGCAGGTGCTGCGCCACGCGCAGATCCACGACGAGGGACTCGCTGTCCTCGCGCTGATGGAGAAGTGGGGGCTCGGCCACGATGCTTCGGATCACCTCCCCGTCCCGTAAGGAGGCGCGTCATGGCCGAGTGCGAGTGCGACCAGCCACATGTACCCCGCCGGGTTGTGCTCACCGGCGGGCCGGGTGCGGGCAAGACGGCCGTCCTGGAACTCGTGCGCCGTTCCCTGTGCCGACACGTCAGGATCCTGCCGGAGTCGGCAGGGGTCGTTTTCGGTGGCGGGTTCCCACGCGACGACGACGCGGAGTGTCGACGCGCGGCGCAACGGGCGATCTTCCACGTTCAGAAGGAACTCGAGGCGACCGGGGACGCTCACAATCCGGCAATCGTGCTGTGCGACCGCGGCACGGTCGACGGGATCGCGTACTGGCCCGGGCCACCGGATGACTTCTGGGCCTCGACGGCCACCACGATGGACACCGAGCTGCGTCGGTACGACGCAGTGTTGCATCTGCGCACGCCCACCGCCGACCAGGGGTACAACCACCAGAACCCGCTGCGGATCGAGTCGGCGCTCAGTGCGGCCGATGTCGACGCCCGCATCCTGGAGGCCTGGCAGCGCCACCCCCATCGCCACGTCATCCCATCCACCGGCGACTTCCTCGAGAAGGCGACCCGAACCCTGGACCTGCTGCGAGAAGAGCTCCCTGCCTGCTGCGCCAGCCACCTGGACCTCAACGCCGCACCCACCCTCCCTCCCACCTGACATGTGGCCGCCGCGGTGACTCGCCGCCCTTCAGCCCCTCCGAGCACTTCGACGCCACGTGGTTCTTCAGCGAACCTTCACAAGACGGCGCCGGTCACCTTCACCCCGCGGCGAGACCCTCGAAGTGGACCGAGGAGACCAGCGGTCCACCGAAGTTGGAGGAAGTCATGAGTAACCGTTGGAGCATCAACATCACCCCCGCCGAACGCGTCGCTCGCGTCGCCATCGGCGGTCTCGCCGCGATCGCCGGCGCGTTCCTGCTGGGCGGCGCCGCCTCCACCTTGGCGGTCGTCCTCGAGCTGCTACTCGTACTGGCAGGCCTCGACCTGGTCGTCACCGGAGCGCTCGGACACTGCCCGCTCTACGCCAAGCTCGGCCACGTGCCCGCATCCCTGAAGGGTAGGACGTCATGAGCACGCCGAACGGCATGGACCGCGAATCCCTCAGGAACTCTCGGCAATTGCCCTACCAGCCAGAGTCCTCGACACCGACCGAGACCCACCACGCCGGACAGGAGCCAGACGGCGGCACCCACGGAGCGCACGGTGGTCACGGGCTGATGATGATCGTCTGCTGCATCCCGATGCTCGCCATCGCCGGTCTGCTCTTCCTCACCGGCGTTGCAGGTTCCGGCATCATCGTCACCGCCCTGCTGTGCACCGCGATGATGGCGGCCATGATGTTCGCCATGCCCGGCGGACACGGCGGGCACGGCGGTCACGGCCACAAGTAGCACGAACGTCGAGCCACGCTCGGCAAACGGAAGTGAGCCGACATGAAGGCCAGGGTTGAAGCCTCGGTCCCGGTCACCCGCCGGTTTCTCACGACGCGTCCGGTGCGCACCGCCGCCGGAGCCGCCGGGATCGGGCTCGCCCTGATGCTCATGCTGCTGCTGGCCGGACTCTGGGTCGGCGTCCAGGACCGCGTCACCACCTACGACGACCACCTCGGTGCCGACCTGGTCGTCGTCCCGGCCGGAACGCGCAACCTCTTCGCCGACCCCGGCGCTCTGCCGGCGCCGGCCGTGGACGCCATCGCCCAGGCCCCTGGCGTGACACGAGCCGCGCCGCTGCGCACGATGTATCAGATCCTCGAGCTGTCGCACGGCAAGGCTGCCGTGGCCGCGGTCGCCTACGAACCCGGCAGCGGGCTCGGTGGCCCCTGGGCCTTCACCGATGGCCGTGCCCCCGACGCCCCCGACGAGGTGGCCATCGATGCCTTGTGGGCCGAACAACACGACTTTGCCATCGGCGATCGGCTGCCCATTCTCGGACACCCGATGCGGGTGGTCGGCCTCACCGACGACACCGCACTGTTCATGACCCCCCTGCTGTTCACCACCACGGCCGGGATGGACCAGATGCTGCGGGCTACCGGCACCACCGGAGCGGTGCTGGTCACGACCGCGGACCCCGATGCCGTGTCAGCGCAGCTGCGTGACGAGGGGTACACCGTGCGCACTCCTGCCGAACTGCGGGAGGCGTCCCTGCGACTGGCGACCGACATCTACGGCTCGCCGGTACGGCTCATGGTGGGCGTGGCCTTCGCAGCCGGCACCCTGATCGTCGCGCTCGTGGCCTACACCCGGGTCACCGAACAACAGCGGGACCTGGGCGTCCTCAAGGCCCTCGGCGCCACGCCCGGCCGGCTTCGCCGAATCGCGGTGACCGAGACCGTGGCACTGACGGTGCTCGGCACACTGGCCGCGATCGTCCTGCTGATCATCACCCGGGAAGTCCTCGCCTGGTGGCGACCCGCATTCCCGGTGCTGCTCACCTCCGGCACCATCGCCCAGACCGCCGCCGCAGCGGTCACGATGGCACTACTCGCCGCATGGCTACCGGCACGCCGACTCAACCGGCTCGACGCAGCTTCCGCATTCCGGAGCGGACGATGACCACCACCACGCAACCAACTCCGCCGCGATCCGATCACCCACGACGCGCCCTCGCGACAGGAGCCGTGCCCGTGGGGCGCCGCTTCCTGTTCGCCGACCGCCGCCGCGCCACGCTGACCGTCCTCGGCGTGGCCGCCTCCCTGCTACTGGTCCTCGTCCTCGGCGGCATCTTCGCCGGGGCCGTCGACCGCGTCACCTACTACATCCGCACCTCCCCGGCCGACGTGTTCGTCTCCCAGGCCGGGGTCCGCACCATGCACATGTCCGCCTCGACGCTCCCCGCGGACACCCCCGAGCGCGTCGCCGACATACCGGGAGTTGCCTGGGCCGCACCGATCGCGTTCGCCTCCGGCTCGGTAGCCGGACCACAGGGCCGGCAGCTGTCCTACCTCATCGGCTACGACACCCGCACCCGCCGGGGCGACCCCACACGCCTTGTGGCCGGCCGCACACCGGCCGCCGGCGAGGCCGTCCTGGACGAGCAGGCAGCCAAACAGCTCGGAGTCCAGGTCGGCGACCAGTTCACGGTCATGGGCTCGTCCCTGCGCGCTGTCGGCTTCTCCACCGGCGGCAGCAGCATCACCAACACCACCGTCTTCGTCGAGCTCAGCGAGTTCGGCCGGATCCACGACGACCGCGTTTCGTACGTCCTCACCGGGCTGGACCCAGGCGCCGACCCAGAAGCGGTCACGGACCGGATCGAGGCCGAAGTCGGTGGCGTCACGGCCCAGACCCGCGAGCAGTTCGCCGACTCCGAAGCCCGCATCGTCACCGATATGAGCGCTGACCTGCTCCGGCTGATGTCCTCCATCGGGCTCGTCATCGCGCTCGCCGTCATCGCCCTGGGACTGATGACGGCCACCTTGAACAGGCTGCGGGACTTCGCCGTCCTCAAGGCTCTCGGCGCCCGCACACCTCGGCTCGCGGCAGCGGTGGCGATGCAGGTGCTGCTCACCGTCGTACTCGCCTCCACCGTCGCCACCACAGCCGCGCTGGGGCTGGCGTGGTTGCTGCCACTCGCCGCTCCAGCGGTCCAGATCTCCATCACCACCGCCGCCGTCGCACAGACCACCACCACAGCGCTCCTGGTCGGCCTCATCGCCGCCCTGTGGCCGCTGCGCCGCATTGCCGCGCTCGACGCGGCAACCGCCTTCCGGGAGACACGATGAATACCAACGCCCCCACCACCTCCGGCAATGCCTCGGTCCCCGACCCAGTGCTCCGGTCACCGGGCAACAACAGGCCCCACGGTGAATCGACCAGGTCCGGGGTGCTGACCGTTCGAGGGCTCACGAAGACGTACGGGGCGGGCGAGACCGCCGTGGATGCCGTGCGAGCAGTCGACCTCGACCTCGCCGCCGGGGAAGTGCTCCTCGTGATGGGGCCGTCCGGATCGGGCAAGACCACCTTGCTGCTGATGCTCGGCGCACTGCTGCGTCCGAGCGCAGGCTCCATCACCGTCACCAGCCGTGACGGCGTCGACGTGGACATCGCCGCGGCGCGTGAGAAGGAGCTCCCTGTGCTGCGGTCGCGCACCTTCGGGTTCATCTTCCAGGACTACGCCCTCTTGGACGCACTCACGGCCACCGAGAACATCGCAGTTGCCGCCAATCTCGCCGGCACCACCGGATCCGCCGCCCGCCACCGCGCCACCCAGCTGCTCGAGCGCGTCGGCCTTGCCCACCGGGCAGCGGCGCGGCCCTCCCAGATGTCCGGCGGCGAACAACAGCGCGTCGCAGTCGCACGCGCGCTCGCCAATGACCCACCCGTTCTGCTCGCGGACGAACCCACCGCCAACCTCGACGCCTCTCGCGGCCGAGACCTCGCCCGGCTGCTGCGCCAGCTCGCTGACGAGGACAGCCGCTCGATCGTCATCGTGAGCCACGACGATCGACTCCGAGAGATCGCCGACCGCGTGCTCTGGTTGGAGGACGGGCAGTTCCGCCACGTCGCCGCGCTTGCCGTCGATCCCGTCTGCCGCATGCAGGTCGAGCCGAACGGACCCCACGCGAGCTGGCGCGGCGAGCAGTGGTGGTTCTGCTCTGACGCCTGCCGACGGGAATTTGTCACCAAGCCCGAGCGATTCACCCCACGGCCAGCGTCCACCTAGGCCGTGCTGCCGCAGGGTCGGCAGTCGTCATCAGCGGACTTGCGCCCGGAACCGGAACGCGTCCCGTCGCGTGTCGGTCTCGACGAGACCGAACCCGGCAGCCTTCAGCCGTGCCGGCAGTTCCTCCGGGTCGACCAAGGTGCAGGTGTCGCCGATGTGTGCCAGCGCGAACAGCGGACCCCACCGGCTGTCCGAGCCCGCCAACCTGCCGTTCGGGCGCAGGACCCGGCCGGCTTCGGCGTACAGGCGATCCTACGCCGCCGCCGTGGGCAGGTGATGCAGCATCGTGAAGCAGACCACCGCGTCGAACGAGCCTGACGCGAATGGAAGCGCCGTCGCGTCACCATGTCGCACGTCCACCCCCGGGTGTCTTCGTGCGAGCGCCGTGGCATCGGCTGCGTCGTAATCCAGGCACGTCAGCGATCCCACCTGCTGCACCAGCCAGTCTGTGGTCAGTCCCGGGCCCGGCCCGAGCTCCAGGACGGACGCTCGCTCGAGGGAGATGCCGTCCAACGCCCATGGCAGCAGCGCTCTTACCTGGGCGCGCCAGATCCGGGTGGCTATGCCGGCCATGGCGTTGATCTCCACAGGCCTGACCGCCGGGATCCTCGGGGTCACGCTTGGCGCTGCGCTGCTGCTCGGGACAGCGATCTGCCCCACCGACCCGGTCCTCGCCTCCAGCGTGGTCACCGGCAAGCCCGCAGAGGAGGACCTACCGGCCCGTGCCCGGCAGATCCTCTCGCTGGAGTCAGGCGCCAACGACGGACTGGCACTGCCGTTCGTGCTGGCCGCGGTCGCGCTTGTTGGACCGATGAGTGCTGGACAGGCAGCTGCGGACGCTCTCTGGCAGGTACTGGGCGCTGTCGCTCTCGGTGTGCTCGCCGGCTGGCTCGGCGGGCGCGCACTGCGCGCCGGGGAGGCACACGGGGCGACAGCCCACGGCCCGATGCTGCTCTTCACCGTCTTGCTCGCCCTGCTCGTACTGGGACTCTCCGGGGTGCTCCATCTCGACGGCGTGCTCGCGGCGTTCGTCGCGGGGCTCGCCTTCAACCTGACCAGCACCGGCAGCGAGCGTACGGCGGAGGTCGAGATCGACGAGGCGGTCAATCGGTTCGCCGTCCTGCCGATGTTCGTGCTGCTGGGCGCCACCCTCCCCTGGACCGTCTGGGGCGAGCTCGGGTGGACGGCGATCGCACTCGCTCTCGCCGTGCTCCTGCTCCGTCGACTCCCCGTGCTGCTCCTGCTCAAACGACCGCTGAACCTGGGCTGGCCCGACGGGCTGTACCTGGGGTGGTTCGGGCCGGTCGGTGTCTCGGCCGTGTTCTACCTGACGCTCGAGGCGGAAGAGCTCGGCCTCCCTGAGACTGTCATGGCCGCCGGGATCATGGTGGTGGTCGTGAGCACCGTGGCCCATGGCGTGACCTCCTCGGCCGGCCGGCTGCTCTACCGACGCCTCACGGGCCAGACCCCGACCGGACAGCCAATGCTCGAGGGTTGACCCTCCGCCACGTGGCCGGCGGTTCCCCACCTGGGGATACCCGTCACATCGAGACGACACTCCAGAGGACGCCTGCGCCTATGCCGAACAAGAGGCTGAGAGCCGCGGTCACCACCGCCGTCGTCGCCGACCAAGCACGAGGAACGAACGCTGCTGGCAGGGTCCGCGCGGGGGGTTCCCCTCGGCCGTAGACGGACGCGATCCACCGAAGGTAGTAGAAGAGACTGACCACGGTGTTGACGAACACCAGCACGGCCAGCCAGGCCAGCCCGCCGTCCCAGGCGGCGGCGGTGGTGGTGAGCTTGCCGGCGAAGACGACGGTCGGCGGGGTGCCGACGAGGCCGAGCAGCGCCACCACCAGGGATGCACCAAGCCATGGCCGGGCTCGGCCCATGCCGCGGTAGGAGTCGAGGTCGCGCCGGTCGGGGAAGGCGGTCGTCACTGCGAATGCCGCAAGGTTGGTGACGGTATAGCCGGCGAGGTAGAGCAGCAGGGCGGGCAGGGCCAGGTCGCTGCGCCCGGCGACCGCGACCGGCACGAGCAGGTAGCCGACCTGGCTGACCGTGGACCAGCCGAGCAGGCGCCGGGGGTCGCTCTGCCAGTAGGCGGCGAAGTTGCCGAGCGTCATGCTGGCGACCGCGAGGACGGCGACCAGCAGCGGCCAGGCGAGGGTGTCGGGGAGCATGGCGATGAGTCGGTAAGCGGCGACCATCGCGCCGATCTTGGGCACGGTGGTGAGGAAGGCCGCGACCGCCCCGCCCGCACCCTCGGCGGCATCGGGGACCCAGAAGTGCCCCGGGACGCCGCCGGCCTTGAACATCAAGCCACCCAGCACCGCCACGACGCCCGCCGCGACCACGCCCTGTGGCGCCTCAGCAAGTCGGTCCGTGAGGTCGGCGTACGACGTGGTCGCGGAGACTCCGTACAGCAGCGTGACCCCGAGCAGCAGGAGGATGCCGAACAGGGCACCCAGCAGGTAGGTCTTCATGGCCGCCTCGGCTCCGCGGGGCGTGCGTGCGATGCCGATCAGGCCGTAGAGCGGGATGCTCGCGAGCAGGAACCCGACCACGACGACGAGCAGGTCGTCGGCGCCGGCGAGGACGAGCGTGCCGGTGGTCGAGAACAGGAAGAGTGCGTAGGTCTCGCTCTCCCGTGGCGAGCCGGCGATCTCGTCGGAGGCCAGCGCGAGGACGATCAGCGTGCCGACGACGGCGACGATCCGCGCCACTCCGGTGGCGGTGTCGACGGTGAAGGTGCCCTCCATCGCCGGCTGGGCCAGGCCGGGAAGGTCGACCGCGGCCAGGATGGCGGCGGCGACCAGCGCGACCGCGGCGATGACGCGGGTGACCCACTGGCGGGTCCGCGGGAGGAAGGACCCGCTGACCAGGACCGTGAGCCCGCCGAGGAACACCACGATCTCCGGCAGCAGCAGGAGTGGCCGCATGGCCATCTCGGAGCCCACGGGCCTACCTTCCGACGAGCTCGACGGCGACCTCGGCCGCAGGCTCGATCACGGCGAGCAGTGGTCGGGGGAACACTCCGATGAGAAGGGAGAGCACCAGCAGCGGGCCGACCGACCAGACCTCGGCGGCGCGCAGGTCGGTGAAGCCGACCGAGCGGCCGCGGGTCTCGCCGGTGAAGATCCGCTGCAGCGCGCGGAGGAACAGCGCCGCGGTGAGGAGGATGCCCACGAGCGCGATGGCCGTGACGGGGGCGGCGGCGATGCTGCCGGTGAAGATCTGGAACTCTGCGATGAAGCCGGACAGCCCGGGAAGGCCCAGAGAGGCGAAGGCGCCGACGGCGAAGAACGCGGCGAACCGCGGCGCGGGTCCGGCCAGGCCGCCGTAGGAGTCCATGTCGTAGGTCGCTGCGCGGTCCTGGAGGACGCCGGCGAGGAGGAACAGCGCACCGGTGATCAGTCCGTGGCTGACCATCTGCGTGACGGCGCCGGTGACCGCGATGGACCGGGCCTGCGCGGTGTCGTCGGCGATGAGCCCTGCGGCGCCGACGGCGAGGACGATGTAGCCCATGTGGTTCACCGACGTGTAGGCGACCATCCGCTTGACGTTCGTCTGGGCCAGGGCCACCAGGGCGCCGTACACGACAGACACGATGCCAACGACGATGATCACCCACGCCCAGTCCCGCCACGCCTCGGGCAGCATCGGCATCGCGATCCGCACGAACCCGTAGGTGCCCATCTTCAGCAGCACGCCCGCCAAGACCGCCGAGCCGATCGCCGGCGCGTCCGTGTGGGCCGGCGGCAGCCAGGTGTGGAACGGCACGGTCGGGGTCTTCACCGCCAGTCCGATCAGGATCGCGGCCAGCACCAGCCCACCGGCCAGCGACGACCCGGCGAACGGGGTCTGCTCGGCCAGCTCGACCATGTCGAAGGTGTGCGGGTCGGCGGCGATGTAGAGGCCGATGAAACCGACGAGCAGAGCCAGGGAGCCCAGAAACGTGTAGAGGAAGAACTTCATCGCTGACCGGGCGGCGTTGCCATGCCCCCAGCCGGCGATCACGAAGTACATGCCGACGATCGAGAGGTCGAAGAAGACGAAGAAGAGGATCAGGTCGGCGGCGACGAACAGGCCCATGCTGACGCTCTGCAGGAAGAGGAACAGCGCAGCCTGCAGACGCGGCCGGTCGGTCTCGCGCAGCGCGAAGATCGCGCAGGCGAGGAAGATCACCGCGGTCATCGCGACCAGCGGCAGGGACAACCCGTCGACGCCGAGGTGGTAGCTGCTGTTCACGCCGGGGATCCACTCGACCTGCTCCTCAAAGGCGAGTCGTCCGGCCGTGGGCGTCTCGTAGCGCAGCCACGCCGCGACCACGAGGGCGAGGTCGGCGGCTGCGACCGCGACCCAGGTCCACCGTGCGGCCGTGTCGCCGAGCCGCGGAAGCGCGAGCAGGGCCAGAGCGGCCGCCAGGGGCAGGAAGACGATCAGACTGAGCACGTTCACCTCACCGTGACGAGGAGCAGGACGCCGATCGCGAGCACCGCGACGGCCTGGATGTAGTACTGGTGCAGCTGGCCGGTCTGCGGACGACGTGCGAGCCGGCCGAGGCGGCGCAGCTGCGCAGCGAGCCCCTCGACCGCCCCATCGAACCACCGGTCGTCGTCCCGTGCCGCGCGAGCCGCGGTCCACAGCGACGCCCGGGACGTTGTCTCGACCGCACCGTCGAGCACTCGGTCGTCGAACGTCGCTGCCCGACGCGCCAGACCGAGCGCGGCCGCGGCGGACCCGGCCACGCCACGGTCCAGGACGCGGTCGTCGAAACGCGCCAGCGCCTCTGCCAGCGAGAGGCTCGGGCGGACGACGAGGGCCTGTGTTGCGCGCTCGAGACCCAGCCAGGCCAGGGCCCAGCCCGGTTCCGGCACGGGACGCCACCACACGAGCGCGAGCACCCCTAGTGCGATCACGACCGACGCGGCCATCTCCGCCCATGTCGGGTGGAGCGGCTCCTCGCCGAGAGCGCGCGCGACCGTGTCGCCGAACGGCGGCAGCGCAAGTACTCCGAGGACCACTGCGCCGAGCGCGAGTGCGACCAGCGGCGCCTGCTCCAGCATGCCGACGTGGCGGGTGCCCCGCTCCTCCTCGTCGAGATGCGACTCGACCTCGGCGTGCTCCCGCTCGCGAAGCGGTCGCCACAGGATCACCAGGATCTTGCCGGCGTAGGCCGCCGAGAGCGCGGCCGCGGCGAGACCGACGGCGTAGAGCCACGGTGAGTCCGCCAGCGCCGCGGCGAGGACCGCGTCCTTGGTAGCCCACAGCGCCAGCGGGGCGACGCCCGCGAGGGACAGCGCACCGGCAGTGGCGGCCCAGCCGACCAGCCGCCACCGCCGAGCCACGCCCCGCAGGCCGACGAGCTGCTTGGTGCCGAGCGCGGTGAGCCAGGCCCCGGCGGCGAGGAAGAGCAGCGCCTTGGTCGAGGCGTGGGCGACGAGGTGTGCCGCTCCCCCGCTCACCGAGGCCAGCCCGGCGCCCATGACCACGAACCCCAGCTGGGCGGACGTGGAGGCGGCAAGCAGTTGTTTGAGGTCCTGCTGCGCCACGGCGACCGCGCCGAGCAGCAGCGCGGTGAGCGCGCCCACCCAGGCAGCAGCCGGCGCGGCCCAGCCCGTCGAGGCCATCAGCGGCTCGGTGCGCAGCAGCAGGTAGCCGCCCATGGCGACCATGGCGGCGGAGTGCAGCAGCGCGCTGACCGGGCTCGGACCCTCCATCGCCCGCGACAGCCAGAACGAGAACGGCAGCTGCGCCGCCTTGCCGAGAGCTGCGACCAGGACACCCGCCGCGACGACGTGCCGCCACCCCTCACTGCTTGCGGGCAGGTCAGCCAGTGCCAGACCGGCTCCACCGGCGAGCGCTGCTCCGGCCGCGACGTACAGGCCGACGTCCGCCGTGCGCGTGGTCACGAACGCCGTGATGCCGGCGGAGACCCGGTGGTCGTCGCGCCACCAGAACCCGATCAGTGCGAACGACGTCGCGCCCATCACCTCCCAGGCGAACAGCAGCGCGGGCAGCGTCTCGGCAGTAGCCGTCAGGAGAGCGGCGGAGGCGAAGAGCAGCATGAGTCCGTGGAACCGGGCCTGTGACTCCCGGATCTCGCCGGCCGAGAACACGAGCACGAGCAGGCTCACGACCGCCACGGTCGGTGCGACCAAGGCCGACAGCGCATCGACCCCGAGGGCGAGATCGCTGCCGGCCATGAACGGGACCGACACCCTCGGCCGTTCGAGGGCAACCACCACCGACAGTGCGGCTGTGGTGAAGGCCGTGGCCAGCGACACGGCGGCCGCCGCCCGCTCGAGGCGGGAGAGGGCGAGGCCGCCTCCCACCACGGCGGGCAGCAGCACGAGCAGCCAGAGAGCAGTCTCGGACATGGACATGGTCACCCCGACAGGTCCGTGGCCATGTCGGTCATGTCGGCACCACGCTCACGATGCAGCAGCGTGGCGACCGCGAAGCCCATCGCCATCTCAACCGTCATCGCGGCGATGATCACCATGAGGAGGACCTGCCCGGTCGGGGCGGGAGCGAGGAACCACCAGACGCCGGCAGCGGCGAGGATGACAGCGTTGATCATGAGCTCAAGGCCCATCATCACCATCACCACCACCTGCTGGGAGATCGCGCCGTACAGCCCGACGCTGAAGATCGCCGCGGCGAGGAGCAGGGTCGCCTCCAAGGTCATCTGCCGACACCTCCGGGCTGGGGGTCGTCTGCGGGGCGCTGCTTCAGGTCATCGCCGAACCGGTCGTAGCGGGTGCGGTGCGCCGCGAGCACCACCCCGGCCACGATGGTGGCCACCATGACCGGACTGATCACGGCCATCACCAGCATCTTCGGGCCCATCAACGACTCCCCCAGCGCCATGGTGACGTCCGGCGGTGGACTGCCCCGGCGGGTGGGCCAGTCGACCATCAGGACGCCCGTCGCGAGCGCCAGGAACGTGGTCAGGGCGACGGCGATGGCGGTCTTGTTGCTGTGCACCATGCTCATCGGCATCAGAGCGGGGTTCATCCCCATGAACATGACCATGTAGACGGCCATGATCGCCATCTCCATGACCATCATCAGGATCGTCACCACGCCGACGTAGTTCTGCTGCAGGAAGAGCACCTGCATGCCGACCGCGACGAAGGACAGGGCGAGGGCGTACGTCGCTCGAGCCATCGAATCGACGTAGAAGACCGCGGCGCCGCCGAGCACCGCGACGAGCCCGATCCCCCAGAAGGCGATGTCGGTGAGCACGTTCACGACCTCCAGACGGCGATGACGGCGACGACCAGGTCCTGCAGCAGCACGGCCGGGAGCAGCAGCATCCAGCCCACCTCCATGAACTTGTCGGGGCGGAAGGCCGGCAGCCGCCGCCGCAGCCAGACCAGGACCGCGAGCAGGGCAACGGTCTTCACCAACACCCAGGCCCAGCCCGGCAGCAGCGGACCGGCGCCGCCGCCGAGGAACATCGGAACCGCGAACGCGGCGCCGGCGGCCAGCAGCGCGTATCGCCCCGCCTCGAACACCAACCGGTCCACGCCCGACAGTTCCGCCCGTGCGCCACCGGAGACGTCCGTGCCGATCGCCGGGGCGAAAGGCCCCCACACGGAGAAGGCCGCGACCCCGAGCAGGTAGACCAGGAACGCCACCGGCATCCAGACAGCGAACCAGAGGCCCTCCTGGGCCGCCGCGACCGCGCCCACGTTCAGGGTCTCCGCGGCGATCGCCGGAGCGACCAGGGCGAACATCAACGGAAGCTCGTAGCCCAGTCCGTGCGCCAGGAACCGGTAGCCGCCGACCAGCGAGTGTGCCGAGTTCGCACCCCACCCGGTCAACCACACCAGCGCCCAGACCATCACGTCCATGGCGTTGAACCACATGACGCCCACGTCGAGGTCGAAGATGGTCCACTCCCCCAACGGCACGACCGTCACCATCAGCGCCGCCGTCACCAGCAGCCCGGCCCCCCCGATGCGCCACAGCAGGCGGTCGGCTTCGACGGTGGTACGACGTCGCTGCCGCATCAGCCGGGCCGCCTCACCGAACGGCCGGACCGGCCCGCCCATCTTCCCGCCCGGGCCGCCCCGCGCACGCGCGGCGAGGGCACCGTCCAGCACGGCAGCGGTCACGGCCAGCGCGCCCAGGATCCCCAACGCGACGATCGCCCAGCCGGGTGCAACGGTGGTGATCGGCGAGTCGGTCATTGAGGTCGGGTCATCCATGGGACACCTCGTGCTCCGCCTGTCCGGCGAGCAGCTCGTGGATGTCGAGGCTGGCGAGGACCAGTCGCGCCGTGGCGAGATCAAGACCCATGACCAGATGTGCCAGGTGGTCGGTCGAGAGTGTGCGGCCGGCGTCGTTCGTCCGAGTGCCGATGTCACCGGCGGCGGTCGCGGCAACACCGGCGACCGCCCGGTCCAACATGCCCATCAGCCGGTCGTAGGTGTCACCGACCGCGTCGGCCGGCAACCTCCGGGCGTGGGCCTCCTTGTCGCTCAGCCGCCTGACGCCTCGCAGCGACCAGCGCAACGTCCACGAACGACGGACCCTCCGGCGCAGACGCTCGAGCTCCGACCCCGCCGCCCCCTCTCCGGACTCCAGGGCGGTGTCGCGGATCCTTCGGGCCTCTGCCGCGGCGTCGTCCCACCCCGCCAACGCCAGCAGCGAGGCGATGTTGTCGATGCCGCGGGCCGGCCCGACAACGTCGTCATCCTGGCGGGCACGCCCGTCGACGAGCTCGGCCTGTGCCTCGACAATGACATCGCCCTGAAGCGAGCAGTGCAACACCAAACCGGCCGGCCAGTCCCGCAGCACAGGCCCGAGACGCACCTGTAAGACGTCCATCTCGAGCCCATCTCGGTCCTCGCCGCCCTCCGCGAGAGGGATGCCTCCCGGTGACATCTCCATGTCGCCGTGGTCCATGCCCTCGTGGCCGCCGTGGTCCATGCCCTCATGGCTGCCGTGCTCCATGCCCTCATGGCTGCCGTGGTCCATGCCCTCGTGGCCCTCGTGGTCCATGCCTTCGTGGCCGCCGGCTGAACCGTGGTCCGTGTCTCCATGGCCACCATGACTCTCGGCTCGAGATCCGGCCTGCTCGGCGAGGAGTTCGGAGGCGGTGGGACGCTGCTGCGCGTCACGGCGGTGGCGGTGGGTGTCGAGCAGGCCGGTGTGTGCTTCGTCCAGTCGAGCACCCACCTCGTCGCCCGCGTGCACGTGAACGCGCACCCGAGGTCCCGGCATCTGGTGCCAGATGCCCTCGATCGCCTCCGCGAGCCCCGGCCCGGGTTCGCCGCACACGACGAGCACGTCGGCGTCCGCGGGTGAGATGGCGAGGCGCCATCCACGGGCGGCCACGTTGCGCTCCGCCGCCACTCGCGTGCGCCACGAGCCCGGCACCTCGACGACCAGAGCGTGAGCGTGCCGGGAAGCGCTCCGTGCGATCGCGTCACTCAGACCCAACGCAGTGCCCCCTCCCGCCATGCCCAGAGCACGGCGACGAACAAGGCGGCCAAGAAGAGGAACATCTCGACGACCGCGGTCACGCCGACCTGTGCGACGACGACCGCCCAGGGATACATGAACAGCATCTCGACGTCGAAGGCGAGGAAGAGCAGCGTCGCGAGGTACCAGCGCACGTGGTATCGCGACAGTGCGTGCTGCTCGGGGGCCCAGCCCGACTCGAACGGAAGCACGATTAGCGAGTCCGGCGCTACGGCGGTGAGCCTGTTCAGCGCGTACAGCCCGAGCACGAGCACCCCGACCGCGCTCGCCATCACGACAACCCCTGCGTACATGACTCTCCTCTCGCGTTCAGATCCTCGCCACTGGCTGGCTATGGACGGCAATCCGTGCTCAGCGGCTCGCCTCGAAGTCCGGGACGGGGCGCTGCTTGGCCTCTTCCACGGTGGTGGCGGCACCGTTCTTCTCGATGTCCTCGATCAGCCACTTCATCTCGGCGATCTCGATGCGCTGAGCCTTGATGATCTCGTCGGCCAGCTTGCGCACACGCACGTCTTCGATCTCGGACCGCTCGCTGGTGAGGATCGCGATCGAGTGGTGCGGGATCATGCCCTTCATGTAGGACTCGTCCTGCACGAAGGTCTGCGACCGGGACAGCCACAACGCAGAACCCCCCATCACGAGCGCGGCCACGATGATGGCGACGTTGACCTCGACGTTCTTGTACATCATCCCCCACATGAAGCCGAGCATGATGAGCGCCATCGCCGACCCCATGAGGATGGCCATGTAGACCCGCTCCTCGCTGAACGTCATGTGCGACCAGGTGAACGCGCGTTGGTGTAGGTGAGCAGGAACATCGTCACCGTCGACGTGCTGATCATGGCCGCGAAGATGAGGTACATCTTGCGCTCGTGCTTCGTGTGCTGCTCGTGCTCGGAGGACTGGTTCTTCTCGGACTTCGTGGTCATGCTGGGACTCCTCTCATCCGGGGTACGCATCCGCATCGCCGGTTGTGGCACCAGTGCTTGTCGTCGGCGATCCGGCGGAGTGGTTCCGTCTGTGCCTACTGGTCGCTGTCGCCTCGGAGCTGACGGAGACGGTCCTGGTACTCCTCGTCGGTGAGCTCGCCCCGGGCGTAGCGCTCGTCGAGGAGCTCTTGCGCTCGAGTTCTCCCGGTCCCTGGTCCAGGCGGTGGCGCGCCGCCACTGCTGCGATTCGTGCCTCCGCCGCTGCCGCGAATCAGCAGCACAACGACGAGGACGAGGACCAGGATCATGATCGGCCAGATGAACCACATCCAGCCCATGCCCCCTCCGTTGCCGTACATGCGTCTCACCCCTCTTCCGATTCTGGAGCCCCGAGGGCTCCGTTCTGTTGGCCGGCGGCCCGCTCTACGCGGCGACCCGCCGACGTGGTCAATTGGCCAGGACGGTGCCCGTCATTCCCCGGTCCTCGTGGTCGAGGATGTGACAGTGGTAGACGGTCCGACCGCCGCCGAAGTCCTCCCTACGTCCCCGGGATAGGCCTTGAGCATCTCCCGATGTGTCACTGATCCTCCTACTTGGTCGCGATCGGAGACGCCGCTCGCATGCGGCGCGGACGCCGGCGGCATCCTTCGAGCAGTACCCACCACGTTCCAGTTCACCCGTACGACTGCACGGATGTTCGGGGTGTTCGCGGTCTGCCACGAAGGCCGTTGAACAGGAGCCCACAGGGCCAGGGGCATGGCAAACCCATGGCAGTACTCGACGTCAGTCAGCACTCGACGTCAGCCTCGCGTGGTGAGGGGGTGACTGGAGGTCATGCAGACCCATTCGACGCAACTGCAACTCTGCGGCGACTCGGCCTGCATCGAGCGAACGTGCGGGTTTGAACGGCACGCTCCGCGGCCGCCGAGATCCAGGAATTGCCTCCACGTACGCGCCTCCTACCCTGGAGATCAGGCGCAGCATCAGCGCCATCACGAGCGCGGCACGCCTGTACGGGTGTGAGAGTCGGGGGGAGAGAGACACGCGTCGCGCACAGTCTGAGGGCGGCGGTCGAACCAGCGCCCCCAGAACCGACTCCACTTGGTCTCCGAACACATGGGCCGACACGAGCAGGCAGGGCGTACCGCGTCTCGACCGTGCGCACAGCAACCTCCCAAAGCCACCTGTTACGACGTCACTGCGATGCACGTTCCAGAAGAGACCCTGTGCTTCGCGGGCTGTCCGACCGAGTGGTGGGCGCCCGAAACGGGGAAGACTCGGGCGCCCAAGTTGAGTCCCCGATAGTGGTGTAGCGCGGTCGCCGAGATCGTCACCGGTGTGTACGGATGACGAAGCAGCGGCCACCGCGTGATCCTTCGAGCGAACCTCTCACAGCACTCTCGAACGGAGTCATCACGATGACCGCTCCTCACATTGTCGACCCTGCACGCCTGCTTGGTGAAGCCCTCGCCGAAGCGTCGCCGGATCTGATGCGCTCGCTGTTGCAGACGATGATCAACGCCCTGCTGTGCGCGGATGCCGACGCCGTGGTCGGCGCCGAGTACGGCCGCCCCACCCCGGGCCGGACAGCGCAGCGCAACGGCTACCGCCACCGTGACCTCGACACCCGCGTCGGCACCATCGACGTCGCGATCCCCAAGCTCCGCAAGGGCACCTACTTCCCCGAGTGGCTGCTCGAGCGCCGCA
Organism: Nocardioides sp.; assembly: GCF_030149505.1. Classification (GTDB taxonomy): domain Bacteria; phylum Actinomycetota; class Actinomycetes; order Propionibacteriales; family Nocardioidaceae; genus Nocardioides. The sequence continues at coordinate 55,483 of NZ_JASBRN010000035.1, forward strand.
AGCGAGCAGAGACCGCGCTGATCACCGTGGTCGCCGACTGCTACCTCGCCGGGGTGTCCACGCGGCGGATGGACAAGCTGGTCAAGACCCTCGGCATCGACTCGCTGTCGAAGTCGCAAGTCTCCCGAATGGCCGCCGAGCTCGACGAGCACGTCGAGCAGTTCCGCCACCGTCCCCTCGATGCCGCTGGCCCGTTCACGTTCGTTGCAGCTGATGCGCTGACGATGAAGGTCCGCGAGGGCGGACGGGTGATCAACGCCGCGGTGTTGCTGGCCACCGGCGTGAACGGCGACGGGCACCGTGAGGTCCTGGGGATGCGCGTAGCCACATCCGAGACCGGTGCGGCGTGGAACGAGTTCTTCGCCGACCTGGTCGCCCGCGGCCTGTCCGGGGTACGGCTCGTGACCAGCGACGCCCACCCCGGTCTGGTCGAGGCGGTCGCAGCCAACCTGGCTGGCGCGGCCTGGCAACGCTGCCGCACCCACTACGCAGCGAACCTCATGGCCGTGACGCCGAAGTCGATGTGGCCGGCGGTCAAAGCGATGCTGCACAGCGTCTACGACCAGCCCGACGCCACAGCCGTGCACGCCCAGTTCGACCGACTCCTGGACTACGTCGCCGAGAAGCTCCCCGCGGTCCACGACCACCTCGACGGCGCCCGCGCCGACATCCTCGCCTTCACCGGCTTCCCCAAGGACGTGTGGACCCAGATCTGGTCCAACAACCCCGCCGAGCGACTCAATCGCGAGATCCGCCGCCGCACCGACGCCGTCGGGATCTTCCCCACCCGCGAGGCCATCGTCCGCCTGGTCGGAGCAGTCCTGGCCGAGCAGACCGACGAATGGGCCGAAGGACGCCGCTACCTCGGACTCGAGGTCCTCGCGCGCTGCCGCGTCAACATCGTCCCCACCACCAACACCGAGATCGGAGCCGACGACCTACCAGCACTGACCGCCTAAACGACCCCCTTCGAAGGAACGCAGCGCTACACCACTACCGGGGACTTGACCCCAACAGCCTGGGTCTACTTGGTCTCGGCCGCTGCACGCCAGGGTCTGCGACGAGGTGAGACGACCTGATTCGAACTGATTCCTGACGAGAAGTTCGGTCCCCACATACAGCGCTTCTGCCGACAAATTGCCGACAGATAGCTCCGAAGACGACCAGAGGCCGCCTCCGGATGACTCCGAAAACGGCCTCTGACCTGGTGTTTTACTTTGTAGCGGGGGCAGGATTTGAACCTGCGACCTCTGGACTCACGGTGCGATGGCGACTGTTGTTCGTCGCCGCTTGCTGGCTTTTGACAGGTTGGGCGCTGACCTGCGCAAACGCTCCCGCTGGGGTGGCTACATCGCTCGCTCGTTGTGATCCCACTTGACCTGGCTAGACCCTTTGCGCTCACGTTTTCGGGACATAAACGCGGCGTGGCTCGAATCTCATTCAACCTGGTCGACGAGAACGCCAGGTGCAGTTTCAGGATCTCCCGAGCGATCGCCTCGACAACTCGCTGCTTGGTTGTGGGCAGAAGCCCGCGAGCGACCGTTCCGGGCGACGAAGGACTAGCTCTGCTGCACAGACCCGGCGCTGAGACCACCTCCGACCGGGGCGAACTGCTCATGAGACGCTACTGATGCCAGACGTATTTCTTTACCAAGGCTCGCACAGGTCTGGTGCCGACTGCGGTCGGCGCAGCGGGTGAGACCGTTCAGCGGACCTGCAGCACGATGCGCTGCTCGGGCTCCAGGCGCAGGTCAGCCGGGTCGCCTTCCACAGGCGTGCCATCACTGGTGACCTGCAGGACGCCGTTGTCGACGCGTACGCCGCCGATCTGGGCGGGGGTCAGCTTGACACCCCACTGCGTGAACAGCTGCCCGAGTGTGAAGACCTCCCCGACGGTGTCAGCCTCGATGTGGATCGTGCCGTCCGTCTCGTGCGTGTGAACGGCGGACATGGCACCGGTGGCGGGATCCACACCAATGTTGGCCGGGACCTGGACCTGTTGGCCGTCGATGATGATCTGCAGGTTTGGGTGGTAGTGCTCAGCCGTGCCCATTGGTCCGAGGTCGAGGCCTGCGGCGGCAACGCGAGCGGGGACGTCAGCGACGGGCGCCGGCCAAGGCGGCATAGAACGGCCGTCTGCGGTCACGGTTTCGGCGTTTCCTTGCTGCGAGCTCGACGGGGCTGTCGTCTCGTCGGCTGGGTCACTGCCGCAACCTGAGATGAGCCCAGCCGTGAAAGTAGCCCAGGCAGCCGCTGTCAGGAGGCGGAGAAGGGACCGGTGCCGGGCGTTCGTCAAGGGGTGTCCTGGGAGCTTGCTGGGGGTCGGTGGTGCGAGGCCGAGGCTAACGGTTGCCGCAAAGCGTCCGATGCCCGGGGGTGTCAGATGGTCTGTGTAAGCGGTCGGTCCTGAAGGAGGACCAAGATGACCGCTGTGACCACTGAGAACGATGAGGCTGACGTGACGACGACAGGCACCGGTGAGCGGCCGAGCCGTGCTGCTGCTCGTCGCGTCG
>NZ_JASBRN010000036.1 GCF_030149505.1 Nocardioides sp.
CGACGCGACGAGCAGCAGCACGGCTCGGCCGCTCACCGGTGCCTGTCGTCGTCACGTCAGCCTCATCGTTCTCAGTGGTCACAGCGGTCATCTTGGTCCTCCTTCAGGACCGACCGCTTACACAGACCATCTGACACCCCCACCGCGTGATCCTTCGAGTTCACCTCCTACAGCTCACTCGAACGGAGTCATCACGATGACCGCTGCCCACATTGTCGACCCTGCGCGCCTGCTCGGCGAAGCCCTCGCCGAAGCGTCCCCGGATCTGATGCGATCGCTGCTGCAGACGATGATCAACGCCCTGCTGTCCGCTGATGCCGACGCGGTCCTCGGCGCCGAGTACGGCCGCCCCTCCCCGGGCCGGATCGCGCAGCGCAACGGCTACCGCCATCGCGACCTCGACACCCGGGTCGGCACCATCGATGTGGCGATCCCCAAGCTCCGCAAGGGCACCTACTTCCCCGAGTGCCTGCTCGAGCGCCGCAAGAGGGCAGAGACCGCGTTGATCACCGTGGTCGCGGACTGCAATCTCTCCGGCGTTTCCACCCGGCGGATGGACAAGATGGTCAAGACCATCGGCATCGACTCGCTCAAGAAGTCGCAGGTCTCGCGGATGGCCGCTGAGCTCGACGAGCACGTCGAGCAGTTCCGTCACCGCCCCTGGATGCCGCTGGCCCGTTCACCTTCGTCGCAGCCGACGCTCTGACGATGAAGGTCCGCGAGGGCGGACGGGTCATCAACGCCGTGGTGCTGCTGGCGACCGGTGTCAACGGCGACGGCCACCGCGAGGTCGTCGGCATGCGCGTAGCCACATCCGAAACGGGTGCGGCGTGGAACGAATTCTTCGCCGACCTCACAGTACGCGGCCTGACCGGGGTCCGGCTCGTGACCAGTGACGCCCACCCCGGCCTGGTCGACGCGGTCGCAGCCAACCTGCCCGGCGCGGCCTGGCAACGGTGCCGCACCCACTACGCAGCGACCTGCTGTCGGTGACGCCGAAGTCGATGTGGCCAGCGGTCAAGGCGATGCTGCACAGCGTTTACGACCAGCCTGACGCCACTGCCGTGCACGCCCAGTTCGACCGGTTGCTGGACTACGTCGCCGAAAAGCTCCCAGCGGTCCACGACCACCTCGACGGCGCCCGGGCTGACATCCTGGCCTTCACCGACTTCCCCAAGGACGTGTGGACCCAGATCTGGTCCAACAACCCCGCCGAGCGACTCAACCGCGAGATCGTCGCCGCACCGACGCCGTCGGGATCTTCCCCACCCGCGAGGCCATCGTCCGCCTCGTCTGCGCTGTCTTGGCCGAGCATGTCTTCGCGTCAGATGTCACCTGATCGTGCAGAAGTCCCAACCGTGTCGCGTTGAGGCCCCGAAAACCACGACGAGGGCCGCCTCGCCAGGTCGCATCGGAGCAAGAAGTGGGAGCCAGGCGATTGACGCCTTTCCCGCGCTGCGGGCAAGGGCTTCACCACAGCCCCGCCGTTCCGCGAAGAGACGTCTGGCGCGGCACCACGGTAAAGACCGCTGCGCGCATCGCCGCCCCGGCGGCTGAAGGACGATTGCTGGCCAGCCTGGCCAGCCTGGCCAGCCTGGCCATCGCCGACGGAGCGGCCGTCTTGGGGGTGCCTAGGCGCCCGCTGGGCGTGGCGCCCCGGCGTGGGCTGCCCGGCGCGACGACCCGGGCGACTTCGCGGGACCCGGTGTCGGGTCGAGTTGTGAGCCGACCGGGCGCGGTCCGTCATTGAGTCACGAACTCCGTGATGTAGACGTCAAGCACCTCGTCCTCGTACAGCTCGACGACCCGATCGACCAGGACCTCGCGGAGTTCTTCACGTCGCGAAGGCTCGGCTAGCCCCTCGACCTTCTCGCCGGTGTAGACGTTGATCAGGGCATCGAGTGCCTTGCTCCCGTCTAGTTCCTCGACCACTTCCGCTGACATCTGCAGGGCGATGCCGACGCGGAGGTAGTGACCGGCCCCCAGGTTGACCTGGATGGCCTCGAGGGCAAGTACCTCGCCCGGCTCCGGCTCCGCAGGCTCGGGTGCGGGGCGAAGCAGGAACCAGTAGGCACCCCCTGCTGACGCCAGCAGCAGCACGACGAGGGCGAGGATCTTCTGTCGACCGCGAGTCTTCGCCACACCGTCGTCGGGCGGGCTCGAGGTCGAGTCCTTCGTGGCCATGACTGGGGTCCCTTCGTCCGCGATCGGGGCCGGTGACGACCCGTGGGACCAGTCCGGCCCACGCACTCCATATTCGGTCGATCGTCTGGCCGCCTGAGGCGATCTACTACACGTACTAGTAGATGGGTGCCGCGTGCCCTGCCGGTCAGTGGACGCGCGTCACCACGTCGCCCGGTGGCACTCGGTGTCGGGGTCGACCTCCACCTGGAGCGTGGCGTGGCTGATGCCGTGGTCCTCCTGGAGCACTCGTTGGGCGGTCGCGAGGATGTCATCGGCCGTGGGCCCTGCCTCGACCACGAGGTGGGCGGTGGCGACCTCCATGCCGGACGTGAGTGTCCACACGTGCAGGTCGTGCAGGTCGCGGACGCCCGGAAGCGACTCAAGGTCGCGGATCAGGGAGTCGATGTCGAGCTGCGCGGGGGCGTGCTGTCCTAGCACGGCCAGGACCTCGCGCCCGAGCAGGAGCGCGCGCACAGCGACGAAGGCGGCGATGGCGACGGCCAGGAGTGCGTCCCAGCCGGAGCTCCCGGTCGTCAGCACCAGCACGCCGGCGACCAGCACCCCGACGCTGCCGAGCGCGTCGGCCATCACCTCGAGGTAGGCGCCCTTGACGTTGAGCGACTCCTGAGCGCCGGCCCGGAGCAGCACGAGGGAGACGACGTTGACCAGCAGTCCGAGGCCACCGACGACCAGCATGGGGCCGGCCTGCACCTCGACCGACTCCCCGCGGCGGGACCAGGCCTCCACCAGGATGTAGGCAGCGACCCCGAGCATGACCAGGACGGTGAAGCCGGAGGCGAGGACCTCGGCGCGGTAGGAGCCGTAGGTACGACGGCCCGAACGGTCCGGGCGGCCGGCGATCGTGGTAGCGAGCAGGGCCGCGCCCAGGGCGACCACGTCGGCCGCCATGTGGCCGGCGTCGGACAGCAGAGCCAGGGAGCCGAAGACGAGCCCGGCGACCAGCTCGACCACGAAGAAGGTCGCGACCATGCCGAAGGTGAGCGCCAGTCTCCAACGGTGCCGTGCACCCGCGTGACCGTGGGCGTGCCCAGCTCCCATGCCTGATCCTCGTCTCTGTTCGACCACTGGCTACTATCGACCATAGTAGACCTGAAGGGAACGTCCATGACCAACCAGAACAAGGCCGCGGTCGCGCTCGGCGTCCTCGTGACGATCGCGGTGGTCGCGATGCTGCTCGTCGTCCAGTCCCGCGGAAATGACCAGCCCGCGCTGGTCGCGACCGGCTCACCGGAGGAGTCGATGCTGGTCCGCGAGGACAGCCGGATCCTCGGCGAGGAGGGCAGCAGCGGTGTCACCGTGGTGGAGTTCCTGGACTTCGAGTGCGAGGCGTGTGCTGCTGCCTACCCGGCCGTCGAGCAGCTGCGGGAGGAGTACGCCGGCGAGGTCACCTTCGTCGCGCGCTACTTCCCCCTGCCTGGTCACTTCAACGCCGAGCGGGCCGCGCGGGCCGTGGAGTCGGCTGCGCGCCAGGGTGAGCTCGAAGCGATGTACCAGCGGATGTACGAGACCCAGTCGGAGTGGGGCGAGGCACAGGTGCCGCACGACGACCTTTTCCGGAGTTTCGCCGAGGAGATCGGCCTCGACATGGAGCAGTACGACGCGGATTACGCCTCGGACGAGGTGGCTGACCGGGTGCAGCGCGACGTCGACGACGGCCTGGAGCTCGGGGTGCAGGGGACACCGACGTTCTATGTCGACGGCCAGCCGCTGCAGCCGCGCACCTATGAGGACTTCACCTCCGCCATCGACGCGGCGCTGGCCTCGTCGTGACGGGGGACCGGCGACTGGGCCTCGGCCTGGTCGCGGGCGGCGGCGTGGGCCTGGTCGCGGCAGCGGTGTTGCTGGTCGAGCGCTTTCGGCTGGCCGACGACCCGACCTACGTCCCCTCGTGCAGCGTGAACCCGGTGCTGAGCTGCGGCTCGATCATGGAGTCGTGGCAGGCCGCCCTCCTGGGTTTTCCCAACCCGGTCATCGGCGTGGCCGCCTTCCCCGTCGTGGTTACGACGGGGATGGCGCTGCTCTCCGGCGCGACGCTGGCGCGGTGGTACTGGCAAGGCCTCCAGGTCGGGGTGCTCGCAGGGCTCGCCTTCGTCGGGTGGCTGGTGTTCCAGAGCCTCTACCGCATCGGCGCGCTCTGCCCGTACTGCATGGTCGTCTGGGCCATCGTGTGGCCGATCGCGTGGTACGTCACGCTGCGCAACCTCCGCGCCGGTGCGCTGGGGCGCTGGGGAGTGGAGTCGCCCGTGGTGGGGCGCATCCAGGAGTGGCACGCCCTGGTGCTCCTGCTGCCGTACACCGCGGTCATGGTCGCCGTCCTGGTCCGCTTCTGGTCCTTCTGGACCGGGTGATCGGCATGCACGGATCAAGCCGATGAACGGCGGGGCGCAGGGAGCGATCCTCGACGGATCCATGGTGCTCGCGCTGCCGGTGGCCGCGCTGGCCGGTCTGCTCTCCTTCTTCACACCGTGTTCCCTCCCCCTGGTGCCGGGATACCTCTCCTATGTCGCCGGGATGGCCGGGTCCGGTCCCGTGGCTGCCGACAGCGGGGCCCTGCGCCCGCCTCGGGGGCGCCTGGTGCTGGGCACGTCACTCTTCGTGGCGGGCTTCGCGCTGGTGTTCACCAGCTACGGCGTGGCGCTGGGCTCCCTCGGCTCCCTGCTCCTGGAGCACCAGGAGACGGTGTGGCGGGTCTCGGGCGTGGTGACCATCGTGCTCGGCCTGCTCTTCGCGGGCGCTGCTGCGAGGGTGCCGGGGGTGCGCCGCACCGTCCGCCCCCGCTTCGCGCCCCGGGCGGGCCTCGCCGGTGCTCCCGTGTTGGGGGCCGTGTTCGCGGTGGGCTGGACCCCCTGCATGGGCCCAGCCCTGGCTGCGGTCCTCACGCTCTCGACCTCGGCCGCGACAGCCGAGCGAGGCGCGGTGCTCTCCCTCGCCTACGCGCTGGGACTCGGCCTGCCCTTCCTGGTCGCCGCACTCACGGTCGGTTCGGCCATGAAGGTCTTCACCGGCGTCCGACGGCACTCGCGGAGCATTGCTGTGGCAGGCGGCTCCATGCTGGTGGTCCTGGGAGTGCTCCAGGTCGCCGGGGTGTGGGCGGCGCTCATCGCCTCCTTGCAGGGCGTCATCCTCGGCTGGCAGGCGCCGCTGTGAAGCGCTGGAGTCGAGTCGTGGCGCTGCTCGCCGTGCTGGTGGTGGTCGTGAGCGTCGTCGGGCTGGCCCTCGCGCTGCGACGGGCCGAGGACGGCGGTGCGGGCAGCGGTCAGCCCAGCGACCTGGTGCAGCAGTTCCCGTCGGCGGAGCGTCGTGACCTCGGGACCTTCTCGGTGGAGCTGCTCGATGGTCGCCGGTTCGACCAGTCGGACCTGATCGGCACAGTGAGCGTCGTCAACGTGTGGGGATCGTGGTGCGGGCCCTGCCGCACCGAGGCCCCTGACCTCGTCCGCGTGGCGCGCGAGCTGGGAGATCAGGTGACCTTCCTGGGGATCAACGTCCGCGACAACCCCGCATCGGCGCAAGCATTCGAGCGAGCCTTCGAGATCCCGTACCCGAGCATCCACCCGGACGACGCCGGTAGCGCCATCTTGGCCTTCAACGGGGCGTTGACCGCGGCGGCGGTCCCCAGCACCGTCGTGCTCGACGAGCAGGGTCGGGTCGCCGCGCGGGTCATCGGCCCCGTGGACGCCTCGACGTTGCGCGGCCTGGTCCTTGACACCCTCGATGAGGGTGGGTCGTGAGGTCGAGGTCGTCGAGGACCGTCCCCGACGGACCGCGCCACAGGCCGGGGCCGCCAGCGGGCTCGGCCGGGACCCCCCTCCGGCGCTGGTGAACGCGGACTTCGCGATGCGAGGAGGCTCCGGCAGGTCAGGGACGGCCGACCGCTGCCGCGTCGAGGCCGCAGCAGTCGCGGGTGGCGGCCTCGATGCCGGGCGCGGCCGCAAGCGCGATCGGCATGGCGAGCACGACGCCGATGGCTGGAGCGACGAGGAGGCCGGTCCGAGACCTGCGTGCTGGTGAGGCTGCGAGCCGCCTGACCCGTTGCACCGATGCGGTGTCGCTCGCGCCGAGGGCGACGTCCGGACGCGCGCCGGCGCCCATGGTGACCAGGGCGCGGGCCAGGTCCCGCCGCTCGGCCACCGTGCTGGCGCTGTCGTCCGCCGACATCTCGACGAGGACCCGCACGCGCGTGGCCGCGAGCCGGAACAGCGGCACCGCAGGGAAGGTGCGCAGCAGCGCCTCCGCCAGGACGATCGGCAGGTGGTGGCGCGCCGAGAGGTGTCGGTGCTCGTGTCCGACCACCAGTCTGCGCTCGTCATCGGTCAGAAGGTCGACAGCGGCGCTCGAGAGCACCACGGCACCTGCCCGACCTGGGAGGCAGTAGGCGAGGGGCACGTCGGTGTCGATGATCGTGAAGCCGTCCGGGTGGGTACGCCCGACGAGCCGAAGGTGCGCCCTCTGGCGACGGCGCCGGGAGCGGTCACGCAGGCACAGCCGCGCCACGGACAGTCCGAGGGCCCCCAGACACACTCCGACCGCACTCAGTCCCACGATCCCGGGCCAGGCGCCCAGAGGGGTCTCGTAGTGCGCGATGACCATGAGCGAGGAGGAGCCGAGCGAGCCCGTGAGATAGGTCTCGAGCGGCAGCCAGGGCAGGGCGAGGACGACCCCCGCCAGCGCCGCGGCGAGCACGACCGAGAAGGACACGGCCTGCCAGGCCAGGACGCCGTTGCGTGGAGACAGGTACTGCCAGGACCCACGGTCGATCAGACGACCGCCCCAGGCAGCAGCGAGGACCGCCCAGGTGAGCAGCAGCACGGCCGCGGTCACCGGTCGGGACCGCCGTCCAGGAGTGCGGCACGCAGCTCGTCGACCTCCGCGCGGTCCATCCGGTCCAGCAGGTGGAGCAAGGCAGCGGACCTGTCCTCGCTCGCAGCGAGTACCTCGTCGAGCAACATGGCTGTGTGCTCCTCCCGGGTCGAGATGGCCGCGTACAGGTAGGCCTTGCCGTCCTTCTTGCGGCTGACCAGCTCCTTGGAGTGGAGCTTGTCCATCACCGTCATGACCGTGGTGTAGGCGAGAGGGCGCTCCCTCACGAGGTCCTCGAGCACCTCACGCACCGAGACGGGCCGGCCCCACGTCCACAACCGGTCCATGACCGCGGTCTCGAGCTGACCCAGCTGCCTCATGGTCGTGCGGCCTCCTCCGTCGCCTCCCGGGTGTGCGCCCCCGACGGCGGCGCCGCGGCATCTGGCTCGGCGGTGCGGCCGGAGAGCCCAGCCAGGTAGGCGTTGTACGCCTGGAGCTGGGGGTCGCCCTCACGCGCCTCGCTGCGGTCGAAACGCCGTCTCTCACGCCGGTCCGCGGAGACCCAGGAGACGAGCAGGGCGACGGCGATGACGGCGAGGGGGTACTCCCCGAGCAGCCATCCCAAGGACGCGCCGAGGTACTGGTCGTCGGCCAGGGAGTCGCCCCAGGTGCGCCCGAGGGCGGCGTACCACTCCTCGGCGAGGATGCGGGTGCTGGCCATCAGGCTGACCGAGAAGAGTGCGTGGAAGCCGAACGTCACCATCACCAGCAGGGTCCTGATGGGGTACGTCGGCCGGCGGAGCCCGGGATCGATGCCCACGAGGCACTCGGCGAAGAGGTAGCCCGAGAGCAGGAAGTGCAGCGTCATCAACACGTGGCCCGTGTGCGTCTCCAAGGAGAGCTCGAAGAGGGAGGAGTAGTAGAAGGCGACCATGCTGACCACAAAGAGGGCTGAGGCGACGATGGGGTGCCCGAGCAGCTGAGCCGGGAGCGAGTGCACCGTCTGCAGGAGCCACTCCCGAGGTCCGCGCGAGCCGTCGTCGCGCCGGCGCAGGGTCCTCAGCGCGAGGGTGACCGGCGCACCCAGCACCAGGAAGACAGGCACCGCGGTCGCGATCGTCATGTGCTGGATCATGTGCATGCTGAACAGGACGCGCCCGTAGGTCCCGGGAGGCCCGTTCGTCGCCCACAGGAAGAGGGCGCAGCCGGTCAGCCAGAGCGCCGTCCGCCACCAGGGCCAGCGCACGCCGCGGGCCGAGAGCTTCCGGACAGCCAGGACGTACCAGACGGCGGCTGCGAGGCCGAACGGCAGGAAGAGGCTGTCGATGCTCCAGCCGGACCACCACTCCCCAGCGTCGAGGGGAGGTGGCAGTGACGAGCCGAGCATCGACTCTGCGGCGGTCAGCGGACGCGGCGGCCCCGAGGGCGCCGGCGGCGCGGTGCGGGTGAGCGCCACGCCCGTGCCTGCCGCACCCGCGAGGATGACCGCCTCCAGGGCGAGGACCCTCCAGAACCGGGTCCTTCCGCCCAGGTCGGCCTCGGTGGCCAGTCGGTGACGCTGGCGGTGTCCCAGAGCGGCGAGCACGACCACGGCCGCCAGCTTCAGGCCGAGCAGCACGCCGTACGCGGACAGGATCGCGTCGGGTGAGGGCAGCCGGAGCGCTGCCCCGAGGACCCCGGAGGCGGTCACGATGAGCAGTCCCCACGTGGCGAGGGTCGAGAAACGACGGATCGCCGGCCCGGCGCCGGTGCCCAGGTAGGGGCGCAGCAGGACCAGGGCCAACAGGCCACCGCCCCAGACCCCGAGGCCGACGAGGTGGAACATCTGCAGGTTGACGGCGTCGACGTGCTGCAGCGTCCCGGCCGCATGACCTGTCAGGGCCATCGGCCAGAGGCCGACGAGGGAGAGCAGCGCGGCCAGGCCGAGCGCCGGGGCACTCGTGGCCAGCGCACACGTGAGCGCCACGGCGGCGGCGAGCGCGGCTCCCCACAAGAGGTACTGACCGAGCTCGTAGCCGGTGGCGAAGAAGGCCGCCTGCTCCCAGAACCCGGGTGCGTCGAGGCGGCTCCCCGAGGCGTCGGAGTAGACCAGGGCCACCAGCAGCAGGTTTCCCGACAGCCAGGCAGCCGCTGACCCCTGGGCGAGCAGCACGGCCCGGCGACGCACGCCGGTCACGCTGCGCTCGGACGACCCCGCCTCGGGTGCCAGGCACGTGGCTGCCACGACCAGGAGGCCCACGGTGAGCAGCGCAGCCAGGTCACGCAGAGCCTGCACGACTGGTAGGCCGACCCTGGTGAGCGGCCCTGGCTCGGGCAGCCCGGCGATGCCGAGCGGGGCGAGCGCGCCGGTCGCCCAGGCCACCGCCAGGGTGACCGCGACCCACCAGCCGGCGAATGCGAGGACACGGGGCCCGACCCTGGTCACTGCTCGACCTCCCCGCCGGTGGTCCGGTTCCCTGAGCGCATCGTGCGTGAGGAGACGATCGCCGAGATCACGACGAGCGCGACCAGGCCCGCAGCCACCCACAGCCCGGTGCCCGGGCCAGCACCAGCGGACGTCTCGGCAGCGGACGTCTCGGCAGCGGACGCCGTCGTCTCCGAAGCAGCCTCGCGGCCGGTGTCCCTGGTGTCCTCGGTGTCCCCGGGGTCCTGGGTGGCGCCGCCCGTCGGACGCGAGCGTGCGTCGGGCGCGACGGCGAAGGTCGACGTCCCAGCGATGGGGTGTCCGTCGGTCGACGTCACGCGGTAGCTCATCCGGACACGGTGGGGCCTCGTGGGATCGGCCGGCCGCAGAGCGCGCAGGTCTCCGACGAGCTCGGCGTCCCGGGCGCCACGTTCCAGGGCGACCCGGGTGCCCTGCCGGCCGTCGATGGACACCGAGATGGCGCTGAACGTCGGGTCGATCGCCTCGGTGAAGACCAGCACGACCTCCGCGGGCCAGCCGCTGGCACGCTCGCCGTCGCCCGGACTCACGGACACCAGGTCGGTGTGCGCGACCGCAGGAGACACCGACCAGGGCACGAGGAGGACGGCGGTGACCAGCAACAGCCGCCAGGTCACGGCCGGCCCCGCGCGATGAGGTAGAGGATGGCGAGCGTCGAACCGAGCGTGAAGGCGCCGATGACGAAGGTCGAGACGAGGTCCTGGCTCATCGACGTCACACCCCCGCGTAGGAGTGCAGGCCCGGGATCCAGATGTTCACCCCGAAGAAGTTGAAGAGGAAGGCGGCGAATCCGGCCACGGCGAGCCATCCTGCGCGCCGCCGCCACCCGCTGGTGGCCAGGGCGTGCAGGTGGGCGGCGTACAGCACCCACGTGATGAATGCCCAGGTCTCCTTGGGGTCCCAGCCCCAGTAGCGCCCCCAGGCGTTCTCGGCCCACACGGCCCCGGCGATCACGGCGAAGGTCCAGATGGGGAACGCGACCAGGTGCACGGTGTGGGCGAGGTCGCCGAGCTCGGAGCTGCCACGCCCCTCACGACCACCGCGCGAGAGGATCATCTGGCCCAGGACCGCCAACGCCCCCACGGTGAAGAGCGCACCCGCCACGATGGCTGCGGCCACGTGGATCACCAGCCAGGTGGAGTCCAGGACCGGGACCAGCTCGTCGACCGGGGTGTAGAGGGAGGTGACCGAGACGCCGAGCAGGACGAGCACCAGCGCCACGACCCAAGGGGCCACGGCATCGACCTGGCGGCCACGACGGACCCCGAGGAAGGTGACGGCGACGGCTGCGGAGGCGGTGAGGCCGAACTCGTACATGTTCCCCCAGGGCACCCTGCCGGCCGCAAGACCTCGTGCGACCACGGCCGCGACGAGGAGTACCGCCCCCGAGGCCAGGAGCCACGTACCAGCAGAACGCAGGAGCTGCGCCCTCGCTTCTGCGGTCGGGGGGGCGGAGCCCTCGAGGAGCGCCTCGGGGCCGCCCACCAGCACGGGGACCTGCGCTCGACCGGTGGACCGGACGGCCAAGGCCGCGGATGCGGCGTAGGTCAGCAGACAGGCGGACAGGACTGCCAGCGAGGCGAGGACCAGTCGGTCCGACCAGAGTGCCAGCTCGATTGCTTGCATCACGTCGTGCTCTCCGGGTGGGTGTGGTGAACGGGCTGGATCGCAGCGGACAGGGCCGCCGCGTCGGTGTCGGCAGATCGACGTCGGCCGAGGTGGCGCCACCCGACCTCGACCGTGGAGTCGTCCAGGAGTCGGACCCACGCCCGACGGCGAGGGACACCCAGGGAGACCGTCAGGCCCGCGAGCAGCAGGAGGGCCGCTACGAGTGAGATCTCCTTGCCCGGGTCCCGGGCCACCTGGAAGTTGGCGAAGCGGGCGACGCCGTCGAAGGTGACGGTCCCCAGACCGTCGGGCAGACGCACGGTCTCGCCCGGGGCGAGCGTCACCCGCCAGCGTTCCCCGTCGTCGCCCTCGACCTCGACCAGACCGTCGAGGTCGAGCGTGTAGACGGACTGGGCCCCGCCGTCGTCGAGACCGAGGTCGCCGGAGTAGGCGGTGAGCAGGAGCGCCGGGTTCACCAAGCCGGGGTATGCCGACACGTCGACACCGTCCGCCCCCCGGGCAGCCGTGGGCAGGAAGAGTCCCTGCAGAGCAAGGGGGGTCGGCCGGGCGTCCGGCACCTTCACCACCCCGTCGGAGGTGAACGCCTGGTCCTGCGGGAGGAAGATGACCGGACCGGACGCGGCGACGTCACCGCGGCCGTCGCGGACCGTGACCTGCGGGGCGTACCCGTGCCCGGTGAGGAAGAACTTGGTCCCGTCGACGTCGAACGGTTGGTTGGGTCGCACCTCGGCGGTTCCCGAGTCGTCGGGCGTCACCCAGTCCAGGGCAGCTGTGAACGCGCGGGGCTCCCCGAGTCGTGGTCCGCTCGTCTCGAACTGGGCGTCGAAGGACCTCAAGGTGAACTCGAGCGGCTCGAGCCCGTCTCGATCAGCCAGGGGGGCGGGCGTGAGGGCGTCGTAGGCGGACGCGATGTTGGTGAACGTCGACCCCTCGACGACGGCAACACGACCCTCGTAGCCGAAGAGGCGTCCGCCGGCGACGCCGACGAGGAGCACCAGGAGGGAGAGGTGGAAGGCCAGGTTCCCCAGCTCGCGCACGTGGCCCTTCTCGGCACGCACCTCCCCGTCGGTCCGCACCACGCGGAAGCGCCGCGACCGCAGGTGCTCAGCGGCCGCGGCCAGGGCGGCCGGCGCGTCCGGCACCGTCAGGGAGGTGTGACCGGTCTCACGCTCCAGCCTGCGGGGGGCGGCGGGCGGTGGGGCCGTCACCTCGCGCCACAGGCGGGCGCAGCGGGGAAGGACGCAGCCGGTCATGGACACCAGCAGCAGCAGGTAGATCGCGGCGAACCACGGGGCGGAGTAGACGTCGAAGAGGTAGAGCCGGTCCAGCCAGGGAGCCAGGTCCGGGTTCGCGCGGTAAAACAGGGGAACGGCGGCAGGGTCGCTCGCCACGCCCCGTTGAGGGAGCAGCGAACCCGGCACCGCCGCGACCGCCAGAAGGATCAGCAGGACGACGGCGGTGCGCATGGAAGTCAGTCGCCGCCAGGCCCAGCGGCCCCATCCCATCGAGCCCCGAGCGGGCGCAGCGGTCCCACGATCCGAAGGAGTCGCCGCACGGGGGCTCTGGTCCGACTCGGCGGTGACGGGGGACGACCTCACGTGGTTCATACTATCGGCGATAGTAGGCCATGACGAAAGCGGTGCCCGAGTGGCTGGTGAACGCCCCATCATCCTGACCGCCGCTGCCGGCGGAGCCACGACGGCGCTCGGCTTCCCGCCCTTCGATCTGCCGTGGCTGGCACCGGTGGGCCTGGCGATGCTGGTCCTGGCGCTGCGTGAGGCCTCAGCCACCAGAGCGGCACTCCTCGGTGCCACCCACGCCGCGGTCTTCCTCGGGATGACGCTGTGGTGGTTGGCCGAGGCCATCTCCCCCTTTGCCTGGGCCGCGATGGTCGCTGCGCAGAGCGTGTGGGGCGCCTTGGCCGGTGTGGCGATGGTGCGCGTGCGTCGACTCCACGGGTGGCAGCTGTGGGCCGCCGGCGTCTTCACGGCGGCCGAGTCGGCACGGGCGGCAGTTCCCTGGGGCGGGGTCCCGTGGGGAAGGCTCGGGTACTCCGCCGTCGATGCGCCCTGGTCCGCCTGGGTGGCGGTCATCGGGGTCGCCGCCACAGGAACTGTGGTCGCGCTGCTCGGGTGCCTCATCGCTTCGGTGGTGGAGCACGCGACGCGGCGCAGCCTGCGCGGGCTGGTCCCCGCAGCAGCAGTGGTGGCGCTGGTGGCGGTCCCGGCCATGGCACGTGGGGTCCTGGTGACGCCGAACCAGGCGACCGGGCCGGTGGCCAGGATCGCCATCGTGCAGGGGGAGCTGCCGGGTTCCGGCCGGGAAGTCGTGGCGAATCACCGGGCCCTCACCGAGGTGCTGGTCGGGCAGACGAGGCAGCTCGCGGCCTCGGACACCGGGCGTCCTGCGCCCGACCTGGTGGTGTGGCCCGAGAACGCGACGGCCGTCGACCCGACGACCGACGTGGTCGCCGGCCAGGCGGCGCGAGCGGCTGTGGAGGCAGTCGGGGTGCCGCTGCTCCTGGGAGCCGTCGTAGATGCACCCGACCCGCGTTACGCCCTCAACCAGTCGCTGCTCTGGGACGACGGGGGAGTGCGGGCGAGCTACACGAAGCAGCGGCTGGTGCCCTTCGGGGAGTACGTCCCCCTGAGGCCGCTGGCCGAGCGGTTGTCCTCGAGGGTGGCCGCCATCCCCCGGGACATGCTGCCTGGCGGGGATCCCGAGCCGATCGGGGTCGGCTCCTTCAGTGTCGCGACCGCCCTGTGCTTCGACGTCGCCTACGACGACGTGCTGCGTCGACAGGTGGCCCGGGGCGGGGACCTGGTCAGCGTCCAGACCAGCAACGCGATGTTCCTCGGCACCGCCCAGCTCGAGCAGCAGTGGCAGGTGTCCAGGGCGCGGGCCCTCGAGCTCGGCCGCAGTGTCGTGGTGTCCTCGGTCAACGGCATCTCAGGGGCGATCGCACCCGACGGGTCGGTCCTCGAGCGGCTTCCGGTGCGTGTAGCGGGATCGGTCGTCCTCGACGTGCCTCTCAACACGTCGCAGACGTGGGCAGTCCGACTCGGCGCCGCACCGTTGCGGTTGACGTGGGTCATTATCTCGATGGCACTGCTGGTCACCTTCGCCCAGGACCGGCGAGCATGCCGCCGCCGCCGCTGCCTCCCACCCACACATGCCGGTTCCCCTCCTGCTATGCCCCTCGACCGATCGGACGCCACGTGATCCCCCTTCCCCTGCCGATGCACGGCATCGGCGGCGCCAAGGACCTTCCCATCTCGCCCCATCTCGCCCCAGCTCGCCATCACCGGTGCCGTCGCGGCGCTGGTCATCTCGTTCTCGGTGCTCGCGCTGGCGTGGCGGACACCGCGGTACGACGGGAATCCGGACGGACCGGTGGCCGGCCGTCGGGTGCCTCACTGGATGGATGGTGTCCTGACCTCACGCGGCTTCGCCGTCGCGGCGCGTGTCCTAGGGATGGTGGTCTTTCTGTACTCCGCGGCTGCCGCGGTGCTCGGTGAGGACCTGCTGACCAACCCGTTCTTCGGCATCTTCTACGTCTGGTGGTGGATCGGCCTGGTCTTCGCCTCCGCCCTGCTCGGCCCGGTGTGGAAGGCGATCAGCCCGGTTCGCACCATCAACCTCGCCTTCTCGAAGATCTCTGGGTCCGACCCCGACGTGGGACTGCTGGCCTACCCGGCGCGACTCGGCCACTGGCCAGCTTCCCTGGGGCTGTTCGCCTTCGTGTGGCTCGAGCTGGTCTATCCCTACTCCACCGAGCTCGGCCCCGTGCGGCTGTGGTGCGCGGTGTACGTCGCTGTGATGCTGCTCGGCGGGCGCGATCTTTGGCAACGGGTTCTACGAGAAGGCCGACCCGTTCGAGGTCTACTCCACCCTGATCGGCAAGCTCTCAGTCTGGGGGACCCACGAGGGCAGGATCGTGGTGCGGTCCCCGCTGGCGAACCTCAGCACCGTGGTCCCGACGGCCGGTCTGCTCGCGGTCGTCTCGGTGCTGTTCGGCAGCACCGCGTTCGACTCCTTCAAGGACTCCCCGTTCTGGGTGCGCTTTTCTCAGACCAACGAGCTCGTCGCGGGCCTCGAGAACGGCTCGACCATCGCTGACTCCCTCGCTCTGCTCGTCTTCAGCGCCGCACCAGCCCTCGTGTTCGCCGGTGCCGCCGCGGCGACCATGACCGGTCCCGACCTGCGTCGTCGGGACCTGCCGGCCATCCTCGCTCACTCGATCGTGCCGATCATCCTCGGGTACATCGTGGCCCACTACGCGTCCTACTGGTTCGAGGTCGGCCAGGACACCCTGATCAAGGCGAGCGACCCGCTCACCACCGGTGCCGACTACCTCGGCACCGGCGATTGGCAAGTGAACTACTGGCTGAGCTACCACCCGACCCTGCTCGCCAACATCAAGGTGGGAGCGGTCGTGGTCGGCCACGTGGTAGCAGCCATCGCGTCTCACGACCGATCCGTCGCACTGCTGCCCCCTCGTCACCAGATCCTCGGGCAACTGCCTCTACTCATGGCCATGGTCGCCTTCACCTCAGGTGGCCTTTACCTGCTCTTTGCCGCCTGAGGTAGGCGGCGAATCCGCAGTCCCGCATCGCCGATACGGACCATCCGTGAACGGACCCACGCTCGCTCAGTTCCGGGCCGCTGCCGTCGCAACGGGCTCCGGAATCTCCATTACCGGATGCAGCACGATTCCGGGCGACACCGGCGACACCGGCGACACCGGCGCTACGAGCCTCATCGAAGGTAACTCCTCGCACCTGTTAGTGAAACTTTTCACAAGCCCGTGGGTGGCTCGTACCTATTGCGTAGCGTTAGTGCCGTGCTGACTCCCGATCTCGTCGTCGACGCAATGCAGCTCGCCGGGACCGCGGAGCCCGCGGGGCTTCTCCCGGCCCGTCAGCAGATGGCTCTGTCCCTGGGATGGCACATCGTGCTGGCGTGCTTCGGGGTTGCCTTCCCGGCGATGATTTTCGTGATGCACCTGCGCGGGATCCGCCGTGAGGACCCGGTCGCCCTGGGGTTGGCCCGCAGGTGGGCGAAGGTCTCGGCAGTGCTTTTCGCGATCGGCGCGGTCTCCGGCACGGTGCTCAGCTTCGAGATGGGTCTGTTGTGGCCCGGCCTGATGGGGACTTACGGGGACGTGCTCGGACTGCCGTTCGCGTTCGAGGGTCTGGCGTTCTTCCTTGAGGCCATCTTCCTTGGCATCTACCTGTACGGCTGGGGACGGATGCCGGCGAAGCGGCACGTCCTGATGGTCCTGCCGATGGCGATCACCGGCATCGTCGGCGCCTACTGCGTGGTCGCGGTGAACGCCTGGATGAACGTGCCGACCGGTTTCCGCCTCGTCGGCGGGGAGGTCACGGACGTCCAGCCTTGGGCGGTGCTGTTCAATCAGCACGCCTTCCTTCAGTTCGCCCACATGTGGGTCGGCGCCTATATGGTGGCGGGCTTCAGCGTTGCGGGGGTCTATGCGGCCGGGATGCTGCGCGGGCGCCGCGACGCACATCACCGGTTGGGCTTCATGGTGCCCTTCGTCTTCGCGTCCATCGCCGCGGTCACCCAGCCGTTCGTGGGGCATGTGCTCGGGTTCGGGTTGGACGAGCGACAGCCGGCGAAGCTGGCCGCGTTCGAGCTGGCGGAGACGACCGAGAGCCCGTCGCCGCTTCGGCTCGGCGGCGTTGTGGTCGACGGGGAGGTCGTGGGTGCGATCGACATTCCTGTTCTCGGCTCGCTGATCGCGATGAACTCGCTCGACGACCCTGTGCCTGGCCTGGACACCATCCCCGAGGAGGACCGACCGCCGGTCAACATCACGCATCTGGCCTTCCAGACGATGGTCGGCGTCGGCACGTTGCTCGCGGCAGGTGTCACCTGGTTCTGGGTCCAGCGCTGGAGAGGGCGTGACCTGCTCACGAAGAGGTGGTTTCTCAGGGCTGCGGCGGCCGCTGGTCCGCTGGCCGTGATTGCGCTTGAGGCCGGATGGGTGGCGACCGAGGTCGGACGGCAGCCCTGGGTCGTGTACGGAGTGATGCGCACCCCGGACGCGGTCGGCGACTACACCTCGGCTCTGTGGTGGTTGCTGGGGATAAGTGCGTTGATCTATGCCGGGATGACCGCAGCCGCGGTCATCGTGCTCAGGTCCATGGCCCGGCGCTGGCGCAGCGGTGAGACCGATCTTCCGAGCCCGTACGCGCCCGAGACCGTGGATTCGTCGTCATGAGTCTCGAGGTGGCTGTCGCAGCGGCGATGTTCGCGGGCGTCATCGCGTACGCCGTGCTGGGCGGCGCGGACTTCGGCTCGGGATTCTTCGACCTCACGGCGGGTAGCAGCCGGCGTGGCGCCGAGCTGCGAACCCTGGTCGACCACAGCATCGGACCCGTGTGGGAGGCCAACCACGTGTGGCTGATCTACGTGCTGGTGATCTGGTGGACAGGATTCCCGGAGTCGTTCGCCGCGACAATGTCGACGCTGGTCGTGCCGTTGCTTCTGGCGCTGCTGGGCATCGTGCTGCGCGGCGCCAGTTTCGCGTTCCGCAAGTACTCCGCCACCCTGCGCCAGGCGCGGCTGTTCGGCGTGATCTTCGCCGTGTCCTCGGTCATTACACCGTTCTTCCTCGGCACGGTCGCCGGGGCAATCGCGTCAGGTCGGGTGCCGATGGAGGAGGGTGGCGACCGTTGGTCGTCCTGGCTCAACCCGACGTCTCTGTTCGGTGGGGCCATCGCGGTCGGCACCTGCGCGTTCCTGGCCGGCGTGTTCCTCGCCGCCGATGCACATCGCAGTCGCCGATCACGGCTGGCGGAGGACCTTCGGGCGCGCTCGCTCGGGGTGGGGCTCGTGACCGGTGCGCTCGTGTTCGCCGCGCTGGTGCCGATGTCGATGGACGCGCCGGTGCTGGCCGACGGCCTCGCCGGGCGCGCGGCTCCACTCGTCGTGATGGCCGGGCTGGCAGGTGTGGCGACGCTCGTGCTGGTGTGGCGCCGTCGCTACTCGATGGCGCGATGGCCCGCGGTCGTCGCCGTCGCGTCTGTGGTGTCAGGATGGGGTGTGGCCCAATACCCCTGGCTGCTCGTCGATCATGTGACGATCCGTGCGGCCGCCGGCGCGTCAGCCACCTTGCAGGGCCTGCTGGTTGCCGTGGGCCTCGCCGTGGTCTTGGTGTTACCGCCGTTGATCTACCTGCTGCGACTCACCCAGACCGAGGAGTGGACGCGACACTGATGGGGCGATGACTTGACGGGTCAGGGATTTGCGTTGAGTCCGGGGTTCGTGTCGTCGCGATCGACGAGGCCGAGCCGCGCGTGGTCGGCGCGGCTGAGGGCCTGTTCGATCAGCTCGCCGATGTGGTCGTCGTCAAGGTGGTTCTCGACGTGGCGACCTTGACGCGAAGCTGTGACGAAGCCCTGGTCACGCAAGTGAATCGCCCGCAAGTCTTCGTCGCGGCTGGCCTGGGGCCGGCTTGCAGGGTTAGCGCCGGTCACCCGGTGGCAGTCCCTACGTCGGTAGGGACTCACTCACCGGGGCTGCTCGTACACCACTCTGCCGGACGTCACTCACCCGACCCGAGGCGCTCCTATGCGAGATAGTAGTTGAATGGCTCGCCACGCACCGACAATGATCCAGCATGCCGGCACTCGTGGCCGCGTCGGACCTGGTCCTCTCCGAATCCCTTCGGGCCGCGATGGTTTCTTCGCGGTGAATTGGCTCGGCTCCGCCCGCTCCCCAAGCAGCACACTCGCTGGTCCCGGCCCGTCGGACTCCACTGCGAGGGGAACGAATTGACGACAGTCGCAGACCGGCGTCCGTTCGTGCGCCTTCACATCGAGCGCCGAGACCGGCATCGGTGGCTTACGGCGCTCGCGGTGCTCGCACTCGCCATCGCTGTTGCCATGGCCGTACTCGGGCTGCCGCCCGTCGATTTTCATGGACCGCTGCACAAGTTCGGCATCATGGATCCGCTGTGCGGCGGCACCCGTGCCGCCCGCTACACAGCCCAAGGGAACCTCTCCGAGGCGTGGCGCTACAACCCGCTGAGCATTGTGATCGTCTGCGGCGCGGCGCTGATCATCGTGCGCACGGTCGTTGGCTTCATCTCCCACCGCTGGGTCACGATTTCGATCGCCTGGACCCCGGCCCGGAGGCGGTGGGCGTTCGTGATCATCATCGTGCTCGTGGCGCTGCTGGAGATCCGACAGCAGATGCGCGCCGACCTGCTCATGGCTGGCACCCAGACCTGGGTGTAGGCCGGCGTAGAACCCGCAGATTCACCGGGCGCCCGGTGTGCGTGCCTCGCCGAGGACGTGCGTGCCTCGCCGAGGACGTGGGTGACTCCGGAGAACGCGAAGCTCTCGAGCGTCGTGATCTCGAACCCGGCATCGCGGATGGCCGCGACCGAGTCCCAGTCCAGATGGCATCCGCCGGCGAGCCGGGACCAAACCAGGTTGACGAGTCGCTCGAGTAGCCGGAGCGGTCGATGGGCAGAGCCGACATGTTCGTAGAATCGGAGGACGCCGCCCGGGACGAGAGCCCGCGCGACCTCGTCGAGGGCCGGCGCGGGATCGTCGATCGAGCACAGCACCAGCGACAGCACCGCTGCGTCGTACTCCCGGTCTCGGGCGGGCAGAGCCTCGGCCCGCCCGGCCACGACCGTGACCGGGACCGGGACGCCGGCGTCTCTCGCCGCGCGCTCGGCGTCGCCGCGCAAGCTCGCATCCGGCTCAACGGCCAGTACGGACCGCACCGACTCCGGATAGTGGGGAAAGTTCTCGCGAAGAGTTGCCGTCGCTGAGGCGGCGGCGGCTCGCCCGCTTGGTCATTGGCACGGTCGAACTACTATGGAAAATAGTAGGCAATGCAGCGTTGTGAATTCGTGGGAGGAGGCCCTCAGTGATCAGCATGTGCGTGAACGGCATGGGCGGCATGACGTCGTGGATGGTGGTGTGGGGGCTGTTCGGCCTTGCGGTCGTGGCGCTTGCCGCGCTCGGAGGGGTCTGGCTCGCTCGGCGTACGTTCGGCGCGGCCCCGGAGGCCGCATCGCCAGAGTCGCCTAAGGAGATCCTGCGCCGACGTTATGCTGCGGGGGACCTGGACGAGGACGAATACCTCCGACGCCGCGCTGGGCTTCTCGAGTAGCCGTCAGATCCCCCTGGTAGAGATCGCAGTGCCGCACAGGCAGGGGCAGTGCGGCGAGAGGCTGCGGACATCTCGACCGCGGTGACAACCACCGGTGCGAGCAGCATGTGGCACCCTCGCCGGAGGCGATGCGGCGCCGCGTTCATCGGCCGGCTCATCGGCTCCGATTCCACCGGCACAGGAGTAGTGCGGTGGCGGGGCGCGGGTGAACCCAACCGTGAAGCAGCGTCTAGACACCATGCCCTCAAGGGGTCGCGGCCTCGGACGCGCAGCCTAGGGATGCCGTCAGATCGGAGTCTGCCAGTTCGCGACGACGCCCTGGAGTCGCGTCATGAGGTCAAGCCACAGACCACTGACCTGGAGCACGCCGAGCACGACCATCACCAACCCTCCGACCAGCATCACCGTGGATGCGTGGCGACGCGCCCACTGGAGGCGGGTCATGGCCCGCGAGACCGAGAACGCTGCCACGATGAACGGGATCCCCAGTCCGATGCTGTAGGCGAAGGACAGGAAAGCGCCACGACCGGCGCCGGCGCTGCTCGTTGCCAGGGTGAGTACCGCGGCGAGGGTGGGGCCGATGCACGGGGTCCAGCCGAGTCCGAACATGACCCCGAGGAGCGGCGCGCCAGCGAGCCCGGCGCGCGGGCGATATCCAAGCCGGAGGCTGCGGCTAGCGATCGGAAGCCGCCAGAACAGGCCGGTGAACATCAGTCCGAACACGATGGTGAGCGCGCCTAGGACGCGGACCAGCGTCTCCTGGTGGGCGATCAGCAGTGCACCGAAGGTGCCGAACAGAATGCCGTAGCTGGTGAACACTGCGGCGAACCCGGCGACGAACAGGAAGGCGCCGAGGACCACCCGTCGCGTGCCGGGCGCTTGGGTGGACGGGCGGGCCTCGGTCGTCGTTGCGTTAGGCCTTTCGTTTGGCGACTCGTCAACGCACCCATCGGTTGGCTGGCGGTGCTCCGCGCCGGACATTCCAGCGACGTAGGACAGGTAGCCGGGCACGAGGGGAAGGCAGCACGGCGAGAGGAAGGACACAAGGCCCGCCGCGATCGCCAACAGTGCCGCGACCACGAGGGGCCCTGACATCACCAGGTCGCTGGCGCTCATGACAACGATTGTTTCGGTCCTGTCCTGGTGGGGTTGCGGGGTCCGCGGCGGATCTGTACGAATCTAGGCCACGAGCTGGATCGGGTGGTCGTCAAACGCCGGCGTAGGAGTGGAGTCCGGTGATCCACAGGTTGACGCCGAAGAAGTTGAACAAGAACGCGGCGTAGCCGGCGAGGGCGAACCAGGAGGCGCGGACGCCGCGCCACCCGGCGGTTGCCTGAGCGTGCAGGTGGGCGGCGTAGAACACCCAGGTGATGAAGGCCCAGGTTTCCTTGGGATCCCAGCCCCAGTAGCGGCCCCAGGAGTTCTCCGCCCAGATGGCGCCGGCGATCACGGCGAAGGTCCAGATCGGGAAGGCGAAGATGTGGGCGGTGTGGGCGACCTGCTCCAAGGTGCGCGTAGTCGGGAGGCTGGCGGCGTAGCGCCCCCTGGGCGCCTGTGCCGTCCCGCGTCGCTCTTGACGGTGGCGCACCAGGAACAGGCCGGTCGCGACAGCACCGACGGTGAAGACTCCGCCGCCGGTGATCGCGGCGGCGACGTGGATCACCAGCCAGTACGAGTCCAGCACCGGCACCAGCGCGCCGGCGGGGGTGTAGAGGACGGTGACCGCCAGGCCGAGGGCGAGCAGGACGATAGCCACGATCCAGACGCCGAAAGCGCGGACCGGCCGCCTGGACAGGAACGCCAGGTACGCCGCGCCCGCCGCGAGTGCGCACACGAGGACGAACTCATACATGTTGCCCCACGGCACCCGCCCTGCCGCGAGACCCCGGGTGACCACACCGCCGAGATTCAGCAGGAACGCCAGCACGGTCAGCGACGTCCCGAACGCGCCGAGCAGGCGGCTGCGGGAGGGTGAGTCCGCGACCACCGTGCCGGTGACTGCGACACGGGCGCCTGCCATTCGACCGGCGGTCTCGGCGGCGTAGGCCAGCATGGCCAGCGCATAGACGGCGATCGCGGAGTACACCAGGCCGTTGGAGAGCTGGGCGAATGTCTGCTCGTCGAGGATCATGCGGACGCATCCTTGCTAGCGGTGGCGGAGTGGTGCGGGCCGTGCAGCGCGGCGACGAGGTCGGCAATCTCCTCGGGAGGCGGTTCGCGACGGGTGAGCGAGTAGCCGGCGACCTCGACCAGGGACCCGCCGCCTTCGGTGGGGCGAACCCGCAGCCACAGCCGGCGGCGGCGGATGGCCAGTGAGGCGGTGAGGCCGACGAGGAGGACGACCGCGGCGGCGAGGGTGATCTCCTTGCCGGGGTCGTAGGCGATCTGGAAGTTGGCGAACCGGGACACGCCGTCGAAGGTGAGGCTGCCTCGACCGCCGGGAAGCTGCATGGTCTCACCGACGGACAGAGCCTGGCTGAAGGGCTTCCCGTTGCGGCGCACCTGGGTGAGCTCGTCCTTGTCGAGGGTGAACACCGACTGCGGGACGCCGTCGGCGAACCCGAGGTCGCCGGTGTAGGCGGTGAGGAACAGTTGGGGGTTCAGGGTGTCGGGGAACATCGAGTAGGGGCCTTGCGGGCCGACGTCGGCGGTGGGCAGGAAGAAGCCCTCGAAGGCGAGCTGGGTGGGCTGGGCGTCCGGCGCCTTGATCACGCCGTCGGAGGCGTAGCTGGTGTCCAGCGGCAAGAACTGCACCGGGCCGGTGAACACGGCCTTGCCACGCCCGTCGCGCACGGTGACAACAGGGGCGTATCCGTTGCCGGTGAGGAAGAACTTCGTCTCGTTGACGTCGAGCGGGTGGTTGGGCTCGACCGTGACGGTCTGCTCCTCACCGCCCCCGGCGCGGTACGCGAGCCGGGCGGCGAACTGTGAGGGCTGACCGAGGTTGCTTCCGCTGGTCTGGTAGGAGACGTCGAACTCCTCCAGGCGGAAGGACAACGGCTCCAGGTCGTCCACGTCGGTCCACGCCGAGGGGGAGAAGGCGTCGTACTGGGAGAGGTCGTTGGCGAAGGCTCCGCCCTCGGTGACCGCCACCCGGCCCTCGAACCCGACCAGCTTGCCCGCGGCGATGCCGACCAGGAGCACCAGCAGCGACAGGTGGAAGGCGAGGTTGCCGACCTCGCGAAGATAGCCGCGCTCGGCCCGGACCTCGTCAGCGGTAGCGACCATGCGGAATCGTCTACGGCGCAGGTGGCCTGCGGCGGTGGCGATGATCTCGGCCGGCTCACGTGTGGTTTCCCAGGCGCGGTGGCCCTCCAGGCGGGCCAAGTTGCGCGGTGCCGGCGGGGGTGCGCTGCGCACCGACTGCCACAGTCGACGGGATCGGGGCAGCACGCATCCGGTCATGGAGACCAGAAGCAACACGTAGATGGCTGCGAACCAGGGTGAGGCGTAGACGTCGAACATCCCGAGCCGGTCCAGCCACGGCGCGAGCCGGGGATGCTCCTGGGTGTACTGGATCACCGCGGCTGGGTCGCTGGCGACGTTGCGCTGCGGAAACAGGGATCCTGGGATCGCGGCGAGCGCGAGTAGCGCGAGCAGGATCACCGCTGTGCGCATCGAGGTCAGATTCCTCCACGCCCAGCGCAGCCACCCCCAGGACGGCTGCGCCTGCGCCGGACCTGCTGGGGTGGCTTCTGTCGCCTTCGTTTCGACGTCTGTCACTGCCCCGGGTCCGTTTCCGCGGCGGTCTCGGTGACGATCGTCGACAACGTCGAGTAGTCCGTGGGCCCGACGATTCTGGCAGCGAGGCGGCCTTGGGTGTCGACGACCAGGGTGCTCGGCACCGCGCTGGGCGGCAGCGCCGGGCCGAAGGCGAGCACCGCATCGCTGGAGGTGTCGGTGGTGATGCTGGGGTACTCGATACCGTAATTCTCCTCGAACGCCCGAGCGGCGGCGTCGTTGTCGCGCACGTTGATCCCGACGAACCGCACCCCGAGATCCTGAGTTTCCTCCGACACTCGTTTCAGGACGGGGGCCTCGGTGCGACACGGCGCGCACCAGGAGCCCCAGACGTTGTAGACGACCACCTTGCCGGCCAGGGCGGTGCTGTCGAAGCGGCCGCCGTCCAGCAGCTGGCCCGTAAACGGCTCGACCTGTCGCCGGTCCTCAGCGGAGATGACCTCGACAACGCCGTCGGTGGCCGTCGGCGTGCCTGGGTCCGTCGTGCACGCCGAGAGTCCAATGGTCGCCACGACAAGGACGGCCGCGGCGCGTGCGCGGCCCCCTCGACGGCTCTTCATGGCAGTGCTCCTCCACGGGCTCCCTCTGGGGGCGCGCCATCGCGTCGTAGGTCAACTACTACTCTACATAGCAGTTACCGCGTTTCCCCCGCCGGGCTCCACTGGCGACGAGAGAGCAGGCAGGCACTTGGGACGACCGACTGCACGACGAGAGGTCTTCAGGTGGATCGTCGTCTGGGGGCTGACGACTGCCCTCCTGTCCGCATGCGGCGCTCCATCCAGCGACTCCCCCGGAGAGGACTTTGCGGCTCCGCCGGTCGAGCCGATCGCGGTGGACGGGCTGGATCGCTGCGCCCGGATGGAACGCAAGGCCCCCGGTGATGAGAGCTCTGACCGGCTGCCAGCGGTGGACCTGCCGTGTCTCAACGAGCGGAGGGCGGTGGACGCCTCCCGGTTGGCCGGACCAGCTGTCGTCAACCTATGGGCGTCATGGTGTGGACCATGTCGCAAGGAGATGCCGATGCTCGCGGAAGCGGCCCGGGACAACCCCGATGTCCGGTTTGTCGGCATCAACACCCAGGACCGCTCCGAGGCGGCGGCCGATCTCCTTGTCCGGACGGGGGTGACGTACCCACAGTTGGTCGACGTCGACGCGGTGGTGCTCGGCTACACCCGGGTCCCGGGACTACCGGTGACTCTCGCTTTGGACGCGGACGGCGAGGTGGTGGACCGGGTGATCGGCGAAATCTCCGGCGCAGAATTGTCCACGCTGTTGGACTCGTTGGCAGAGCAGGAGTGACCGCGTGACCCACGTGCTGCGGACGCTTCTTCCGTCCCGCGAGGCCCCAGCTGGCGAGACGGCACCCTCGCCCGTCGATCGGCCCCGGCGCCGCAACCTGCTCGTGCGACTCCCGCGGCATCGCTGGCCGGTGTCGCCGCCGCGGGAGCCAGCGCTCCGTGGGAGCAGCGCTGGCTCTTGCCGTTGGCGGTCGCTGCGCTGGTGCTCGTGCTCCAGAGGGTGTCCCTGCGCTACGCGTCCCTCCTCGGGCTGTTGTTCGGCCTCGGCTTCACGCTTGCATTGACGGCATGGATGCGGGCCGTAGGCACCGACGCCTGGCTGCTACTCAGCCCTGTCGTCGCCGCCTACTACGCCCTCGCGGCGGTCGGCATCGTGCTCGTGTCTCGACTGCGCGGATGGCCGTGGTGGACCGCATGCGTGTGGGTGACGGTCGAGGCCGCGGTGTCGGCCTGGCCGCTCGGCGGCTTCCCGTGGACCCGGCTGGCCTGGGCCACTGTGGACACCCCGTTCGCCCTGTGGCTGCCCTGGGTCGGCGCCGCCGGCGTCAGCTTCCTGGTCGCCCTGACCGGCGCCACGCTCGCCTGGATCCTCCGTGAGGGCAAGGCGCGCCCCGCGGGAGCGGTCGTGGCCATCGTTGCCGCACTCCTGGTCGGTTCCTTGCCGGTCCTGTTCAGGCCCGAGTCGTTGACATCCTCCTGGGAAGCCGACCGACCGACCGTGACGGTCGCGACGGTTCAAGGCGATGTGCCCGGCGCCGGGAACGATCTGGTCGCCTTCCATGAGCAGGTGACCGAGAACCACGTCCGGGCCACCGTCGACCTCGCCCAGCGGGTGCGATCCGGTGCCGTCCCGCGGCCCGACTTCGTGCTGTGGCCGGAGAACTCCACCGCCGTCGACCCGTTCCGCGACGCCCAGACCAACGCAGGGATCACCCGGGCCGTGACAGCGATCGGAGTGCCGGTGCTGGTAGGCGCCATCGTCGACGGTCCTCGCCCGGACGCCGTGCTCAACCAGGGGCTTGTCTGGCTGCCAGACGGCTCGACCGAGGAGCGCTACACCAAACGCCACCCGGTGCCCTTCGGCGAGTACGTGCCGTTTCGCAGCCAGCTCTCCGAACTCAAGATCGGGCGTCTGGACATGATCCCGCGCGACATGATCGCCGGCACCCGCACCCGGCCGCTCGACATCGCCGGCACCCGCGTCGCGGACCTGATCTGCTTCGACGTGGCCTTCGACGACTCCGTCACCGCCCAGATCGAGAACGGCGGCCAGATGGTAACCGTGCAGACCAGCAATGCCACCTTCACCGGAACCGCACAGTTGCAGCAGCAGTTCACCATCAGCCGGGCGCGTGCCATGGAGACCGGCCGCACCGTGGTGGTCGCCTCCACCAACGGCATCAGCGGCGTCATCGGTCCGGACGGCACCGTCCGCGACCAGCTAGCACCCCGGACAACCGATATCGCGGTCGCGCAGGTCCCCCTCATCGACGCGCAGACGCCCGCCGTGCGCTACGGCTCCCTGATCCGACGAGCCCTGTCCCTGGCAGGCATCGCCGCACTCGTTACGGCGGCCGCGGCGGCCGCCCGACGCAGACTCCCGAGGCTGCGCCGCCTGGCGGCCGGCGTGCGCGCCAAGTAGCGGCGAAACCCAGATAGGTCCTTGCGCCGGGTCGGAGGGCGACAGCCTCCATTCTCTCGGAGGGCGCGTACGAGACCGAGATGAGTCGGCCAAGCTCTGTCCCGCAACTCTCACCTGCCCGGAGGGCAGCCGCATGATCATGTCTGCGGCGGGCAGGGTGGCGGGCAGGGTGGCTCGCCGGGCGGTCACAGGCCGAACGCGCCGCCCTCGATCAGGATGACGAGGCCAAGCACGATGAGGACGAGCGGGAACAAGATGTGCTCCCACCGCTCGAGGACCTCTGCGATCGGCTTGCGGGTGGCCACGAACTTGGCGGCCAGGACGAGGATGACGACCAGGGCCAAGAACACGACGCAATAGGCCACGAGGGCGCCGGTGCCGACCGCGAGGAACACCGGCACGTAGACCCCGATGTTGTCTCCACCGTTGGCGAAGGTGACTGCGGCCACGGTGAGGGCGCTGATTGGCCTGTCGGCGAGGCTGTCGTCGTCGTCGTCTCCGTTGCGCCACACCTGCCAGGCGGCGTATCCGCCCAGCAGTAGTGGGATGAGGCCGAAGTACGGGATGGCGTCGTCGGGAAGGAATAGCCCCGCGCCGAAGGTGACCGCGACGGAGGCCAGGAGGATGCCACCGAATCCGAGGTACTGCCCGATGACGATCCTGGTGGTGGTGCCTCGTTGCCCGGCTCCGCGTGCGAAGAACAGGGACAAGACGATGATGTCGTCGATGTTGGTGACCAGGAACAGGCCAATCGCCTGCAATGCGGTGGTGATCACGTCCATGTCTCCTTCGCTTCTTCGGTGTTGACGCTCTTCGTCGCTCGACTCCGGAGCACTGTTTGACGGCTGCGACGGCAGAGTCCAGTTCGCTGGTGCGGCAGCGCCGGTCCCTGCACGCGAGGGATTGACGTCGCCTGGCACCCGAGAAACGCTGCGACCTTCGCCAGCCGCGATCCTGTGGGGCCAACCCCGCCGTCGGCGGTCGCTCAGCGCGGCAGGTCGGTCGTCACCGAATGCCTGTCATGGCTCGTTGGTGATCGTCGGGGTGGCGGACTGGTCCTCCGCCGGCTCCGGGGTATGCGTCGTGCGTTCGGGACGGGCGTGGAGGAGGGCGATCACGATGAAGCCGGTGACCAGGAAGGTGTCGGCGAGGTTGAAGGTGGGCCACCAGCCGGTGTGAAGGTAATCGGTGACCCGGCCGTCGCGGGCGCGGTCGACCACGTTGGCGAGGGCGCCGCCGATCACGGCGCCGCCGGCAACTCGCTCGACCCACCCCGCCTGGGGGGCCCGGTGCCACGCGTACACCATGATGGCGACGGCGATGGCGGCGGTGATGGCCACGAGCACACCGACGGGAAGCTCGTTGCCCATGCTGAACGCCACGCCGGAGTTGTACGCCAGTTGTAGCTGGAGCAGCCCGAGGTCGACCGACGAGTCGGCCAGCCTGGCCTCGGATGCCGCCTTCGCGGTCAGGTCGACCGCAGCCACCGCCGCGGCTGCGAGCAGGACCACGACGCGACCCGTACGCGCCCGCGTCCCGGCCTCGGACAGACCGCGGCTCACCTGGCCGCAACTTCCGCCGGAACCGACGCCGCCGCGGGTGTCTCAGCTGGTGCGGGGGGGAGCGGACGGGCGCGGCCGGCGCGGACGCCGTTGCCGATCACGAAGATCTCCGCGACCTCGTGGACCAGGACCACCGCGGCCAGTCCGAGCACGCCGAAGGCGGCGAGCGGGATCAGGATCGTGATCAGGCCGAGGGAGAGCCCGACGTTTTGCAGCATGATCGCCCGTGCCCGGCGGGCGTGGGTGAGGGTGTGCGGCAGGTGCCGCAGGTCCTCGCCCATCAGGGCGACGTCGGCGGTCTCGATGGCCACGTCGCTACCCATCGCACCCATCGCGATGCCGACGTCGGCGGTGGCCAGGGCGGGGGCGTCGTTGACGCCGTCGCCGACCATCGCGGTCGGCCGGTCCTCGCGGAGTCGGGCGATGATGGCCGACTTGTCCTCGGGTCGGAGCTCGGCGTGAACGTCGGTGATGCCGGCCTGGGCCGCCAGTGCGGCGGCGGTACGTTCGTTGTCGCCGGTGAGCATGGCGACCTGATAACCGCTGGCGCGGAGTCGGGCTACCACCTCGGCGGCCTCGGGGCGCAGGTCGTCACGGACGGCGACGGCGCCGATCACGGCCCCGTCGTACTCGATCAGAACCGCGGTGGCGCCCGCCTCCTGCATGGCCCTCACAGGTTCGGCCAGCTCGCCGGCCTCGATCCAGCCGGGTCGGCCCAGGCGGGCCGGCTTGCCGTCGATGGTTCCGGTGAGGCCGGCGCCGGTGACGGCCTCGACGCCCTCGGCGTCGCGGTGGTCAGGGGCGGCAGCGAGGATGGCGCGGGCCAGGGGGTGCTCGCTGCGTGACTCCAGGGCGGCTGCGATGTCGAGGACCTGCTCGCGGGTCTGGCCGGGTGCCGTGGCGACTTCAACGACGGCGGGTTGGTTGCGGGTCAGGGTGCCGGTCTTGTCCAGGGCGACGGCGCGGATGCGGCCGAGGGCCTCGAGGGCGGCGCCGCCTTTGACCAGGGCGCCGATGCGGCTGGCGGCGCCGATGGCGGCGACGACGGTGACCGGTACGGAGATGGCCAGCGCGCACGGCGACGCGGCTACGAGGACGACCAGGGCGCGTTCGATCCAGGTGGCGTTGTCTCCGAGCAGGCTTCCGGTGATGGCGATGACGGCGGCGAGGACCATGATCCCGGGGACGAGGGGTTTTGCGATGCGGTCGGCGAGTCGCTGGGCGTTGCCCTTGCGGGACTGCTCGGCCTCGACGATGTTGACGATCCGGGCCAGGGAGTTGTCCTCGGCGGTGGTGGTGACTTCGACCTCGAGGACGCCGTTGCCGTTGATGGAGCCGGCGTAGACGGTGTCGCCGACGCCGGCCTCAACCGGTACGGACTCGCCGGTGAGGGCGGAGACGTCCAGGGCGGTGCGGCCGGTGCGGATGACGCCGTCGGTAGCGACCCGCTCGCCGGGTCGGATGAGGAGCAGGTCGCCGACTGCGAGCTCTGCGGGGGCCACGGTGACCTGGGTGCCGTCGCGGAGAATGGTGGCCTCGGCCGGGACGAGGGAGAGCAGTGCGCGCAGGCCGCGGCGGGTGCGGGCCACGGCGTACTCCTCCAGGCCCTCGCTGATGGAGTACAGGAACGCCAGCATGGCGGCCTCGGCGACCTCGCCGAGAATCACGGCACCGACCGCGGCGATCGTCATCAGCGTGCCGACGCCGATCTTGCCCTTGGCCAGCCGCCTCAACGTGCTGGGCACGAACGTCCACGCGCCCAGCGCCAGCGCGATCGCGTTCAACCCGGTCACCACGGACCCCGAGGCGTCATTGAGGTCGGCGATGAACCCGGCGATCAAAAAGGCTGCTGCGGCAGCGGCGAAACGCAGCTCGCTGACCTCCCAGAGCCGTTCGGGCTCGTGCTCCTCCTGCTCGTCGTTGTCGTTGCGGGGCTCGTCGTCGCCGCAGCCGCAGGCGTCCGTCATGGCGCTACTTCCTCAGTGTTCGTCGTGGTGGTGGCGGTGGGGGTGGTGGCGGTTGGGGTGGTGGCGGTGGGGGTGGTCTCGGAGTGGACGTCGGGGTCCGCGTCGGTCGGGCCGTAGGTGGGGCACAGCTCGACGGCCTCGCCGGTCAGGGCGAGCAGCTGCTCGGCGGCGCCGAGCAGGTCCATCAGCTCGGGGTGGGCGATGGAGTAGAACATCTGCCGGCCCTCAGGGCGGCCGACGATCAGGCCGCAATCACGCAGGCAGGCCAGATGGCCCGACACGGTGCCTTGTGCCAGGCCGAGAACCTTCGTGAGGTCCACCACCCGCCGCTCGCCGTGAGCGAGATATCCAACGATGGCCAGCCGGTTGCGGTCCGCGAGGCCGTGGAACAGGGCCGCACCACGCCGTAGCGCCGGCTCAACATCGACAGTTGTCATTGGCATCACCCGATGATAGCGTCCAGAATATTGATCGTCCAATTCCGCTGACAGCGGCATGGTTTTGAAGGGTCTCATCATGGCGACGACAGTGGTGCACGACGAGCGGAGCGGGAAGCGCGAGCCGGAGACGGAGGCGGGCCCGTTCCTGCGGGTGCTGCTCCGTCGCCGCGGGCTGGTGCTGGTGGCGGCGTTGCTGCTGATGATTCTGGCCGGTGTGGTCGGGCGGGATGCCGGAGACAAGCTGACCTCCGGTGCCTACCTGGACCCCTCGGCGGAGTCGCAACGCGCGGCCGCACTGTTGACCCAGGAGTTCCCCGGCGGGCCGCCGAACCTGATCCTGATCGCCGAGGCGGGCAAAGGCACCGTCGAGTCGCCGGCAACCTTGGCGTCGGGGCGCGAGCTCACCGCGCAACTGGCCGAGACTCCCGGTGTGGGCGCGGTGCACTCCTACTGGGCGACCCCGGACCCGTCGCTGCGCGCGGACGACGGGCGGTCCGCGCTGATCGCGCTGCAGCTGACCGGCGGTGAGCACGCCGCACAGGAGACCGCGGCGAGGATCATCGACGACCTCGGGGAGGACTCGGGAACGTTGCGGGTGAGTGCCACCGGGCCCGCCGCGGTGGGGCTGGCGGTCGACGAGCAGGCCGAGAGCGACCTGGTCTCCGCGGAAATGGTGACCTTGCCGATCACCCTGCTGGTGCTGCTGCTGGTCTTCGGCTCCGCGATCGCGGCCGGCCTGCCACTGCTGGTGGGTGCCGGTGCGGTGGTCGGCACACTGGCCGTGCTCGGCCTGCTGGCCGAGGCCACCACGATGTCGACCTATGCGTTGAACCTCACCACAGCACTCGGATTCGGGCTTGCGGTGGACTACAGCCTGTTCCTGGTCACCCGGTTCCGTGAGGAACGCCGCGCCGGCCGCACCGTCGAGGACGCTGTGGTCATCACCGTGCGCACCGCCGGCCGCACCGTGGTGTTCTCCGCGCTCACCGTGGCACTCTCGCTCTCGGCGCTGCTGCTGTTCCCGATGCCATTCCTACGCTCACTCGGGTACGCCGGGATCGCGATCACCGCGCTGGCCGCCCTCACCGCGGTGGTCCTGATCCCGGCGATGCTTGCCCTCGTCGGGCACCGGCTCGACCGGGTCGACCTGTTCGCCCCGATCCGCCGGCGATTCACCCGTCGCCGCGCCCGGGTGGGGGAGGACCGGCTGACCTGGCACCGGATCGCTGCCCTGGTGATGCGCCGCCCCGTGCTGATCCTGGTCTCGGTCAGCGCCGTACTCATCCTGCTGGTGCTGCCATTCGCCGGCGTACGGTTCGGGCTGCTGGACCACCGGACCCTCCCCGCGGACCACCCCGTGGCCAAAACCGCCGAACGGCTGGCACGGGACTACCCCAGCGCGGCCGAGGACCCGATCACCGTGGTGGTCCCCGGACGCGAGGCCACGCCGGTCGGTGAGGACGAACTGGACCAGTACGCCGCCCGGCTCTCAACCCTGCCCGGGGTGGCGACCGTGGAGACCGCCACCGGCCGCTACGTCGACGGGCAAACGACTGCGACGACCGGCCAGCAAGCTGACCGTCTGAATGCCAGCTACACCTCTGCAGCTGGAACCTGGGTGGCCGTCACACCCTCGGCCGCGGACCCCGCCGACGCCCGCAGCGTCGTGCGCGACATCCGCGACCAGCCGGCACCCGGACCGGTGCTGGTCGGCGGCTCCGCGGCCACCCTGGTCGATGCCACCGACACCATCGCCGACCGGCTGCCGTGGGCACTGGGCGTGATCGCGCTGTCCACCTTCGTCCTGCTGTTCCTGTTCACCGGGTCGCTGCTGATCCCGCTCAAGGCGATCGTGACCAACCTGCTCAGCCTCAGCGCCACCTTCGGAGCCCTGGTCTATGTGTTCCAGGAGGGCAACCTGCGCTGGCTGGTCGGCGACTTCACGCCGACCGGCACCCTGGAGACCACGTTGCCAGTGCTGGTCTTCTGCATCGCGTTTGGCCTGTCGATGGACTACGAGGTTTTCCTGCTGTCCAGGATCACCGAGGCCCACCGCAACGGCGCCACCACCACCGAAGCCGTGGCACAGGGCCTGCAACGCACCGGGGGACTGATCACCGCCGCGGCCGCCATCCTGGTCACCGTCTTCCTAGCCCTGGCAGCCTCGAACCTGACCGCCCTGAAGGTGATCGGCGTGGGCCTGACCCTCGCCGTCATCCTCGACGCGACCATCGTCCGCGGCCTGCTCGTCCCCGCGATCATGCGGCTGGCCGGCGAGGCCAACTGGTGGGCCCCCGCGCCTCTGCGACGCATGCACAGCCGGCTCGGCCTCACAGACTGACCCATTCCGCCATACGGAAAGGAGAAGCACCATGACCACCGGTCACGACGACCCGCGGCGGTGGTGGGCACTGGCCGCCCTCGGCCTGGCGGTTCTCACCCTCGGCTTCGACATCACCATCATGAACGTCGCGCTGCCGACCATCGCCACCGAGCTGCAGGTAGGCACCGACGCCCTGCAATGGATGGTCAACGCCTACGTGCTGGTGATCGCCGGCCTGATGCTCACTTGCGGGGCTTTGGGCGACCGGTACGGCCGCAAACGGGCTCTTCGTACTTCAGGTGGGGATGAGGGTGTCGAGTCCTCCGCCGATGAGCAGCATGCGTAGCCGGTAGTTGTCGTAGTTGCGGAAGCCGCGGGCGACGCGGCGGTGGAGTTCGATGAGTCCGTTGATGGCTT
>NZ_JASBRN010000038.1 GCF_030149505.1 Nocardioides sp.
GCACGCCATAGGCTGCGTTCACGCACGCCGTTCTCCTGCTCCTGGTGACTGTTCTTCGACAGCTCAGAAACCTAGACAGAGAACGGCGTGCGCTCATTCAGGCGCGATTACAGCACCCACACATGCAGCAGAAGAGCCCGACTCGGCGCTGGTTCGAGGGTGACTCGGCGCTGGTTCGAGGTCGACTCGGCGCCGGTTCGACCGGCTACTCCGCGGAGCGCACCCGGATGCCCGAGATCGGCACCGTCACCGCGCCCGAGGGGTCGGTGAAGAAGTCGTTGCCCTTGTCGTCGACGACGATGAAGGCCGGGAAGTCCTCGACCTCGATCTTCCAGACCGCCTCCATGCCGAGCTCGGGGTACTCCAGCACCTCGACCGACTTGATGCAGTCCTGGGCCAGCCGCGCTGCCGGGCCGCCGATCGAGCCGAGGTAGAACCCGCCGTGCTCGGCGCAGGACTCGGTGACGACCTTGGAGCGGTTGCCCTTGGCCAGCATGACCATCGAGCCGCCGGCGGCCTGGAAGGACTGGACGTAGGAGTCCATCCGGCCCGCGGTGGTGGGGCCGAAGGAGCCCGACGCATAGCCCTCGGGCGTCTTGGCCGGGCCGGCGTAGTAGACCGCGTGGTCCTTCATGTACTGCGGCATCTCCTCGCCGGCGTCCAGGCGCTCCTGGATCTTGGCGTGCGCGATGTCGCGCGCCACCACGAGCGGGCCGGTCAGGGAGAGCCGGGTCTTCACCGGGTGCTGCGACAGCGTGGCCAGGATGTCGGCCATCGGCTGGTTGAGGTCGATCTCCACGACGTCGTCCGACGCGGAGAGCGACTCGTCGGTGGTGTCGGGGAGGTACTTCGCCGGGTCGGTCTCGAGCTGCTCGAGGAACACGCCCTCGGCGGTGATCTTGCCCAGCGCCTGCCGGTCGGCTGAGCAGGAGACGGCGATCGCGACGGGGCACGAGGCGCCGTGGCGCGGCAGCCGGACGACGCGGACGTCGTGGCAGAAGTACTTGCCGCCGAACTGCGCACCGATGCCGAAGGACTGGGTCAGCTTGAAGACCTCCTCCTCCAGACCCAGGTCGCGGAAGCCGTGGGCATCCATCGAGCCCTCGGTGGGCAGGTTGTCCAGGTAGTGCGCCGAGGCGTACTTCGCGGTCTTCAGCGCGAACTCGGCGCTCGTGCCGCCGATGACGACGGCGAGGTGGTACGGCGGGCACGCGGCCGTCCCGAGCGAGCGGATCTTCTCGTCGAGGAACTGCAGCATCCGCGTGGGGTTGAGGATCGCCTTGGTCTCCTGGAACAGGAACGACTTGTTGGCCGACCCGCCACCCTTGGCCATGAAGAGGAACTTGTACTCCGGACCCTTCGGCCCCTCGGCGGTCGAGTAGATCTCGATCTGGGCCGGCAGGTTCGTGCCGGTGTTCTTCTCGTCGTACGTCGTCAGCGGGGCGAGCTGGGAGTAGCGCAGGTTCAGCTTCGTGTAGGCGTCGTAGACGCCCTTGCTGATCGCCTCGCCGTCCTCGGCCCCGGTCAGGACGCCCTCGGACTTCTTGCCCATGACGATCGCGGTGCCGGTGTCCTGGCACATCGGCAGCACGCCGCCGGCGGAGATGTTGACGTTCTTGAGCAGGTCGGTCGCGACGAAGCGGTCGTTCCCCGAAGCCTCGGGGTCGTCGATGATCTTGCGCAGCTGCGCGAGGTGCGCGGGGCGCAGGTAGTGGGAGATGTCGTGCATCGCCTCGGCCGTGAGTCGCCGGATCGCCTCGGGGTCGACCTTGAGGAACGTGCGCCCGTCGACCTCCACGGTCGAGACGCCCTCGGTCGTGATCAGCCGGTAGGGCGTGTCGTCCTTGCCGGTGGGGAGGAGGTCGGAGTACCGGAACTCTGCTTCAGCCACGAGTGCTGAGCCTACGCCGATGGGTCGCGCGACCCCTTGACGGCCCGCACCCCGGGCGCGCTACCGTTCCGCTCGTCCACCACGGGAGCTCGCGGCAGCGGGCTGAGAGGGAGCTGGGGCCGCTCCGACCGTCGAACCTGATCCGGGTAAAGCCGGCGAAGGAAGCGTCAGGAGCACCCCTTGCTGCACCGTCCCCTCCCCAGGCTGTTCGTGCTGGTCGGACCCGACCACGACCTGGCCCTGCTGCCCGGTCTCGTCCGCGCGGGCGTCGCCGGCTTCCAGGTGCGGGACAAGACCGGCAGCGACCGCGCCTGCCTCGCCCTGGTCGAGTGCGTCCTGGAGTCCGTACGCTCCCTCGGTGCGCTCGTCGTCGTCGACGACCGCCTCGACGTCGCGCTGGCGAGTGGCGCTGATGGTGTCCACCTGGGTGCCGAGGACCTCCCGGTCACCGCCGCCCGGCGCCTGGCGCCCGACCTCGTCGTCGGGGCCACGTGCCGCGATGCTGCGGCGGTCGCCCGGGCCGGCGCGGACGGCGCCGACTACGCCGGCCTGGGGCCGCTGCACGCCACGACGACCAAGAGCGGCCTGCCCGCGCCCCTCGGGCCGGCCGCGCTGCGGGCAGCCGCCGGGGGGCTGCCCCTCGTCGCGATCGGCGGCCTCGACCCCGACCGCGCCCGCGAGGCCCGGGCTCACGGCGCCCACGGCGCGGCCGTGCTGGCCGCGGTGTGGGCGGCCGCGGACCCGCTGGCCGCTGCCCGGGAGCTGGTCGCCGCGGTCGCCTGAGGGGCGTCGTGTCCACACGACTGCGGGTGCGGGTGCGCGGCGCCGGCATCGTCGGGCTCGCCGTGGCCGCGGAGTTGCTGCGTCGCGGCCACGAGGTCGAGGTCGTCGACCGGGCCCCTGGCTCGGGGGCCTCGGGCGTCGCCGCGGGGATGCTCGCGCCGGCCGCCGAGGCGACCTGGGCGGCGCCGGGCGTCCTCGAGCTGGGCCGGCGCAGCCTCGGGCTCTGGCCGCGCTTCGCAGCCCTCCTCGGGGTCGCCCTGCCGCGCGGCGGCACGCTGCTGGTCGGCCACGACCACGGCGACCTGCTCGACGTACGTCGTCAGGCGACGCTGCTCGACCGGCCCGCCGAGGCCCTGGACCCCGACGCCCTGCGCGACCTGGAGCCCGGCCTCGGCTGGGTCGCCGGCGGCCTGCTGCTGCCCGACGACCACCGGGTCGACCCGCGGGAGGTGCTGGCGGCCCTGGCCTCCCGGGTGCCGGTCGTGCCCGCACCGGGCGGCCGGTCACCCGACGTGACGGTGCTCGCCACGGGGGCCCGCCTGCCCGCGCCGTACTCGGGCCTGGTGCGGCCGGTGCGCGGAGAGGTCCTGCGCCTGCGCGTCGCCGAGCCGCCGGGGCGCACGGTGCGCGGCTGGGTGGCGGGGGAGCCGGTCTACGTGGTCCCGAGGCCCGGTGGCGAGGTGGTCGTCGGCGCCACCGTCGAGGAGCACGACGGACCACCCGTGGTGACCGCGGAGGGAGTGCGTCGGCTGCTGAGCGCCGCCACGACCCTGCTCCCCGGCCTCGACCGGGCCGA
Organism: Nocardioides sp.; assembly: GCF_030149505.1. GTDB lineage: Bacteria > Actinomycetota > Actinomycetes > Propionibacteriales > Nocardioidaceae > Nocardioides. The sequence continues at coordinate 3,471 of NZ_JASBRN010000038.1, forward strand.
GGTCGTCGAGCTCGCCGCTCGCGACCGACCCGGGACCGTCGACGACCTGCCGCTGGTGGGTCCCACGCTCGACCCGTCGGTCGTCCTGGCCGCCGGCCACTTCCGGCACGGGGTGCTGCTCGCGCCCCTGACCGCGCAGCTGGTCGCCGACCACCTCGAGCACGGGTCCGTGCACCCCCTCACCGATCCCCGACGTCTCCTGGAGGAGCGATGACGCAGATCCACCTCAACGGCGAGCCGGTGCGGCTGCCCGACGACGTGACCGTCCGTGACCTGGTCCCGGACCCGGAAGGGGTCGCCGTCGCCGTGGAGGGGGCCGTGGTGCCCCGTGCCGAGCACGCCGTCCGCCGGCTGCGCGACGGCGACCGGGTCGAGGTCGTGACGGCGGTGCAGGGCGGGTGAGCGGTGCGACGTGGACCCTCGCGGGCGAGCAGCTTGAGTCCCGGCTGCTGCTCGGCACCGGCGGCCTGCCCCACCTGGCGCTGCTCCCGGACCTGCTGGCCGCTGCCCGTCCCGCGGCGGTGACGGTCTCGGTGCGGCGCACGTCCTCGTCCGCGGCCGGCGGCCTGCTCCCGCTGCTGCGCGAGGACGGCATGAGGGTGCTCCCCAACACCGCCGGCTGCCGCTCGGCCCACGAGGCGGTGCTGACCGCGGGCCTGGCGCGAGAGGCGCTCGGCACCGACTGGGTCAAGCTCGAGGTCATCGGGGACGAGGCCAGCCTGCTGCCCGACGCGGTGGAACTCCTCACCGCGGCACGCGAACTCGTCGGCCAGGGCTTCACCGTGCTGCCCTACACCACCGCCGACCCGGTGCTCGCGCGACGACTGGTCGACGTCGGCTGCGCGGCGGTCATGCCGCTCGGCTCGCCGATCGGGTCCGGGCTGGGGGTGCTGGACCCGCTCGCGATCGAGGCGGTGGTCGCCGCCGTCGACGTCCCGGTCGTGCTCGACGCCGGCATCGGCACGGCCAGCGACGCGGCCCTGGCGCTGGAGCTCGGCTGCACCGCAGTGCTGGCGGCCAGCGCCGTCACCCGCGCTGCGGACCCGGTGCGGATGGGCGCCGCGCTGGCAACGGCGGTCGAGGCCGGCCGGCTGGCAGCCGGGGCAGGACGCATCCCGCGTCGCGCCCATGCTCGTGCCTCCAGCCCGCTCGTCGGACGGGTGGGCACGTGACGCGGCTGCTGCTCCTCACCGATCGTGCCCAGCTGCGGCTGGGCCGCGGGCTGGTGCGCACCGTCGCGGAGTGCGTCGCCGAGGGGCTCGGGACCGTCGTCGTGCGCGAGCACGACCTGCCCGAGGCTGCCTGGTCGGCCCTGGTCGACCGCCTGGGAACGATCCCCGGGCTTGAGGTGCTGACCTCGCGCCGGCGGCACCCGGGGGCCGCCGGCGTGCACCTGGCCACGCACCAACCGGTGCCCGCCCCGGGGAGTCGCCACGGCCGTTCCTGCCACGGACTCGAGGACCTGCGCGTGGCCGCCGCGCAGGGGGCGCGGTGGGCGACGTTGTCGCCCTGGGCGCCGAGCCCCAGTAAGCCCGGCCACGGCCCGTCGGTGGACCCGGCCTGGTTCGCGCGGACGCCGCTGCCGACGTACGCGCTCGGGGGGATCGACCACCGCAACGCGGCCGACGCCCTCGCCGCCGGGGCGAGCGGCGTGGCAGTCATGGGGGCAGTCATGCGCGCCGCGGACCCGGCCGCCGAGGTGGCCCGGCTGCTGAAGGTGCTGCGATGACCACCCCGCCCGTCGCGCTCTCGGTCGCCGGCACCGACTCCGGCGGTGCGGCCGGCCTGGCCGCCGACCTCACCACCTTCGCCGCTCTCGGCGTGCACGGCGCCTGCGTCGTCACCGCGGTGACGGCCCAGGACACGACCGGAGTCCGTTCGGTCCTCCGCGTGCCCCTCGCGGAGGTCGCCGCGCAGCTCGACGCGGTCCTCGACGACCTGCCGGTGGCGGCGGCCAAGACCGGGATGCTCGGCGACCCCGCGGTCGTCGAGCTGGTGGCACACCGGCTCGGGGGCGACCGCGCGCGGCCGCTGGTCGTCGACCCGGTGCTCGTCGCCACCAGCGGGGCGGTGCTCGGTGACGCGGCCGTGGTCGCCGCCTACGCACGGGTCCTGCTGCCGGTCGCCGCGCTCGCCACCCCCAACCACGACGAGGCGCGCGCCCTGCTCGGCCGCGACCTGCCACCACGCGAGTCGGCCGCCGCCCTGGCCGACACGGGATGCACCGTGCTGCTGACCGGCGGCGACGGTGCCGGCGAGGGTGCCGGGGAGCCGGGCGCCGGGGTGACCGACTGGTGGGCCGAGCCCGGCCTCGCGCCGGTGCCGCTGGCCCACGTGGCGGTGGCCACCCACAACGACCACGGCACCGGGTGCACCCACAGTGCCGCCCTCGCGGCGCTGCTCGCCGGGGGCGGCTCCGCGCGCACCGCCGCCGAGCAGGCGGCCGCCCTGGTCACCGAGCGGCTGCGCGCCGGCCGCGACTGGCGACTGGGCCGCGGCCGCGGCCCTGTCCCGCACATCGACCTGACCATCCGCCACCCACCCCAGGAGAGACCATGACCGACACCCACCCCTTCGACCCGAAGCCCGCCGCGCTGCACCCCTCGCACGAACGGGTGCTCGTCGACCACGACGGCGTGCAGGTCCCCGTGACCCGCGTGCACCTGACCAACGGCGAGAGCTTCGACCGCTACACGACCGCCGGTCCCGAGCCCCGGCCCGACGGCACGCTGCCGCCGCTGCGCGAGCCATGGCTGCGGTTGCGCGAGGGAGGCCTCGTCACGCAGCTGGCACTGGCGCGCGCGGGGGTGGTCAGCGAGGAGATGCGCTACGCCGCCGCCCGCGAGGGCTGCGACGTCGAGCTGGTGCGCAGCGAGGTGGCCGCCGGGCGCGCGATCATCCCTGCCAACGTGCGGCACCCCGAGCTGGAACCGATGGTCATCGGCCGTCGGTTCCTGGTGAAGATCAATGCCAACATCGGCACCAGTGCGGTCACCTCCGACACTGCCGGGGAGGTCGAGAAGCTCGCCTGGGCCGTGCGCTGGGGTGCGGACACGGTCATGGACCTCTCGACCGGGCCCGGCATCCACGCCACCCGCGAGGCGGTGCTGCGGGCGTCACCGGTCCCGATCGGGACGGTCCCGATCTACCAGGCCCTGGAGAAGGTCGGCGGTGACGCGGCCCGGCTGTCGTGGGGGGTCTACCGCGACACGGTGCTGGAGCAGTGCGAGCAGGGCGTGGACTACATGACCGTGCAAGCCGGGGTGCTGCTGCGGCACGTCCCGCTGACCGTCGACCGGGTCACGGGGATCGTCTCCCGCGGGGGATCGATCATGGCGGGCTGGTGCCTGGCCCACCACGAGGAGAACTTCCTGTACACGCACTTCGACGAGCTCTGCGAGCTGCTGGCGGCCTACGACGTGTCCTTCTCCCTCGGTGACGGGCTGCGCCCCGGGTGTCTCGCCGACGCCAACGACCCGGCCCAGCTGGCCGAGCTGCGCACGCTCGCGGAGCTGACCGAACGGGCCTGGGCCCACGACGTGCAGGTCATGGTGGAGGGGCCCGGCCACGTGCCGCTGGACCTGGTGGAGGAGAACGTCCGGCTCCAGCAGGAGTGGTGCCACGGCGCGCCGTTCTACACCCTCGGCCCGCTGGCCACCGACGTGGCGCCCGGCTACGACCACATCACTTCCGCCATCGGTGCCGCGACCATCGCCGCGCACGGGACGGCGATGCTCTGCTATGTCACCCCCAAGGAGCACCTCGGGCTGCCGGACCGCGACGACGTGCGCACCGGCGTGGTGACCTACAAGCTCGCAGCCCACGCCGCGGACGTCGCCAAGGGCCACCCGCGCGCCCGGGAGTGGGACGACGCGCTCTCGCGTGCGCGCTTCGAGTTCCGCTGGCACGACCAGTTCGCGCTGTCCCTGGACCCGCCGCTGGCCCAGGAGTACCACGACGAGACGCTGCCGGCCGAGGCCGCCAAGACCGCGCACTTCTGCTCGATGTGTGGGCCGAAGTTCTGCTCGATGCGGATCAGCCAGGAGGTGCGCGAGGCCTACCGGGAGCGGTCGGCGCAGTTCGTCGAGCTCGGTTCCAGCGTGTACGTCGATGCCGAGCGACCCGGCAGCGACCGGACTGTGCAAGCGCTTACGCCTGGGCTAGGGTGACCTGCGTCACTTCACGACGGATCGTCCGGCACGTACCTGCCGGTGAATGGAGACACAGCAATGGCATCGGTGACCTTCGAGAAGGCCCAGCGCTGGTACCCCGGGGCTGACACCCCGGCCGTGCCCGGCATCGACCTGGAGATCAAGGACGGCGAGTTCATGGTGCTCGTCGGCCCGTCCGGGTGCGGCAAGTCCACGACCCTGCGCATGCTCGCGGGCCTGGAGGAGGTGAACTCGGGGACCATCCGGATCGGCGACCGGGACATCACCCACCTCCCCCCCAAGGACCGTGACATCGCCATGGTCTTCCAGAACTACGCGCTCTACCCGCACATGAGCGTCGCCGAGAACATGGGCTTCGCCCTGAAGATGGCCAAGATGCCGACCGAGGAGCGCACCAAGCGCGTCGAGGAGGCCGCGAAGATGCTCGGCCTCACCGAGTACCTCGAGCGCAAGCCCAAGGCGCTCTCCGGTGGCCAGCGCCAGCGCGTGGCGATGGGCCGCGCGATCGTGCGCCAGCCGCAGGTCTTCTGCATGGACGAGCCGCTGTCGAACCTCGACGCCAAGATGCGCGTGCAGACCCGCACCGACATCGCCAAGCTCCAGCAGGACCTCGGCATCACCACCGTCTACGTCACCCACGACCAGGTCGAGGCCATGACGATGGGCGACCGGGTCGCGGTGATGAAGCTCGGCGTCCTCCAGCAGGTCGACACCCCGCTGGCGCTCTACGACCGGCCGGCGAACCTCTTCGTCGCCGGTTTCATCGGCTCTCCGCAGATGAACCTCATCGAGGCCGTCGCCAAGGACGGCAAGGCAGTCATCGGCGGCTACGAGGTGCCGGTCGACCCGGTGGCGGCGAAGAAGATGAACGGCCGCATCACCGTCGGCGTACGCCCGGAGAACTGGCGCATCGTCGGCCCCGGGGAGGGCCTCCCGGTCACCACGACCGTCGTCGAGGAGCTCGGTGCGGACGCCTACGTCTACGGCACCTGCGACGTCGAGGGCACGCCCTCGGCCCTCATCGTGCGTACGTCGGGTCGCAGCCACGGTCGCAAGGGCGAGGTCTTCCACGTCACCACCGACCCGCAGCACGTCCACGTCTTCGACACCGAGACCGGCGAGCGCCTCTCCGACTGACCGCCCACTCGGCGCTGTTCCAAGGCTGACTCGGCGCCAGTTCGAGGCTGACTCGGCTCTGGTTCAAGGCTCACTCGGCGCCAGTTCGACGGACAGTCGAGCTGGCGCCGAGTCATGCCCGAACCGGCGCCGAGTGACGCTCGAACCGGCGCCGAGTGACGCTCGAACCGGCGCCGAGTCACGCTCGAACCAGTGCCGAGTGAGCGGGTCAGCCCGCGGCGGCAGGCTGCTCGGCGGCGGCCGCCATGGATTCCCCGACGATCTGGCCGGCGTGGTCGCGGTCGACGGTGAGGTTCTCGCCGGTGGCGGGGTCGAAGAGGTGCATCTTCGAGGCGTCCAGCCAGATCTCGGCCTCGTCGCCCTCGGCGATCCTCGAGGACCCGTCGAGGGTGACGACCAGCTGGGTGCGCAGGGACTCCCCGTCCAGGTCCTCCTCGAGCTGCTTGAGCTGCTTCTCCACCTCCGGAGGGGCCTCGAAGGGGATGTAGGCGTAGGTCTCGTTGCCCAGCCACTCGACGACCTCGACGGTCGCCTTGAAGCTCGAGCCGGTGGTGTCCTGGTCGACCAGGGCGGCGTCCTCGAAGTGCTCGGGCCGGATGCCGGCGATGAGCAGGCCGCGGTCGCGGGCCTTGGCCGCCTTCTCCTCGCCGATCTCGACCGTGCCGAAGGGCAGCTTGACGCTGGTGCCCTCGACCTCGGCGGGCAGGAAGTTCATCGGCGGGGAGCCGATGAAGCCGGCGACGAACAGGTTGCCCGGGTTCTCGTACAGCTCGCGCGGGCTGGCCAGCTGCTGCAGGACCCCGCGCTTGAGCACCGCCACGCGATCGCCGAGGGTCATCGCCTCGGTCTGGTCGTGGGTGACGTAGACGGTCGTGATGCCCAGCCGCTTCTGGAGTCGGGAGATCTCGGTGCGCATCTGCCCGCGCAGCTTGGCGTCGAGGTTCGACAGCGGCTCGTCGAAGAGGAAGGCGTCGGCGTCGCGGACGATCGCGCGGCCCATCGCCACGCGCTGGCGCTGTCCGCCGGAGAGGTTCCCGGGCTTGCGGTCGAGGTGCTCGTCGAGCTCGAGGGTCTTCGAGGCCGCGCGGACCTTCTCGTCGACCTCGGAGTCCTCGGCGCCGGCCAGCCGCAGCGGGAACGCGATGTTCTCGTAGACCGACAGGTGGGGGTAGAGCGCGTAGTTCTGGAAGACCATCGCCAGGTTGCGGTCGCGCGGGGCCAGGTCGTTGACCTTCCGGTCTCCGATGATCATGTCGCCGGAGGTGATGTCCTCCAGGCCGACGATCATCCGCAGCAGGGTCGACTTCCCGCAGCCGGAGGGACCGACCAGGATGACGAACTCCCCGTCGGCGATGTCGATGGAGACGTCGTTGACGGCCGGGAAGCCGTCGCCGTACTTCTTGACGATGTTCTTCAGGCTGATGGCGGCCACGGGGTCATCCCTTCACTGCGCCGGACGTCAGCCCGGCGACGATCTTGCGCTGGAACAGCAGGACGATCACGACGATGGGGATGGTCGCGATGACTGCGGCGGCGGCGAGCAGGCCGGCCGGCCGCTGGAACGGGTCGGGCCCGACGAAGAACGACAGGGCCGCGGGGATCGGGCGCGCGTTCTCGGTGGAGGTGAGCGTGATCCCGAAGACGAAGTCGTTCCAGGCGAAGAAGAACGTCAGGATCGCGGCGGTGAAGACCCCGGGCGCGGCCAGCGGCACGATCACCTTGCGGAAGGCCTGCCACGACGTCGCCCCGTCGACCTGCGCGGCCTGCTCCATCTCCCACGGGATCTCGCGGAAGAACGCCGAGAGGGTCCAGATCGCCAGCGGCAGCGTGAACGACATGTAGGGGAGGATCAGTCCCGGCCAGGTGTCGTAGAGGCCGATCGTGCGCCACAGGTCGAAGAGCGGGCTGACCAGCGAGACCACCGGGAACATCGCGATCGCCAGCGCGGTGGTGAGCACCATCTTCTTGCCCCGGAACTCCAGGCGCGCGATGGCGTACGCCGCCAGCGTGGCGATCATGACCGACAGCAGCGTCGCGATGAGGCTGATGCCGATCGAGTTGATGATCGCCCGGCGGAACTGGTCGTCCTCCCAGACGGCGCGGTAGTTGTCCAGGCCGGTGAAGGAGTCCAGCGGCAGGAACCCGGGGTCGGAGCCGTTGGAGACCGCCGACTGGCTCTTGAACGACAGCGACAGGATCCACGCCACGGGCAGCAGGCACCACACGAGCACCAGCACCACCCCGACGGCGAGACCGATCTTCTGCTTCACGGGTGCCTCACTCCCCTCGGGCCTGGGCCAGGTCGACGCGGAAGAGCTTCACGATGAGGAAGGCCACCAGCAGCACCGAGAGGAACAGCAGCACTGCCAGCGCCGAGCCCATGCCGAGCTGGAACTGCTCGATGCTCTGGCGGTAGGTCAGGAACGAGATCGACTCGGTGCCCTGGGCACCGGCGGTCATGACGAAGATGTTGTCGAAGATGCGGTAGGCGTCGAGCGCGCGGAAGAGCACCGCGACCATGATCGCGGCCCGCATGTTGGGGATGACGACCTTCCACATCCGTTGCCACCACGTGGCGCCGTCGACCTTGGCGGCCTCGACCATGTCCTCGCTGACCTGGGCGAGGCCGGCCAGCAGCAGCAGCGACATGAACGGCGTGGTCTTCCAGATCTCGCTCACCATGATCGCGATCACCGCCGGGACGGTGTCCCCGAACCAGTTGAAGTCGGCGTCGATGAACGGTAGCCAGCCGTTGACGAAGCCGTTCTGGTAGGTGAAGGCGAACTGCCAGGCGAAGCCGGAGACGACGGTGATGATGCCGTACGGGATGAGGATGGAGGTCCGGATCAACCCCCTCGCGAAGATCACGCGGTGCATGACCAGCGCGAAGGCGAAGCCGATGACCAGCTCGAAGGCCACCGTGACGACCATGTAGAGGACGGTGATCCCGATGTCGCGCCAGAAGAGCTGGTCGGTCAGCGCCGTGACGTAGTTGCTGATCCCGATGAACTCCCGCTCCTCGGGCGCGGTCAGCGAGTAGCTGTAGAAGGAGAGCCACAGCGCCCTCAGGATCGGGAATGCGGTGACCACGAGCATCACGACGACTGCGGGGGCGACCAGTCGCCGACCGAGGTTGTTCTCGTGCCGCGCGCGCTCGGTCAGCTGGGGTGGGGTGCGCTTGCCCTTCGGTCCCTTCGTGGCGTCGGTTTCGGGCGTGGCGACGGTGGTGGTCACAGCAGGGCCTTCCCCTCGAGCACGGCCTGGAGGTACTCCTCGGACTCCTCCGGGGTGGACTGCGGGTCCACCTCGGCCGGTGGGTGCCAGGTGGCCTGGATGGCCCCGGACACCGTGGCGTAGAACGCGCTCTTGGGGCGCGGGCCGCCCTCGTCGACGCTGGTGCGGAAGAGCTCCAGCAGGTCGGGCGGGTAGGCCTCAGCGAGCTGGGGTGCGTCGTACCCCGACTGGGTGGCCGGCATCAGCCCGTCGGTGACGGCCAGCTCGACCTGGTTCTCGACGCTGGTGATGCAGGCGGCGGCCTCGCGGGCGAAGTCGGGGTACGGCGTGAACGCACCCACCCCGATGTCGATGCCGCCGACCGGCGGCGCGGACTCCTCGCCCTCGACGGTGCGGGGGTAGCGCGCCCAGCCGAGGTCCTCGAACTGCTCCTGGGTGTAGTCGTTGGCGTCCGAGGGTTCGTAGTTCTTGTAGACGAAGGTCCAGTTCGTCATGAACTCACCGGGGGTGTCCGGGCCGTACATGTAGGCCAGCGCCGTGCCCTCGTTGGAGACCGACAGGTCGCCCTGGGCGGCCTCGGAGGAGGCCAGCTTCTCGATGATGCGCGCGGCCTCGGCGGCCGCCTCGGTGTCGAGGGTGACGTCGGCGTCCCGGCCCTCCTGGGGGTTCTCGATGATCTGGCCGCCGGCGCCCTCGATCATCGCGTTGATCCACACGACGTACGCCTCGTACTTGTTGGCCTGCACCCCGACGGTCGCGCCCTCGACCGACGCGGCTGCCTCGATCACCTGGTCCCAGGTGACCGGCTGGCTCATGTCGAGGCCGGCCTCCTCGGCCAGTGACCGGCGGAACCACAGCACCTGGGTGTTGGCCCACAGTGGCGCGGCGTAGATGCCGTCGTCCCAGCGCACCGTCTCTGCGATCCCCTCGAGGGTGTCGTCCGTGACGGTGTCCTCGGGCAGCTCCAGGAGCCACCCGGCGTTGGCGAACTCCGGCACGAAGACCGGGTCGAGGTTCATCAGGTCGGTCTGGTCGTCCTCGGCGGCCAGCCGCCGCGCCAACTGGACGCGCTGGTCGGTGGCGCTGGTCGGCAGCAGCCTGGTCTCGATGTCGTAGTCGTCGGTGCTGCAGCGCTCGGCGATCGCCGCGAGTGTCTCCTGGCCGTCGGGGTTGAGGTACCACGTCAGCGTGGGCTTGCCCTCGGACCCGCACGCGGCGAGCGTCGAGGCCAGGGCCACCCCCAGTCCCACGGCCAGGGTCGCCCTGGCCCGTCTCCGCGGCCGCGGCCTGCTCCGAGTCGCCGGTCTCATCTCTCTGGTCTAGGCCATGGGAGCAGACCGCCGCCTCACCCCCGCGCGTGCCCGGCCGGGGGCAGTCGGGGGTCGGGCTGGGCAGTCGGGGTCAGGCGGGAGGCGCCGCGCGGTCCGCCGTACGCCGGATGCCGGACGCGTAGGTGTCGAACAACGCCGAGGGCAGGTCGTGGCCCATGCCGTCGACGAGCAGCAGCTCGGCGCCGGGGACCGCTGCCGCGGTGGCGCGACCGCCGGAGACGTGCACCATCTTGTCCGCGGTGCCGTGCACGACCAGGGTCGGCACTCGCAGGCTGCGCAGCCGCGGACCGCGGTCGGGCTGGGTCAGGATGGCCATCACCTGACGCATCGTGCCGTCCTGGCTGACCCCGTGCTCGTAGGTCTCCTCGGCCCGCGCGCGCATCTCGGCCTCGTCCATCGGGTAGCCCGGGGAGCCGATCGCCGACCACAGCCGCACGCTGCGCTCGACGTACGCCGCCTTGTCGGCGCGGCTGCCCGACAGCATGGGCAGGAGCAGGGAGGGGTGCTGCCAGCCGACGGTGCGACGGCCGGTGCTGGACATGATGCTGGTCAGCGAGCGCACCCGGCGCGGAGCCGCGAGCGCCATTGTCTGGGCGATCATCCCGCCCATCGACACCCCCGCGACGTGCGCCGAGTCGAGGCCGAGGTGGTCGAGCAGGCCCAGGCCGTCGGCGGCCATGTCCTCCAGGGAGTAGGGCGCACGCGCGGGCAGACCGGTGAAGGCGCGCACGAGCGCGCCCTGGCCGACCCTTCCGCGTAGCCGCGAGGAGCGCCCGGCGTCGCGGTTGTCGAAGCGCACCACGTGGAAGCCGTCCGCGGCGAGCATCCGGCACAGCTCCTCGTCCCACCAGGTCAGCGGCCCGCCGAGCCCCATGACGAGCAGCAACGGGTCGCCGTCGGGGTCGCCGAAGGTCTGGTAGCACAGCTCCACGCCCGTGCTGACGGGCGCGCGGAGGAGGTCGGACACCGGAAGGGCCATGCCGCTAGTAGACCGTAGGAGCCATCTTTGGAACCACGTTGGTCCGTTTCGGCGTGGTTCACCTCACAGGGGGTGGTTGGACGCCATAGCGTTGAAACATGAAGAAGAACCCGGTGGCCTCCTTCCTGCTGCCCGACGACTTCCGTCGGCCGCCGCTGGTCCGGATGCTCCACGAGGGCCGGCTGGTGGGAGAGGCCTCCCGCCACGCCGTGCGCGGCGTCACCGACCGCCGCACCCGCACGCCGTACGCCGGCAGCCACCCCGTCCGTGACGCCGACCCGGTCCTGCTGGTCCCCGGCTTCATGGCCGGCGACTACACGCTGGCCGCGCTGGGCCGCACCCTGCGCCGTGAGGGGTTCCGCACCTACCGCGCCGGGATCATGCTGGCCAACAAGTCCTGCACCCTCGACACCGCCGAGATGCTCGAGGCCCGGCTGGAGGCGATCGTGGCCCGCCGCGAGCAGCGCGTCCAGATCGTCGGCCACAGCCTCGGGGGCATGCTCGCCCGCGGCCTGGCCGCCCGTCGCCCCGACCTGGTCAGCGGCATCGTCACCATGGGCAGCCCGGTGCTGGCCCCCGGCGCCCACCACCGCGCGCTGGGCGTGCTCGTGCTCGGCCTGGTCGGCCTGTCCAAGGTCGGCGTCGCCGGGGTCATGACCGAGACCTGCGTCGGTGGCGACTGCGCGCTGCAGTCCTTCGAGGAAGCCAAGCTCGAGCTGCCCGAGGGGATCGGCTACACCGCGATCTACTCCCGCAACGACGGGATCATCGACTGGCGCGCCTGCCTGGACCCGGCCGCCGAGCACGTCGAGGTCCGCGCCTCGCACGTCGGCATGGCCGTGGACCCGCGGGTCTCCGACCAGGTGCTCACCGCCCTCGCCGCCCACCGCGCCCAGGCGCAGGCCCAGGCCGGGCTGCGGATCGCCTCCGCCTGAGCGGGCGCGAGATTCATCGGCCGGCCGATAGACCTTGCAGTCGGCCGATGACGCTTCGTCGGTCCAGGGCAAGGTTCATCGGCCGGCCGATGAACCTTCGCCTCCAGCGTCAGCGGTCGAAGTCGACGGCGGAGTACGCGCGGAGCTTCGAGAGCTGGTGCTCGGAGCGGATGGTGCGGATCGTGCCGCTGCGCGAGCGCATGACCAGCGACTCGGTGGTCACCGAGCTGGAGGAGTAGCGCACGCCCTCGAGCAGCTCGCCGTCGGTGATGCCGGTGGCGACGAAGAAGCAGTCGTCGCCGGTGACGAGGGTGTCGGTGTCGAGCACGGCGTCCAGGTCGAGGCCTGCGTCGATGGCGCGCTGGCGCTCGGCGTCGTCGGTGGGCCAGAGCCGGCCCTGGATGACGCCGCCCATGCACTTCATCGCGCAGGCCGTGATGATCCCCTCCGGGGTGCCGCCGATGCCGAGCAGCAGGTCGACGCCGGTGTCGGGGCGGGCGGCCATGATCGCGCCGGCCACGTCGCCGTCGGAGATGAACTTGATCATCGCGCCGGTCGCGCGGATCTCCTCGGCCAGCTTCTCGTGGCGCGGCCGGTCGAGCAGGACGACCTTGACGTCCTCCGGGCGCTTGCCCTTGGCCTTGGCGACGGCCTCGATGTTCTCGGCGACCGAGGCGCGGATGTCCACGACGTCGGCGGCCTCGGGGCCGGTGACGAGCTTCTCCATGTAGAAGACCGCGGACGGGTCGTACATCGAGCCGCGGGGGGAGACCGCGAGCACCGAGACGGCGTTGGTCATGCCCTTGGCCGTCAACGTGGTGCCGTCGATCGGGTCGACCGCGACGTCGCACTCGGGGCCGGTGCCGTCGCCGACCTCCTCGCCGTTGAACAGCATCGGCGCGTTGTCCTTCTCGCCCTCGCCGATGACGACCGTGCCGCGCATGCCGATGGTCGAGATGAGGACCCGCATCGCGTTGACGGCGACGCCGTCGGCACCGTTCTTGTCGCCACGTCCGACCCAGCGGCCGGCGGCCATGGCGGCGGCCTCGGTGACGCGCACCAGCTCCAGTGCGAGGTTCCGGTCGGGGGACTGCGGGGCGACCTGGAGGCCGACGGGCTCGCTCATGGGCGCATGGTAGCGGTCGCGACACCCCGTCCGACCCGTGCTGGAGCGCGGTCGAGACCGTTCCCCCGGCACCCGGCAGGGTGGGAACGGCAACCGTTCACCTGTGAGGATGAGGGCGTGAGCCAGACGAGCCCTCCCGCCGGTCAGCCCGACGGTCCGTCCGCCGGCCAGACCAGTGGCCAGCCCAGTGGCCAGCCCAGCGGCCAGCCCGGTGGCCAGGCGATCGGCATCCCCGCCGGCCGCCCGGGTCGCTACAACCGCTCCTTCGGCGGCCTGGTCGGCGCGATGATCGTGATGGTGGTCGTGGTCGTGCTGACCTGGCTGGCCCTGGGCCTGTTCCGCGACGAGGCGGAGTTCGAGCCGCTGCCCATCGACTACGAGTCCTCCGTGCAGGCGCTGGTCGACAACGACGCGGCGCTGGCCTACCCCGAGCAGCTGCCGGAGGGCTGGCGGGTCAACAACCTCGCCTACTCACCCGACGGCCCGGTGTTCACCCTCGCCCTGCTCACCGACGACAGCGACTTCGCGGGGGTCTACCACGCTCCCGAGGAGGCCGAGGACCTCGAGGAGGTGCTCGACCGGCTGGTCGACGAGAACGCCCGCGAGGGTGACCCGGTCGAGCTGACCGACGGCGAGGGAGCCACCAGCACCTGGCAGGTGTGGACCGACGAGGGCGGCGACACGGCGTACGTGCGGGTGGAGGAGCAGCGGGGCGAGCCGGTCCTGACGATGGTCTACGGCTCGGCGCCCGCGGAGGACCTGCGCACCGTCGTGGGTTCCCTGCTCACCGCCGGCTGAGCCCCGGCCGCCCCCGCCGCGCTCAGGACTCCTCGGCGGACAGCACCTCGTCGAGTCGGGCCCGCGCGCCGTCGAGCCAGCGCTGGCAGACCCGGGCGAGCTCCTCGCCGCGCTCCCAGAGCGCGAGGGACTCCTCCAACGTCGTGCCGCCCGCCTCGAGACGACGTACGACGTCGACGAGCTCCTCCCGGGCCTCCTCGTAGGAGGTGCTCTCCGCCGAAGCGTCAGCCTGCTTGCTCATCGTGCTCCTCGGGGTCGCTCGGGTCGGTGCTGAGATCGGGGTCCGGCTCGGTGCGCGCGGTGGTGGCGTGCACCCGACCGCCGGCGACCCGCACGCTGACCGGGTCGCCCGGGGCGAGCCCGGTGACGGAGGTCAGCACGTGGCCGTCGGCGTCCTGCAGCACGGCGTACCCCCGGCGCAGGGTCTCCAGCGGCGACAGCGCCCGGGCCCGGGCCCGCTGGTGGGCCAGGTCGTCGCTCGCGCGGTCGAGGCGGTGACCGAGCGTGCGGCGGGCGCGGTCGCGCAGCAGCTCCAGCTCGGTGACCCGCTCGGCGACCAGCGTGCGGGGGTCGGCCAGCGCGGGCCGGGAGCGCAGTGCGTCGAGGGCGTGCTGCTCGCGCTCCAGCGTGCCGCGGACCAGCGTGCGCAGCCGGTCGCGGGCCCACTCGACCCCGCGCAGTTCCTCGGCGACGTCGGGCACGACCAGCTTGGCGGCGTCGGTGGGGGTGGAGGCACGGACGTCGGCGACCAGGTCGAGGAGCGGCGCGTCCTGCTCGTGGCCGATCGCGGAGACGACCGGGGTGGTCATCCGGTGCACCACCCGGACCAGACCCTCGTCGGAGAAGGGCAGCAGGTCCTCGACCGAGCCACCGCCGCGGGCCACGACGACCACGTCGACCTCCGGGTGCCGGTCGAGCCGTTCGAGGGCCTCGATCACCTCGGGGGCGCAGCGGGTGCCCTGCATGGCGGCGGCCGCGACCTCGAAGCGGACCGCCGGCCAGCGGCGGCGGGCGTTCTCCAGGACGTCGCGCTCGGCGGCGCTGCCCGGCGAGGTGACCAGGCCGACGCAGCGGGGGAGGAAGGGCAGGTCGCGCTTGCGGTCGGCGGCGAAGAGCCCCTCGGCGGCGAGCAGCTGGCGGCGTTGCTCGAGCCGGGCCAGCAGCTCGCCGAGGCCGACCATCCGGATCTCGCGGGCCTGCAGCGACAGGGTGCCGCGGTTGGCGTAGTAGGACGGCTTGGCGTGCACGACGATGCTCGCGCCCTCGACCAGCGGGGTGGCCAGCCCGTCGACGTACGACCGGGCGGCGGTGACGGTGATGGAGATGTCGGCCACCGTGTCGCGCAGGGTCAGGAAGACCGTGGCCATGCCGGGCCGCCGGCTGAGCTGGGCGACCTGGCCCTCGACCCAGACCGCGCCGAGCCGGTCGATCCACCCCGCGATCGCGCTCGCGATCTGCCGGACCGGAGCCGGCTTCTCCGGGGAGGTCTGCAGTGCCACGGCTGGCACCTTATGCGAGACCTCCTACGATGGGGGCCATGACGTCCGACCTGGGGATGCCGCCCGTCCTTGACCCGAACGAGGCCGACGAGCGCGCCGTGCTGCTGGCCGCGCCGCGCGGGTACTGCGCCGGCGTCGACCGCGCCGTGATCACGGTCGAGAACGCCCTCGACCTCTACGGCTCGCCGGTCTACGTGCGCAAGCAGATCGTGCACAACAAGCACGTCGTGGCCAACCTCGAGTCCCGCGGCGCCGTCTTCGTCGAGGAGCTCGACGAGGTCCCGCCCGGCCAGACCGTGGTCTTCTCCGCCCACGGTGTCTCCCCGGCGGTGCACCTCGAGGCCGAGGAGCGCTCGCTCAAGACCATCGACGCCACCTGCCCGCTGGTGACCAAGGTGCACAACGAGGCCAAGCGCTTCGCCCGCGACGACTACGACATCCTGCTGGTCGGTCACGAGGGCCACGAAGAGGTCGTCGGCACCGCAGGTGAGGCGCCT
>NZ_JASBRN010000039.1 GCF_030149505.1 Nocardioides sp.
GCGGGCGAGGTGGGGTGCGGCGGCGGTGACCTTGCCGGCCACGAGGGTCTGGAAGCGGGTCCAGGGGATGCGGCCGTCGGCGGACTCGGCGACCTCGCCGTCGACCCAGGCTGCTTCGGCGGCACTCAGGTTGCGGGTGGCCTCGGCGACGTGGATGGCGTAGGTGTCGCGGACCTCGAGTGCCTGGACCCGTGACCACAGGTTCGGGAGTCGGAGCGTGAGGTCGAGTGCGGCGGAGATGTAGCGGCGTCCGGCGTGGGTGCCGCGGCCCATCCGGGCGCCGAACTCGGCGGCGGCGAACTCGGTGACCTCGGGGGTCCCCTCCCCGCCGTAGAGCTTGGCCTTCTCCCGCCCGGGCTTGCCCGACTCGGCGGGGTCGAGGCGCTCCGCGGGGTGCGCCACGGCCCATTCGTAGGCCAGCGCCAGCAGCTCGGCGCCCATCCGCTGCCAGGTGCTCGCGCACTCGCCGACCCGGTCCAACACCTGGGTCTCGGTCAGGCCGCCGACCTCAGGCGCCGTCGACTCCGGGGCGGGCTCGGAGGCTGGCGACATGTCGCCATCATAGTCGAACACCAGTTCGAAGACAAGGTCATCTTCGGCCCGCCCGAACCGCACTGTGGGCACGCGGTGATCTCGTTGGACTACCGGATCTGCCGCGCCGAGGCGCGCTCGTGCCGAGATCAGTGTGAGGCGGTCATCGCCCAGCCCGTCGCCAGCAGGCAGACGGAGGTTTTCCAGAGGACGGCGCCCGCCCGGCTGGCCAAGCGCTCGGCGAGGCGGTCCTGAGGACTGAGGGACGCCTCTTGACGAGCATCCGGCAATGCCGCGCGGCGCTCGGCGGCTCGCAGATCTCGTGCTCGTGCCTCTGTGGCGGCCCGTCGGGGATTCACCCGCCGTCGGTGAAGTCGACGACCGTGCCCGCCGCCCGCGCGTAGGCGATCTCCCGCGCCGTCGACGCGCCCACGTAGCCGCCGGGGTTCACGACGAGGACGCGGTCGGCCAGGTCGATCTTGCGCAGGTGCAGCTCGTCGAGGACGGCCTTCTGCTCCGGCGTCGGTGCGACGTCGGCCTCGCAGGGAGCGAGGACGATGACGCCGGCCAGGGTGAGGTCGCGCTCCGCCGCACGCATCTCCGCCATGAACCGCGCGGACCCGCAGAGGCAGACGATCTCCGGTCGGTCGGGCCCGCTCAGAGCAGCGCCCAGCCCTTCGACCGCTCGACCGCCTCGGTCCAGCGCCGGTGGGCCGCGTCAGCAGTGGCGCGGTCGGGCGAGGGGGTGAAGGAGCGGTCCAGCTGCCAGGTCTCGCGCAGCTCGTCGGTCGAGCCCCAGACGCCGACGCCGAGGCCGGCGAGGAAGGCCGCGCCGAGCGCAGTGGTCTCG
This sequence comes from Nocardioides sp., assembly GCF_030149505.1. GTDB lineage: Bacteria > Actinomycetota > Actinomycetes > Propionibacteriales > Nocardioidaceae > Nocardioides. Next base: position 1,382 of record NZ_JASBRN010000039.1, read on the forward strand.
GTCAGGCGCGGTCGCTCGACGGTGAGCCCGAGCTGGTCGGCCTGCAGCTGGCACAGCAGGTCGTTGGCGCAGGCACCGCCGTCGACGGCCAACGACGTCCGTGCCGGCATCGTCTCGAGGACGTCGCGGACCTCGAAGGTGATCGCCTCGAGCGTCGCGCGGACGAGGTGGGAGCGGGTGGTGCCGCGGGTGATGCCGAGGATGGTGCCTCGGGCGTCGGGGTCCCAGTGCGGGGCGCCGAGACCGGTGAGCGCAGGCACGAAGACCACGCCGTCCGTGGACGAGACGGTCGCCGCGATCGCCTCGGTCTCGGCGGCGGACCCCACGATCTGCAGGCCGTCGCGCAGCCACTGCACGGCCGCGCCGGTCACGAAGATGGCGCCCTCGAGGGCGTAGGTCAGCTCGCCGGAGGGAGAGCGCCAGGCGGCGGTGGTGAGCAGGCCCGCGTCCGAGCGCACCAGCTCCGAGCCGGTGTTGGTGAGGATGAAGGACCCGGTGCCGTAGGTGCACTTGGCGTCGCCCTCGTCGAAGCAGGTCTGCCCGAAGAGCGCCGACTGCTGGTCGCCGGCGATGCCCGCGATCGGGAGCTCGAGGTCGAGGAAGGACCTCGGGTCCGAGAGCGCGACCTCGCCCCAGGAGGGCACGAGGTCCGGCAAGGCGTCGCGGGGTACGCCGAAGATCCCGCACAGCTCCTCGGACCAGTCGCCGGCGGCGAGGTCGAAGAGCAGCGTGCGGCTGGCGTTGGAGACGTCGGTGACGTGGTGCAACCCGCGGGTCATCCGGGCGATGAGGTAGGAGTCGACCGTGCCGACGGCGTACCTGCCCTCCTCGACCAGGGCCCAGGTGCGCGGCTCCTCCTCGGCCAGCCAGCGCAGCTTGGTGCCGGAGAAATAGGGGTCCAGGCGAAGCCCGGTGAGCTCGCGGACCCGGCCCTCGTGGCCCTCGTCGCGAAGCCGGGTGCAGATGTCGGCGGTGCGCCGGTCCTGCCAGACGATCGCGCGACGTGGCGAGCCGAGCGTCTCGCGGTCCCAGAGCAGCACGGTCTCGCGCTGGTTGGTGATGCCGATCGCCCGCAGCTGCGAGACGTCGAACCGCTCCAGCGCCGCCCTCGTGGCCTCGAGCGTCGCCTGCCAGATCTCCTCCGGCGCGTGCTCGACCCAGCCCGGCCTGGGGAAGTGCTGGGCGAACTCCTGGTAGCCCTTGGCCACGATGTCGCCCTGCGGCGAGACGACGACCGCGGTGACCCCCGTCGTGCCGGCGTCGATCGCCAGGACGCTCACGACGCGGACCCGCCGTCCTCGCCCCGGGCGATGGCGAGCACCCGTCGGTCGATCCACGACAGGTCGTCGGCCACGCGCATCTCGTAGTTCTCGGTGCCGACCCAGGCGTGCAGGTCGCGGTGGCCGCCCGCACGGGCCATCGCCTCGAGCTCCTCGCGCAGCTCAGGCGTCACCGGCACCTTCTCCTCCTCGGTGGAGGCGGTGAGGTAGAGGTCGTTGAGGTCGAGCAGCCGCGCCAGCTCCTGCACCGGCGCGGCGTGGTCGTCGACGCGCAGGTCGCAGGCGATGTCGTCACCGCCGGCGTACCCCGCCCCCTCGCGCACCACCAGCAAAGCCGCCGACTGGCGGCCCCGGCTGTCGCCACCCGCCTCGTCGCCGGCCGCCAGCGCCGCGAGCAGCCGGTGGGCCAGGGGCATCGAGTCGTCGGTGGCCAGGAACGCCGCCTCCATGGCGAGCACGACGTCCTCGCCGGTGAGGATGTTGCCCTGGATCGCGTAGCCCTCGCCGGTCACGCCGCCGGCCCACTCCAGGCAGGCGCTGCCGGTGTGGGTGGCGGCCCCGCCCTCGACGTCGACGATGCCCACCTGCCGGTGGTCGCGGCCGGGGTCCTCCTCGAGCAGCCGTTGCAGGGCGATCGAGGCGTTCGCGCCCTCGTCGAGGTGCGCCAGCGCCAGGCCCTTGTAGGCGACGTTGGCGTCGGCCTGCGTGGCGATCGCCCCGACCTGCGCGACCGCAGCAGGTACGGCGCTGCCGACCGCCAGGAACTTCGACGCGACCGCCACCCCCCACTCGGCTTCCTCGGGGTCGGGGTGTCCGGACCTGGCCACGATCGAGAAGGTCATGCGCGGGACCCTAGGACATCCGGCCACCCGGGGTGGGGTGTGACCCGGGTCATGTGTCGCTAGGGTCGGTGCATGCGAGTGGGAGTCCTGACCGGAGGCGGGGACTGCCCCGGCCTCAACGCCGTCATCCGCGCCGTCGTCCGCAAGGGCGTGAGGCAGCACGGGTTCGAGTTCCTGGGGTACCGCGACGGCTGGAAGGGGCCGCTCGAGGGCCTCACGATGCCGCTGGGCATCGAGCAGTGCCGCGGCATCCTGCCGCGCGGCGGCACCATCCTGGGCTCCTCGCGCACGAACCCGTTCAAGCTCGAGGACGGCGTCCAGCAGATCACCGACAACCTCGCCCGCGACGGCGTGGACGCGCTCATCGCCATCGGCGGCGAGGACACCCTCGGCGTGGCCACCAAGCTCGCGGACCTCGGCGTCAAGGTCGTCGGCGTGCCGAAGACGATCGACAACGACCTCTCCGGCACCGACTTCACCTTCGGGTTCGACACCGCGGTCAACATCGCCACCGACGCCATCGACCGGCTGCACACGACCGCCGAGTCCCACCACCGCGTGCTCGTCGTCGAGGTGATGGGGCGACACGCCGGCTGGATCGCCCTGCACGCCGGCATCGCCGGCGGCGCCAGCGCCGTGCTCATCCCCGAGCAGCCGTTCGACATCGAGGCGGTGTGCCGTCACGTGGAGGCTCGCTTCGAGTCCGAGTACGCCCCGATCATCGTCGTCTCCGAGGGCGCGGTGCCCAGGGAGGGCGGGGACATGACCCTGGTCTCGGGCGAGAAGGACGACTTCGGCCACGTCCGCCTCGGCGGCATCGGAGACCGGCTCGCCTCGGAGATCGAGCACCGCACCGGCAAGGAGGCCCGCGCCGTCGTGCTCGGCCACGTCCAGCGCGGCGGCACGCCGACGGCCTTCGACCGCTGGCTCGCGACCCGCTTCGGCCTCCAGGCCGCCGACGCCGTCGCCGAGGGCGACTTCGGCACGATGATGGCGCTGCGCGGCACCCGGATCGAGCGGGTCCCGCTCGCCGAGGGCACCGGTGAGCTCAAGGTCGTCAGCCCCGAGGAGTACGCCGAGGCCGAGGTCTTCTTCGGCTGACCCGGCTGATCTGCGCTGAGCGCCCGCCGGTGCAGTGCTTCGCGACCGCTCCGTCCAGCGAGGCCGCTCCTCTCGTCAGGCTCGCTCGAGAACCGACGGCGGGAGCTCGATGTCGGGCACGAGTCCGACGAGGAGGTCGCGGACCCGTCCGTCGATGTCGGCGATGATGGTCCGCACGGTGGCCTCGTCCTGCCCGCCCGGGTCGGAGACCGGCCAATCGACGTATTTCACGCCGGGAACGTACGGGCACTCCTCGCCGCATCCGAGCGTGATGGCCATGGTGCTGGTCGCGATGGTCTCGTGGGTCAACAGCTTCGGCTGCTCACCGGACGTGTCGAGGCCGAGCTTCTCGAGCACGTCGGCGACCTCGGCGTGGATGTTCTCGCCGGGCTGGGTGCCGGCAGAGAGTGCGCGGACTCGGCCGCCCGCGTAGTGCTCCGTCAGGACGCGGCTGATGACGGAGCGGCCGCCGTTGCGGATGCAGGCGAACACCACCTGGGGCACGTCGGCCCCGTGCGTGGTGGGAGTGTCAGTGGTCATCGGCGCGCTCCTGGAGTCTCGTGGGTGGCGGCGGGGTCGGTGTCCCGGTCGGGGTAGAACTTGCGGGCCCAGAGGCTGACGTAGACGAGGCCCACGAGGACGGGGACCTCGATGAGGGGGCCGACCACGCCGGCGAGGGCTTGGCCGGAGGCGACTCCGAAGACACCGATGGCCACGGCGATGGCGAGCTCGAAGTTGTTGCCGGCAGCAGTGAAGGAGACGGCGGTCGCGCGTTGGTAGTCGAACCCCAGCGCCTTGGTCAGCAGCATCGAGCCACCCCACATGAGGGCGAAGTAGACCAGCAGCGGTACGGCGATGCGGACGACGTCCAGGGGCTGGTTGGTGATGGTGTCGCCTTGAAGCGCGAAGAGCAGGACGATGGTGAACAGCAGCCCGTAGAGCGCCCAGGGTCCGATGCGGGGCAAGAGGGTGGCCTCGTACCACTCGCGGCCCTTGGTGCGTTCCCCCAGCGTGCGGGTGAGGAACCCGGCGACGAGCGGGATGCCGAGGAAGACGAGCACGGACTTCGCGATGCTCCACATGGAGACGTCGAGGTCGGTCTGTTCGAGTCCAAGCCAGCCGGGCAGGACCTGCAGGTAGAAGTAGCCGAGGACGGCGAAGGCCAGGATCTGGAAGATCGAGTTGACGGCAACCAGGATCGCGGCTGCCTCCCGGTCGCCGCAGGCGAGGTCGTTCCAGATCAGCACCATCGCGATGCACCGGGCGAGTCCGACGATGATGAGCCCGGTGCGGTACTCGGGCAGGTCGGGCAGCAACAGCCAGGCCAGCGCGAACATCAGAGCCGGGCCGAGGACCCAGTTCAGGGCGATCGAGGTCGCGAGGAGCCGACGGTCGCTGGTGACGTGGCCGAGCTCGTCGTAGCGGACCTTTGCGAGGACCGGGTACATCATCACCAGCAGGCCGATGGCGATGGGCAGTGAGACCGAGCCGATCTCGACGGCGGCGAGGGCGTCGTCGAGACCGTCGACGAGCCGGCCCAGCAGCAGCCCGGCGACCATGGCCACCCCGATCCAGACCGGGAGGAACCGGTCCAAGGTCGAGAGTCGCTGGAGCACTGGCTCGTCGGCGCCGGCCGCAGCCGTCTCGCGGACGGCATCGCTCATGCCGAGGCTCCCGTCAGTTCGCGAGTGGTCGTGGTGCTGCCGGTGGCGAACAGGGCACCGAGAGCCGTCATGGCCTCAGGTCGAGCGATGTAGTAGACCCAGGTGCCGCGCTTCTCGCGGTTGAGCAGCCCCGCCTCGTGGAGGACCTTGAGGTGGTGGCTGATGGTCGGCTGGGACAGGTCGAAGTGCGGCAGCAGGTCACACACGCATGCTTCACCGCCCTCGTGGGACAGCACCAGCGAGAGCAGCCTGAGTCGGGCAGGGTCAGCGATTGCCTTGAGCATCGCGACCACGCCGGCCGCCTGCTCGGCGCTGATGGGCTCGCGGGCCAAGGGGACGCAGCACGCCAACCCGTCGGCCGTGGGCGGTGCGCAGTCACTCATCAAAGACTTCGACATACGTGAATGTTGACATATGTCGATACGATGCGCCACACAGGACGGTCGTCCAATTGCCACGCTCGCGTCCGAGCTGGTCCCCCAACCGCTGACCGTCGAGGTCGTCTGCGGTACCGATGTGGTCGTGGCCATGTGCCGTGGTGGCTCATGCCCGGTGTCGCCTTTGCGAGCTTGGGGGGCGGCGCCGGCGCGGGTGCGGGTGGGTCACCCGCAGGAGCCGCTTGCGGTGCCGGCGGCTCCGGTATTGGCGCCGAGGGTGATGAGTTGCGGCTCAGCAGCGGCGCCTCCGCAGCAGCTGTCGCCAATTGCTGCGCCCAGCTCGGCGAGCGCGTCGGGATCGTCGAACGCGCCGGCGCCGTTGCAGACCCCGGTGTCAGGCAGGACGAGGTCGACCCGGTCGGCGGCCTCCAGATCGCCGTCGAGAGCCGCGACGACCGAGCGGACCTGCTCGTAGCCGGTCATGGCCAGGAAGGACGGCGCACGGCCGTAGGACTTCATCCCGACCAGGAAGAGACCTTGCTCGGGCTGGGTGAGCTCGCGGTGCCCGTGCGGAGCCACGTCCCCGCAGCTGTGGTGGTCGGGGTGGATCTGGTCGGCGAGCACCCGTGCGGCCCCGAGGGCGGGGTCGAGGTCGAGGCGGACCTCGGAGAGGAAGCCGAAGTCTGGTCGAAAGCCGGTGACGACGATCACCTCGTCGACGTCGGACAGGCTCTGCCCGTCGAGCGAAGTGACACCGAGGCGGCCGTCCGCCTGGGCGGCCACCGCGGCGGTGCGGAACTGGGTGAGGGTGGTGACGATGCCGCTGGTGGCTGCGGCCTCGGCGTCCTGGCCTAGCTTGCCCCGCTGCTCGAGCTGGTCGTTGTCGCCGCCGCCGAAGGCGTCGCCCACAGATGGGCGGCGCAGCAGCCACGAGACCCGGGTGCCAGCCCCGGCGTCGGTGGCAGAGAGCGTGGCGAGGCCGACGAGGACGCCCTGGGCGGAGGCTCCCTTGCCGGCGACGGCGACGTGCTTGCCGGCGTACCGTGCGGCGATGCTCTGGTCGGCGAAGTCGGGGATGCCGTAGGTGATGCGGTCGGCGTTCTCGGTCTCGCCGAGGGCGGGGTAGCCGTCGGCGCCGAGCGGGTTCGGGCGCGTCCAGGTGCCGGAAGCGTCCACGACTGCGCTGGCCAGGAGCCGCTCACGCCCCTGGGACGTCTCGATGTGGACGGCGAACGGGTCGCTCTCGCGTCCGGAGTCGACCATCAGGTCCCGGCCGGCCCGACCGACCCCGACGACCCGCGAGTCGTAACGGACCTGTCCGCCGGTGGCGCCGGCCAGCAGGTCGGCGAGCGGCTGCAGATAACCGTCGCGCCACTCGCCCCCGGTCGGGTAAGCGGTGTCGTCGGGAGCCGTCCAGGTCTCGGACGCGTCCAGCAGGCGACGTGCGGCTGGGTCGAGGAGCTCGGACCACGAAGAGAACAGGCGAACGTGAGACCACTCGCCGACAGCTGCGGCCGCGCGAGGCCCGGCCTCGAGGACGACGAAGTCCATCCCGCGCTCGGCGGCGTTGGCGGCCGCGGCCAGCCCGATGGGGCCAGCGCCGATGATGACCCGCCGCGGCCAGGCCGACCGGGTCTCCGCGGGGCCGGCCCTCGCTGCCGCTGCTCGCCGCCGGTGAGAGACGCGAGGCAGCCGGGTTGAGCAGAGCCGACGCTGAGAGCTACGCCGAGTGGTTCGCTGTGCTGGCGGACCCCACGCGAGTGCGGTTGCTCCACACCGTCTCCACGTCACCGGCCGGCGCGATGCGCATCGGCGACCTCGCCGCAGCGCTCGGGGTGAGCCAGTCCACCTGTTCACACCACGTGGAGCTCCTCAGGAAGGTCGGCTTCGTGGTAGTCGACAAGGTCGGCACCGCGAGCATGGTCTCCGCCAACGCCGCCTGCTGCACCGGACTCCCGCACGCTGCTGACGTCATCATGGGCACGCTCGCACCGCCGCCCTGCTGCCCGGACGACCTCCCGGACGACGTCACCACACGCCCGGTGACCGACTCCGACATGCCGACCGTCCTGGCCATCTACGAGGAGGGTCTCGCGACCCGCAACGCCACGTTCGAGACCACCCTGCCCACCGCCCGGCAGCTGCGCGGCCGCTGGCTGCCCGACCTGGCCTGGGTCGCGGAGCTGGACGGCCGAGTCGTCGGATGGAGCGCCATCGCCCCGGCCTCGGCCCGTGACTGCTACGCCGGCGTCGGGGAGAGCTCGGTCTACGTCGCGGCCGCCGCACGGGGTCGGGGCGTCGGCAAGACGCTGCTGTACGCCCAGGTCATGGGGGCCGACCATGCCGGGCTGTGGACGTTGCAGACCTCGATGTTCCCCGAGAACCGCGCCAGCATCGCCCTGCACCAGTCCGCCGGGTACCGCACCCTCGCCGTGCGCACGCGCATCGCCAAGCTCGAGGGCGTCTGGCGCGACACGGTCCTGCTGGAGCGCCGCAGCGAGATCAACTGATCCAGCGGGTACGTCGTGCTGCTCGGGCGCCGGCGGGCGAGGAATCGCGACCATCCTGACCTCGGCCGACGGGGTGGTTTTCCGCCGCCGACTCGGGGACAGGATGCGCCGTTGGTCGGCGTCGCCGGCCGCGACCCGGGCCGCACGGTCCGGCCCGGATCCCAGGAGCACCCATGAGCAGCGACACCGCGACCTCGTCGGAGACCGGCAGCGGCGAGCTGCGCCGGGTCATCAGCCCCAAGCTCCTGCTGTTCTTCGTGATCGGCGACATCATCGGCGCCGGGGTCTTCGCCATCACCGGGGACGTGGCGGCCGAGGTCGGTGGAGTCGCCTGGCTGCCCTTCCTGATCGCCTTCGCCGTGGCCGGCCTGACCGCCCTGAGCTACCTCGAGCTGGTCACCCGCCACCCGCAGGCCGCCGGCGCGGCGCTCTTCGTGCACAAGGCCTTCGGCCTGCACTTCGTGACCTTCATCGTGGCCTTCGCGGTCGTCTGCTCGGGCATCACCAGCGCGTCGACGTCGTCGGGGCTGGTCGCCAGCAACCTGCTGCTCGGCGTGGACAACCTGGTCGGCGGGGTGCCGACCGGCGCCGGCGCCACCCTCGCCGTGGCCCTGGTCTTCATGCTGGTCCTGGCAGCGGTGAACCTGCGCGGAGTGGGCGAGAGCGTGAAGCTCAACGTCGTGCTGACCAGCGTGGTCATGGTGGCGCTGGCGATCATCATCCTCATCGGGGCCTGGGCGGCAGTGAGCGGCGACGGCGACCCCGGTCGGATCGTCGTCTTCGAGACCCCGGGGGAGAAGTCGGCGTTCATCGCCGTCACCATCGCCACGACCGTGGCCTTCTTCGCCATGGTCGGCTTCGAGGACTCGGTCAACATGGTCGAGGAGGTGCAGGAGCCCTCGCGGACGTTCCCGAGGATGCTCCTGACCGGCCTCGGGATCTGCGCCGGCATCTACGTCCTGGTCGCGCTGGCCGTCGTCGTGGTGATCCCGCCCGGAGACATCCTGGACCCCGTCAACCCCGACGCGGGCATCCTGCTCGACGTCGTCCGCGTGGGCGCCCCGGGCCTGCCGATCGACGACGTCTTCCCGTTCCTGACGATCTGCGCTGTCGGCAACACCGCGCTCATCAACATGCTCATGGCGAGTCGCCTGGTCTACGGCATGGCCAAGCAGGACGTGCTGCCCCGCTCGCTCGCGGCGGTGCTGCCCGGCCGTCGTACGCCGTGGGCCGCGATCGCCTTCACGACCGCGATGGCCCTGGGCCTGATCACCTTCGTGCGGCTCCGCTCGGAGAGCGACGTGGTCACGGCCCTGGCCGGGACCACCGGTCTCCTCCTGCTCGCCGTCTTCACCGTCGTCAACGTCGCCTGCCTGGTGCTGCGACGGCGCGACCGCCGGCCGGGCGAGGCCCCGGAGCGGGAGGTCTTCCGGGCGCCGGCGTGGACGCCGTGGCTGGGCGCGGTCTCGGCGGCCTTCCTGGTCGGCCCGTGGGCGCGGGCCGCCGAGGACCACATCCAGTACCGCATCGCCGGCGTCCTGCTCGCGATCGGCGTCGTCCTGTGGGGGCTCACCTGGCTGACCAACCGGGGCGTGCGCGCCAAGCGCACGGGCTTCCGCGACATCGACCACCTGGAGCAGTAGCCACTGCCGCGGGCTCCGGCGCCGGGTCCACGCCTGCTCGCCGACTCGGAGCAGGCGGGGGAGCGGACGTACCCTGGAGGAGTGAGCATCCCCAGCCTCGAGGAACTGCACGCGATCGGCGCCCTCCAGCAGCCGACGTACCCCGACCGCGGGGCCCTCGACGACGCCGTGGCCCGCCTGCGCACGATGCCGCCGCTGGTCTTCGCCGGCGAGTGCGACGACCTCACCGACAAGCTGGCCGCGGTCACCCGCGGCGAGGCGTTCCTGCTCCAGGGCGGCGACTGCGCCGAGACCTTCGCCGACGTCACCGCCGACAACGTGCGCAACAAGCTGCGCGTGCTGCTGCAGATGGCCGTCGTGCTCACGTACGCCGGCTCCGTGCCGGTCGTGAAGCTCGGCCGGCTCGCGGGGCAGTACGCCAAGCCCCGCTCCTCGGACCTGGAGACCCGCGTGGTCGACGGCCAGGAGGTCACGCTCCCGGCGTACCGCGGCGACGCCGTCAACGGCTTCGACTTCACCCCCGAGTCGCGCATCCCCGACCCGCAGCGGCTGCTGGACGTCTACAACGCCTCGGCCGCGACGCTGAACCTCGTGCGCGCCTTCGTCACCGGTGGGTACGCCGACCTGCGCCAGGTCCACACCTGGAACACCGACTTCGTGAAGAGCTCGCCCGCGGGCCAGCGCTACGAGCAGCTCGCCGGCGAGATCGACAAGGCGCTGTCGTTCATGAAGGCGATCGGGGCCGACCCCGAGGAGCTGCGCCGCGTCGACTTCCACAGCAGCCACGAGGCGCTGCTCATGGAGTACGAGCACGCGATGACGCGCATCGACTCGCGCACTGACAAGCCCTACAACGTCTCGGGCCACTTCGTGTGGATCGGCGAGCGCACCCGCCAGCTCGACGGCGCCCACGTGGAGTACTTCCGCCACATCTCCAACCCCATCGGGGTCAAGCTCGGGCCCACCGCGACCGCTGACGACGCGCTCGCGCTGGCTGCCCGCCTCAACCCCGAGAACACCCCCGGTCGCCTGACCTTCATCACCCGCTTCGGGGCCGACAAGGTCCGTGACGGCCTGCCCGGCCTGGTCGAGAAGGTCACCGCCGAGGGCGTGCAGGTCGCCTGGGTCTGCGACCCGATGCACGGCAACACCTTCACCTCCTCCACCGGCTACAAGACCCGCCGCTTCGACGACGTCGTCGGCGAGGTCCAGGGCTTCTTCGACGTCCACCACGCCCTGGGCACCTGGCCCGGCGGCATCCTGGTCGAGATGACCGGTGACGACGTCACCGAGTGCATCGGCGGCGGCGAGGAGCTCGACGAGCACGGCCTGGCGCACCGCTACGAGTCGGTCGTCGACCCGCGCCTCAACCGGGTCCAGTCGCTCGAGCTCGCCTTCCACGTCGCGGAGATGTTGCGCGCAGGCACGGCCTGACCGGTCGGTGGTCGCGGGCCGTTAGGTTGGCTCGGTGATCGACCTCCGCTCCGACACCCTGACGAAGCCGACCGAGGCGATGCGCGCCGCGATGGCGCGCGCCGAGGTCGGCGACGACGTGTACGGCGAGGACCCGACGGTCCGGGCGCTCGAGGAGCGGGTCGCAGGGCTGTTCGGCCACGAGGACGCGCTCTTCACCCCGACCGGCTCGCTGGCCAACGTGCTGGCGGTCGGCCTCCTGGTCGTCCCCGGGCAGGAGGTCCTCTGCGAAGCCTCGGCGCACATCGCCCGGGCCGAGCTGGGGGCGCACGGCGCGGTCAGCGGCGTCACGATGCGCACCTGGATCCACCCGACCGGCGGCTTCGACCTCGACGTCGTGCGCTCGCTCGTGGCACCCGACATGGGCCCCTTCTTCGTGCGGACCGCCGCCATCGCGGTGGAGAACACCCACAACTTCGCGGGCGGCGCCGTCGTCGGCATCGAGGACCTGCAGGCCCTGCGCGGGCTCGCCGACGAGGCCGGGGTCGCCGTCCACGTCGACGGTGCGCGGCTGTGGAACGCCCACGTGGCCACCGGCACCCCGCTGGCGGCCTACGGCGCGGTCGCCGACTCGCTGGCCGTCTGCCTGTCCAAGGGGCTCGGTGCCCCCGTCGGCTCTCTCGTGGTGGGCTCGGCGGAGGCGATGACCGAGGCGCGGGTGCGGCGCAAGCGGCTCGGTGGCGGGATGCGCCAGGTCGGCATCCTGGCCGCGGCCGGCCTGCACGCGCTGGACCAGCACGTCGAGCGGCTCGCCGACGACCACGACCGCGCCCGGCTGCTGGCCGAGGCCGTCGGCGTGGATCCCGCAGGCGTGCACACCAACATCGTGGTGCTCGACCACGACGACGCCCCCGGCTACGTCGCCCGCGCCCGCGAGGCGGGCGTCCTGGTCTCGGCGGTCGGGCCGCGCACGGTCCGCTTCGTCACGCACCTGGACGTGTCGCGTGCGGACGCCGAGAAGGCCGCGTCGGTGCTGGCCGGGCTCTAGGGGCCGCTGGTCGCTGGCGGCTCAGCCCTCGCGGGCCCGTTCCGAGGCGTCGACCCGACCGAGCGCGGCCGGCAGCCGGCGTACGGCGGAGGCGAGCTCGCGCAGCTCGCTGCCCAGCAGCGCCTGCGGGCCGTCGCACAGTGCCGACTCGGGGTCGGGGTGGACGTCGACGATGACCCCGTCGGCGCCGACGCCCATGGCCGCACGCGCCAGCGGCACGACGAGGTCCTTGCGGCCGGCGGCGTGCGAGGGGTCGACGATCACCGGGAGGTGGCTGGTCGCCTGCACCACGGGGATCGCGGAGATGTCGAGGGTGTTGCGGGTCGAGGGCTCGAAGGTGCGGATGCCGCGCTCGCACAGGACGACGTCGAGGTTGCCGCGGCGTGCGATGTACTCCGCAGCCATCAGCCACTCCTCGATGGTCGCGGTCATCCCGCGCTTGAGCAGCACCGGCTTGCCGGCGGCGCCGACCGCCTCGAGCAGCCCGAAGTTGGCCATGTTGCGGGTGCCGACCTGGAGCATGTCGGCGTGCTCGGCCACGACCGCCACGTCGCGGCTGTCCACGACCTCGGTCACCACCGGCAGCCCGGTCGCCTCCCGCACGTCGGCGAGGATCTCCAGGCCTCGCACCCCCAGGCCCTGGAAGGCGTACGGCGAGGTGCGCGGCTTGAACGCACCCCCGCGCAGCAGCGTGGCGCCCGCGGCCACGGCCATCTGGGCGGCGTCGAGCGTCTGGCTCGGGGTCTCCACGGCGCACGGGCCGGCGATGAGCGTGAACGTGTCGGGGCCGATCGGCACCTGGCGACCGGTGCCGACCCACACCGTGGACCGGTCGGGGTGGTGCTGGCGGCTGACCAGCTTGTAGGGGTCGGAGATGCGGTGCACGTCCGCGACGCCGCGCAGGGTGCGCAGGTTGAGGTGGTGGAAGGACTCGATGTCGCCGACCAGGCCGATGATCGTGCGAGTCACGCCCTTGCTGACGTTGGCCTCGCCGCCCACCGCCTCGACGCGGGCCACGACGGCCGCCACGTCCTCGTCGGTGGCGTCGGGGGACATCACGACGACCATGCGGCGCACGCTAGCGCCGCGGCGCGGCGAGCCGGTCAGACGACCAGGTGCTGGACCTCGCCCTCCACCTTGCGCCTAGGGGCGAGCTCGACGAGGAGCATCGCGGTCAGCACCATCGCACCGCCCAGCAGCATGCGTGTCGTGGCGGCCTCCCCGCCGAGCCACACGGCGAAGGAGGCCGCGAAGACCGGCTCCATCGACATGATGATGGCGCTGCGCGTGGGCGGCAGGTGCGCCTGCGCCCAGGTCTGGGCCAGCATCGCGGCAGCGCCGGCCACCAGCGCCATGTAGACCACCGAGGCCCAGTCGGCGCCGGTCGCGGGCAGCACCACGCCGTCGGGCAGGGTCGCGATCGAGCACAGCACCGCGATCACGCCGATCTGCACGATCGACATCCCGAGCGCCTGCCGCGGGTCCGACCAGGCGCCCAGGCCCACGATGTGCAGCGCGTAGAGACCGGCCGCCACCAGGGTGATCGCCTCGCCGTAGCCGACCGAGAAGCCCTGCAGGGTCAGCACGCCCAGGCCCAGGGCCGCGAGCGCCACGGCCGCCCACGTCAGGAGGCCGATCCGGGTGCGGAGCAGCACCGCGGCCAGGAGCGGGGTGAGGACGACGTACATCCCGGTGACGAAGCCGGAGACACTGGCGGGCGTGTGGGCCAGGCCGGCGGTCTGGAGGACCTGGGCGACGCCGTAGACCCCGCCGAGCACCGCGGCGTGCTTGCGCGACTCCGGGCTGAGCCGCCGCACGGCCTGCGGTGCGACGAGCAGCATCGCCGCGGTGGCGATGAGGAACCGGACGGCCAGGAAGTCCAGCGTCGGCACCCGGTCGAGCAGGTCGCGGATGAGGAAGAACGTCGAGCCCCAGGAGGCGGTCATCGCGAGCAGCGCCAGGGTCGCGAGCAGGGAGGTGCGGCGCGACGTCATGACCGCTGGTCCCTGATGGTCCTGAGCACCTCCAGGTCGCCGCCCTCGTCGCGGGAGCCGGGCGTCTCGAGCACGAACGGCACGCCAGTGAGGGCGGGGTGGTCGAACAGCTCGCCGAAGGCGTCGGCGCCGATGTGGCCCTGCCCGATCCGCTCGTGCCGGTCCTTCATCGACCCGCGCACGTCCTGGGAGTCGTTGGCGTGCACCAGCCGCAGCCGGCCCGGCCCGCCGATCTCCACGACCCGGTCGACGGTGGCGGTGGCGCCGCCCGGCTCGTCGAGCGGGGCGCCGGCGGCGAAGACGTGGCAGGTGTCCAGGCAGATGCCCGCGCGCGGGTGGTGGTCCAGGGCGTCGAGGTAGCCCGCGAGGTCCTCGACCCCGGCGCAGAGCGAGCGGCCCTGGCCGGCCGTGGGCTCCAGCAGCAGCCATGGTCCTCCGTCGGACGGGTCGTCGCCGAGCAGCTCCAGCAGCGGCAGCAGGCCCTCGCGGACCTGCCGCATCGCGGCCTCGTGCCGCTCGCGCCCGTCACCGGGGGTGGGGTCGACGTAGGACCCGGTGTGGACCACCACGCCCTCGGCGCCGATCTCCGCGGCCCGGCGCAGGTTGTGCGCGACCACGGCCACGCTGTTGTCGTAGGTGCTCGGTGTGGGTGAGCCCAGGTTCACCAGGTACGGCGCGTGGATGAAGGTCCGGATCCCACGCTCAGCCGCCGCGGCCCGGAACGCCTCGTCCTCGGCCGGCTTGCCCGCGCTGAGGGCCCACCCGCGCGGGTTGCCCACGAAGACCTGCAGCGTCTCGCAGCCGAGCCGCTCGGCGTCGGCCAGCGCGCCGGCGACCAGGCCCTTCCCGACGAGCAGGTGGGTCCCGATCGGGTTGCGGGGGGCGGGGTCGAAGGGCATGGGCGCATCTTCGCCGTCGTACGTCGGCGGGGCGGCACCGGGGCCGTCCTCGGGTGCCGGGAAGTGAGCGCCCTCAGATGATCGACAGCGTGATGGTGCTGCCGCGGGGCACTGACTGGCCGCCGCCGGGGTCCTGGCTGAAGACGAAGCCGAGGCCGAGGTAGCCGCTGGCGTTGACGGTCTGCACGACGAAGCCGAGCGCCTCGAGCTCCTGGCGGGCCGACTCCACGCCCTGGGCGCGCACGTTGGGCACCTCGACCAGCTCCGGGCCGAGGGAGACCACGAGCGTGACCGTGTCGCCGCGGAAGAGGGTGCCCGACTGCGGGGTCTGGGCGATGACCGCGCCCTCGGGGACGGTGTCGTCGAACTGCTCCTGGGCGCGGTCCACGACCAGGCCCTTGCGCTCCAGGACGGCTTGCGCGCGGTCGGCGTCCTCGCCGACCCAGTCGCCGACGTTGATCGGCTTGCGTCCCTTGCTGACCACGAGGTCGACGGCGCTGCCCGGGCGCAGCTGGCGCCCCTCGCCCGGGTCGTGGCGGATGACCCGTCCGCTCTCGACGGTCTCGGAGAACTTCTCCTTCACCCGGCCCACCTCGAGGGACACCTGTTCCAGCGCGTCGCGTGCCTCGCCCTCGGTGAGCCCCTCGAGCGCGGGCACGGGGTACTTCTCCACGCCCAGCGACAGCACCAGGGTGACGGTCTCGCCGGGCAGCACCCGGTCGCCGGGGCCGGGCGAGCTGCTGACCACGTCGCCGCGGTCCACGGACTCGCTGTAGACACCGTCGGCCAGGTCGACCTCGAAGCCGGCCTCCTCGAGCTCGGCGACCGCCGAGGTCTCGGTCTGGCCGAGGACGGTCGGCACGGTGGTGTAGCGGGCCCAGCCGAACCACCAGGCACCGAGCCCGACGCCGGCGGCCAGCAGGAGGGCGAGCAGCAGGGCGACCGGGCCGCGCCAGCGGCGCCGGCGGGCGGGGTGAGCAGCGGATCCGCCCGGGTGAGGGCTCGTGGGGCGTGCGGCGTCCGGCCGGGCCGGCGCTGCGACGCTCCTGCCGCCCGGTGCGACGACCGTGGTCGCCTCGGTGTCGCCCGCCGAGCCGGGCAGGACGCCCAGGGCGGCCAGGTCGGCCAGCTCCTCGGGCTCCCAGACCTCGGGGGAGGTGTCGCCGAGCCGGTGCTGGTCGGCCGCGGGCGGCTCGTCGGTGTCGACCCCCGCGGCGGCGACGGCGGCCAGCAGCGGGGTGAGGTCCTGGGTGAGCTCGACGTCCTCGCTCACGCCGGCGGCCAACGCGTTCGAGACCCGGTGCACGTGGCGGAGCAGCACGCCGGCGTCGGCGGGTCGCTGGGTGCGGTCACGGGCCGTGGCGCGGGCCACCAGCGCGTCGACGTACGCCGGGATGCCGGGGACCCGCAGCGACGGCGCCGGGACGTCCTCGTGCACGTGCTTGTAGGCGACCTGGATCGGGGTGTCGCCCTCGTGCGGCTTGGAGCCGGTCAGCAGCTCGTAGAGCACCACGCCCACGGCGTAGACGTCGGCGCGCGCGTCGCTGGTGCCCTCGGAGACCAGTTCGGGCGCGAGGTAGGAGACCGTGCCGATGAGCACCCCACCCGTGGCCGTGTGCTGGGTGTCGGTGCCGATGGCCTTGGCCAGGCCGAAGTCGGCGACCTTGACGCGTCCGTCGTCGGCGATCAGCACGTTCTCCGGCTTGACGTCGCGGTGGATGATCCCGGCCCGGTGCGCGGCGGCCAGGGCGGAGACGACCGGCTCGAGCAGCGCCAGCGCCCGGGCCGGCGGCATCGGGGCCTCCTTGGTGACGGTGTCACGCAGCGTGTGGCCGGTGACCAGCTCCATCGCCAGGAAGAGCGTGCCGTCGTCGTCGCCCTGGTCGTAGACGGCGACGATGTTGGGGTGGCTCAGCCGTGCGGCCGCCCGGGCCTCGCGCACGAAGCGGGCGGCGAAGTCGCCGTCGTCCCCGAGCCCGGGGTGCATGATCTTCACCGCGACAGTGCGGTGCAGGCGCTGGTCGACGGCCTCGTGCACCGAGGCCATCCCGCCCCGGGCGACGCGCGGGCCGACGAGGTAGCGCCCGTCGAGGAGCTGGCCCTGCGGCTCCCGGTCTGTCACAGCGAGCCTCCTGCGTTCCGGAGGGCTCATCCTACGTTCGGGCGGGCCCGCGGCCCGGCTGCCCCCCGGGCCCGGGCGTGGCGGGTGGCTGCCTCCGTGCCCGGCTCCGTGCGTGCCTGCGTGCCTGCCTCTGGGTGGTGGGCGACTGCGGGTGGGGTGCCAGACTGGAGCCATGAGTGAGACCCGTCTGGCCGACCACGACCTCTCCGCCCTCGTGGACGAGTGGTTGGAGTGGGCCGAGGTCGCCGAGCGGCTCGGGGTCAGCGTGGGCAAGGTCCGCACGATGATCCGCGAGCACCAGCTCGCCGCCGCCGTCCCGTGGGAGCGCGCGGGGCAGCGGGTGCCCGCCCTCTTCCTCGACGGCGCCCAGCCGGTCAAGGGGCTGCCCGGCCTGCTGACCCTGCTCCACGACTCCGGCTTCGACGACCGGGAGTGCATCGCCTGGATCTTCCTCGACGCCGACCTGCCCGGACGTCCGATCGACGCGCTGCACGAGAACCGCGGCTCGGAGGTCAAGCGCCGGGCCCAGGCCCTGGCCTTCTAGGACGGCCACGGTGGTCTACCGCCTCTCCCCGGAGAACGTCCGGCCGCCGCGCGGTGGACCCTCCGGAGCGCTCGCGATGTTCCTCGTGTTGGCCTTCGCGGTCGGCATCTGGGCGTTCGCCGGTGGGGACCCGGGCTCGCGCACCGGTGGCTCGCCCGGCGACGGGGAGACGACGATGACCGAGATGCCGCCCACCCAGGACCCCGAGAGCGGACTGCCGTACGTCGCTCCCGCGCTGCTGCCCGAGGCGGCGCTGGACGTCGTGGTCGCCCTCGACGACACCGACCCGCCCGAGGGCTCGCCCTTCGACGACCCGGCCGGCCTGCTGCCCCCGCAGCCGGGCGCCTACTACACGCTCTACCCCGTGCCTCCCGCCACGGTCGCGGAGCCCGGGCCGGACCGGCTGGTCGTCGGCGGCGCCGGGGAGATCTACTGGAGCCGGGACGGCGGCGCGACCTTCGCGCGCGTCGGACCCTGATCTGCTCCGCGCACCTCTGGCCTAGACGGAGCGCTGCGTGGCCGCCTCGGCGAGGTCGCGCAGGGCCTGGACGCCCTCGGGGCGCAGGTCGGCGCCGTCGAGCACGGCCAGGGCGCGGTCGGTGAGGGCGGCGATGACCTCCTCGACCTGCTCACGGGCACCACAGCGCTCGATGATGCCGCGCAGGTCGTCGACCTCGGCCGGTGAGAGCGGGCGACCCAGGGCGGCGTCGAGCCGTGCGGCCTCGTCGTCGGGCGCGGCGTCGAGGGCGAGCGCGACCAGGACGGTGCGCTTGCCCTCCACGAGGTCGTCGCCCGCCGGCTTCCCGGTCACCGCGGGATCGCCGAAGACACCGAGCAGGTCGTCGCGCAGCTGGAAGGCCTCGCCGAGCGGCAGGCCGAAGGCACGCAGGGCCGCGGTCGTGGCAGGGTCGGCCCCGGCCAGCGCCGCTCCGGTGTGCAGCGGCCGCTCGATGGAGTACTTCGCGGACTTGTAGCGCAGCACGGTCATCGCCGCGTCGACGTCGGCGCGGCCGCGGGCCTGCACGGAGACGTCGAGGAACTGCCCTGCGATCACCTCGGTGCGCGTGTGGTCCAGCACGTCGAGGGCCGAGAGCACCCGCTCGGCAGGCAGACCGCAGGTGCGCAGCAGCTCGTCGGCCCAGGCCAGGAGCAGGTCGCCCAGCAGGATGGCCGCGGCGGCGCCGTACTGCTCCGGGTCGCCGCGCCAGCCGCGCCCGGCGTCCTCGGTGCGGTGCTCGGCCTCGAACGCCCGGTGGGTCGCGGGCCGGCCGCGGCGGGTGTCGGAGGCGTCCATCAGGTCGTCGTGCACCAGGGCGCTGGCGTGCAGCAGCTCCAGGCTCGCGCACGCCCGGGCGAGGGCGTCCTCGTCCTCGACCCGCGCGGGGGACACGGCCTGGTGGCCCCACCAGCAGAACGCGGCGCGCAGCCGCTTGCCGCCCGACACGCTGGCGCGGGCCTCGGCCAGCAGCCGCGCGGCGTCGGGCCCCAGGGGCTCCAGCCGCTCGGCCTGGGTGTCGAGGAAGTCGTCCAGCGCCCGCTGCACGCGGGTCCGGAAGGGCGTCGCGTCCCAGGTCACGTCCGCACCCTAGTCGGCGCGCCCGAGCGCGAGCCGGTGGGTGGACGGGGCGGGTCTCGTGGGATCGTCCCGCGTACGCTCGACGTCATGAGCATCGGGCGTGGACGCTCCCTGCGGGAGGTCGTGGAGGCGGGGGAGAAGTCCTTCTCCTTCGAGTTCTTCCCGCCCAAGGACGAGGCCGGCGAGGCCCAGCTGTGGGACGCCGTGCGTGCCCTGGAGCCCTACCGCCCGACCTTCGTGTCGGTCACCTACGGCGCCGGTGGCTCCAGCCGCGGCACGACCGTGCGGGTCACGCGCCGGATCGCGCAGGAGACCTCGATGCTGCCGATGGCGCACCTCACGTGCGTCGGCCACACCCGTGCCGAGCTGGAGTCGGTGCTCGACGAGTACGCCGCCGCCGGGGTGCACCACGTGATGGCGCTGCGCGGGGACCCCGAGGGCGGTCCGCGTGCCGACTGGACCCCCACCGAGGGCGGGCTCACCTACGCCACCGAGCTGGTCGAGCTGGTGGCGGCGCGGGGCGAGTTCCGGATCGGCGTCGCCGCCTTCCCCGAGCGCCACCCCTCCTCCCCGTCGCTGGACCACGACGCCGACGTGCTCGCGGCCAAGGCGCGCGCGGGTGCGGAGTTCGCGGTCACCCAGATGTTCTTCCGCGCCGAGGACTACGTCTCCCTGGTGGAGCGGGTCCGGGCGCGCGGCGTCGACCTGCCGATCCTCCCGGGCATCATGCCGATCCTGAACCTCGCCGCGATCCGCCGGCAGGGCGAGCTGATCGGCACCGACGTGCCCGAGGAGGTCGTCTCGCGGATCGCCGCCCACGAGGGCGACGCCGTCTCGATGCGCGCCGAGGGCATCGCGCTGGCCGCCGAGCTGTGCCAGGAGCTGCTCGACGCCGGGGCGCCGGGGCTGCACTTCTACACGCTCAACCGCTCCAAGGCGACGCTGGAGATCTTCGAGAAGCTCGACGTCAGGCCCTGATCCGCGGGGCGCCGTCGGGTGCTCTCGGTCGGTGCTCTCAGGCGGGTGCTCTCAGACGGGTGCTGTCAGGCGGGGCCGATCCGCTCGGCGACCAGCGCGGCCGACAGCCCGACGAACGGCAGCCCCGACCCGGGGGTCGCGTGTGCGCCGACCGCGTGGAGGTGGGCGACCGGGGTGTCCGGCCCCAGCCGGGCCCGGACCGTGCCGCGTCCCTGCCACAGCACGCCCAGCGGGGAGCCCGACCAGGCCTCGACCTGTTCGCGAGGAGAGCGGTCGACCCGGTGCACCACGTGGTCGCGGAGGTCCAGACGTGCCCGTGCCAGCGCGCGCAGCACGTCCTCGGCCAGCTTGCCGCGACCGTGCACCGTCCAGGCGTGGCGGCCCTCGGGAGCCGTGCCGCCGGTCCGCACGACCAGCATCGGGTCGCCGTGCAGGACCACCTCGTGCGGCAGCTGCGGCACCTCGCCCTCCAGCCCGAGGTGGCAGGTGACCGGCGGGATGGCCGGCATCGTCCGCTCCACCAGCCGGGCCAGTGCGGGCAGGGCCCGCGGGTCGATGGCGCAGACCACCTCGTCGGCCTCGAGGTCACCGGCCGAGGTGCGCACCCCGACCGCACGCCCCTCGCGGACCAGCACGTCCAGGGCGCGGGTGCCCAGCAGCACCTCCACCTTGCGGGTGGCCAGGCGTGCTCCGAGCACCTCGCCGAGCCGGGCCATGCCCCCGGGGACGGTCCAGGCCCCGAAACGCTGCTCCAGGAACGCCACCAGGCCCATCCAGGCCGGCACGTTGCGCAGGTCGTGGCCGTCGGCGAGGAAGGGGTAGGCCGCCACCTCGCGCTGCCGCTCGTCCCGGAACCTCCGGCGCAGCCGCTTGTGCAGCATCTCGCGGGAGTCCAGGCGCTGCCGCACCTGCGCGGGCAGTGCGGTGCGGTCCCAGGGGTGCTCGAAGTAGTGGTGGCGCAGCACCTCCCAGTCCTCGGTGAAGGAGTAGACGTGCTCGGTCCACCGCTGGCCCAGGCCGGGCTCGAGGGCGTCCCACGCCCGCAGCTGGCCGGCCCGTGCCGAGGGCAGCGACAAGGTCGTGTCGTCCTCGAAGCGGTGCTCGCGCAGCAGCTCCAGCGGCTCCAGCTCCAGCTCGCGCTCCAACGGGCGACCGGTCTTGCGGAACAGGTCGCGCACCACCGCCGGCAGCAGGGTGTGGGTCGGCCCGGCGTCCCAGGTGAAGCCCTCCTCGCTGATCGAGCCGAGCGCGCCGCCCAGGCTCGCCGCCCGTTCGACCAGCACCACCTGGTGCCCGGTCTTGGCCAGCCGGGCGGCCACGGCCATCCCGCCGAAGCCGCCACCCAGGACGACGACGCGGCTCACGCCGACGCCTCGGGTCCGACCTCGACCTCGCGGGCGCCTGTGAGGGCCAGCAGCTCGGCGTACGTCGTGGAGAAGACCGCGGCCGGGTGGCCGGCCGCCGCCCAGACGACCTCGTGGTCGGCCAGGGCGCGGTCGAGGTAGGTCGGCACGGGGGAGGGATGGGCAAGGGGGGACACACCGCCGATGACCTGGCCGGTGTGCTCGCGGACGAAGTCGGGCGAGGCGCGGCGCAGCCGGGGCACGCCGATCCGCGCGGCGGTGGCACCTGTGTCGACGCGGTGGGAGCCCGAGGTGAGGACCAGGACCGGGCCCTCGCCGGTGTCGAAGACCAGGCTGTTGGCGATCGCTCCCACCTCGCACCCCAGTGCCTCGGCGGCCAGCGCGGCCGTGTGCACGGCATCGGGCAGCACCACGATCCGGCCCGTCCCACCCAGCCGGCGGTGCTCGGCACGGAACCGCGCCACCCCGGGGTGGTCGGCTGCCGCTGTGGCCGCCGCGTCGGGGGGCTCGGGGGAGGGGGGCTCGGCAGGCATGGGTCAGACCCTAGGAGGAGCCACGGCCCTGGGGGCAGGCGGTCCGCCGAGGTCGTAGAGTCGGGGCGTGAGCAGCGACGTGGATGCGAGGGTCGAGGACGCACCGACCGGGACGCCGACCGCGCACCGGGTCTCCCTCTGGTTGCTCGGGGCGGTCCTGGCCCTCGGGCTGCTGACGGTCGCCCTAGTGGGCCTGCTGCGCGAGCAGATGGTGCTCAACTGGGCCGAGGGCCACCGGCAGGCGCGGGAGATCGTCGCCCAGCGCGGCCTGGACTACCTCATGGACGAGCGACCGATCGCGGTGCCGCAGTTCTTCGCCGTCTCCGCGGTGCTGTACCTGACCGTGGCCTCCCTCGTCGCCGTGCTCGCGATGTTCTACGCCAACGGCCACCACTGGGCGCGGGTCTGCCTGACCGTGCTGCTGGTGATGACCGTGATCGCGACCGGCTCGGGCCTGCGGGTCGAGCCGCCGCTGACCTTCTCGGCGCTGAGCGTCCTGGGCATCGTGCTGGTGGTGGCGCTGCTCGTGGCCATGTGGCACCCGCGCACCACCGACCACCTGCGCGCCACCCGCGCCCGGGTGGACTCCGGCGCCTTCTGATCTGGGCCGATCTGGGCTGAGCCCACCGGCGAGGCCGGGGAGGGCCTAGCCGGCGCGGTGCTGCAGCAGCCCCGAGCCGACGGTGCCGACGGGGTGCGGCACGAGGCCGAGGGCCTGCTCGACCACCGCGAGGAAGCGGTCGGCGTCGCGGACCAGGTCGTCGGCCTCGCGCTCGGTGACGGCGCGGCGCGACCCGGCCTCGGCCGCGGCGCGCTTGGCCGCGCCGGCGGAGAAGAACCCGGCCCACTCCGCCAGCTCGGGTGCGACCTCGGCCAGCAGGACCCAGGCGTTCTTCTGCCGCTTCCCGCGGGTCGGCTGGGGTCGGGCCCGCGCGGCCAGCAGCGCGGCGGCCGCACGCAGGGCTGCGACATGGGCGCAGGCGTAGCGGGTGGGGACGTCGCGGGTGCCCATCGCCTCGGCCAGCGACTCCGCGGAGCGGGCGAGGTAGGAGTGGGTCGTCGCCGGCAGCACGTGCGGCGCGTAGGTCGGGTGCGTGGTCATCGGGGCTCCTCGGGTGGGATCGGGCGGGCTGGTCGTCGGGGCTGGTCGTCGGGGGCTGGTCGTCGGCTCTGACCTGGTGGGCTCGATCGGGGGCTCAGTCGGTGCAGCCCACGAGCTGCCACCGGTCCTCGACGGGGTCGTGGCACAGGTCGAAGGTGCCGGGTCCGACGCCCCCGGCCGGGCCACGGCCGGCCTCCACCCGCCACAGCCGCCGCTCGCCGAGCAGCTCCTCGAGGGTCGTGCCGCCCGGCTGCTGGCCCGGCTGCTGGCCCGGCTGCTGGGGGGAGTCCTCGGAGCCGAGGACGGCCCGGACCCCGCCGTGCTGCCACCACGCGCCGGTCTCCACCCAGTGCGCGAGCACGCCGCGCACCTTCCACAGCCGCCCGCGCCACAGGAACTGGGCCGGACCCTCCTCGGGCCAGTCCGCGACCGGTCCGCGCCGTACCTCCACGGGCTCGTCGTAACGTCGCACCGCGCACCTCCTCCGCACCTCGGGTCGAACGCTGGATCGAACACGTGTTCGACCATGGTGACGACGGTACTCCCGACCTCCGACAGTCCGTCAAGCACTTGACGGCCGAGCGTGACGGGGGGCTATGGTGACGCCTTCTTCGAACACGTGTTCGACGAATCGAGCCGGTGCTGGACCGGCATCGGTCCGTGCCGGCCGGGTGCGAGGAGTGCCGTGTCCGGGGTCGAGACCGATGCGAGAGGTGTGCCGTGCCCGACCCCTTCCCCCACCTCCACGTGGCCTCCGGCTACTCCCTGCGCCACGGCGCCTCCCTGCCGCCGCGGCTGGTCGAGCGCGCCGTCGAGCACGGCATGGACGTCTTGGCCCTCACCGACCGCGACGGGGTCTACGGCGCGGTCAAGTTCGCCAAGGCCTGCGCCTCCGCGGGCATCGCCCCGGTCCTCGGCGTCGACCTGGCCCACCAGCCCGGGGGAGCAGGCCCGGGTCCCGGCGTCCCGTCCCCCTCGCCCCGACCTCGTACGCCGGTGCGCGGCGGTGCCTTCCGCGACCCGCGGCTGCCCCGCGTCACGGTCCTGGCGCACGCCGCCGGGCCCGGCGGTGGACGGGGCGGCTGGGCGGCGCTGTGCCGGCTGCTCTCGGCCACCCACCTGGCCGGTGAGCGCGGCACGCCGGTGCTCGACCCCGACGACCCGGAGGTCGCGGGCCTGCTGGTCTCCGGCGACCTGGTGGTCCTGCTGGGCCCCGGCTCCCTGCTGGGCCCGGCGGTGGTGGAGCGGCGCGACGACCTGGTCCGGGCCGAGCTGGCCCGCTGGCGCGGCCGCGTGCCCCGGGGCTGCCTGCAGGTCGAGCTGGTCTCCCACCGCACGCCCGGCAGTGCGGCGCACGCCGCCCGCCTTGCCGGGATCGCCGCGGAGGTGGGCCTTCCCACGGTCCTGACCAACCAGGTGCGCTACGCCGAGCGCCGCGACGCCCTCACCGTCGACGTCCTCGACGCCGCCCGCCGGCTGGTGGCGCTCGACCGGCGCCACGTCGACCGCGCCAACGCCGAGGGGCACCTGAAGTCCGGTCCCGAGATGCGCCTGGTCGCCGAGGAGGTCGCCCGTGCCGCCGGCGGCGGCCCGGCCGAGGCGGCCCGGCTGCTGGCGCGCACCCGTGCCCTGGCCGAGCGCTGCGCCCTCGACCCGGCCTCCGACCTCGGCCTGGGGGAGGTGCACTTCCCGGAGTTCGAGCTCGCGCGAGGGCCGGGCGAGGCGTCTCGAGGCCCGGCCGCTGACGCGGACGCACTCCTGCGGGTCCGCTGCGAGGCCGCGATCGGCGGCCGCTACGGCAGCAGCGGGCTGCAGGTGGTGTGGAAGCGGCTCGACGACGAGCTCGCCACGATCCGCGAGCTGGGCTACGCGTCGTACTTCCTCACCGTCGGCGACGTCACCGACCTGATCAAGGACCTCGGGGTCCGGGTGGCCGCGCGGGGCTCCGGCGCGGGCAGCCTGGTCAACTACCTGCTCGGGATCTCCGGCGTCGACCCGATCCGCCACCAGCTGCTCATGGAGCGCTTCCTCTCCCCGCTGCGCCAGGCGCTGCCCGACATCGACGTCGACGTGGAGTCCGCGCGGCGCACCGAGGTCTACGAGGCGATCCTCGACCGCTACGGCGGCGAGCGCTGCGTGTGCGTCTCGATGATGGACACCTACCGCGTCCGGCACGCCGTGCGCGACGTCGGTGCCGCCCTCGGGATGCCACCGCTGGAGACCGACGCGATCGCCAAGGCCTTCCCGCACATCCGCGCCCGCGACGCCCGCACCGCCCTGCGCGAGCTGCCCGAGCTGCGCGCCGGTGGGCTCGGCGAGGAGCGGCTGGACCTGATGTTCTCCCTGGTCGAGCGGCTCGACGGGCTGCCGCGCCACGTCGCGGTCCACCCGTGCGGGGTGCTGCTCTCCGACGCCACGCTGCTGGACCGCACCCCGGTCGAGGCGTCCTACGCCGGGTTCCCGATGAGCCAGTTCGACAAGGACGACGTCGAGGACCTCGGCCTGCTCAAGCTCGACGTGCTCGGCATCCGGATGCAGTCCTCGATGGCGCACGCGGTGGCCGAGATCCGCCGGGTCGAGGGGGTGGAGGTCGACCTCGACGACGAGGCGCAGGTCCCGCACGACGACCCGGCGACCTACGAGATGGTCTCGACCGCCCGCACCCTCGGCATCTTCCAGATCGAGTCCCCGGGCCAGCGCGAGCTGGTCGGCAAGTCCGGCATCGAGAGCTTCGAGGACGTCATCACCGACATCTCGCTCTTCCGGCCAGGGCCGGTCAAGAGCGACATGATCACCCCCTACCTCGAGGTCAAGCAGGGCTGGCGGCCCGCGCGCTACCTCCACGAGGACCTGCGCCCGATCCTCGGCCCGACCCACGGTGTCGTGGTCTTCCACGAGCAGGTCATCGAGATCATCGGCTGCTTCGCCGGGGTCACGTTCGCGCAGGCCGACGAGCGGCGCCGGGCGCTGGGCAGCCGCGAGGGCATGCTCGACACCAAGGTCTGGTTCTTCCCGCGCGCCCTGGGCCGCGGCTACCCGCTCCACGTCGTGGAGGAGGTGTGGTCGGTGCTGGAGGCCTTCGCCTCCTTCGGCTTCTGCAAGGCCCACGCCGCGGCCTTCGCGCTGCCGACCTTCCAGTCGGCCTGGCTCAAGGCGCACTGGCCGGCGCACTTCCTGGCCGGGGTGCTCACCCACGACCCGGGGATGTACCCCAAGCGACTGATCCTCGAGGACGCCCGCCACTGCGGCATCGAGATCCTGCCCCTCGACGTCGCCGCCAGCGGCAAGGAGTACTCCGTGGAGGTGGTCGAGGAGGGGGACGGGCCCGGTCCGACCACGCCGTGGTGGCAGGACCACGAGCCCAGCACGGGACGGTCCCGCCGCTGGGGCATCCGGCTGGCGCTCTCGGAGGTCAAGGGCATCAGCGAGGCCGAGGTCGACCGGGTCGTCGCGGCCCGGCCCTACCACTCCCTCACCGACTTCTGGCACCGCGCGCGGGTCTCGCGCCCGGTGGTGGAGCGGCTGGTGCTGGCCGGCGCGTTCGACTCGACCTACGGCTTGGGGGCCGCCCCCGACGGGGGAGAGGTACGCCGCCGCGGCACCGTCACCCGGCGCGACCTGCTGCTCCAGGTCGCCGAGCTCGACCGGCACGGCCGCGCCCTCGAGCGGGCCGCGGCCCGGGGCCGGGGCCGTCCGCGCGCGAGCGGGCGCACCCGGGCCCAGCAGGTCGCGCAGGCGGCCGCAGCCCGCAACAGCACCGACGCCGACGTACGGGACCGGCAGCGGGAGGCCGAGCCGGTCGGCGAGCGCGACCTGCGCGGCGACCGGCGCCCCGACGACGTGGGTGCAGCTGGTCTGGCAGCAGGCCCGGCCGGGGGCCCCACGGGCATCTGGGGCCGCTCGCTGGCGCAGGCGCGGACCGCGCCCGTGCCCGAGCCGGTGGAGTCGGTGCAGCTCGCCCTCGACCTGGGCGACGCGCCGGGGGAGGGCGAGGTCTCCGGGCTGCCGGAGATGAGCGCCGAGGAGCGGATGCGTGCGGAGCTGGAGATCCTCGGCCTCGACGCCAGCCGGCACGTGGTCGACACCTACGGCCCGTTCCTCGACGCGCTCGGGGTGACCCGCAGCCGCGACCTGCTGGGGCAGCGCAGCAAGGCCGAGCTGCTGGTGGCCGGGGTCAAGGTCGCGACCCAGACCCCGCCGATCCGCTCGGGCAGGCGGGTCGTCTTCCTGACCCTCGACGACGGCACCGGCCCGGTCGACGCGACCTTCTTCGAGGACGCCCAGGGCCCGTACGCCGCCACGGTCTTCCACTCCTGGCTGCTGCTGGTGCGCGGGGAGCTGCGCCGCACCGGCCACCGGGGGGTCTCGCTGCGCGCCACCGGCTGCTGGGAGCTGCCGCTCCTGCACCGGACCTGGCGCGAGGAGGGGGTCGAGGCGGTCCGGGCCGCGATGGCGGTGGTGCCCGAGGGCTTCGGCGGGGTCGGTGTCGAGCTGGCCGGGCCGGGGGCGGCCGAGAGCCGCGCGAGCCGGCCGGTGATGGCGCGCCCGCAGACCTTCGGCGACGCCGACGACGGGCGCCCCACCGCAGGCGGCATGGGCCAGCGCCGGGTGCTGGTGCACTCCAGCGGGTTCAAGCAGTCGCCGTACTCCGACATCAAGCCGGCCGGCGACGACACCCGCGACGTCGCCCGCAAGCTGTGGCACCGCAGCCCCGGGAGCCCCGGGTGATCCCCGCTCCCGACGGCCTAGGGTGGGCCCCATGTCTGGTGCCAGCAGCGAGCAGCGTCGCAACGTCCGCACCGCCGTGGTGTGGGACGACCTGCGCGAGGTGCTCGGCGGGGACGGAGGGTCCGCCCCGCTCGACGTCCTCGACATCGGCGGCGGCACCGGCGTCTCCGCGGTCCGGGTCGCCGGCCTGGGCCACCGCGTCACCGTGGTCGACCCCAGCCCCGACGCCCTGGCCTCCCTCGGCCGGCGTGCCCGCGAGGAGGGCGTGGAGGTGGTCGCGCACCAGGGTGACCTGTCCGCGCTGCTCGCGCCGGAGGGCCCGGTCGCTCCCGGCAGCGCAGACCTGGTGCTGTGCCACGGGGTGCTGGAGCACGTCGTCGACCCCGCCGCCGCCCTCGGCACCCTGCGCGAGGTGCTGCGCCCCGGCGGCACCCTCTCGCTCCTGGTCGCCCAGCGGCACGCAGCGGTGCTGGCTCGGGCCATGGCCGGCCACTTCGGCCAGGCACTCGCCCTGCTCGAACCCGGTTCGCCCGAGGCGAGCGGCGGCCGCGCCGGTCGACGCTTCACCCACGACGAGGTCGCCGCGCTGCTCGACGGCGCCGGTCTCGGGCTGCTCTCGGTGCACGGGGTGCGGGTCTTCGCCGACCTCGTCCCCGGCTCCCTGCTCGACCTCGAGCCCGGTGCCACCGCGGCCCTGCTCGAGCTCGAGACCGCCGTGGCGACCCGCCCGGAGTACCTCCCCCTCGCGACCCAGCTGCACCTGCTCGCCCGCGCCTGAGGACCGCCGAGCCGTCAGTTCTGCACCCTCGAGCAGTCAGTTCCGCACCCTCGAGACGTCACGTCCGCATCTGAGGGGGCGGCGATGACCGAGACCCCGATCCTGCACGTCGACATGGACGCCTTCTACGCCTCCGTCGCGACCCGGGACTGTCCGGACCTGCAGCAGGTCCCGGTCATCGTCGGCGGCGGTCACCGGGGCGTGGTGCTCTCGGCCAACTACCTCGCGCGCGAGCACGGGGTGCGCTCGGGGATGCCCTCGGCGCGCGCCAGGCGGCTGTGCCCGCAGGCGGTGACGATCAGTCCCGACCACGAGGTCTTCGGCACCGTCTCGGCCGCCGTGGTCGAGACCTTCCGGCGGGTGACCCCGCTGGTGGAGGTGGTCTCCCTGGACGAGGCCTTCCTCGACGTCCGTGGGTCCGTGCGCCGCTGGGGGCCGCCCGAGCAGATCGCGGAGGACCTCCGCGCGACGATCCACGACGAGCAGGGCATCACCTGCTCGGTGGGGGTCGCGGCCTCGATCTCGGTGGCGAAGCTGGCCAGCCGCCGGGCCAAGCCCGACGGCGTGGTGGTGGTGCCGCCGGAGCGGGTCACCACGTTCCTGCACCCCCTCGACGTGGGGGAGCTGTACGGCGTGGGGGAGAAGACCCGGGCGATGCTGCACCGCCTGGGCCTGGTCACGGTGGGCGACGTCGCCCACACCCCCTCGCGCACGCTGCAGCGCGCGGTCGGCCAGGCGCTGGGCCGGCACCTGCACGAGCTCGCCTGGGGGCTGGACCGGCGCGAGGTGGTCGCCCGCCGGGCGCCGGCCTTCGGGCTCGGCGGGGGCGACCCCGACAAGTCGATGGGGGCCCAGGAGACCTTCGGCCGCGACGTCGACGACCGCGAGGTGGTGCTGCGCGAGCTGCTCGCGCTGACCGCGAAGGTCGCCCACCGGATGCGGGTCGCCGGGGTCGCGGGGCGCACGGTGACGCTCACGGTCCGCTTCGCCGACTTCACCACCCTCACCCGCTCGCGCACCCGGGAGGAGGCCACCGACGTCACCCAGGAGATCTACCGCACCGCGGTGGGCCTCTACGACGCCCTGGGCCTGCAGCGGGCCCGGCTGCGGCTGGTCGGGGTCCGGGTGGAGGGTCTGGTGCCGCGCAGCACCGTCCACCACCAGCAGGTGCTGGGGGAGCGGGAGCACGGCTGGCCCGAGGCCGACCGCGCCGTGGACCGTGCCACCCGACGCTTCGGCAGTGCCGCGGTGCGGCCGGCCAGCCTGCTGGGGTGAGGCGGCGGTCGGGACCTCTGGCCCAAATTCGACGCATCCCTACCGTGCGCGCCGAGGCCTGCCTAGACTTGCCGCAGGCCTGTGTGGGCCGTCACGGAGCGACGCGAGCAACCTGGAGGAACCGTGCCACTCTCGGAAGAGGAGCTGCGACTGCTCGAGCAGATGGAGCGCGCCCTCTCCGAGGAGGATCCCAAGTTCGTCTCCACCCTGCGCGGCACCTCGCTGCGCAAGGCCGCGCGGCGTCGCGCGGTGCTCGCCGGGGTCGTCTTCGTCCTCGGCATCGTGCTCCTGATGACCGGTGCGGTCATCAACCTGTGGCCCGTCGGCCTCGCCGGCTTCGTGGTCATGCTCGGCTCCGCCACCCTCGGCCTCAACGCCCTGCGCGGCCAGGCCCAGGCCGCGTCCGCTCCCGCCGCCCCGGCCGGTCGTGCCGCCGGCTCCGGCTTCACCGTCATCGACGGTGGCCGCCGCGGTCGCGCCGGCAAGGCCAAGGGTCGCCCCCGCTCCAGCGGTTCCTTCATGGAGCGCGTCGAGGAGCGGTGGCGTCGTCGCCGCGAGGAGAACGGCGGCTTCTGACGCGCGTGGGTGATCGACGTCGGAGATCACCCACGACCCTGTCGGGTCGAGCGAGCACGCGGCTGCGGGACACAGCCGCGCCGCGTGTCGAGACCCTGCCGTTCCCGGCCGCCCTGGCCTGCGATCAGCGGGCGTGGTCCACGAGCTCCCGCTCGACCGCGGGCGCCGCGTGACCCGAGACCCGGGTCGGACGCAGCAGCGTCCGCGGTGCCCACGCCGCCCTGCGTCGTACGCCGTCCGCGGCCGTGGCCTGCAGGCCGGCCAGCACCGCAGCACCCAGGGGCTGCCAGTCGCCGGCGGTCGCGGTGTCCCCGGCGCGGGAGTAGCGCGACCGCTCCAGCGCGACGACCAAGGTGTCCAGCGCCGCGACGGACTCCTGCGACCCGGCCAGGTGCGGCTGCAGCCCCCCCGCGGTCTCCCGCAGCGAGCGGCCCTCGGGCCATGGCACCCCGAGGTCGAGGGCGCTGTCGCGCAGCTCGGCCCACACGTGCTCGGGGCCTCCGGCCAGCCGCTGACGACGCCGACGGTCCCGCCAGGCCCGGGGGCTGACGGCGAGCCCGACGAGCAGCAGGAGCGCGGCGGTCCAGGCCAGCACGGTGCCGACCCACGACGGCACGCCGCCGGTCTCGGTGGCGGACCCGGTCCCGGCCTCCGGGGTCTCGGTGGGCTCCGCGCTCGGCTCCTCGTCGGCCGGGCCGCCGGGGGCCGCGGTGTCGTCCTGGGGGCGTCCGCCGGGGGTGATCGGCTCCTCGACCGGACCGTCGACGCTCTGCCGCGTGTAGGTCGGCACGCCGCTGGCGCGGTCGGCAGGCGTGGGCTCGAAGCGCACCCAGCCGGCGCCGGCGATGAAGAGCTCGGGCCAGGCGTGCAGGTCGTAGGCGGAGTACTCGAAGACTCCGCGCTCGACCTCGTCGGGGACGAGGAAGCCGACCGCGACCCGCGCGGGGATGCCGAGCTGGCGCGCCATCACGGCCATGGCCGCGGCGAACTGCTCGCAGTAGCCGACCCGACCCCCCTCGTCGGTGGAGAGGAAGGAGACCAGGTCGTCGGTGCCGTTGCCGGGCGGCACCTGGTCCAAGGAGTAGGTGAAGTTCTCGCGGAACCAGTCCTGCAGCGCGACCGCCTTCTCGAAGCGGGTCGGGGCGGAGGCGGTCACGTCATTGGCCAGCTGCCGGATGATCGCCGGCATGTCCGGGGGCAGCTCGGTGAAGTCCGCGGAGACCTGGCCGGCGGAGGTGCCGGCGTCGGCCAGCTCCTGGGCGGAGAGGTCGAGCTGCACCCCGGTCATGGAGTAGCGCAGCCCGGAGGTGTCCAGGTCGTCGTCGGCGGCCAGGAAGTCCATCGTCTCGACGTCGTAGCGCCAGTCGCCGTCGGCGCGCACGGTGGTGACCGGCGCCATCGTCGGCAGCCAGGTGGAGCGGAAGTCCTCCAGCACCTCGACGTCGTAGTCGAAGGTGGTGCGCGGCACGTCGGGGTCGACCCCGGTGAGGTCGGGCACGCGTCCCTCGGGCCGGTTCTCGGTGGGGATCTCCCGGTCCCCGGAGCTCCACTCGTTGGCCGTGAAGCGCGAGAGCACCGAGATCCGCAGGTACGACGGGTCGGGGTCGTCGGTGCGCATCCGCAGCAGCGGGACGTCCTGGCCGCGGTTGAGGTCGCGGCGCAGGTCGACCATGGGGTTCTCGATCTCGATGCCGTCCCCGCCACCGGTGCCGCGGCCGATGTCGAGCAGCTGCACGTCCAGGGTCGGGATCGCCAGCGGCACCACCACGGCCAGCGCCGTCGCGGTCAGGCCGACCGTGGCCGCGCCCAGGCGCACACCGGCGCTCTGCAGCGCCGGGGCGCTCGCGGCGCGGTCCTCGCCGTCGAGGGCCCGGCCCCACCGGCCGACCGTGGCGGCCTCCTGGCGGAAGAGCAGGACGAGGAAGCCCAGGGCCGAGAGCGCGAAGACCCACCACGTGAGCTCGGTGCCGACCAGGCCGACGGGCAGGCTGTAGATCGTCAGCAGGGGGATGCCCGCGAGCGGGGTGCGTCGCAGGCCGGCGGCGAGGAGGTCCACCAGGAGCAGGCACAGCAGACCGCCACCGATGAGCAGGGGGGCGACGTCGGCCTCCGACGTGGGGACCGGCGGGGCGAAGGCCTGGGCGCCCTCGACCGCGAGGTCGACCGCGGCCCGCAGGTCGGTCCAGGCGCCGCCGATGGGCACCGGCGAGCCGCTCACGGCGTAGCTGGCGACCATCCCGCCGAGCAGGGTCTGCAGCAGCAGGACCCCACCGGTGCCGATGCGTGCGGCGCGGCCGAGCCCGCCGACGCCGGCGACGACGACCGCCAGGACGACCAGCGGGACCAGGAAGGTGGCGGGCCGGTCGGTGAAGCCGCGCCAGGACAGCAGCGTCACCCACGTCGTGGCGGCCGCGAAGCCGGCGGTGGTGAGGGCGGCCCCCGGGCTCGGGGCGGGCCGGCTCATCGCCCGACCCCGGTGCCGACGCGGTTGCCGAGCTCCTGCCACGCCGGGTCCAGCGCGTCCTGGGGGCCGAGCGCCACCGCGCGCCAGCCCTGGGAGGCCAGCAGCGGCGCGGCCGAGCCTGTGGGGCGGCCGGTCCAGGCGTCGACGTCCAGGGCGATGGCCAGCGGCGTGGCGGTGTGGGACTGCATCCGGCGCAGCACGGGGGCATCGGCCTCGCCGATCGCCCCGAGGACGGCGACCACGAGGCCGCCGTGGCCGGGCTCGGAGAGCCAGCGGGCGTCCAACCGGGTCGCGCTGGTGGGCTGCAGGACGGCGAGGGACTCCAGCAGGGGAGCGGTGTTGCGGTCGGCGTCGCGGTCGTGCCAGAGCGCGTGCTCGGCCGCGTCGGCGGTGACCAGGCGCACCTGGTAGCCGCGGTGGGCCAGGTGGGTGGCGACCGAGGCGGCGACGCTGACCGCCGTCTCGAGGGAGGAGGCCGGCCCCTGGCCGCGGTGGGCCTCGGCCCGGTTGTCGACCACGATCGTGGCCCGCGCCTGCCACGGTTGCTCCTCGCGCCGGACCATGAGCTCGCCCATGCGTGCCGAGGAGCGCCAGTGGACCCGGCGCAGGTCGTCGCCGCGGCGGTACTCGCGCACGGTCACGTCCTCCGCGCTGCCGGTGGCGAAGGAGCGGGGCCGCTGGTCGCCCGAGCCGTGCGAGGAGCCGGAGAGCCGCACCGGGGAGAGCGGGACGGTGCGCGGGGTGACGGTCAGGAAGGTGGTGGTCTGGAACGCGCGGCCGAGCTCGACCAGGCCGAACGGGTCGGTCACGCGCACCTGCATCGGCCCGATCTCGTGGCGCCCGCGCAGGTCCGAGCGCACCTGGTAGGAGACCTGCCGGTGCCAGCCGCTGCGCACGCCCTCGAGCACGAACCGGGGGCGGCTGCCCAGGGCGTACGGCACCCGGTCCTCCAGCAGCAGCACGCCGCTGGGGGTGCGGCCCTCGTTCGTCAGCGACAGCGTGACCCGGGCGGCCTGCCCGGCCGCGACCAGGCCCGGGGTCACGGTGCGCACCAGCGCGAGCCGGTAGCGGCTGCGCCCGAGGAGCAGGGCGGTGACCAGGGGGAGGGCCAGGACCAGGACCCCGACGCGGGTCAGCGCCGGCTGGCCCAGCAGCACCGCGCAGACCACCGCCGTCACCCCGGCCGCGACGAAGGCGCGCCCGCGCACGGTCAGGCCGGCCAGAGCCTCGCGCACCTCAGTGGCTCCCGAGCGCCCGGACCACTACGACCGCTGTCCCTCGGGCACGGCGACGCCGGCGAGGATCCGGCCGAGCACCTCCTCGGTGGTCCGCCCGCCCATGGAGGCCTCCACGCTGGGCAGCAGCCGGTGGGCGAGCACCCGCTCGGCGAGGCCGGAGACGTCGTCGGGCAGGACGTAGTCACGACCCGACAGTGCGGCGTACGCCTTGGCGGCCCGCACGAGGTGGAGCGTCGCGCGCGGTGAGGCACCCAGGCTGAGCTCGGGGCTGCGCCGGGTGGCGGCGCTGATCGCGACCGCGTAGCGCTGCACCGGCTCGGAGACGTAGACCTCGCCCACGATCGAGGTCAGCTTGCGCAGCTCGGCCGCGTCGGTCACCGGCTCCAGCTCGTCGAGCGGGGTGTGCGAGGTGTGGCTCTGCAGCATCGCGAGCTCGGCCGCCTCGACGGGGTAGCCGATCGAGACCCGGGCCATGAAGCGGTCCCGCTGCGCCTCGGGCAGGGCGTAGGTGCCCTCCATCTCGATCGGGTTCTGCGTCGCGATGACCATGAAGGGGGAGTCCAGCTGGTACGTCGCGTTGTCGACGGTGACCTGCCGCTCCTCCATGCACTCCAGGAGTGCCGACTGGGTCTTGGGCGAGGCGCGGTTGATCTCGTCGCCCACCACGATGTTGGCGAAGACCCCGCCGGGGCGGAACTCGAAGCTGCGGGTGTCCTGGTTGAACACCGACACCCCGGTCACGTCCGAGGGCAGCAGGTCCGGGGTGAACTGGATGCGTCGTACCGAGCAGTCGATGCTGCGGGCCAGGGCCTTGGACAGCATCGTCTTGCCCACGCCGGGCACGTCCTCGATCAGCAGGTGGCCCTCGGCCAGGAGCACGACGAGCGTCGCGGAGACGACCTCCGGCTTGCCCTCGATGACCCTCTCGATGTTGGTGCGGACCCGGTCGGCGACGCGGGCGAGCGTCTCCAGGTCGGCACCGTCGGTGCTGGGTGCTGCCACAGCTGGGTCCTCCCGATGGGTCGTCACGCCTCGCTCCACCGTAGGCGGTCGCGGCAAGAAGCAACGTAGCCGCCGGCCGGCGCAGGGCTGTGACGCGCGGGGTCACGGGTTGGTTGCGATCCGGCGCCGAGGGCTGCGGTGCAGGAGGCCGGGCCCGTGCTGGCGACCCCGGCTGGCGGCCGCGGGGGAGCGGGGTGGCAGAGGGGGGAGCGACGTGGAGCAAAAGGGGGTGGAAGGTGGTTGACGGTGGAGCGAAGTGGAGTAGAGTGGGGGAAAGTGGAGGAGCCAGGAGGTTCCTGACCGTCAGCGGAGGTGCCCCGTGTTCTTCATGGGCACGTACACGCCGAAGCTCGACGAGAAGGGCCGCCTCTTCCTCCCCGCCAAGTTCAGGGACGCGCTTGCGGAGGGCCTCGTGATCACCCAGGGACAGGACAACTGCCTCACGGTGTGGCCCGAGCAGACGTTCATGGCCGAGGCGGCGCGCGCCCAGGCGACGCCCATGACCAACAAGGACGCCCGCGACTACCGCCGCGTGCTCTTCGCGGGGGCCGAGCAGGGCACGCCGGACAAGCAGGGACGCATCGGCATCCCGACCTTCCTGCGCGCCAGCGCCGGTCTCGAGCGCGACGTCGTCGTGGTCGGGGTCGGGGACCGCGTGGAGATCTGGGCTCCGCAGCGCTGGGAGGAGTACTCCTCCGGGGCGCAGGCCAAGTTCGCCGAGCTCGACGAGTCGAGCGGCGAGTAGTCCCCACCGGCGCTCCACCCACGCTCCACCAGCAGGACCAGCAGGACCAGCAGGACCCCCGAGCCGCACAGCACGGACGCACCAACTGAACAACGGGACACCGCAGGGCCTGGTCTCGGCCCGCTCCACCCCCCTTCTGCGACACCTTCCCCGGCCGCAGACGGACCGTCTCTGGGACACCTTCCCCGGCCCCAGATCACGAGCACACGGAGCGGGCAGGGACCAGGCCCGGCGGGATCCCGCAGCAGAGCAGCACCGCAGAGCAGCACCGCAACCCCCACAGCAGCAACCACACGAACGGGTCGAGACGATGAGCAGCACGCACGCGCCCACGCCGGCGCCGGCCGCCGAGAGGCGGGTCCGTCACCAGGCCCGCGACGCGGCGACGCTCATGGTCTTCTCGCTCGCGACGTCCGTGGGAGCCGCCACCGCGCTGGCGCTGCTCTCGAGCCTGGGCCGCTGACGTGCCGGCCCCCCTGCACGTCCCGGTGCTGCTGGACCGGGTCGTGGCACTGCTGGCACCCGCGCTGGAGCGCGACGAGGACCGCACGGCATGCCGGGAGCGGGTGCTCGTCGACTGCACCCTCGGCCTCGGCGGGCACTCCGAGGCGGTCCTGGTCCGCCTCCCGCACAGCCGGGTCGTCGGCATCGACCGCGACCCGCAGGCCCTCGCCCTGGCCGGCGAGCGGCTGGCCCCCTTCGGCGACCGCTTCACCGGCGTCCACGCGGTGTACGACGAGATCCCCGACGTCCTCGAGGAGCTCGGCCTGCCCGAGGTCGACGCGGTCCTCTTCGACCTCGGCGTCTCCTCCATGCAGCTGGACCGCCGCGAGCGCGGCTTCGCGTACGCCGAGGACGCCCCGCTCGACATGCGGATGGACGGCTCGACCGGTCCCACCGCCGCGGACGTGCTCAACACCTACTCGGTGGGCGAGCTGACGCGGGTGCTGCGCGACTACGGCGAGGAGAAGTTCGCCCGCAAGATCGCCCAGGCCGTCGTGCGCCGCCGCGAGAGCGAGCCGTTCACCACCTCGGGCCCGCTCGTCGAGCTGCTGTACGCCGAGATCCCGGCCCCCGCCCGTCGTACCGGCGGTCACCCGGCCAAGCGCACCTTCCAGGCGCTGCGGATGGAGGTCAACGACGAGCTCGCGGTGCTGCGACGTGCGCTCCCGGCGGCCATCGACGCCATCGGGGTCGGCGGCCGGGTCGTGGTGGAGTCCTACCACTCCCTCGAGGACCGCCTGGTGAAGCAGGCCTTCACCGCCGCCACGCGGTCCGAGGTGCCGCCCGACCTGCCGTTCGTGCCCGAGGGGAGCGAGCCGGCCCTTCGCCTGGTCACCCGCGGCAGCGAGCAGGCCGATGCTGCCGAGATCGCCGAGAACCCGCGGGCGGCCTCGGTCCGGCTCCGGGCGGTCGAGCGGGTCCGGCCGGCCGAGCGGCCCACCGGGCGCCCGACGTCGAGGTCCAGCAGCAAGCCCGGCAAGGCCACCAGCACGTCCACGAGCAGGTCCACGAACAGGTCCACGAACAGGGGAGTCGCCTGATGCCCAGCCCCGCCACCCTGCGCCAGCGCGCTCCCCGTCTCGCGGGAGCCGCCGTCGAGCGGGCCCGCCTCACCGTGGTGCCCCGGGCCGAGACCCGGGCCGCCCGCCTGCCCTTCGTCTCCCTCGTCACCGTGCTGCTGCTCGGCGGCGTGGTGGGGCTGCTGCTCTTCAACACCTCGATGCAGCAGTCGGCCTTCACCGCCACCTCGCTGGAGCAGCGGGCCGCGGTGCTCTCGGCGCGCCAGGAGTCGCTCGGCATGAAGCTGGAGCAGTTGCGCGACCCCCAGGAGGTCGCCCGTCGGGCGCAGCAGCTCGGCATGCGCGTCCCGGCCGCCCCGCTGTTCCTCGACCTCTCCGACGGCTCGGTGGCCGGCGACCCCGCCGGTGCGCAGGTCCTCGCCCCCGTCCTGCTGGAGGCCAAGGCCCCGCCGCTGCCCGCGGAGCTCGCCCCCGCGACGCGGGTGGTCCAGCCGCCCGAGGGCACCCTCAGCGGTGACCGGGGCAACGGCAACGGCAACGGTGAGGGCCGGGCCGACGACCGGGCCGACGACCGGGGCGACCGCGAGGGCCGGGGCGATGGGCGTGGCGACGCTGCGAGGTCCGACCGCGGCGGTAGGAATGGGGAGGCGTCCTCGGACCGCGACCGCGGTGGAGACCGGGAGCGCCGCGACGACCGCGGACGCTCGGGCCGCGACCGCTGACCCACCCTCCGGACCACCGCCGACCGGCAGAGACCACCGGCAGAGACACCATCCAGCACCCGAGCACCCCGAGGACACCCGTGAGGACCAGTCGCTACCCCCGCCGCGGCGCTCCGCACCTGCGGCTGCGGATCGGCTTCGTGCTGATCGCCATGGTGCTCTCGGTCTTCGGTGCCCGGCTGGTGCAGCTGCAGGGGATCGACCCCGGCTCCTACGCCGCGATGGCCGCGGCCGAGAGCATGCAGGACGTCGTGCTGCCCGCCACCCGCGGCGACATCCTCGACCGCAACGGCGAGCCGCTGGCCGAGTCGGTCGACGGGCTCATGGTGATCGCCGACCCGGCGCTGGTGAACACCGACGAGGCCGGCAACGAGGTCGACCGGGCCCCGGAGCTGGCCAAGCTGCTGGCCACCAAGCTCGACGTCGACTACGTCACGACGCTGGAGCGGCTGCGCCGCACCGACACCCGATTCCAGTACCTCGCGCGCGCCGTCCCGGCCGCCGACGCACGGGCGGTGGTGGAGCGGGCCCGCGAGCTCGGCTTCGACGGCCTGACCACCCAGCGCGACCCGATCCGCGTCTACCCCGCGGGCGACGTCGCCGCCAACGTCATCGGCTTCCTCGGCACCCCGCTGGCCGACGGCACCCCCCAGCCGCTGGCCGGCTTCGAGCGCACCTTCGACGCCGAGCTCTCCGGCACCGACGGCTCGGCGCGCTACTCCGTGGCCGCCGGTCAGAAGATCCCCCTCGGCGAGCAGACGGTCGTCGAGGCCGTCGACGGCCGCGACCTGACCACCACGCTGGACCGCGAGCTGCAGTGGTACGTCCAGCGGGTCCTGCGCCAGACCGTCTACGGCGCCAATGCCGACTCCGGCGTGGCCGTGGTCATGGACTCGCGCACCGGTGAGGTCCTCAGCCTCGCCGACTTCCCGACGTACGACGCCAACGACCCGCTCGAGGCCGACGAGGCCGACCTCGGCTCGCGGGCGATGAGCGACGTCTACGAGCCCGGCTCGGTCCAGAAGGTGCTGACCCTCGGCGCCCTCGTCGACGCCGGACGCGTCACGCCCCGCACGCGCCTGACCGTGCCGCCGAGCCTGCAGCGCCAGGACCGCGCCATCGGCGACTGGTTCGACCACGGCACCATCAACCTCACCCTGGCCGGGGTGCTGGCGAAGTCCTCCAACATCGGCACCGTGCTGGCCGCCGACAAGTTCGAGGGCGACGAGCTGCGCGACTACCTCACGGCCTTCGGCCTCGGCGAGCCGACCGGGGTCGGCGTCCGCGGCGAGTCGCCCGGCATCGTGCCCGCCGGCTCGCTGTGGACCTCGCAGACCCAGGACCGCGTCGCCTTCGGCCAGTCGGTCTCGGTCAACGCCCTGCAGATGGCCGCCGCGATCAACACCGTCGCCAACGGCGGTGTCCGTGTCGACCCCAGCCTCGTGCGCGGCCGGGCCACCGCCGACTCCGGCGAGGAGGTCGGCACCGAGACCGTCACCTCGCGCCGGGTGCTCTCCGAGGACGCGGCCCGCAAGACCATGCTCATGATGGAGCGCGTCGTCGACCCCGAGGCCGGTGTCGCCCCGGGCGCCCAGGTCCCGGGCTACCGCGTCGCGGGCAAGACCGGCACGGCGCAGCGCGCCAACGCCGAGTGCGGCTGCTACGACGGCACCTTCACCGTCTCCTTCGCCGGCTTCGCGCCGGCCGACGACCCCCGCTTCACCGTCTACGTCGTGGTCCAGAACCCGCGCAACGGCGGGGGCGGTGGCTCGGTCGCCGGCCCGGCCTTCTCGAAGATCATGGGCTACGCCCTGCGCCGGTACGCCGTCCCGCCGACCAGCACGAAGCCGTCCTCGCTCCCCGTCGAGTGGTGACACCCGCTGCCCCTGGCGGGGCGTA
The DNA here is from genome assembly GCF_030149505.1 of Nocardioides sp. GTDB lineage: Bacteria > Actinomycetota > Actinomycetes > Propionibacteriales > Nocardioidaceae > Nocardioides. The sequence goes on from NZ_JASBRN010000039.1 coordinate 41,322, forward strand.
GGGTCCTGGGTCCGTGACCACCGCAGACCGGACGGCAGCGCAGACCGCGGCGACGCGCCCCGCGCACCCGCCCACCACCTCGCTGCGCGCGCTCGCCGCGTGGATCGCGGCCGAGCTCGGGGTGGTGGCGGAGGCGACCGGCGAGGCCGCGCTGACCGGCATCACGCTGAGCAGCGAGCGGGTGCTGCCCGGCGACCTCTACGCCGCGCTCCCCGGAGCCCGCGCCCACGGCGCCGACTTCGCCGACCGGGCCCTGGCCGCGGGTGCGGTCGCGGTGCTGACCGACCCCGCGGGTGCCGAGCGGCTGGACCCCGACGTGCCCCGGGTCGTCGTGCCCGACCCGCGCCGGGTCCTGGGCCGGGTCAGCGCCGAGGTCTACGGCCACCCGGCCCGGCGGCTGGTGATGGTCGGCGTCACCGGCACCCAGGGCAAGACCACCACCACCCGGCTGCTCGAGGGCGGACTGGCCGCGGCCGGCACCGTCCCGGCGGTCGTGGGCACGGTCGGCACCCGGATCGCCGGCACCGACGTCAGGACCGCCCTGACGACCCCGGAGGCCCCCGACCTGCACGCGCTGTTCGCGCTCATGGTCGAGCGCGGCGTCGAGGTGTGCGCCATGGAGGTCTCCAGCCACGCCCTGGTGCTCGGCCGGGTCGACGGCGTCGTCTTCGACGTCGCGGTCTTCCTCAACCTCGGGCGCGACCACCTCGACTTCCACGACACGGTGGAGGAGTACTACGAGGCCAAGGCCTCGCTCTTCACCCCCGAGCGCGCCCGCCGCGCCGTCGTCTCGGTCGACGACGAGCACGGGCGGCGGCTGGCGGGGGAGACCACGCTGCCGCTGGCGACCTTCTCGACCGGCGGGGAAGCAGGCGCGACCTGGTCGGTCAGCGACCTCGAGCCGGCTCCCAGCCGCACCGACTTCACCGTCCTCGCCCCCGGGGGCCGGTACGCCGCCGGCGTGCCCCTCGCCGGGGCCTACAACGTCTCCAACGCGCTGGCCGCGATCGCCGCGGCGGGCGAGGCCGGGCTCGACCCCGCAGCGGTCGCGCAGGGGATCGCCGGGCTCGCCGGCGTACCCGGCCGGCTCGAGAGCATCCGTGCCGGGCAGGACTTCGAGGTCGTCGTCGACTACGCCCACAAGCCGGACGCCGTCGAGGCCGCGGTCTCCGCGCTCCGGCCGCTCACCTCGGGCAGGGTGCTGGTGGTGATCGGAGCCGGCGGGGACCGCGACACCGGCAAGCGCCCGCTCATGGGCGAGATCGCGGCCCGGCTCGCCGACGTCGTGGTGGTGACCGACGACAACCCGCGCACCGAGGACCCCGCGACGATCCGGGCTGCGGTGCTGGCCGGCTGCGCCCAGGTGCCGGAGGGCGAGCGGGCCGAGGTGCGCGAGGAGGGCGACCGCCGCCGGGCCATCGCCTGGGCCCTCGAGCAGGCCGCTCCCGGCGACATCGTGCTGGTCGCCGGCAAGGGCCACGAGACCGGCCAGGAGGTCCACGGGGTCGTGCACCCCTTCGACGACCGCGAGGTCGTGCGCGACCTGCTCGCGGGCGCGGGCACGTGAGCGCGCACGTGAGGATGGCCACCCCCGCGGCGGGGCGCGGGCCGGGAGGGCCCGGCATGCGCGAAGATGTTCGACGGTCCGACGGCGGACCGCGGCGCGGAGCCGCGGGAGCGGGCCGCACGACACAGGTAGAGACGGAGGTGGGCGGCCGGTGAGGGCGATCCTGCTGGCAGGTGGCATCTCGCTGCTCATCTCGCTGCTCGGCACCCGCTACGCCATCCGGCAGTTCACCCGCCTCGGCTACGGCCAGGAGGTCCGCGACGACGGGCCGACCACGCACCACGTCAAGCGCGGCACCCCGACCATGGGCGGGGTCGTGCTGATCGCCGCCAGCGTCGTGGGCTACTTCGCCGCGAAGCTCATCACGATGACCCCGCCGAGCGCCTCGGCCTGGCTGCTGCTGCTGCTCTTCGTCGGCACCGGGCTCGTCGGCTTCCTCGACGACTTCATCAAGATCTACAAGCAGCGCAGCCTCGGCCTGCGCAGCAAGGCCAAGATCGTCGGCCAGACCGTCGTCGGCCTGACCTTCGGCGTCCTCGCGCTGAGCCCGGCGCTGGAGGACGAGCGCGGCCAGCGGCCGGCGTCGTTCTCGCTCTCCTTCATCCGCGACCTCGACAGCTTCGTGCTGCCGATGGTCGTCGTGCTCGCGCTGATCCTGCTGATGGTCATCGCCACCAGCAACGCCACCAACCTCACCGACGGCGCCGACGGTCTGCTGACCGGCTGCAGCGTGATGGTCTTCGGCGCCTACACCATCGTCAACATCTGGCAGAACAACCAGTGGTGCGGCCAGGCCGACATCGCCTACGGCAAGTGCTACGAGGTGCGTGACCCGCTCGACCTGGCGGTCATCGCGGCCGCCATCACCGGGGCCTGCTTCGGCTTCCTGTGGTGGAACGCCGCGCCCGCGCAGATCTTCATGGGCGACACCGGCTCGCTTGCGCTGGGTGCCGCGCTGGCCGGCCTGGCGATCCTGACCCGCACCGAGCTGCTGCTGATCGTCCTCGGTGGCGTCTTCGTCATGGAGACCGTCTCGGTGATGCTCCAGGTGACCTGGTTCAAGGCGACCCGCAGGATCACGGGGACGGGCAAGCGGCTCTTCCGCATCGCCCCCATCCACCACCACTTCGAGATGGTGTGGGAGGAGATCACCGTGGTCATCCGGTTCTGGATCCTCACCGGTCTCTGCGTCGCCGGTGGCCTGGGCATCTTCTACGCCGAGTGGGTCGCGGGCACGTGAGCCGCCACCGGGCCCGCCGCGACCTCGACGGCCTCGGCCAGACCGACTCCTGGGACGGCGTGCGCGCCGTCGTCGCCGGCTTCGGCGTCTCGGGCTTCGCCGCGGCCGACAACCTGACCCACCTCGGTGCCGCGGTGACCGCGCTCGACGAGCGGGCCGAGGGCAAGGAGGAGAAGGCCGAGCTGTTGGAGGTGCTCGGCGCCGACGTACGCCTGGGGCCCGGCACCACCGCTGCGCTGCCCGCCGACCTCGACCACGTCGACGTGGTCGTGACCTCGCCTGGCTGGCGGCCCGACAGCCCGCTGCTGGTGGAGGCCCGCGAGCGCGGCATCCCGGTGTGGGGCGAGGTCGAGCTGGCCTGGCGGCTGCGCCACCCCGACCACGCCACCCCGTGGCTGGCGGTCACCGGCACCAACGGCAAGACGACCACCGTGCAGATGCTCGACGCGATCCTGCGCGCCGCGGGCCTGCGCAGCGTCGCCGCCGGCAACGTGGGGCTGCCCCTGGTGGAGGCGGTGATGGACCCCGTGCCGCACGACGTGCTGGCCGTGGAGCTGTCCAGCTTCCAGCTGCACTACACCGACTCCATGAGCGCGGAGTCCGCGGCGGTGCTCAACGTCGCCGAGGACCACCTCGACTGGTACCCCTCCATGGACGCGTACGCCGCCGACAAGGGCCGCGTCTACGAGCGCGTCCAGCGGGCGTGCGTGTACAACGTGGCCGACCCCGTCACCGAGCAGCTGGTCCGCGACGCCGACGTGGTCGAGGGAGCCCGCGCGATCGGCATCGCCCTCGGCATGCCCTCGGTCGGCATGATGGGACTGGTCGAGGACATCCTGGTCGACCGCGCCTTCATCGAGGAGCGCAGCACCAGCGCCGCCGAGCTCTGCACGGTCGCCGACCTGCCCAGCCACGCTCCGCACGTGGTGTCCAACGCCCTCGCCGCCGCGGCCCTGGCCCGGGCCCACGGCGTCTCGCAGCAGGCGGTGCGCGACGGCCTGCGCGGCTTCCGGCTCGACGGTCACCGCATCGCGGTGGTGGCCGAGGCCGACGGCATCACCTGGGTCGACGACTCCAAGGCCACCAACCCGCACGCGGCGCTGTCCTCCCTGCGCGCCTACGACCCGGTCGTCTGGGTCGCCGGCGGCCTGGCCAAGGGCGCCCGCTTCGACGAGCTGGTGCAGGCCGTGCGCGACCGGCTGCGCGGGGTCGTCCTGCTCGGCCGCGACGCCGACGTCGTCGCCGAGGCGCTCGCACGACACGCCCCGGATGTGCCCGTCATCCGGGTCGGGAACGATGAGACTGGTGTGACAGGTGGTGACCACGGTCCGATGGGACGCGTCGTCGCGGCCGCAGCCCAGCTCGCCCGACCCGGCGACACGGTCCTGCTGGCCCCGGGATGCGCCTCGATGGACCAGTTCACCCACTACGGCGCCCGCGGTGACGCGTTCGCCGGGGCCGTGCGGGAGCACCTCGCCGGCTGAGCCCCAGCACGAGCGCCACAACCAGGGACAGGACGGGAGGGCCCGGCGTGAGCACCACCGCCGACGAGACCCGGATCGTCCCCGCTCCGGCCCGGGCGCGGGACGGGCACCGGTTCGCGGGCCTGGCCGCCGCCCGCGAGGCGCTGGACAAGCCGCTGACGTCGTACTACCTGCTGCTCGGGGCGTCGGCCCTGCTGCTCACCATCGGCCTGATCATGGTGCTGAGCGCCTCCAGCGTGTACTCCTTCCGGCTCAACGACGGCGACTCCTACGCCGTGGTGCGGCGCCAGCTGATGTGGCTGCTCATCGGCCTCCCGGCCGCGTTCGTGGCCTCGCGGCTGCCGCTGGGCTTCCTCAAGCGGATCTCGGTCTGGGCCTACGTCGGTTCGCTGGTGCTGCTCTTCCTGACGATCTTCCTGGGCAAGGAGATCAACGGCAACCGCAACTGGCTCGGCGTCGGACCCGTGGCGATCCAGCCGGCCGAGATCGCCAAGCTGGCCCTCATCCTGTGGGCGGCCACGGTGTACGCCAACAAGGAGCGCCGGCTGGGCAACCTGCACCAACTGGTGGTGCCCGTGGTGCCCGGCATGTTCCTGGCCACCGGCCTGGTCGTGGCCGGCCGCGACCTCGGCACCGCACTGGTCTTCGGCGCCATCCTCATGGGCATGCTGTGGGTCGTCGGCGCCCCGATGCGCTTCTTCGTCATGACCTTCGGCGTCGTCGGCACCATCGCCGCGGGCTTCGCGGTCACCGACGGCGAGCGCTGGTCGCGCCTGACCACCTTCATGAACCCCTTCGAGGACTACCTCGACACCGGCTGGCAGCCCGCCCACGGTCTCTACGCCCTCTCCAGCGGCGGCTGGTTCGGCGAGGGCATCGGCGCCTCCCAGCAGAAGTGGGGCGACCTGCCCGAGGCGCACACCGACTTCATCTTCGCCGTGCTCGGTGAGGAGCTCGGGCTGGTCGGCACGCTGCTGGTCGTCGGGCTCTTCCTCACCATCGCCTACGCCGCGCTGCGGGTCGCCCTCGGCACCCGGGACCCGTTCGTCCGCTACGCCACCTTCGGCATCGTGGTCTGGCTGCTGGGCCAGATGATGATCAACGTCGGCATGGTGCTGGCGCTTCTCCCGGTCATCGGCGTCCCCCTACCGCTCATCTCCTACGGCGGCTCCTCCCTGCTCCCGTCGCTGACCGCACTGGGCCTGCTCATCGGCTTCGCGCGCCGCGAGCCCGAGGCCGCCAAGGCGCTCGCCGCGCGGCGTCGGTCACGCTCCACCGGTGTCTCGGCGGGTCGTCTGCCCTGAGCGTCGGGCAGCGAACCTAGGGTGGCCCCGATGCGCATCCTGCTCGCCGGCGGCGGCACCGCCGGCCACACCTCGCCCCTGCTCGCGACCGCCGACGCCCTGCGCCGGCTGGACCCGGAGGTCGAGATCACCTGCCTGGGCACCGCCCGCGGCCTGGAGACCACGGTCGTCCCGGCCGCCGGCTACCCGCTCGAGCTGGTGCCGCCCGTGCCGCTGCCCCGGCGCCCCGGAGCCGACCTGCTGCGGGTGCCGGGCCGCCTGCGGGCCGCCGTGCGGGCGACGTACGACGTGCTCGACCGCGTCCGCCCCGACGTCGTCGTCGGGTACGGCGGCTACGTCTCGGTGCCGGCGTACCTCGCTGCCCGCCGTCGGGGCGTCCCGGTCGTGGTGCACGAGCAGAACGCCCTGCCCGGCCTGGGCAACAAGCTCGGCGCCCGGGTCGCCCGCCGGGTCTGCACCAGCTTCCCCGACACCCCGCTGCGCCACGCCGAGTACGTCGGCCTCCCGGTCCGCCGGATGATCGCCACCCTCGACCGTGCGGCCGTCCGCGCCGAGGCACGGGCGTTCTTCGGCCTCGACCCCGACCGTCCGACGCTGATGGTCACGGGCGGCTCGCAGGGCGCGCAGAGCCTCAACCGGTCCGTCTCCGGTGCGGCCGCAGCGCTCGCCTCCGCGGGCGTGCAGGTCCTGCACGTGCAGGGCAAGCACGGCGGGGCCGAGCCGGGCCCGGCGACTCCCGGTGCGCCGCCGTACGTCGTCCTCGACTTCTGCGACCGGATGGACCTCGCGCTCGCCGCCGCGGACCTCACGATCTGCCGCGCCGGTGCCAACAGCGTGGTCGAGGCGGCCGCGACCGGGCTGCCGGCGGTCTTCGTGCCGCTGCCGATCGGCAACGGGGAGCAGCGCCGCAACGCCGCCCCCGTCGTCGAGGCCGGGGGAGCGCTGCTCGTCGAGGACGGCGACCTCACCACCGACTGGGTCGTCGAGCACGCCGTGCCGCTCGTGACCGACCCCGCCCGGCTGGCGGCCATGGGCGCGGCCGCCGTGGCGCTGGTGCCGCGCGACGCCGACGAGGCGCTGGCCCGGATCGTCCTCGAGGTCGGGGGAGGGGCCCGATGAGGCTGCCCGTACCCGACGAGATCCTCCCCGCCGACCGTCTCGGTCGGGTCCACTTCGTCGGCATCGGCGGCGCCGGGCTCTCGGCCATCGCCCGGATCATGGCGATGTCCGGGGTCGAGGTCACCGGCTCCGACGACGCCGAGACCCCCTTCCTGCCGAGCCTGCGCGAGCTCGGCGTGACCGTGCACCGCGGCTACGCCGCCGAGCACCTCGGCGACCTCGGCCACGGCGACTCCGTGGTCGTCACGACCGCGGCCCGCGAGGACAACCCCGAGGTGCTCGAGGCCCGGCGCCGCGGGCTGCGGCTGCTGCCGCGCTCGGCCGGCCTGGCCGCCACGATGGCCGGGCGCCGGGTCGTCGCCGTCGCCGGCACGCACGGCAAGACCACGACGACCTCCCTGCTGACCTGCGCCCTGCTCGCCTGCGACGCCGACCCGACGTACGCCGTCGGCGGCCTCCTCTCGGCCACCGGCCGCAACGCCGACGCCGGCGCGGGGCCGCTCTTCGTCGCCGAGGCCGACGAGTCCGACGGTGCGTTCCTGGTCTACCGCCCGCACGCCGCGATCGTCACCAACGTCGGCGCCGACCACCTCGACCAGTGGGGCACCGAGGAGGCCTACCGCCAGGCCTTCGTCGACTTCGCCGGCACCGTCGACCGCGACGGATTCCTCGTGCTGTGCACCGACGACGACGGTGCGCAGACGCTGGCCGCCCAGGTGGGCGACGACGGTCGCGAGATCGTCACGGTCGGCGAGCGGCCCGGTGCCGACCTCGAGGTACGCGACGTCGTGCTCGAGGGCAGCACCTCGGCCTTCACGGTCGTCCACGACGGCCGCGAGCTGGGCCGGGTCTCGCTGCGCATCCCCGGGCGGCACTACGTCCTGGACGCCGCCTGCGCCCTGGCTGCCGGGCTGCGGCTGGGCCTGCCCTTCGACGGCTTGCGCGCCGGCCTGGAGTCCTTCACCGGCACCGGCCGGCGGATGGAGCCCAAGGGCGAGGCCGGCGGCGTGCGGGTCTACGACTCCTACGCCCACCAGCCGATCGAGATCGCCGGTGACCTCGAGGCCGCACGCTCCCTGGCCGGGAGCGGGCGGGTCGTCGTGGCCTACCAGCCGCACCTGGTCTCCCGCACGTGGCTCTTCGGTGCAGCCATGGGGGAGGCCCTCGGTGCGGCCGACGAGGTCGTCGTCCTCGACGTCCACCTCGCCCGCGAGGACCCGGACCCCGCCGTGACCGGCGCGCTCGTGGCCGATGCCGTCCCGCTGCCCGCCGAGCAGGTCGCCTTCGTCCCCGACCAGGCCGACGTCGCCGCCGAGCTGGTGCGCCGCGCGCGCCCGGGCGACGTCGTGCTCACCCTCGGTGCCGGCAGCGTGACCGAGGTCGGCCCCCAGGTCCTGGCACTGCTGCGCGCAGGGGAGCGCGCGTGATCCAGGACGTGCCCCGGGGAGCGAGCGAGGTCCGTGCGCGGCGGGCGTTCGCCCGCCGCCGGTGGGCCCGGCGGTGGCTGTCGTGGCGGCGGGCGCTGCTGGCGCTCGCGACGCTGCTCGCCCTCGGCCTCGGTGCGTACGCCGTGTGGTTCTCCTCCTGGCTGGCCGCCGAGCAGGTCACCGTGGCCGGCGCCTCGCAGCTCGCGCCGGACGAGGTCGAGCAGGCTGCCGGCGTACCTCTCGGGGAGCCGCTGGCCCGTGTGGACCTCGACGCCGTCCGGACCCGGGTCTCCTCGCTGGCCATGGTCTCCGAGGTCGACGTCGTGCGCCGCTGGCCCCACACCGTGGCCATCAGCGTCGTGGAGCGCCAGGCCGTCGCCGTCGTGCAGATCGGCACCGCCCTGCGCGGCCTGGACGCCGAGGGCGTGGTGTTCCGCGACTACGCCACGGCCCCGCCCGACCTGCCCCGCGTGCAGACCGCCTCGGGCGCCAGCTCCGAGGCGCTGCGCGAGGCCGCCGCAGTTGTCTCCGCCCTGCCCGAGGACCTCGCACCGCGGGTGGACTTCGTCTCGGTCGCCAGCATCGACCGGATCGAGCTCGCCCTGCGCGACGGCCGCACCGTGGTGTGGGGGAGCGCGGAGGACTCCGAGCGCAAGGCCGAGGTGCTCGCCGTCCTGCTCACCCAGGACGCCCGGGTGTACGACGTCTCCGTGCCCGCCACCCCCACGACCCGCCAGTGACCCGCTGACCCGTCGCCAGCTTCCCGGTGACTCGTCGCCAGGGACCGAGCGGTGGGCGCTGGTCCACCGCTCACTCGGCACGGATTCGACCCTGACTCGGGCTCTTCTGCTGCATGTGTGGGTGCTGTGATCGCGCCTGAATGAGCGCACGCCGTTCTCTGTCTAGGTTTCTGAGCTGTCGAAGAACAGTCACCAGGAGCAGGAGAACGGCGTGCGTGAACGCAGCCTATGGCGTGCCTTGCTGGGTATCGAGAAGACCGTCATCGAAGC
>NZ_JASBRN010000041.1 GCF_030149505.1 Nocardioides sp.
CCGGTAGACATTCAGCGGTGCCGAGAAGCCGGCAGCCGTTCGATCTAACGGCGTAGGTGCCGCTCAATGCGGTCGAGACGGTCGGTGTTCTCGTCGATCTTTGCCGCGAGCAGGTTGAGCGTGCTCTGGAGCGAGATCAGTACGTCGCGCATCCACGGATCGAGTTGTGGATGACCTGGGTTGAAAGTCCGGCCCGAGTGCCAGGTGTGGAATGCGGCGACATCGTCCTTCGCGGTCACTTCACTGCCTGCATTCCTGGACGCGCCCAGTGATGCCCGTTCCGACACAAGAAGGCACACCAGTCGATGTGAGTCCCGTCGGACTCATGCTCCTCGAAGGCGCGTGAGCCTGTGTGTGGTTCGTTGCAGTCGGGGCAGTGGTGGATCCCGGTGATGAAGCTCGCCATGTCGCGAAACATAGGGTGAGGGGCCGACACATTGACGGCGTGCGGCGGGCCCGGCTCTAGGTCGACGTTGCGGTGCTGAGGTTCTCATGCACCAACTCGCCGAGGAGTTTCACCAGTTGGATCTTCACTCGGTCGTCGGTGAAGAAGTAGTCAGCCATCTTGTGGTGGCTCGTCTGGTTCCCCAGGACCGCCTCGGTGACGGCGTCGGAGAGGTCGGGCGACTCGACGAACTGCTTGCGGGTGTTTGCGCCCGCCTGCGCGCGGATGGTGTCGTCATCCATCAGGACAGTGACGAGGCCTTCGACCCAGGACTGTTGTTCGGCAGGAGTGAAGTCCTCGCCCGCGAAGAGGTCGTTGACCTTCGCGAGTACCTCGGCCAGGCGCACCATCCGCGGGTCACGGGCTGCGCCGGTCCCGGTGGCGGACACCGGACGCAGAGCGACAGGTTCGCCGCCGTCGAGGTCGAGGGCGTGGTCACCGGAGCGAGCTTGCTTGATGTGGGTGAGCTCGACGGTGGAGAAGTCGACGGCCTCGGCGCCCATGCGCCCGGTCAGCCGGCCGGCGAGCAAGCGAAGGAAGAGCGAGCGCTTCTCCAGGTCGGTGTCGGCGTAGTTGACGATCTGGGAGAGGAAGTCATAGAGCCGCACGAAGCTCCCGACGTCCTTGCGGCAGAGATCGAGCTCGTCGACGGTACCGGCGTCACCGTCCGCGACAGCGGCGGTGTAGCGGTTGTTGAACCGATCGGCGGCAGCCTTGAGCGGTGCCGAGATCGCCCCGTGCTTTCCCGCCAGATAGGCGGTCACGAACGCGTCGACCTCGGCATCGGTGTAGATCCCTGCTGCGTCGAGCTTGGCCTGGAGGTCGTGGACGATGTCGGGGTCCGTCGCACCCTCGATCGCGGCCTCGCGGTAGTAGGGCTTGAAGGAGCCGAGGATCTCGGCGGGATCGTTGACGAAGTCCAGGACGTAGGTCGTGTCCTTGCCACCTGCGGGATAGGTCCGGTTGAGCCGGGAGAGCGTCTGCACGGCCGTGACGCCGGAGAGTCGCTTGTCGACGTACATCGCGCTCAACAGCGGCTGGTCGAAGCCGGTCTGGTACTTGTTGGCGACGATCAGAATCTGGAAGTCGTCGGTGCCGAACGCGACCGGCAGGGTCCGCCCCCGCAGCCCGGAGTTGAGGTTGGCTTCGGTGTACGGCGGCTCCGCGCCGGCGAACGCAACACCGTCGACGGTGATCGAGCCCGAGAATGCGACCAGCGTGGCGAGCCGGTAGCCGCGCTTGGCGATGTAGGCATCGATCGCCTCCTTGTAGCGCACGGCGTGCTCGCGGGAGCTGGTGACGACCATGGCCTTGGCGTGCCCGTCGAGCAGGTGACGCACGTTGGCGCGGTAGTGCTCGACGATGATCTGCACCTTCTGAGCGATGTTCGTCGGGTGCAGTGACACCCAGCGCATCAGGCCCTTGGTGGCCTCGGACTCGTCGACCAGCTTCACCTCTTCCAGATGCTGCCGAGAGCGCTCGGCGATCTGGAACGCGGTGTCGTACGTCGTGTAGTTGCGCAGCACGTCGAGGATGTAGCCCTCCTCGATCGCCTGCTGCATCGAGTACACGTGGAACTGCCGCGGAACGCCATCCGCGTCGGGGCGGCCGAACAGCTCGAGCGTCTTGTTCTTCGGAGTGGCGGTGAAGGCGAAGAACGAGAGGTTGGGTGATTCCGCCCGCGCCTCCATCTCCGCCGCGAGGATCGCCTCGGTGTCGATCTCGCCGCCGTCGTCGAGGTCCGCCAGCTCCTCAGCTGTGAGTACGGCGCGCAGCTGCTGCGACGTCCGCCCGGTCTGGGAGGAGTGGGCCTCGTCGGCGATGATCGCGAACCTCCTCCCGGCCAGGCCGGCGTTGTCGCGGATCGCCTGGAGCGCGAACGGGAAGGTCTGCATCGTGACGATCACGATGAGCTTGCCGGCGAGGAGCTCGGCGGCAAGGAGACCGGACTTGGATCCGGTGCCCGCGTTGCGGACCTGATCGGCGTTGATGGTGGCGACGGTGCCGTCGACGCCCTCGATCTGCTTGATCGCCTTCTGGAGCTGGTCGTCGAGCACGGTGCGGTCGGTGACGACGATGACGGTGTCGAAGACCTTCTGGTTGCGCTCGTCGAACAGGGTGGCCAGGCCGTGTGCGGTCCAGGCGATCGAGTTGGTCTTGCCCGAGCCGGCGGAGTGCATCGCGAGGTAGCGGTGTCCCGGCCCCTCCTGGGCGGCGGTCGCGAGCAGGTTGGTGACCAGCTCCCACTGGTGGAAGCGGGGGAAGAGCAGTGTCGTCTTCTTCGACGCCTCGCCCGTGATGGGGTCGATGTCGGTGCGGGTCTCGAGGTGGAGCAGCTTGCCGATGATGTGCAGCCAGGAGTCGCGCTGCAGGACCCGCTCCCAGAGGTATGACGTCGCGGCGCCGCGCGGGTTGACCGGGTTGCCCGCCGCGCCGTCGTTGCCCACGTTGAACGGCAGGAAGTGGGTCGCCTTCCCGGCGAGCCGCGTCGTCATCGCGACCTCGTCGTTGGAGACCGCGAAGTGCACCAGGCATCGATTGGCGAACCCGAGCAGCGGCTCGCCCTTCGGGTCGCGGTCGGTGCGGTACTGCGCCTTGGCGTGCTCGATCGACTGGGTGTTGTCGGTCTTGAGCTCGAGCGTGGCGACCGGCAGCCCGTTGACGAACAGCACCAGGTCGATCGAGCCCTTGTGCTCGCCTGAGTAGTAGACCTGCCGCATCACGCGCAGCCGAACGGCGGCATACCGCTCCATCGCTGCCGCGTTGAGCGTGGTGGCGGGCTTGAACTCGCACATCGCGAACCGGGCCGGCGTCTTCTTGAACCCCTTGCGGAGTACGGCGAGAGTGCCGCCGCCCGACTCCAACGGAAGGTCGAGCGTCTTCACGAGCCGGTCGAGCAACTGCTCCTTGGCCCGCCCCTGCTCTGCCGTCGATGTCGACGGCTTGACGACCTTGGCCCACTCCTCGGGCTGTGTCTCTTGCAGCCAGTCGAGGACGTCCTCGGGGAAGAGGGCACGGGCCTTGTCGTACCCGTTGCCGTTGGGCGAGTAGAGCCACCCGTTCGCGGCCAGGTGGGCGCAGATCTCGTCCTCGAAGGCTCGCTCGAGCTCGACACTCACAGCAGCCACGCTAATGCGCGGATGCATCGACCGTGGCCGACATCGCGAGAACCAGCGGCTCCAGACGCAGCAACTCGCTGCGGATCTGTCCGAGCGTCAGCGTCGGCGCGAACTGCATCCGTGCTCCGAACAGGCATTCCCGGTAGGCCTTGGTCGCGACCGCCATCCCGAAGCCCTTCCCGAGCCACTTCGGCCCACCGGCCTCGACCATCGCCTTCCACGCGGCTCGGTCGACGGGATGTCGCGGGTTGGCCGGCGTGAGCTGCCATGGCCAGTCCGGGAGCGCATCGCCGTTCTCATCGAGGACGTGCTCGGCAAACACGCGGCGTAGCAGCCCCCAGTCGAACGCCTCCGAGCTGTCGACGTCGCTCAGCCGGAGGGACACGACAGGCGCCGGGCCCTTGAGGCGGTCGCGGTAGCGGCGGTCCGGGTCGTGCCGCCACTCGTAGGCGGTCATGCCTTCCTGCACCTCGACCTGCACCCGCAGGTTCGGCACCGCCGTGTCGGCCCAGAAGCGCAGCACCCAGATGCCACCGCCGGAGGACTGGATGAGGTCGCGCTCCAAGGTCATGCCATCCAGGTGATGCGAGAGCCAGGCGATCCTGGCCCGCAGCGCGAGCTCGAACGCGGGCGGATCGTCCGGCACGTCGTTCCAGACCGTGTCGGCATCGACGGCCGGGACGAGGGTGTCCAGCTGCCGCAGCCAGGCCGTCGCTGTGGCCGCTACCCAGGGATGCTCGCTGCACGAGTACGCCGCGAGCACCGCCTCCCACGAGAGCTCGTCCCACCCGGGAGTGGCGGTTGGGTTGACCGGCAGAGCGGCGAGATGAAGCACGTAGCGCCGCTCGGCGTCGGGGAACACCTTCGCGTAGCGCGCGAGCTGGTCCAGGCCCAGGTCGGAGAGCACCTTCGCCTCGATCGTGGCGACCTGTCGCTCGCCGACGGTCAGCAGGAGGTCGAGCCGGTCGGACTTCCGGATCTCACCAGGCACCGCGACCTCGCGGCGGACATCGTCAGGCGCAATGCCGATGAGGTCTGCCATCGGGGCTGGATCGGTCTTGATCAGCGAGGCCAACAGATCGCTCCACCGGTTCTCGCTCCACCCGGGGATGACGTAGCTCAGGTCCGGCTCGCGCACCTCGTTCACGCCGACGCCCGTACGTCGATCTGACCCGTCACCGCCGCGGTGATCAGAGCCGTGCGCCGTTCCTTGGAGAGCTCGATGAACCGCTCGGCCTTGGCGATCAGGACGTCGATCTTGGAGGTCTGCTCATCCAAGTGCTCCACCGCTCGCCGTTGCTCGGCAGGGGGAGGCAGCGGGATCGGCAGCGTTCGGATCGCCGGCACGTTGATGCGGCGGAATGTGCTGCCGATCATCCGACCCTCGATCTCGTAGCGGACCACGCTCGTCGTCAGTGCATATCGCAGGTAGTCAGTATTGATCTCACCGGTCCGACGCAGGAGCACAGTCTCCTGACCGACAGCGAAGTCGCGGGTGCCGGGCGCGACGACAGAGACAAGTCCCACCGAGACGTTCCGCACGAACAGCAGGTCGCCGATTCGTGGCTCGCGGCCACCGGCTCTCAGCAAGTCGTAGAAGTCTCTCGTCGTGTGGCGACACGACGAGAGATCAACGACCTTGCCCTGGCACTCCCGGATGCTGGCGACCGGATAGCTCCTGTCATCGTCCACGAAGGTGGCCGTGACGTGAGCGCAGTCGATCACATCGGCCACGCGGCGAAGCGGAACTCGCTCAATGTCGTCCTGGAGCAGGACCTGATCAACCAGGCTCGACCGGCGCTCGCGGAGGGTCGCGATCAGCTGCTCCTGCTTGGCGATGAGCGTGTCGATCTGGCCGGTCTCGTGGTCGAGGTAGTCGGCGATGGCGCGCTGCTCCGTGAGTGGAGGCAGCACCACCTCGATCGTCTTCATCTGGTCCCAATAGAGCCGCCATTGGGACGGTCGGATCCCGGTCGACCTCATCCCGTATTGGTCGATGAGTGGGCGTGATCGCAGCAGCCAGTGAAGGTAGGGCGGGTCAGCGTCTGCGGTGGTGGGTCGCAGAATCTCGTAGTCGGGGCTGACAATGCCCCGATGGGAGGAGACTCCGAGAGATCCCTGCCAGGCCTTCATCCGATTGACCACCAGGTCGCCGGGCTGCACGAGCTGGTAAGCGTTCAGGCTCTCGGGGGTTCGATTGAAGTTGTCCGATCTGCTGTCCTTAGGCACGACGCCGTGATCGCGGAAGACGCTCAGGACCGTCTCGTCAGGGTGGTCTCTCTCAGAGATAGGTCGGAAGAGCCAACCCATGCGGGCCGGAGTCCAGTGCTTCGACTGAACAGCGATCATTTCTCGACCTCGCGCAAGAGATCCAGGATCTCACCGACCAGCCCGTTGAGGTCAGCGTCGATCTCCTCCAGCGGTCGGGGCGGGACGTACTTGTAGAAGTGCCGGGTGAAGGGGATCTCGTAGCCGACCTTGGTCTTCTTCTCGTCCACCCACGCGTCGGGCACGTGCGGCAGCACCTCGGCTTCGACGTACGCCTTGATGGTGGCGTCGCGACGCTCGTCGCCGAGGTCGTCGCCGGCGTAGGTGAACGGGACGTGCTCGGTGTCGCGGAGTTTCGGGTCGGGCTTCGGGTTGCCCTTGCGGTCGCGGACGACCTTGCCGTGCTCGTCGAGGAGGGGTCGTTCGACGGTGATGGTCCAGTAGCCGAAGGCGTCGGTGGGGAAGATCTTGGAGTGCTCGGTCTCGTCGTAGGCGGCGTAGAGCTTGACGATCTGCTCGCGGTCGGCGGCCGTGATCTCGCGGGACTTGTTGCCGAGGTTCTTGCGCATCTTGGAGTAGAACCCGGTGCCGTCGATGAGCTGGACCTTGCCGATCCGCTCGGCGGGCTTGGCGTTGTCGAGGATCCAGACGTAGGTGGCGATCCCGGTGTTGTAGAACATGTTGGTCGGCAGGGCGACGATCGCGTCGACCAGGTCGTTCTCCAGCAACCAGCGGCGGATCTGCGATGGTCCGGACTCGGCTGCGCCGGTGAACAGCGGAGAGCCGTTGAGGACGATGCCGGCGCGGCCGCCGCCGTCGTGGACGGGCCGCATCTTGGTGGCGAGGTGCTGGAGGAAGAGCATCTGGCCGTCGCTGATCGGCGGGAGCCCGCCTGGGAAGCGTGACCGTTCGCCGGCTCGGGCGACCTCGTCCTTGACCGCCTTCTCGGACGCCTTCCAGTCCACGCCGTAGGGCGGGTTGGACAGGCAGTAGTCGAAGGTGGTGCCGGCGAACTTGTCCTCGGCGAGGGTGTCGCCGAGCTGGATGTTGGAGGCGTCCTGGCCCTTGGCGATCATGTCGGACTTGCAGATCGCGTAGGACTGGTCGTTGATCTCCTGGCCGTAGAGACGCAGCCGTGCGTCGGGGTTCAGGCCGGGGTGCTCGGGAGTCCCAACGAGGTGCTCCTCTGCGACCGAGAGCATGCCGCCCGTGCCTGCCGTCGGGTCGTAAACCGTGCGCACCACGCCCTTATCGACCAACGCCTGGTCGTCGCCCGCGAACAGCAGATCCACCATCAGCCGGATCGCGTCGCGTGGTGTGAAGTGCTCACCGGCGGTCTCGTTGGAGGCCTCAGCGAACTTGCGGATCAACTCCTCGAAGAGGTCGCCCATCTCCGCGTTGCTGACGGTGCTCGGATGCAGGTCGACCTCGGCGAACTTCTGGACGACGATCAGCAGGCGGTTCTTCTCAGACAGGGTGGCGATCTGGTTGTCGAACCGGAACCGCTCGAAGACGTCGATGTTCTTGGAGAACCCCGCGATGTAGTCCGTCAGGTTCGCGGCCAAGCCGTCAGGGTCGCCGACGAGAGTGGCGAAGTCCCAGGGGCTGGTGTTGTAGAAGCCCAGGCCGGTGGCGCGCTTGATCTTGACGTCGCGCAGTTCCTCACGCGATTCGGCTTCGGCGATCTGGCGGACCTGGTCGCGGGTCGGCTCGAGGACGCAGTCCAGTCGCCGCAGGATCGTCATCGGCAGGATCACGTCGCCGTACTGGTGAGGCTTGTAGACGCCGCGAAGTTGGTCGGCGATCGACCAGACGAAGTTGCCGAGGGTGCTCACGAATCTCCTGTGGTGGTCGACGGGCCCCTCTCATTCGGCGGTGCCGCGTTCGTCGTGAGATTACGCGGCCGGTCCGGCAGTAAAGATGAGAATCGCCCGTGGCGGTCGTGGCTCAGGTACTCCGACTGACGTCCTGCTGGACTGTCTTTGAATTGTATTGCCCGGCCGGCGCGGGTCCGTATGACGGCGCCAGCCGGGCGGACATGACCTCATAAGAGCCTGGCTAAAAGTGGAGTCCAGCAGAGTGGTGTACGACGGACCTGAGTGAGCGCGTGCCTGCAACGTAGGCGCGGCCACCAGGTGGATCCTTCGAGTGATCTCTCACAACCGACTCGAAGAAGGACACCTTGATGACCGCTGTGCCCA
>NZ_JASBRN010000049.1 GCF_030149505.1 Nocardioides sp.
GCGGCCCCGGGGGGCGCGGGGGGCGGCTCCCGGGGGGTAGACCGCACGATTTTACCCCCTCCGCCCCTCCTGCGGCTAAAAATCCTTCCGGACTACCCCGGCTCGCCGACCAGCAGCGCCGCCACCTCGTCGGCCGCAGCCACGACCTGGGGCGCGACGACCCGCTCGTCCAGGATGCCCAGGGTGACGATGCCGACGGAGGCCTCGAGCCCCTCGACCCCACGGACGGGGGCGGCCAGACCGCGGGCGCCGGTCTGCAGCTCCCCCGTCGTCGTGACGTACGCCGGGGGGCGGGCGCCCCCGTCGCGGCCGGCCCGCCCGAGCAGGACCGCCTTGCCGGCGGCGCCCTGGGCGAGCGGGTGGCGGGTGCCGACCCGGTAGGAGACGTGGAAGTCGGTCCAGGAGGGCTCGACGACGGCGAGCGCGAGCGCCTCGGATCCCTCGACGACCGTGAGGTGCGCGGTGCACCCGACCGACTCCGCCAGGGTCCGCAGCACCGGCTGCGCCAGGTCGCGCAGCACCGGCTGGACCGCGGCAGCGAGGTGGAGGATCCCCAGCCCCACGTGGAGGCGGCCCTTGGCGTCGCGGCGCACGAGGCCGTGCTGCTCCAGCGTGCTCACGAGCCGGTAGACGACCGTGCGGTTGACCTCGAGCCGCTGCGCGAGCTCGGTGACCGTGAGGCCGCCGGAGGTGCCGGCCAGCACCTCGAGCACGCGCAGGCCGCGGTCGAGGGTCTGGGAGGTCTCCGAGGACATGGCGGTGAGTCTAGGGAGCCGCGGTTGCCCGGCACTCAGGAGGACTTCCGGGCGGCCCACTCCCGGACCCGGTCGATGCGCTGGCGCAGCTGCTCGGCGTTGGCGATGGCGGCCGCGGGGCCGCCGCACTCCTTGCGCAGGGCGGCGTGGACGACGCCGTGCGGCTGGCCGGTGCGGTGGTGCCAGGCACCGACGAGGCCGTTGAGCTCGCGGCGCAGGACGGCGAGCTGCTCGTGCGTCGCGACCTCCTGGATCGCCGGGTCGCCGGGGTCCGTGGGTGACGGCTTCTGGGCCCGCCCCTGCGACCGCGCCCGGTCGGCCTGGCGCTGGCGCAGCAGGTCGCGCATCTGACCGGGCTCGAGCAGCCCCGGGATGCCGAGGAAGTCCATCTCCTCCTCCGACCCGACGTGCACCTCGCCCTCGTGGCCGAACTGCGCGCCGTCGTAGAGCACGTGGTCGAAGCGGGCCTCGGAGCCGATCGCCTCGAAGCTGCCGAGCAGGTCGTCGGAGGCGCCCTCGCCGGCCTGGGCCTGGGCGAGCAGGTCGTTCTCGGCGGCGAAGATGTCGTCCTCGCTGGTGACCCTGCGGCCCAGCACGTGGTCGCGCTCGACCTCCATCTCCGAGGCGAACCCGAGCAGGGTCGGGACCGAGGGGAGGAACACCGAGGCGACCTCGCCACGGGTCCGGGCACGCACGAAGCGGCCGACCGCCTGGGCGAAGAAGAGCGGGGTCGAGGTCGTGGTGGCCCACACGCCCACGGCCAGGCGCGGGACGTCGACGCCCTCGGACACCATCCGGACCGCGACCATCCAGCGCGAGTCGCCCTCGGAGAAGGCGGAGATCTTCTTCGAGGAACCCGGGTCGTCGGAGAGCACGACGGTCGCCGCCTCGCCGGAGATCTGGCGCAGCGTCTTGGCGTACGCGCGGGCCGAGTCCTGGTCGGTGGCGATCACGAGGCCGCCGGCGTCCGGGACGTGGCGGCGCACCTCGGAGAGCCGCTTGTCGGCGGCTGCCAGGACGGAGGGGATCCACGAGCCGGCCGGGTCCAGCGCCGTGCGCAGCGCCTGGTTGGTCAGGTCCTTGGTCAGCGGCTCCCCCAGCCGCGCCGCCACCTCGTCACCGGCGCGGGTGCGCCAGGACATCTCGCCGGAGTAGGCCAGGAACAGCACCGGGCGCACGACGTGGTCGGACAGCGCGTGCGAGTAGCCGTAGGTGTAGTCGGCCGCCGAGCGCGGGATGCCGTCGGGGCCGGGCTCGTAGGTGACGAACGGGATCGGGTTGACGTCGGAGCGGAACGGCGTGCCGGTCAGGCACAGTCGGCGGGCGGCGGGCTCGAACGCCTCGCGCACACCCTCGCCCCACGACAGCGCGTCGCCGGCGTGGTGGACCTCGTCGAGGATCACCAGGGTCTTGAACCGCTCGGTGCGGATGCGCATGGCGAGCGGGTTGACCGCCACGCCGGCGTACGTCACGGCGACGCCGACGTAGTCCTGGGAGGTGCGGCCCTTGCCGGCCGAGAAGCTCGGGTCGATGGGGATGCCGGCGCGAGCGGAGGCCTCCGCCCACTGGGTCTTGAGGTGGTCGGTGGGTGCCACGACGATGATCCGGTCGACGATCCGGCGCCCCAGCAGCTCGGCGGCCACCGACAGCGCGAAGGTCGTCTTGCCGGCGCCCGGCGTCGCGACGGCCAGGAAGTCACGGGCGGCGCGGCCCTCGCGGGCGGGGTCGAAGTACTTCTCCATCGCCTGCTGCTGCCAGGCGCGCAGAGAGGGCGCGGTGCCCCAGGCGGCACGGTGCGGGAAGGCGGGGCTGAGTGCATTGCTGGGTGCAGGCGTGAGCGAGGGGCCCGACTCCTCGTCGGGGCGCGGAGCGGCACTCACGCGTCGGCGCCGCCGTCGTCCTTGAGCGACTCCCAGACCTCTTTGCAGTCCGGGCAGACCGGGAACTGCTCCGGGGAGCGGCTGGGCACCCAGACCTTGCCGCACAGGGCCACCACGGGGGTGCCCATCACCAGCGCCTCGGTGAGCTTGTCCTTGTCGACGAAGTGCGAGAAGCGCTCGTGGTCGCCCTCGTCGGTGGGGACGGTACGACGATCCTGCTCGACCCGCTCGTCGAGGGCCGTCCCGGTCCCGCCGCCGTCGCCGTCGGTGCCGAATCCGAATCCACTCACGGGGTGGAACTGTACGTCGTCGGGGCCGCCTGGCCAGATCGGCACGGGGTCCTGGGCGACTAGTTGAGCTCGGGGTCGGCGGGCCGGGTGGCGTGCCACGCGAGCTCGCCGGGCTGGCGGCGCAGGACGTCGCGCCACAGGTCGGTCGCGTCCTCGCGGCACAGGTCGCCACCCTCGGACGGCACGACGTACCAGGCGCCCTCGGCGATCTCGTCCTCCAGCTGGCCGGCGCCCCAGCCGGAGTAGCCGGCGAAGATCCGCAGGCCGGCGAGCCGACCGGCCACGGCGTCCATCGGGGTGTCGAGGTCGACCAGCCCGAAGCGGCCGGCGACCCGGCGGAACCCGGCGCCGGGCACGACGGCGGCGTCGTCGAGCAGCGCGACGGCCAGGGCCCCGTCGGGGCTGACCGGTCCGCCCTGGAAGAGCACCTCCGGCTCGGCGACGACCTCGCCCCAGGCGGGCAGGACCTCGTCCACGGGCACCGGGCTCGGGCGGTTGAGCACCACCCCCACCGCACCGTCCGCGTCGGCCTCGAGGAGCAGGACGACGGTGTCGACGAAGTTCGGGTCCAGCAGCGTCGGGGCCGCGACCAGGAGCAACCCGGGGGCCGGGGCCAGGCCGGGGCCGCGACCGCTCGGCGTCGTACCGCTCATGGCCTCATCATGCGCCACCCGCACGCACGTGACACGCCCGCGGGCGTCGCACGACCACGGCAGAGCGCGACCACGGCGTGGCACGACCCCGGGCCGACGTCAGAAGGGAGGGAGGCGTCGGACCGGGGTCGTGGTGGTCCCGGGGCCGGTCGCGCAGGGGAGGGAGGGGCGACCGGACTGGCTCAGGCGGCGAAGGCCGCCTTGAGCCGTCCCAGGAGGCTGGTGGGGGTGGTGGGCTCGGGGACCGGCGCGAGGACCCAGCCCGTGCGGGCCTTCTCCTCGAGTCGGGCGCCGACGGCAGCGGCGCCGGCGTCGTGCGCGCTGGCCTGGCCGGCCATGACGGCGAGCAGGATGCGCTCCTTGGCCACCGCCTTGTCCATGGCCAGGGCCATGGCGTCGTCGAGCGGGTGGGCGCGGTGGTGGTCGACGATGGCGCGGACGCCGGGGAGCTCGGCGGCAGTGGCGCGCCAGGCGTCGACGACGGCGTCCTCGAAGGCCATCGGGCGCGCCATCAGCTCGCGCTCGATCCGACCGGCGAGGCGGGTGTGCCAGCGCAGCTGGAGGGCGCCGAGCAGCGTGAGCTCGTCGCCGAAGGAGTCCGCGACGCCCTCGACGTCCCAGGGCAGGAGGCCGTCGCGACGGGCGTCGGCCTCGGAGATCACGGCGCGGAGGATCTCTCCACGGGTGCGGTACGAGGTCCAGGTCATGGGGGTGTCGCCTTCCTCGATCAGGTGGTGTGGCTCACGGTTCACATACCGTGAGTACGTACCGAGAGTACGGAGCCGCATCCGAGCCACGCAAACACCGCGGGGTGGTCGGTGCGGTGATCCTGGCCACCTGTGACGGGCGCCCCACAAGTCTTGACGACGGGCGCTCCGGCGCCCCTGAGACGCCCGTCACTAGACTGGCGGTATGTCGAGGTCCTCGGTCTCCAAGCTCGTGCCCAAGGTCCCGGGTGTCCCCGGGACCTCGTTGCGCGCGCAGTACTCCGCCTCGACCAAGCGTGGCCTGGTCGACGTGGCCGAGGAGCTCTTCACCGAGCACGGCTACACCGCGACCTCGCTGGACGCCATCGTCAGCGGCGCCGAGGTCACCAAGGGCGCGCTCTACCACCACTTCAGCGGCAAGCAGGCGCTCTTCGAGGCGGTCTTCGAGCGGGTCTCCTCCGATGCCTCGCGCGCCATCCAGAAGGCGCTCAAGGGCAGGCGCGACCCGTGGGAGAAGGCACGCGCCGGCCTCGAGGCCTTCCTCCTGGTCGTCCAGGAGCCCCGCTACCGACGGATCGTGGTGCAGGAGGGCCCGTCGGTCCTGGGCTACGAGCGGTTCCGCGAGCAGGAGGAGCGCTCCACCTTCGCCACCGTCGTCGACATCGTCCGCTCGGTGCTCTCCGCGGGCACGTGGGAGCTGGACGAGCCGATGATCCAGACGTTCTCGCGGATCTTCTTCGGGGCGATGTCCGCGGCCGGCGAGGACGTCGCCGTCGCCGACGACCCGATCCTGGCCGCGACCCGGGTCGAGGCGGCCATCGGCTTCATCATCGCCGGGTTCCAGTCGCTCGCCGACGCCGGCGTCCCCCTCCCCGACCCGGGCGCCAGCCCGGTCGGGGTCCCGGCCGCTGTCGACGGCAGCTGAGGCACGACCCGCCCCCGCCGAACCGTCAGTTCTGAACCATCGAGGGGTCAGTTCCGAACAGTCGCGAGGTTCTCGACCCCGGTCCGCAGCCGCAGCATCTCGGCGGTTCGGAAGTGACGGCTCGGCGGTTCGGACCTGACGGCTCGGCGGTTCGGACCTGACGGCTCGGCGGTCAACAGGCGGCGTACGAGCGGGTGGTGGCGAGCGGCGCGTCGCCGCGGCGGGCCACGGTCGCCCGCACCTCGTGGTCACCCTCGGCGAGCGGGAGACGGAGGCGACCGGGGACGGCACTGCGGCCGATCCTGGTGACCTGCTCACCGTCGACCTCGAGCACCACGCTGCGCACCCGCGGCTGCTGGCGGGGCTGCAGCAGGCGCACGGCCAGCGTGCCGGCGGCGCAGTCGACCCCTGCGGGCAGCCGGACGTAGCGACGGCCCGGACCGGTCGCCCGACCCGTGGCCTCCCCCGGCGCCGGCACGTCCGCGCTCGGCGCGACGGTCCAGCTGCGGACCTCGCGCGTGAGGGCGACGTCGTCAGGGTGCAGCACCCCCGGCAGCGCCTCGACGGTGACGCTCACCCGCTGCGGCGCCTCGGTGCCGACGACCTCCACGCCGGCGGGCCCGGTCGGGAGCACGTCCTCGGCGACCGTCGTGCCGTCGACGGTCCAGGTGGTGCGGGTCCCCGCGCCGGTGCCGAGCACCTGCAGACCCAGGCGCACGGACTCCCCGGGCGCCACCACGACCACGTCGGTGGTCGGGGGCAGCACGGAGCCGGGCTCGACCAGGCTGACGCCGTACGTGCCCAGGTCGTCGGCGAGCAGGCGCAGCGGCAGCTGCTCGGCCGCGACCCGGCCGAACGGCTGGCCGAGCGTGCGCATGAGGCAGTCGTGGCAGGAGCGGTACCACCGGGTCGGTGAGTAGTGCGCGCCCTCGAAGAGCCCCACGACGTCCGGCGGCTGCGGACCGGTCGTCGGCACCGGGGTCGCCGGGTCGACCCAGCGCCGCCACTTCAGCCGCGAGCGGTCGGTGACGTCGGTGACATTGGCCAGGCACGGACCGTCCTGGGAGGAGGGCACGTCGGAGCAAGGGGGGTAGCCGGGGGTGAAGGTGTCGTACTCGTCGTCGAGGCCCAGCAGCGAGTGGCCCAGCTCGTGGGCCATCACCTCGGTGCCCGCCTCGTGGGTCGAGGTGGTCGCCACGAAGCCGCCGGACCCGCCGTACTCCTCGTCGTTGACCACGAGCAGCACCTGCTCCCAGCCCGGGTGGCCGGCGTCGGCGTCCGCGACGATCGCGCCCGTGTCGGCGGGGACGAGCAGGCGCTGGATGCCGAAGGAGCAGTACGTCGCGTCGTAGCGGGTCTCCACGAAGCCGGACCGGTGGGCGGTGCCGGTCTCGGGGCAGCAGCCGGGTGCGGTGGAGTAGTCCCGGCAGGTCGCGGACGGCGGCGGCTGGTCGGCGCCGCGCTCCTGGGAGGGCACGAAGAGGCCGACGACGTTGACGAGGTCGCGGTGCTCGGCGAAGGGGGTGCGGGCCAGCAGGTCGTCGGCCACCCGCGCGGCGTCGGCGGTGAAGGCTGCGCGGTCGCCTGCGGTGTAGCCGTCGCCTAGGACGACGACGTCGAGCCGGTTCGCCGACGGGCCGAGCGGGTGGCCGGGCAGCTCGCCCCGGGTCGGGGCGGTCGCGGCCGCGCGCCGCGCGGGGGCACGGTACGCCGCGGCGTACCCCTCCCCCGCGACGCGGGCCCGGACCGAGGTGAGGTCGGCGTCGACCGGCACACGGACCCGCAGGACCGGCGCCGGGTCGAGGACCTGCTCGCCGGTCAGCGCGGTGGCGCCGGCGACCCGCGGCAGCTCGGCGCGCACGTGGGTGGCCGGGACCGCGGTGCGGGCCAGGACCGTGCCGTCGGCGGTCCCCAGGAGCACCCGGGCCCGGGCACCGTCGACCACGCCGCGGCGGGGTGCGTCGGCGGCGGGCATGCTCACGTCGGAGACGACGCGCAGACCGCCGTCGGGGGTCGGCCGCAGGGAGACGATCCGGGCCAGGGCCGGGTCAGCGGGCGCGGGTGTGGCCGCCGCAGTCGGGGCGGGCCGGGTGCCTCCCGGGTCGACGGCTCCTGCCGGCGTACCGGCCAGGGCGGCCAGCAGCAGGCCCCCCGCCACCAGCCCACCGACCAGCGCGCCGGTGGCCGAGCGGGGGGACCTCACGTCAGCCGCCGATGCTCACGGAGCCGGTGGCGGCGGGGACGAGCTCGATCCAGGTGCGCCCGGCCGGCACCCGCACCGTGCCGAGGCGGTCGCGTAGCTGCAGCGGGGCGTCGAGCCCGGCCTTCTCCCAGGTCAGGTTGATCGCGCGGCCGCCGTGCAGCAGGACCGCCGGGCCCTTGCCCTCGAGGATCGACTCGGGCACGGGGTTGCCGGCAGGGTCGCGGTAGCCGGCGTCGCCGACCCGCACGCGCACGACCAGCACGGAGTCGGCCAGGAACTCGTCGCCGGCTGCGGCGAAGGTGTTGACGTTGCGGTAGCGCCCGCCCTCGAACGACCAGTTGGTCGCGTGCCCGCCGGAGAAGCGGGCCTCGAGCGTGCGGCCGGGCTGCCCCTTCGGCAGGTCCTTGGCCTCGCCCCACTCCAGGTAGTCGGCCGGGCGCTCGGGCGGGCCCTGCACCAGGGTCGCGGTCTGCGAGAGGTCGGTGAACAGGTTGTACGGCGCCGAGCGGGCGGAGTCGCGGAAGAACCCCTTCGCACCCTCGCCGAAGAACGGGATGCCGGCCTGGCGGATCCGCTGGATGGTGATCGGGGCAGCGCCGCTGGTGACCATCGCGCCGTCGACGGGCGAGACGATGCCGATGTCGGTGGACCGCATGGAGCGCACCGGCCCGACGGTTCCGGGGATCTCGGAGTAGAAGAACGCCGCCAGGCGGGTCATCCCGCCCTCGACCAGCTCCTCCACGACCAGGTCGGCGCTGCCGAGCCCGATCTGCGGGGCCGCCGAGGAGGTGTTGTCCATCTTCAGCACCATCACCGGGTGCCGGGCCGCCGCGCTGCCGCCCTTGGCCGGCAGGCCCGTGAGCGGCCAGGTCTCCGGGGTGACCTCGGAGCCCGCGGTCACCCCCTGGCTCGCCGCCCCGGAGGGCCCCTCCGCGTCCGGTCGGTCGTCGGCCCCGCAGGCCGCCACCCCCAGCAGGCCGGCGAGGGCCAGGGAGCAGACGGCGAGGCGGGCGGGACGGTGACGGGTGAGCACGGGGGGGACCTCCAGGGGGCGTGCGGTGCTGCGGGTGCTGCTCGGTCGTGCTGGGGCCGGGCTCAGCCGAGGGTGATGCCGCCGTCGACGTACAGCGTCTGGCCGGTGATGTACGACGCCTCGTCGGCCGACAGGAACGTGACCGCCGCGGCGATGTCCTCGGGGTACCCCACCCGCTTGACCGGGTTGGCGTCCGCGTTCATCTTCCGGAACTCCTCGACGTCCATCTTGAGGCGCGCCGCGGTGGCGTCGGTCATCTCGGTGGCGATGAAGCCCGGGGCGACGGCGTTGACGTTGATGCCGAAGGGGCCCAGCTCGATGCCGAGGGTCCGGGTGAAGCCCTGGATGCCCATCTTGGCCGCGGAGTAGTTGGCCTGGCCGCGGTTGCCCAGCGCGGAGATCGAGGAGATGTTCACGACCTTGCCGTAGCGCTGCTCGACGAAGTGCTTCTGCGCGGCCTTGGTCATGAGGAACGCCCCCTTGAGGTGCACGCCCATGACCAGGTCCCAGTCGTCCTCGGTCATCTTGAAGAGCAGGTTGTCGCGGGTGATGCCGGCGTTGTTGACCAGCACGTGCACGCCGCCGAGCTCCTCGACCACGCGCGCGATGGCGGCGTCGACGCTCTCGGCGTTGCTGACGTCGCAGCCCACGCCGATCGCCTTGGCGCCGTCGACCAGGGAGAGGCGGCCGGCGGCGTCGGAGGCGGCGGACTCGTCGAGGTCGATGATCGCGACCGAGGCACCCTCCTCGGCGAAGCGGTTGGCGGTGCCGAAGCCGATGCCGCGCGCGGCTCCGGTGACGATGACGACGCGACCGTCGAAACGACCCATGGTGGTGGTGCTCCTTCGCAGAGGGACTGTCTGGACTGACTCAGGACTGAGTGGGGACTGGCTGGACCTGGCGGTGACCCGCTGGTGTGGCCGGTGGTGACCGCGCTGCGCGCAGGCGGCGCCGCGCTGGGCCCCCAGCACCCTAGACGGGCCGGCGGCGGCGGGGGTCGGCACCCGCGGATCGGACCGGCCGCGACACGCGTGGGTCCGGACGCGCTGAGGCTCAGGCGAGCGCGGCGCGGAGGCGCTCGGCGTACGCCGCCCGCTCGCCGTCGGCGTACTTCTGCCGCGGCCAGAAGAACCCGCGCAGCCCGTCACCCTTGGTGCGCGGCACGACGTGCAGATGCAGGTGCGGGACCGACTGGCTCACGGTGTTGTTGATCGCCACGAAGGAGCCCTGGGCTCCCAGCACGTCGACCACGGCGGTGGCGATGTCCTGCGCGGCGGCGAGGAAGGGGTCGCGCAGCGGCGCAGGGAGGTCGGGGAGGGTGGCGTGGTGCTCGCGCGGGACGAGGAGGACGTGGCCCTTGAAGACGGGGCGCTGGTCGAGGAAGGCCAGCAGGTGCTCGGTCTCGAGCACGACGTCGGCGGCCAGCTCCCCGGCCACGATCGCGCAGAAGACGCAGTCGCGGCCGGGGGTCGCAGAGGTCATGCCGACATCATGGGGCGGCGACGCTCAGCCGTTGCCACCCGCTCGGAAGGCCAGCCACGCGTCGCTCATGCGGGCGGCCTGGCCCTCGGTGAACATGTCCATGCAGTCGTCGACGGTGTAGTCCATGAAGTTGTGGACCGGGTCCAGGCCAGGGGCCGCGCAGGAGTCGGCGCCCTCGGGGCAGCCGAACTGCGGGAAGGCCTCGCGCGGGGTGTCCTCGACGCCGTCGCCGACCGGCGTGCAGCCGTTGGCGAAGGTGTGCTCGAGCATCATCCAGTGGCCGACCTCGTGGGTCAGGGTGTCGCCGCCGTTGTAGGGCGCGGCGGTGCCGCCGGGCATGGACTCGTCGAGGATCACGACCCCGTCGATGAAGTCGCGACCGTTGTTGTAGCCCTTGGGGAAGTAGGCCCAGCCCAGGAGGCCCCCGCCGATGTCGGCCGAGTAGACGTTGAGGGTCTCGGAGTCGCCCTCGTGCAGGGCGGCCTTCATGTCCTTCTCGGTCTTGCCGGGGGTGACCTGAGCCCACGCGGGGTTGACCGTCCAGGTCGTCTTGACCAGGTCGAAGCGGAAGGCGGTGTCGGCGGCCTCGGTGGCGGTGGTGCCGGCGAAGGCGTCGTTGAGGACGTCCATCTGCGCCGCGATCATGTCCTCGGTCCGGGCCCGCTCGGCGGCCGTGGGCTCGGTGTCGCTCAGCACGTGGAAGACCGTGTCGATGGTGACCGAGCCCGGCGCGAGCGTGGGGGCGTCGGGGAGCACGCCGTACCTCGGTGCGTCCTTCTTCGGGTAGAGCGCGGGCTCCTCCGCCGTGGCGCCGAGGGCCTTGCGGGCGCCGGAGATGTGGCCTTGCTCGTCCTCGCAGACCTCGACGCCGGGCGAGGACGCCGCGGTGACGGCCACGGGCGCCGCGCCGGTCAGGACGGTGACGGACAGGACGCTGGCCGCGGCGGCGGCCAGGACGGAACGGGTCGAGCGGTGAGCGCGCAGGCGCATGGGTGGTGCTCCCTCCGAGACACGCCGACGGTCGCCGGCGGGGCAGCAACCTAACCCCGGGGACCGACGGTCGTCACGCACCTCGGCCGTCGACCTGCGACGGTGCGCACTGCCTCAGTCGCAGACCTCCGTCGCGCAGACCGGCGGCAGCAAGGGTGCTCCGTGGTCGTGGGCGTCCTCGCCCGGTCCCGCACCCCGACCACCGCTGCGCGGGACGGCGTCGAAGTGGTGGCTGTCGGCGGTGCCGTAGGTCCAGCGCAGGCCGTGGCGGCGCATGATCGCGACGACCCGGTGGCTGCTGGAGCGCCAGGCCACCCGCGGGTGCGAGCGCGAGGCCCACCACGAGTTGGGGACCAGCCCGTGGCTGGACCGGTAGGGGTTCTCCCAGGTGTTGATGTCCAGCGAGCGGCCCCAGGCGTGCGGCGAGCGGATGCCGGGCCGGCCCACGACCTGGCGGCAGTTGAACGCCGAGGTGTTGCCGGCCGCCATCGAGGCGTAGTCGTCGGCGCCACGCAGTCGCGGTGACCAGCCGAACCGGTCGGCGCGGAACATCGCGCGGACCGGCAGCCCGGCGCGGTACATCTCCGAGAGCGCCGCCGACATCTGGCCGACCACGGACGCGGCGGCGACCAGCTCGCCGCGGTAGCGGTACCCGTCGTAGCCCCAGTGGTTGATCCGCAGCAGCCGCAGGCCCTCGCGACCCACGGGGCAGCCGGCGTGCCAGGTGCGCCCGGTCATCGAGCGCCAGACACTGCCGGGGATCCGGGTGATCCGGGGCGCCGATCCCTCGCCGACGGCCCGCGGCGGCCGGGGCAGGGCGCGTCGCGGCACCGGCCCCCCGACCCGTACGACGGTGCCGGGAGGTGTGTTGTCCAACCGGTGCACGGGGCTGGTGTCGCCCTCCAGCCAGGGCTGCCGCGGCGTGCGCACGCGGTAGCGGGTGTCCTCCCGCGGGGCGACCCGGGTCGACGCGCGACCCTGCTCGTCGGTGCGCAACCGCTCGACCACGCGCCAGCGGTCCCCGCGGCGCTCCTCGAGGACCACCTCGCCCGTGACCGGCTCCCCGGCACGGGTGCGCCAGCGCAGTGCCAGGCGGACGCTCGTCTCGTCGACGACCTCGTCGGGGCCGGCGAGCTCGGCGTGGGCGGTGCGTCGGAGCAGGGGCAGCGTCACCGGCCCGGTCTCCTGGGGGCCGGTCTCCTGGGGAGCGGCGCCGTCCTCGGGACTGCCGCCGGGCTCCCCCGTGGTCCCGTCCCAGGTCGCCCGCACGACGTTGCCGCCCGGGTCGCGCTCGAGCACCGCCTCGAGCGCGGCGCTGCCGGTCGCATCGGTCACCACGACGGCGAGCTCGCGCCACTCCTCCCCCACGAGCCGCTCGACGCGGACGCTCGCCCCGACCACCGGCTGGCCGGCCGCGTCGGCGAGCACGACGGTCACCGGCGCCGGCTCACCGGCGTACGTCGGTGGGGCGGTGAGGTGCAGGCCGGGTGCGTGCTCGCGCTGGTCGCGGTCCGCGGGCGCACCGACGGCCGGCGCCGCCAGGGCGAGGGACAGCGAGAGGGCGACGAGGACGAGCTTCCCGAGCAGCACCTCGCCACCCTCCCCCGACCGGACGGCGGGCGGGCCCACCCGGACCGGCGAGTCGACGCCGGTCCGAGCGGGCCGGAGGGGGCAGGGGGATCAGCCCCGGTCGGCGACCCAGGCGTCGCGCGCGTCGACGGCGATGTCGGGGTGGTCGGTGAACAGCGCGTCGACCCCGGCCTCGAGGAAGGCCACGGTCTCCGCACCCATGTCGCCGAAGGCGTCCGGGTCGGTGCCGCGGCGGAAGTTCGTCGCCATGAACTGGTTCTCCGCGCGCAGCGTGTAGACCACGACGCGCAGACCGGCCGCGTGCGCGTCGTCCACCACGTCGCTGGGCTCGCCGGTGGCACCGGTGGCGGGGTCACGCGGGAGCACGACGTTCTTCTCGGGGCTCAGCCAGTCGGCGTACGTCGCCACCTCGGCGAGCCCTGCCGGGGTCACCAGGTCGGCGTACGTCGTGGGCTCCCCGGCGGCGACCGCGTCGTAGGGCGCGCCCGAGCCGGAGACCAGCTGCACCAGCGGCACCTTGGTCATCGTGTCGAGCTCGCGCAGGTTGGCGGTCTCGAACGACTGCACGAGCACCGGGCTCTTCCTCTTCGTGAGCCCCGCCTCCTCCAGCTCGGCGACGAGCGGCTCCTCGAGCGAGAGCCCGATCGAGTCGAAGTACGTCGGGTGCTTGGTCTCCGGCGCGACCGCGACGTCGAGGCGGTCGGCCAGGCGCAGCACCTGGGCCAGGGTGGGGATGCCGTAGCGGCCGTCGTACTCGGTGTTGGCCGGTCGCACCTCCGGCAGCCGCTCGACCGCGCGCAGGGTGCGCAGCTCGGCCAGGGTGAAGTCCTCGGTGAACCAGCCGGTGACCGGGCGGCCGTCGACGACCTTGGTGGTGCGGCGGTCGGCGAACTCGGGTCGGTCCGCGACGTCGGTGGTGCCCGAGATCTCGTTCTCGTGGCGGGCGACGAGGACGCCGTCCTTGGTGGGGACCAGGTCGGGCTCGATGACCTCGGCACCCATCTCCACGGCCAGGCGGTAGGCGGCCAGGGTGTGCTCGGGGCGGTAGCCCGAGGCGCCGCGGTGGCCGACGACCAGCGGGGTGTCGAGCTGGGTGAGGGGCTTGGCCGCGCCGCCGGGGCGGTCGGCCCGGTCGGCCTGCTCGGCGGCGGCCGCGGGCGGGCCGGTGAGGACGAGCGCCAGGAGGACGGTGGACGTGGCGATGGGCGCGGTCGCGCGCCTGACCCGAGATGTCATGGGCAGGAGGCTGGCGGCGTACGGCGTCAGGACCGCGACGCGTCCGGGTCGCGCGGTCGACGGCTCGGTGAACGCCTCGCGCGCGCTCGGCCCGGCTCAGGGCAGGTCGCTGAACCGCTCCACGTCGCGGCGCTCGCCCGAGACGATGATGACGTCGCCGGGCACCACGACGGTGTCGGGCGTGGCGTAGGTGAACTGGCGGCTGCCGCGCTTGATACCGACCACGGTGATGCCGTACGCCGAGCGGATGTCGGTGTCGCGCAGCGGCTTGTTGAGGATCTGCTTGGGCGGCTTGCTCTTGACGAAGGCGTAGCCGTCGTCGAGCTCGATGTAGTCCATCATCCGGCCCGACACGAGGTGGGCCACGCGCTTGCCCATGTCGTGCTCGGGGCGTACGACGTGGTGGACGCCGATCTGGGTCAGGATCCTGGCGTGGGCGGCGCTGATGGCCTTGGCCCAGATGTCCGCGACGCCCAGGTTGATGGCCACCGACGCCGACAGGATGCTCGCCTCGAGGTCGGTGCCGACGCCGATCACGGCCCGCTCGAGGTCCTGGATGCCCAGCTGGCGCATGGCCTCCTCGTCGGTGGAGTCGGCCTCCACGACGTGCGTGAGCCGGCCCGCGAGCGACTGCACGATGCGCGGGTCGCTGTCGATCCCGAGCACCTCGGTGCCGCCCGCGACGAGCTCCAGCGCCAACGACTTGCCGAAGCGGCCGAGGCCGATGACGGCGACCGCCCCACGAGGGGTCGCGCGGGGCTGGTTCCTAGCCAATGAGAGGCCTTCCTTCGGGGTGGTGGTAGAGCCGCTGCCGCTCGCGCAGCGCGAGGGCGGAGACCAGGGTGATGGGGCCGAGCCGGCCCACGAACATCAGCGCGACCAGCATCAGCTGCGCCGGCGTACCGACGTCGGCGGTGATGCCGGTGGAGAGGCCGACCGTGGCGAAGGCGGAGACGACCTCGAACAGCACCACGGCCGTCCGCAGCCCGGTCAGCTCCACCATCACGACGGTCGCGGTGACCACGAGCCCCACCGAGAGCAGGG
Organism: Nocardioides sp.; assembly: GCF_030149505.1. Lineage (GTDB taxonomy): Bacteria > Actinomycetota > Actinomycetes > Propionibacteriales > Nocardioidaceae > Nocardioides. Next base: position 14,789 of record NZ_JASBRN010000049.1, read on the forward strand.
CGACCGTCAGGGCCTGCCGCACCACCCGGTCACCGATGCGGCGCTCGAAGGCCTGCACGTCGCGCTCGCCCCGCACCTCGGCCCAGATGACGAAGAAGAGGAGCACGAAGGTGGTCACCTTGATGCCGCCGGCAGTGCCTGCGGACCCACCGCCGATGAACATCAGCACCACGGTGACCAGCAGCGTCCCCTCGTTGACGGCGCCGTAGTCGATGGAGTTGAAGCCCGCCGTGCGCGGCATGACCGCCTGGAAGAACCCGGCCAGCACCCGGCCCGGGGTGTCGAGCTGTCCCAGGGTGGCGGGGTTGCGCCACTCGTTGGCGGTGACGACCACCGTGCCGAGGACCAGCAGCACGGCCGTGGCCCAGAGCGTCATCTTCGTGTGCATGGACCACCGGCGCGGCGTGCGGAGGTGACGGCGCACCTCCAGGATCACCGGGAAGCCGATGCCACCCAGGATCACCGAGAAGGCGATGGGCAGGCAGATCCACGGGTCCGTGACGAAGCCGATGAGACTGTCCGACCACAGCGCGAAGCCGGCGTTGTTGAACGCCGAGACCGAGTGGAAGACGCCGAGGTACGCCGCGCGCCCGGGCGAGTAGTCGTAGGCGAGCCAGAACCGCAGCCCCAGCACCAGCGCCACCACCGCCTCGACGACCAGGCTGGTGCGCGCCACGCCCACGACCACGCTGCGCACGTCCCCGAGACCGACCGCCTTCGTCTCCGCGGCGGCCGTCATCCGCGCCCGCAGCCCCAGGCGGCGGGAGATGGCCAGGCCGAGCAGGCTGGCCAGCGTCATGGTGCCGAGGCCGCCGACCTGGATCAGCGCCAGGATCGTCACCTCACCGAAGGTGGAGAAGTACGACTCGGTGTCCACGACCACGAGCCCGGTCACACAGACCGCGCTGGTCGCGGTGAAGAGCGCGGTCAGCGGGTCGGTCCAGTCGGTCCCGCTCCGGGCGACGGGCAGCATCAGCAGCAGCGTGCCGACCAGCACTGCGCCGGCGAAGCCGGCCACGACCACCTGGGCCGGGTGCCGGAGCACCCGGGGTCGCCTCTCGCGCAGCACGGGACCGAAGGTAGACCTCTCGGGCGACGCCACTGTCAGCGGCCCGCCCTAGGGTCGGCCCATGAGCACGCAGACGATCGTCCTGTTCCACCACGTCGCCGGGCGGACGCCGGGCATGGAGGCACTGGCCGAGCGCTGGCGCGCTGCCGGGCACGTCGTGCACGCCCCCGACCTCTTCGGCAGCCGCACCTTCGGATCGGTGGAGGAGGGCTTCGGCTTCGTGCAGTCGATCGGCGGCTTCGACGAGGTGCGGGCCCGGGCACTGGCAGCGGTCGAGGAGCTGCCCGAGCAGGTGGTGTACGCCGGGGTGTCGATGGGTGTGGTCGCGGCGATGCACGTGGCCGCGCGGCGTCCGGGCGCGGTGGCGGGGGTGTTCCTGGAGTCCTTCGTCGACCCCGAGCACGTCGGGCCGTGGCCGGTCGGTGCGCCGGTGCAGGTGCACGGGATGGAGGACGACGAGTTCTTCGGCCTCGAGGACCTCGAGCCGGCCCGCGCCTTCGCCGCCACCCGCGACGACGTGGAGGTCTTCACCTATCCCGGCGACCAGCACCTGTTCGTCGACAGCTCGCTGGCGGCGTGGGACGCCGCGGCCGCAGCGCAGGTCGACGAGCGGGTGCTGGCCCTCCTCGCGGGGCTGTAGGCGGCCGGCGGCCCCGGGGAGGGGGTCGCTCGGCGACGTTCCGCACGCCTCGGGCGCTCCTGGTGTGCGGAACGTCGCTCAGCGCACTCAGACCGGCGCGCCCAGCAGCCCGAGCACGATGCCGACCGCGGCACAGACCCCGAGCACCCGCAGCACGCCCCACCCGCGCCAGAACATCAGCAGCGAAGCCAGGGCGAGGAGCCCCAGGGCGACCGGGTCTGCGGAGGAGAGCACCGGCAGGTCCAGCGACACCGGACCCGTCCCGACCTCGCGCTGGTCGTCGAAGAGCGTGGCCAGGGCGAAGAAGAGCGCCAGGTTGGCGATGACGCCGACGACCGCGGCGGTGATGCCCGCGAGGGCCGAGGACAGGGCGTGGTTGCCGCGCAGCCGCTCGACGTAGGGCGCCCCCAGGAAGATGAAGACGAAGCAGGGCACGAAGGTGACCCAGACCGTCAGCAGGGAGGCCAGCACGCCGGCGACCCACGGGTCGAGGCCGCCGGGGTCGCGGTAGGCGCCGAGGAACGCCACGAACTGCACGACCATGATGAGCGGGCCGGGCGTCGACTCGGCGAGCGCGAGGCCGCGCACCATCTCGCCGGGGGCGAGCCACCCGTAGACCTGCACCGCCTGCTGGGCGACGTAGGTCAGCACCGCGTAGGCGCCACCGAAGGTCACGAGCGCCGTGCCGGAGAAGAAGAGGGCCTGGTTGACGAGGACGCTGTCGCGCCCGAGCAGCACGGCGAAGGCCACGACCGGGGCGGCCCACAGCACCACCCCGACCACCACCACCTTGAGGGCGTGGCTGCGCGTCGCCGGCTCCTGGTGCAGCGCGTCGTCGGGGATGAGCGGCTCGGGTCCGCTGTCGGGGTCACCGTGCTTGGCGTGCGGCAGCACCTGGGGGGCGACCCGACCCAGGACCCAGCCGACCACGGCAGCAGCCGCGACGACGGCGGGGAACGGTACGGCGAAGGCCGCCAGCGCCACGAAGGCGGCCACCGCGACAGCCACCATCACGGGGTGCCCCAGCGCCCGGCCGCTGAGCCGCCACACCGCCTGCGCGACGATCGCGAGCACCGCCGGCGCCAGTCCCGCGAAGAGGGCCTCGACCGCCGTGGTGTCCCCCAGCCCGACGTACAGGCCGGAGAGGGCGAGGAGCGCGACGAGCCCGGGCAGCACGAAGAGGGTGCCGGCGATGAGGCCGCCCTTGATGCCGTTGAGCAGCCAGCCGATGTAGATGGAGAGCTGCTGGGCCTCGGGTCCGGGGAGCAGCGTGCAGAACGAGAGGGCGTGCAGGAAGCGGCGCTGGCCGATCCAGCGGCGCTCATCGACCAGCTCGCGCTGCATCATCGCGATCTGTCCGGCCGGTCCCCCGAAGGTCTGCAGGGAGATGAGGAACCAGACGCGGGTGGCTTCGCGGAGCGGGACGAGGGGTTCAGCCTCGGGAGCGGCAGGCACGGGGGCATCCTGCCGGGACGAGGTGGACGCCGGGCGACCGGTCTCTCACTGTGCGGGTGGGCTTGCCGCCAGGATGACCTCCACGGCGTCACGAGCCGCACGGTTGACGCCGATCAGGGTGGCCGAGGCGTCACCGCACCAGTCGCCGTACCCCACCAGCAGCACGTGCGGGTCGTCGGCGGACACGACCGGGGCGGAGCGACGGGTACCGCCACCAGCGCGGGCCGGCAGGTCCACCGCCGTGGTGGCGGGCCGGCCACGACGTGTGGTCAGTCCCAGCGGCGAGAGGTGCCGCAACGCGGGGCGGAAGCCGGTGCACCACACGACCGCGTCGAAGGGACGGTGGGTGCCGTCGGGCCAGACCGCACCGTCGCCCACGAGGCGGCTCGGCATCGGCTCGGCTGACAGCCCGTGCTCGTCGCGGGCGCGTCGCACCGAGGGGACGGCCACCACGTCGCCGAGCGAGCCGACGCCCTCGTGGGCGATCCCGGCTGCCCGGTCGCGCACGGCCCGGGTCGCGGTCTCGAAGAGGACCCGGCCGTCGACGTCGTCGGGCAGCATCCGCGGCGGCACCTTGGTGGACCAGGTCACCGATCGGGCCACCGGGAGCAGGTCGGCCGCCACTTGCGCGCCGGAGTTGCCGCCGCCGACGACCAGGACCCGCAGCCCGGCCAGGTCGGAGGCGCCGCGGTAGTCCGCGGTGTGCAGCTGGCGCCCCCGGAAGTCGGCCGTGCCGGGGACGTGCGGCCAGAAGGGTCGCGCCCAGGTGCCGGTCGCGCTCACGACCCAGTCCGCGGTCCAGGCGCGGCCGTCGTCGGCCAGGACCCGGAAGCGGCGGTCGCCCGCCTCCCCCGCCGCACGCTCCACCCGCGCCACGTGCACCGGGCGGACCACCGGCAGCTCGTAGCGGCGCTCGTAGTCGGTCAGGTAGCGCGCGACGTGCGCCGCGTCCGGGTTGTCCTCGCCGGTCCACGGTGGCATCGGCCACCCCGCCAGCGAGCTGTGGCTGGCCGGCGAGAACAGGTGCAGGCTGTCCCACCCGTCCTGCCAGGCACCTCCGGGCCGCGGGTGGTCGTCCTGCACGACGTACGACGGCGCCGGCCGCTCCCCCTCGCGCCGGCCGCGCCCCAGGCGGTGGAGGTGGTAGGCCACGGCGAGGCCGCTCTGGCCACCGCCCACGACCACGACATCGACGTCGCTCACCTCTCCCATGTCCCCCATGGAAGCAGCCCGGGCACGACGAACGCGCGCGACCCCGAGCCGGCGAGGCAGGGGGTCACGCGCGTGTCGTGAGGCGTGGAGCTGCGGGGAATCGAACCCCGGTCCTCGAGCGTCGAACCAGGTCTTCTCCGGGTGCAGTCCGTGAGGTCGCTTTTCTCGGCCCCGGGGCTGGCACGAACACCTCCCCGACGGGCTCAGTCAGGTTTGAGTCCTGGTCATCCACCCTGACAGCAGATGAGCAGCAAGTCTCCTAGATGACGCCAGGGTCCGGGACGGAGACGGATGCCCGGTCTGACGCTTCGATCACCGCTCAGGCGGCGAGAGCGAAGGAACTGCGCTTAGCGTTGGCAGTTATTGGTTTCCAGCGATCGTTTACGAGATGACGCTGGCTCCTCGACCCGCTTCCCCTGGAACTAACGTCCCAAGTCGAAACCGATCAGCCCCTCTTGAGTTGTACGACCACTCTAACCGCGGCGTCCACCAGGTTGTTCCTGCGCCAGTCGTTCCTGCGCCGGTCGTTCCTGCCCCGGCGTACCGGGCTCGGCACCCACCAGCGCAGCCGCGTTGTCCCAGCAGACCGCGCGCAGCCAGTCGTCCCCGAGCCCGAGGCGCTCGAGCGACTCCAGCTGGTGGACGTAGGGGTAGGGGATCGTGGGGAAGTCGGTGCCGAGCAGGATCCGGTCGCGCTGGCGGTCCAAGCGCTCGAGCAGGGCGTCGGCGTACGTCGTGGGCGTGCCGTCGCCGAGGTCGAAGTCGGTGAAGACCATCGTGGTGTCCAGGCGCACCCGCTCGTAGCGGTCGGCGAGGTCGAGGGACTCGGTGAAGTCCGGCGCACCCATGTGGGCCACCACCATCGCCAGCCCCGGGTGGCGCTCCAGCACGCGCGCCGAGGACGCGGGGCCGGTGTAGTCGTTGCCGACCGGCGCGTGGCCGGCGTGCACCACCACGGGTGTCCCGGCCTCGGCGAGCAGCGCCCAGACCGGGTCGAGGAGCGGGTCGTCGAGGTGGAACTCCCCCACCTGCACATGCACCTTCCAGATCTCGACCCCGGCCTCGATCCCGGCCGCGACGTACGCCGCCACCTCGGGCTCGGGGTAGAGCGTCGCCGACCACAGCGACTCGGGGACCTCGCGCTTGAACCCAGCCGCCCAGTCGTTGAGGTAGCCCGCGATGCCCGGCCGGTGGGCGTAGGGCAGGGTCGAGAAGCGGCGTACGCCGAGCTCGCGCAGCTGCGCCACCCGTTCCTCGACGCTGCCGCGGTAGCGGATCGGCCACTCACGACCCAGCTTCGGTCCGGCGGCGTCGAACTGGGCCCAGACCTTGGCCTGCACCGGCGGCGGCAGGAAGTGGGTGTGGATGTCGAGCAGCCCGGGCAGGCCGAGGCGCTGCCAGAAGGCGGTGGTGGCCGCGACCTCGTCGTCCCAGGAGAGGTCCCCCGCGGCCTCAGTCACGCATGCCCTTCATCCGGCGTCCGACCTCGACCTCGACCTCGCGCTTGGCGGTGCGCTCGGCGATGGCGTTGCGCTTGTCCCACGACTTCTTGCCTCGGGCCAGCGCGATCTCGACCTTGGCGCGGCCGTCCTTGAAGTAGAGCGCCAGCGGCACGACCGTGAGGCCCTTCTCGCTGATCTTGCGCTCGATCTTGTCGATCTCCTCGCGGTGCAGGAGCAGCTTGCGCTTGCGGCGGGCGGAGTGGTTGGTCCAGGTGCCCTGGGAGTACTCCGGGATGTGCACCCCGTGCAGCCACGCCTCGTCGCGGTCGATGTCGACGAAGCCGTCGACCAGGCTGGCGCGGCCCTGGCGCAGCGACTTCACCTCGGTGCCCTGCAGCACCAGGCCCGCCTCGAAGGTGTCCTCGATGGCGTAGTCGTGTCGCGCCTTCTTGTTCTGCGCGATCATCTTCTGCCCCTGCTCCCTGGCCATCCGACCATTCTCGCAGGCCTCGGCAATCGGGTTGTGGGGGCCGGCTACAGCCAGCCGTTCGGGTCCACGGGCTCCCCGCCGACCAGCACGGAGAAGTGCACGTGGCAGCCGGTGGACCAGCCGGTGTTGCCGACGCCGCCGACGACGGCGCCGCGCTGCACGGTGTCGCCGACGTCGTACCGGTAGCCCTGGGCGTGGTTGTAGACGACCGTGAGGCTCCGGCCGTTGACCTGGCCGAGGTAGACGAAGAGCCGGTTGCCGTAGGAGGAGGAGTAGTAGCGCGAGATGACCTTGCCGGTGCCGGCCGCGATGAGCGGGGTGCCGCACGGGGCGCCGAAGTCGATGCCGTCGTGGAGGCTGCGGTAGCCGTAGATCGGGTGCGTGCGCATGCCGAAGGGCGAGGTGACGTAGCCACTGGTGGGCATGGTGAGGTAGCCGGTGGCGCGCGCGGTCACCGAGCTACCGCGCGCCGCACGGGCCGCCGCCGCGATCCGGGCCTTGATCCGCGCCTCCTGCCGGCGCAGCGCGGCGAGGGCCCTCTGGTCGCGCATCTTCACCGCGAAGGCGGCGCGACGCGCGTCGGCCCGCTTCACCGCCAGCGCCCGCACCTCGTCGCGTACGGCGACGGCCTGCCCGGCCAGGCGCCGGATCGTCTCGAGCTGCCGGGCCGCCCGCTCACGGTCGCGCTCGACGAGGCGGGTCGCCTCCTGGACCTCGGTCTCGCGCTGGGCGAGTAGCTCCTCGGCGGTCTCGAGCTCGTCGTACATCGTGGTCTCGCGCCCCAGGATGGCGCTGGTGGCGGCCTCCTGGCGGGTGAGGTCCTCAGTGGAGCGGGTGCGCAGCAGGCTGGTGATGGTGGCCAGCTCGGGGCTGCCCTGCATGTAGGAGTCCGCGACCCGCTCCCGCACGACGGCGCGCTGGTCGGCCAGCGCCTCCTGGCCGGCCTCGAGCTCCTCGCGCGCGGTCTCGAGGCGGTCCTCGGCCGCGACCAGCTTGGCGGCCATCCGCTCGTCGCGCTGGCGGGCGGCGTCGAGCCGCTCACGCACGCGGGTCAGGCGACCCTGGGCGGCGTCGAGCTCGGCGCGGGCGGCCTCGGCGGCGGCCATCGCGCGGCGCGCCCGGGCACTGGAGTGCGCGAGGTCCTCGGCCGCGCCGTCGATCTTCTTCTGGACCTTGCGCTGCTGGTCCTTCAGGTCGTCGCCGGCGAGGCTGATCTGGGTGGGGGCGGACAGGGCTCCCAGCGCCACCGCACCGGCCACGGCGGCCGCTGCGAGACGCTGACGGGAGGCGCTGGGGAAGAAGCGCACCGTGGTCTGCTCTCGTTGCATCGGGGAAGTCGTCCCGACGACCGTAGGTGCCCGGGATCAGACTTTGACGTATTTGCGGGTCAGCAGGAGTGTCGGGACCAGCGTGATGAGCGGTCCGGCGATGGCGACCACCCCGACGGCGTACCCCAGGTCGGCCCAGTCCACGAGCGGGAAGACGGTGAACCCGGAGTACTGCTCGACCACCACCAGCTGCTGGAAGAGCGCCAGCGCGCCACCGGCCAGCGCCACGCCGAGCAGCGCGGTGACCAGGGACTCCAGCAGGAACGGCAGCGCGATGTAGAGCGTCGAGGCGCCCACCAGCCGCATGATGCCGATCTCCTTGCGGCGCGCGAAGGCCGCCAGCCGGATCGTGTTGGCCACCAGCAGCAGCGCCGCCAGCCCCAGGACCGCCGCCACGATGAGCGCGGCGCGCTGCAGCCAGTCGACGATGCCGGTGATCTGACCGACCGTCTCGCGCTGGTCGACCAGCCTCGCGACGCCGTCGAGCCCGACGATCGCGCTGGTGATCCCCTCGAACTCGCGCGGGTCCTCCAGCGTGATCCAGATCGACTCCGGCAGGTCCTCGGGCCGCAGGATCGCGTTGGGCCCCTCGAACCGGTCGGCCTCCTCGGGGCCGTAGAGCTCCTTGGTCTTCTCGAAGGCCGTCTCCTGGGACTCGAAGCGGTAGCCCGCGACCTCCGGGCTGTCCTCGACGACCTTGACGATCGCCTTCTTCTGCGCGTCGGTGACCTCACCGAGGCAGTCGGGGTTGGAGTCGTTCTTGCGGCAGAGGTACGCCGTGATCTCGAGCTCGCTGCCCAGCTGGTCGTTGATGTGGTCGGTCTGGCGGTTCAGCAAGGCGCCGAAGCCGACCAGGCTGAGGGAGACGAAGAGGGTCAGGACGACCGCGAGGTGCATCGAGGAGTTGCGACGCAGCCCCTGGCCGAGGTTGCTGAGGACGTAGCGCATGGGAGAGGAGGGTGCTCCTGGGTCTCGTCAGTGGGGCGGGCTCGGGCCGTCTCGGCTGGGCGCCCGGGTCAGTGGCTGAAGCCGTAGACGCCGCGGGCCTCGTCGCGCACGACCCGACCGTGGTCGAGCTCGATGACGCGCTTGCGCATCTGGTCGACGATGCCGTGGTCGTGGGTGGCCATCAGGACGGTGGTGCCGGTCTTGTTGATCCGGTCCAGCAGCTTCATGATCCCGACGGAGGTCTGCGGGTCGAGGTTGCCCGTGGGCTCGTCGGCGATGAGGATCATCGGCCGGGCGACGTACGCCCGGGCGATCGCGACGCGCTGCTGCTCACCGCCCGACAGCTCGTCGGGGAGCCGGTCGGCGCGCTCGTGCAGGCCGACGAGCTCGAGGGTCTCGGGGACCAGCTTCCTGACCTCGCGCGGCGACTTGCCGGTGACCTGCAGGGCGAAGGCGACGTTCTCGGCGACGGTCTTGCTGGGCAACAGCCGGAAGTCCTGGAAGACGGTGCCGATCTGGCGGCGCAGCCGCGGGACCTTCCAGCCGGCGAGCCGGTTGATCTCCTTGCCGGCGACGTAGACGCGGCCCGAGGTGGGGCGGTACTCCCGCAGCACCAGTCGCAGCGCCGTGGACTTGCCCGACCCGGACTGGCCGACGAGGAAGACGAACTCCCCCTTCTCGACGTCCACCGACACCTGGTCCAGGGCCGGAGCGCCCGCGCCGGGGTAGGTCTTGGTGACCTTCTCGAAGCGAATCACCCCAGCACAGTACGTGCCCGCCGGCCCGGGGCCGCCCTGGCCCGACCGCGTGCCGCCGGTGCGTGCGCCGGATCACCTGCTCCCGCTCCGCCCTCGCCGCACACCACCCGGGGCGCTGGCGCCGGCGGCGTAGCCTCGGCGCGTGCCCCTGCCCCACCGGTCCGCCGCGACCGGCGCCACCGGTGTCGTCATGGCGCTCGGCCTGCTCGTGCTCACCGGGTGCACCGGGTCCCCCGCCCCTGCCCCGGTGGGCCCCTCCCCCGACGCCGCCAGCGCGACCGCCCCGGTCACCCTCGCCGACCTGCCCGTACGCCGCATGGCGGTCGCCCGGGCACCGTTCTGCCCGGTGGTGCCGGGCTCCGTGGTTGCCGCGGCGCTGGACGTCGCGGAGGCGCCCCCGGCCCGCGAGGACAGCGATGGGGACCGGATCCGGCTGGACGGCAGGGGTCGGAGTCAGGGCGCTGCCCGCGACGTGGCGCACGAGCACGGGTGCACGTGGAGGGCCGGCGGTGCCGAGGCCCGCGCCTGGGTGGCCGTGCCCCCCGCCGGCCGTGCGCTGGCCACCGAGCTCGCCGGGTCGCTGCGCGACGCTCCCGGCTGCACGGAGCTGGCCGACGCACCGTCGTACGGGGCGCGGAGCGTGGGCGTGACCTGCGAGGTCGGCCGAGGCACGCGGGTCGTGCGCGCCGGGGTGCTGGGCGACGCGTGGCTGGGCTGCTCCCTCGACGGCGGACGCGGCGTCGCCGCTGCGGAGGTGGAGCGGCGCTCCGACCTCTGGTGCGCGGGGCTGCTCCAGGCGCTGGACGGGACCTCGGTCCCGACGGGGTGACCCGGGCGGACCACGCCCGTCTGGACGTTCGGTGAAGGTTCCGGTGGAAGCCGGCCCGCGTGGCGTCCGCGGCGTTACCGTCGAACGTGCGCCTCCGTGTCCTCCTCGTCGCCCTGGTCCTGCTCGCCCCGGCGACGGCGCCACTGGCGATCGCCAGCTCCTCGGCGTCCATGTCCACGACCGACGCGGCCCCGCCGGTCAGCACCCCCACGCGGACCTTGGTCACTGCCGTCGACAACCCGGTCCTGCCGCGCACCGTCGGCGGGCGTGCCGCGCTGCGCGTGGTGGGCGAGGACCTCGACGAGATTGCCGCGCTCAACGGCCGCGCCCCCGCCGAGCTGCGCGGGCTGCTGCTGCGCGACGAGACGCTCGTGCTGACCCCGAGTGGTCGGATGGCCTACCGCGACGAGATCGGCTCCCGGCAGCAGCCCGCCGTGCGACCCGCGACGACCGGCGCCCTCTTCCCCAGCACGCAGACGTTCACCCTGCACAGCCGCCCCGAGTCGGACCTGACCATCTTCATCGACTTCAAGGGCGCCGCGGTCTCCGGCACCGACTGGAACGGCTTCGGCGACGGTCAGACCTCCGACACCGAGCTGGACCCCTTCGACCTCGACGGTGACCTCAGCGGCTTCAGCGCCGCCGAGCACGCAGCGATGCAGCAGGTGTGGCAGATGGTCGCCGAGGACTACGCCCCCTTCGACGTCGACGTGACCACCGAGGACCCGGGCCCCGCGGCGATCACGCGCAGCGGCCCGACCGACCGGGTCTTCGGTGCTCGCGCGGTCGTGACCGACGACGTCGAGGTCCACGCCGACCTGTGTGGCAGCGAGTTCTGCACCGGGATCGCCTTCATCGGCGTCTTCGACGACACCGGTCGGCACGCGCGGTACCAGCCTGCCTGGGCCTTCACCCGCCACTTCGACGACCCCGTCTCCGTCGCCTCCACCGTCAGCCACGAGGTCGGTCACAACCTCGGGCTCGACCACCACGACAGGAGCGGCGACGACTTCAACGGCTACTACGAGGGCCACGCCAACTGGACGCCGATCATGGGCTCGGGCCCCGGCCCCGTGATCCAGTGGAGCAACGGGCTGTTCTCCGGCTCCCTCAACGACCAGGACGACCTGGCGATGATGCTGGACACCGACCCCGTGACCTTCGAGGGCGGTCTGCGGCTCGTCCCGGACGAGGCCGGCAGCACTGTCGGCACCGCTGCGGGTGCCCTCCCGGCATCCGGCGCGATCATCGCCAGCCGCTCCGACGTCGACGTTTTCGCCCTCGGGTCCTGCAGCGGCACGGTCACCGTGCGCGCACGGCCTGCCCCGATCAGTCCCAACCTCGACATCGACCTCGCCGTCCTCGACGCCACCGGTGCCGTGCGCGGCTCCGACAACCCGCTCTCGACCCTCGGCGACGGCCTAAGTGCCGGCGGGATGGGTGCGACCGTGACCGTCCCGGCCAGCGGTCCCCTCTACGCCCGGGTCGACGGTGTCGGCAGCACCGGGAACCCCAGCACCGGGTACGACGACTACGGCAGCCTCGGGCGCTACACCCTCGAGCTGAGCGGCTGCGGCACGGTCACCCCGACCGCCAGCCCGACGCCGACCGCCAGCCCGACGCCGACGGCGAGCCCGACGCCGACCGCCGGCCCGACGTCCACGGCGACCCCGACGGTGACCCCCACCCCCACCGGCACCCCGACGGCCACGGTCACCCCGGATCCCGTCGTGACCGTGCCGGACGCCCCCAGCATCGGGAAGGCCTCGCCGGGCCGCCGCGGTGGACCGCGCACCTCGCGCATCACCTGGTCCGCGCCGCTGGACGACGGCGGGTCCCCGATCACCGGCTACGTCGTCCTCGGGAGCAAGATCGCCCCCGACGGCAGCGTCGTCAGGTCCCTGCGCTCCGAGCCGCTGTCCTCGGGTACGACGCGCGCGGAGTTCCGCATGCCGAAGGGCCTCTGGTCCTTCCGCGTCGTCGCGGTCAACGCCGAGGGCGAGAGCCTGCCCTCGGCGGCGTCGCGGCCGGTGAAGGGTCGCTGACCCGACCGGACACGTCGCCTGTGTGGCGTTCCGGTTCAACCTGGTGGCTGTTGCAAATCGCCGGGAGAGATCGGCCCGTTTTTGCGGCTGGGGCGAAATACTTGGGCATGGCTCGTTCGTATCGCCCAGTCGTGCGGGATCAGGAGTTCCTGCTCCCGCCGAACATGGCCGACTGGCTACCTGAGGATCACCTGGTCTGGTTCGTCC
>NZ_JASBRN010000053.1 GCF_030149505.1 Nocardioides sp.
CCGGGCTGCGGCGACTACGGCATCCTCAGCTCGGTGCAGTCGGCCTTCGCGAAGCTCGGCAAGTCGCTGGAGAACACGGTGATCATCTCGGGGATCGGCTGCTCCAGCCGCTTCCCGTACTACATGGGCACGTACGGCTTCCACACGATTCACGGCCGCGCGCCCGCCATCGCGACCGGCGTCAAGGCCGCGAGGCCCGAGCTCGACGTGTGGGTCGTCACCGGTGACGGCGACGCGCTCTCGATCGGCGGCAACCACCTGATCCACGCGCTGCGTCGCAACGTGAACATGACGATCCTGCTGTTCAACAACCGGATCTACGGGCTCACCAAGGGGCAGTACTCGCCGACGTCCGAGCGCGGCAAGCACACCAAGTCCACGCCGATGGGCTCGGTCGACGAACCGTTCCGGCCGCTGTCGCTCGCGCTCGGCGCCGAAGGCACGTTCGTCGCGCGCACCATCGACTCCGACCGCAAGCACCTCCCCTCGGTGCTGTCGGCTGCCGCGGCCCACCGCGGCACGGCACTGGTGGAGATCTTCCAGAACTGCCCGATCTTCAACGACGGCGCCTTCGACGCGATCAAGAGCCCCGACACCAAGGCCGACGCGATCATCCCGCTCGAGCACGGCCGGCCGATCCGCTTCGGCGCCCCGGCCGAGGACGGCCTGGGCTCGCGCGGCCTGGTCCGCTCGGCCTCCGGCGGCGTCGAGGTCGTCGACGTGGCCGAGGTCGGCGCGGAGGCGATCCTGGTCCACGACGCGCACCAGCCGGACCCGACGACGGCGTTCGCGATCAGCCGGCTCACCGACTCGGGCTACCTCAACCAGTCGCCGATCGGCATCTTCCGCCAGGTCGAGCGGTCGACGTACGACGACGAGGCCCGCGCCCAGCTCGCGACCGCCCGGGGTGCGGTCGAGGAGGCCGGTGCCGCGGCACCGACGGAGCGGCTCGCCGCCCTGATCGGTGGCGGCGACACCTGGACGGTCGTCTGAGGTCCACCCACCCACGCGCGAGAGGGCCCCACCGTCGGTGACGGTGGGGCCCTCTGCTGTGCCGGCCGGCCCGGCGGTGCCGGTCAGAAGATCCGGTAGATGTAGATCTCCGGCGAGACGGCGGCGAGGAACTTCTCGTTCTCCCGGGTGGAGACCCGGTAGTACACGCGCTTGATGCCCTTCTTCAGGCCCGGGACCCGCTCGGAGTACCGACCCTTGGCGTTGGTCTCGATGCCGCGCAGCTTCTTCCACTTGGCGCCGCAGTCCTTGTCCTGCTTGCAGAGCTTGGTCTCGATGACGGCGTTGACGCGCTCGCCGGTGCTGGGGGCGATCTTGCCCTTGATGAGGAACTTGTTGGGCTTGGGCTCCTTGCCGTTGATGCTGATCTGGCGCTCGACCTGCTCGGCGCTGGCAGCGGGGCCGGTCGCGACGACGAGGCCGAGTCCGAGCAGCAGCGCGGTGAGGGTGGCGAGCAGGCGGTGGATGGTCCGCATGGGAACTCCTGGGGTGGGGGGCTTGACGTTCGATGCCTCTCTGCCCCGGTGCCGGACCACCCAAACAGGCCTCTTATGCTCCGGAGGTGAACGACGCGGGTCGCGGGGTGGCGCTGGGCGCAGCGGCGTACCTCATGTGGGGGCTCTTCCCCCTCTACTTCCCGCTGCTGGAGCCGGCCGGCTCGCTGGAGATCCTGGCGCATCGGGTCGTGTGGTCGACGCTCACGGTCGGCGTGCTCGTGCTGCTGCTGCGACTGCGCTCCACGCTCGCCGAGGTGCTGCGGGACCGGCGCACGGTCGTGCTGCTGTGCCTGGCGGCGCTGGCGATCAGCGTCAACTGGGGTGCCTACATCTACGGGGTGACCAGCGGCCGCGTCGTGGAGACGGCGCTGGGCTACTTCATCAACCCGCTGGTGACCGTCCTCATGGGCGTCGTGGTGCTCAAGGAGCGCCTGCGGCCGCTGCAGTGGGCAGCCCTGGCGGTGGCTGCGGTCGCCGTCGTGGTGCTGGCCCTCGCCTACGGGCGCCCGCCCTGGGTCGCGATCGTCCTGGCCCTGTCCTTCGCCTGCTACGGGCTCGCGAAGAAGACCGCCTCGGTCGGTGCGGTGGAGTCGCTCGCCGTCGAGACCGCGGTGCTGGCCCCGCTGGCCCTGGGCTTCCTGCTGTTCATCGGTCTGGCCGGCACCGCCGAGGCCGGGCGGCACGGGGTGGGCCACGCCCTGCTCTTCACCACGACGGGCATCGTCACGGCGGTGCCGCTCATCTGCTTCGGCGCCGCGGCCACGCGGGTCCCGCTCTCGACCATCGGGCTGCTGCAGTACCTCGCGCCGGTCCTGCAGTTCCTGCTGGGGGTCCTGTGGTTCCGCGAGGAGATGCCGGCTGCCCGCTGGGTCGGTTTCGTGCTGGTGTGGATCGCCCTGGTCGTCTTCACCGCCGAGGCCCTGACCCACCGGCGCCGCCAGCTCGCGCTGGCGGCCGAGGCGTCCGCGGTGTGAGGCGCCCCCTGCGCTGACCACCGCCGTGGCACCCTGGTCCCGCTCGACACGCGGTCGACGTCAGGAGTCTCCAGGAGGTTGACGGTGGACCTGTCCCAGGTGGTCCCGGGCATCATCGACACCCACATCCACCAGTGGGATCCGTTCACCACTCCGCGCGAGGCGTCGCGACTCGCGCCGCTCTACCGGCGCGCACCGGGGCTGTTCGAGCGACTGATGCCGGTCCTGCTGGACCGCGGCGGCCGGGAGCTGATCCTCACCGCCCAGCACGTGGCTCGCGCCTACCTCCCCGCTGACTACGCCGCCGACGTCGCCACCGTCCAGACCGTGCTGGGCGTCCCCGTCACCGACGCCGTGCACGTGCAGTGCGGCTGGCACCGCCCCGACCAGTCGGAGGAGACCGCCTGGCTCGACGCGCTCCCCTTCGGTGTGGAGGGCCGGCCGCGCCTGGCGGCCATCGTCGGCAACGCCGACCCGCGCGATCCCGAGTTCGCCCGGCACCTCGACGACCACGCGGCCGCGAGCAGCCGCTTCCGCGGCATCCGCTTCATGACCGCCCACCACCCCGACAGCGGCGTGAAGTCCTGGATCGAGGAGCCCGGCGTCCTCACCTCGGCCCCCGTGCTGCGCGGCCTCGCGGCCCTGGTCGAGCGTGGCCTGACCCTGGACACCTTCGTCTTCTCCCACCAGCTGCGCGAGGTCGCCACCCTCGCCGCGGAGTACCCCGAGCTGACGATCGTCCTGGACCACTACGCCACCCCGATCGGGCTGCTGGGGCCCCGTGGCAAGGCGACCGGGCGCACCGAGGCCGAGCGCCTCGACCTGCTCGCCCGCTGGCGCGACGACATCGCCGTGGTCGCCGAGCACCAGAACGTCGTGGCCAAGCACTCCGGTCTCGCCTTCCCGCCGCTCGGCCACTCCGCACGCGACCTCGACCGGTCCCGGCTCGCAGAGCTCGTCGCGCCCTTGGTCGAGCACACGACGACGGTCTTCGGTGCCGAGCGGCTCGTCTTCGGCTCGAACTACCCCATGGACAAGCCGGTCGCCCGGATCGAGACGATCCTGGGCGCCCTGGTCGACCTGCTGGCCCCCCACGGCCCCGACCTGGTCCGCAAGGTCCTGCACGACAACGCGCAGCGGGTCTACTCGCTGTGACCGACCGTCGGTCGAGGTGCGGGGAGCGCCGGCGACGGGCCACGAGACCCCGCAGCGTCCACGCCTAGGCCGGGCTTGGCGGCTCCGCGCCCGGGTCGACCTTCTCGCCGGGAGCAGCTGCGACGGCGACGACGACCTTGCCCCGGGCGTGGTCGACCTCGAGGTGCCGCAGCGCCGCGGCCCCGTCCTCGAACGGGTACACCCGCTCCACCACCGGCCGCAGCTCCCCCCGCTCGACCATGCCGACCAGCTCGGCCAGCCGCGCCGCGTCCGGCTTCGCGAACGGCACCGTGACCCGCATGCCGAGGAGGCGCCCCAGCAGGGCACCGCGGGCGAAGAGCCCGATCGGGCCGAGGTAACCCCCCTCCCCCGGGTTGCCACCGCCGGCGAGCACGAGCCGACCGCGGGGCGCGACCAGGCGCCGAAGGTCCCGGAGGGACCGGTTGCCCACGAGGTCCAGCACCACGTCGTACGTCGTCGTCGACCGCTCCACCTCACCGCGGGTGTAGTCGAGGACCGCGCTCGCGCCCAGCGAGGTGACCATGTCGAGGTTGCGGCTGCTGCACACGCCGGTGACCTCGGCGCCCCGCGCCACCGCCAGCTGGACCGCGAACGTGCCCACCCCGCCCGATGCCCCGACCACCAGCAGCCGGGTGCCGGCACCGACACCGCCGGCGTCCAGGCACGTCACGGCCGTGGTGGCCGCCGCCGCCTCGACCACCCCCACCGCCTCCGGGCGCCGCGCCAGGCACGACGCCGGGACCGCGACCAGCTCGGCCAGCGTGCCCTCGTGCTCGCCCAGCACCTCGTCGCCGACCTGCCAGTCCTCCACGCCCGGGCCCACCGCGACGACGGTGCCCGCGACGTCCCGGCCACGGATCGGCTGCTTCGGCCTGCGCCGGCCGAAGTTCGTCCGGTCCAGCCGGGCGACCCGCGGCTCGCCGCGCATGATGTGCCAGTCGGCGGCGTTCAGCGAGACGGCCGCGACCCGCACGAGCACCTCACCGGTCCCCGGCACCGGCTCCGGGACGTCCGCCAGCCCCATCACCTCGGCACTGCCGTACACGTCCTGCACCCACGCCCGCATCGCCTGCTCCTGCCTCCGGCGGACCCCTCCGGCCCGCTCCGCACCCGACGCTAGTGAGCACTCGGCCGCAGCGGGATCGGGTGGAACCCTGGCCCGACCCCGAGTCCGCTGGCGCGTCCTCCTCAGCCGGTGCGGGTGGCGACGAGGTCGGCGAAGGCCTCGAGCGCACGACGCACGGGGGTGTCGGGGAGGACGACCAGCAGGGCCTTGGCCTCCTCGGCCTGCGCCTGGACGTAGGCACGGGCCTGGTCCATCGCCGGGTGGGCACGCAGGAGACCGAGCGCCTCGGCGACCTCGGCCTCGTCGACGATCGGGCCCGACAGCAGGGTCCGCAGCCGCTCGTCGGCGGGGTCGGTGGAGGCCTGCGCCATGAGCGTGGGCAGCGTGGGCACGCCCTCGCGCAGGTCGGTGCCGGGGGTCTTGCCGGACTCGTCGGTCTCCGAGGCGATGTCGAGGATGTCGTCGGAGAGCTGGAAGGCCGAGCCGACGATCTCGCCGTACGCCGCCAGCGCCTCCTCCACCTCGCGGCTCGCGCCGCTGAAGCGGGCGCCGTAGCGCGCGGAGGTGGCGATGAGGGAGCCGGTCTTGCCGGCGACGACCTCGAGGTAGTGCTGGAGGGGGTCCTCGCCGGGACCGGGCGGCACCGTCTCCATGATCTGGCCCTCGACCAGGCGGGTGAACGTCTCGGCCTGGATGCGCACGGCGTCCGCGCCCAGCCGCGAGGTCAGCTCGGAGGACCGGGCGAAGAGGAAGTCACCGGTGAGGATCGCGACCAGGTTGTCGTACCGGGAGTTGGCCGAGTCGGCGCCGCGGCGCAGCGCCGCCTCGTCCATCACGTCGTCGTGGTACAGCGAGCCGAGGTGGGTGATCTCCACGACGCAGGCCGCGGTGAGCACGTCCTCGCTGTCGGGGTGCTCCCCCGCCTCCGCCGCCAGCAGCACCAGCAGCGGTCGGAACCGCTTGCCACCCGCGGCCAGCAGGTGCCGGGCCGCCTCGGTGACGTAGGCGGTGCGCCCCTCGACGTGACCGTCGAGCAGGGCCTCGACGGTCTCCATCCGGGACCGGAGCCGGGCGGCGAGCGCGTCGTCGGTGACCGGCAGGGCCAGGGTGGCGGGGGGCGGGGTGGAGCTCACCTGATGAATTGTCCGGCATCCGCCGCGAGCTGCAGCAGCGGGCCCGGCACCAGGCCGAGGACCAGCGTGCCGAGGACGCCCACGGCGATGGTGCCGCTGGTCAGCAGCGACGGCGCGGTCACCGAGGCCACCTCCGCGTCGGCCTCCGGCACGTCGAAGAACATCAGCCTGATGTGGCGGACGTAGAAGTAGACGGCGAAGATCGAGGAGGCGATCGCGACGACCACCACCGGCCACGCGCCGGCCGACATGGCGACGGTGAAGACCGCCCACTTGCCGACGAACCCGGCGGTCAGCGGGATGCCAGCCATCGACAGCAGGAAGAACGCGAACGCACCGGCGACCAGCGGCGAGCGCTTGCCCAGACCAGCCCAGCGGTCGAAGGCCGTGGCCTCGCCGGAGGAGTCGCGCACCAGGCTGACGATCGCGAAGGCGCCGATCGTGGCGAAGGAGTACGTCGCGAGGTAGAACATCACCGCCTGCAGAGAGGTGACCTGGCCCTCGGCGAGCTCGCCGGAGGCCTGGACACCCAGGACACCGGTGAGCAGGAAGCCGGTGTGGGCGACCGCGGAGTAGGCGAGCATCCGCTTGACGTCGGTCTGCACGACGGCGAGGACGGCACCGATGAGCATCGTGAGGATTGCGATCACCCACATGACGGGCTGCCAGCTCCAGCGGTCGGCGCCGAAGCCGACGTACAGCAGGCGCAGCAGCGCGCCGAAGGCCGCGATCTTGGTGCCGGCCGACATGAAGGCGGTCACCGCGGTCGGGGCACCCTGGTACACGTCGGGGGTCCAGGCCTGGAAGGGCACGGCACCGACCTTGAAGAGCAGGCCGACCAGCAGCAGACCCAGTCCGATCCGGAGCATCACCGAGTTGGCGGAGTCGTTGCGGACGGCCGCGTCGATCGCGCCGAGGTCCATCGAGCCGGCGTAGCCGTAGACCAGCGCCATGCCGTAGAGGAAGAACCCGGAGGAGAACGCGCCGAGCAGGAAGTACTTCAGCGCCGCCTCCTGGCTCAGCAGGCGTCGGCGACGGGCCAGACCGCTGAGCAGGTAGAGGGGCAGCGAGAGGACCTCGAGGGCGACGAACATCGTGAGCAGGTCGCCGGAGGCCGGGAAGAGCAGCATGCCGCCGACGGCGAACATCAGCAGCGGGTAGACCTCGGTGTGGTCCAGGCCCTGGGCCTTGCGCTCGGCGTCGCTGCCCGGGAGGGCGGCAGCCTGGCCGGAGAAGGCGGAGACGCCGGCCTCGAGGCGGCGCTCGGCGAAGAGCGCGACACCCATGAGCGAGGCGACGAGCACCAGCGCCCAGATGAAGACCGTGGGGCCGTCGACCACGACCGACCCGGCTCCGCCGATGAGACCGCGGGCCTCGCCGTCGGCGACCGTGTCGAGGTTGGTGCCGACCAGGACGGTGCCGACGAGCGCGACGAGCAGGCCGACGGCGGCCAGGGCCACCTGGACGACGTGGCGGCGACCGCGCGGGAGGAAGGCCTCGGCGAGGATGCCGAGGCAGGCGACGCCGAAGACCACGATCAGCGGCCAGATCTCGGCGTACTCGAGGGCGGGCTCGGTGAACTCCATCAGTACTCGCCCTCCTCGGCGGTCTCGGCGGCCGCGGGCGCGGTCACCTCGGGCGGGTCGTCGGTGACCCCGACGTGGCTGAGCAGGTCACCGACGTAGGGGTTGGCGGCGTCCATCAGCGGGATCGGGTAGAAGCCGAAGAAGACCAGGGCAGCGACCAGCGGGGCCACGGCGGCGATCTCGCGCACACCGAGGTCCTGGTCGCGGGTCACGACGTCGGCGGTCGGGCCGGTCATCGTGCGCTGGTACATCCACAGCACGTAGATCGCGGCCAGCACGATGCCGGTCACGGCGACCGCGCCGACGTACCAGGCGTACTGGAAGGCCGCGATGATCACCAGGAACTCGCTGATGAACGGCGAGAGGCCCGGCAGCCCGAGCGTGGCCAGGCCGGCGACGAGCAGCAGGCCGGCGAGGACCGGGGTGACCTTCTCCTGGCCGCCCAGCTCGCGGATCGAGGCGGTGCCCCGACGGCTCACGAGGTAGCCCGCGACCAGGAACAGCGCCGCGGTGCCGAGGCCGTGGTTGACCATGTAGAGGATGGATCCGGTGCCGCCCTGGGTGCTGAAGACGAAGATGCCCAGCACGATGAAGCCGAAGTGGCTCAGCGAGGTGAGGCCGATCAGGCGCATCACGTCGTCCTGGCCGATCGCCACGAAGGCGCCGTAGACGATCGACACCAGCGCCAGCACGATGACCAGCGGCGTGGCCCACTGGGAGGCCTCGGGGAAGATCCCGAGGCAGAAGCGCAGCATGCCGAAGGTGCCGATCTTGTCGAGCACGCAGACCAGCAGCACGCTCGTTCCCGGCGTGGCCTTGCCGGTGGTGTCGGCCAGCCAGGTGTGCACCGGGAAGAGCGGGGCCTTGATGGCGAAGGCGATGAAGAAGGTCGCGAACAGCCAGCGCCCCGCCTCGGTGTCGATGTCGAGGGCCATCAGGTCCGAGAGCAGGTACGACGGCGTGCCGGCCTGCGCGGAGACGACGTAGAGCCCGATGACGCCGATCAGCAGGATGAGCCCGCCGGCCAGCTGGAACATCAGGAACTTGATCGCGGCCGCCGAGCGGCCGGCGCGGCCGAAGCCACCGATGAGGAAGTACGCCGGGATCAGCGTGGCCTCGAAGACCAGGTAGAAGAGGAAGACGTCGGTGGCCAGGAAGACCGCCAGCGACAGCGACTCCAGCGCCAGGGTCCAGGCGACGAAGGCCGTCGGGCTGCCCTGCTCGTTGCCGTCGACCGCGGTCTCCGTCTCGCGCCAGGAGGCGAGCAGCACGACCGGCACCAGGAGCGCGGTGAGCAGCACCATCAGCAGGCCCAGGCCGTCGACGCCCAGGGCGAAGTGCACGCCGAAGGCCGGGATCCAGTTGTAGGTCTCGGTCAGCTGCATGCCGCCGTCGAGCTCGTACTGCGCGGCCACGACCACGGCGAGGACCAGGGTCGCCACCGAGAAGCCGATGCCGGCCTGCTTGGCCACCGCGCCCTTGAGGAACGGCACGACCAGCGCGCCGACGAGGGGCAGCGCCACCAGGACGCTGAGAACTGGGAAGTCGTTCACAGGTTCACCACCAGGAGGGCCGCGAGCACGATGACCACGCCGGCGAGGATGGACAGGGCGTAGGACCGCACGAAGCCGTTCTGGGCCCGACGCAGGCCCTGGCCCAGGCCCTGCACCAGCGAGGCGCCACCGGTGAAGAGTCCGTCCACGAGCGAGCGGTCGGCCGACACCAGCCCACGGGTCAGTGCCTTGCCGGGCTCGACGACCAGGGTGTCGTGGATGGCGTCCCCGTAGAGGTCGTTGCGGGCCGCGCGGGTCACGAACGAGACGTCGGTCGGGGCGGTGCTGGGGATCGGGCGCCTACCGACGCTCAGCCAGGCGATCGCGACACCGACCGCCACCACGGCGACGGTGATGAGCGAGAAGACGATCGCCGGGAACGGCAGCTCGTGCTCGGGGGCCTTGCCGACGACCGGGACCAACCAGTCCTTGATCCAGCCGCCGAGGTAGAGCACGCCGCCGAGGACCGAGAGCGCGGCCAGCACGATGAGCGGGAAGGTCATGACGCTGGGCGACTCGTGCGGGTGCACGCCGTCCTGCCAGCGCTTCTCGCCGAAGAAGGTCATCAGCATGACGCGGGTCATGTAGAAGCCGGTCACACCGGCACCGATGAGCGCGCAGATACCGAAGACGGGGCTCTCGACCAGCGCGGTCTCGATGATCTTGTCCTTGGACCAGAAGCCGGAGAACAGCGGGAAGCCGATGATCGCCAGGTAGCCCATGGCGAAGGTCAGGAAGGTGACCGGCATGAGCTTGCGCAGCGCGCCGTAGTGGCGCATGTCGACGTCGTCGTTCATCCCGTGCATCACCGAGCCGGCGCCCAGGAACATGTTGGCCTTGAAGAATCCGTGGGTGATGAGGTGGAAGATCGCGTAGGCGTAGCCGTACACGCCCAGACCCGCGGCCAGCATCATGTAGCCGATCTGGGACATCGTCGAGCCGGCGAGCGCCTTCTTGATGTCGTCCTTGGCGCAGCCGATGACCGCACCCCACAGCAGCGTCACCGTGGCGACCACGACGACCGCGGTCTGGGCGGCGGGCGCGGCCTCGAAGACGAAGTTCGAGCGGACCACGAGGTAGACGCCGGCGGTGACCATGGTCGCGGCGTGGATGAGCGCGGAGACGGGCGTGGGGCCTTCCATCGCGTCCAGGAGCCACGCCTGCAGCGGCACCTGGGCGGACTTGCCGGCCGCACCGAGCAGCAGCAGGAGGCCGATCGCCGTCATGGTGCCCTCTCCGGCACCCGAAGCGTTGGCGGAGATGACGGTGAAGCTGGCCGAGCCGAAGGTCACGAAGAACATCGCGATCGCCAGGCTCATGCCGATGTCGCCGACCCGGTTGATGACGAAGGCCTTCTTGGCCGCCGCGGCCGCGGACGGCTTGTGCTGCCAGAAGCCGATCAGCAGGTACGACGCCAGGCCGACGCCCTCCCAGCCGAGGAACACGCCGAGGTAGTTCTCGGCGAGCACCAGCATCAGCATGGCCGCGACGAAGAGGTTGAGGTAGGCGAAGAACCGGCGGCGACGCGGGTCGTGCTCCATGTAGCCGATGGAGTAGACGTGGATCAGCGACCCCACGCCGGTGATCAGCATCAGGAACAGGATCGACAGCGGGTCGACCAGCAGGTCCATCCCGATCTCGTAGCCGCCGACGCTCACCCAGTCCCACAGGTGCTGGGTGACCGAGCGGTCACCCTCCTCGCGGCCCATCATCGCGATGAGCAGGAGGGTGCTGAGGACGAACGAGCCGACCGCCGTGGCCGTGCCGAGCAGGTGTCCCCACGCGTCGGTGCGCCGGCCGCCGAGCAGGAGCACCACGGCGCCGAGCAGGGGCAGCGCGATGACCAGCCACAGCAGCGGGAAGACGCCGCCGGCGTCGGCCGCGCTGATCGGGTCGACCACGGGGATGCTGTGGCCGCCTTCGGTGTAGAGGAACATCGTCCGCCTTAGTACTTGAGGAGGCTCGCGTCGTCGACCGAGGCCGAGCGACGGGTCCGGAAGATGGTCATGATGATCGCGAGTCCGACCACGACCTCGGCCGCGGCCACGACCATGACGAAGAAGGCCGCGACCTGGCCGTCGAGGTTGCCGTGCTGGTGGGCGAAGGCGACCAGGGCCAGGTTGCACGCGTTGAGCATCAGCTCCACGCACATGAAGACCACGATGGCGTTGCGCCGGGTCAGCACACCGATCGCGCCGATGGTGAACAGCACGGCCGAGAGGCCGATGTAGGCGTTGACGTCGTTCACGCGCCGGCCTCCGGGTTCTCGGTGTTGTGACCACTGCCGGAGGCCTGGTCGGTGCCGCCGGTCGCGCCGCCGGCGGGTCCGCCGTCGACGTCACCGAGCGTGCGCTGCACCTCGGTGATGTCGTCGGCGAGGGCCGGGGCGGACCGGACGGTACCGCGTGCGGCGAGGACCCGGGCGACCGACTCCTCGGCCGGGGTGCCGTCGGGCAGCAGCGCCGGGGTGTCGACGGCGTTGTGACGGGCGTAGACGCCCGGCGAGGGCAGCGGGACCAGCGGTCGGCCGGTCTCGGAGAAGTCACGCACGCGCTGCGCGGCCATCGAGGCCTGGGTGGGCTTGGGCTCCAGCCGCTCGCGGTGGGCCAGGACCATCGCGCCCACGGCGGCGGTGATCAGCAGCGCCGCTGTGACCTCGAAGAGCAGGACGTAGCGCGAGAACAGCAGGTCGGCGAGGCCCTCGATGTTGCCGCCGCTGTTGGCGGCATCGAGGCCGACCATGGTGCCGAGCGAGATCTGCGCGACGCCGACGAGCAGCAGCGCGCCCAGCACGACACCGGCGGTCCAGGCCAGCCAGCGCTGGCCGCGGATGGTCTCGACGACCGAGTCGGAGGCGTCGACGCCGACGAGCATGACGACGAAGAGGAACAGCATCATGATCGCGCCGGTGTAGACGATGATCTGCACCGCGAACAGGAAGGGCGCCTCGAGCGTCAGGTAGATGATCGCGAGGCTGATCATCACCGCCGCGAGCAGCAGGGCCGCGTGCACGGCCTTGCGCACGAACAGGATGCCGAGCGCCGCGGGGACGATGATCGCCGACAGCAGCCAGAAGGTGATGCTCATGCCTGCTCCCCCGCGGCCAGACCCGTCGCGAGGCTCGAGCCGGGCGCCGGTGCGGCGTACTGACCGCGGTAGTAGGCGCCCTCGTCGTCGCCGAGCCGCATCGGGTGCGGCGGCTGCTCCATGCCCGGCAGGAGCGGGGCCAGCAGGTCGGACTTCTCGTAGATAAGGTCCGCCCGGTTGTCGTCGGCCAGCTCGTACTCGTTGGTCATGGTCAGCGCGCGGGTGGGGCAGGCCTCGATGCACAGCCCGCACAGGATGCAGCGCAGGTAGTTGATCTGGTAGACGCGGCCGTAGCGCTCACCGGGGCTGTACCGCCCGGACCCGTCGGGCAGGTCGGTGTTGGAGGCGCCCTCGACGTAGATCGCGTCCGCCGGGCAGGCCCACGCGCACAGCTCGCACCCGACGCACTTCTCCAGGCCGTCGGGCCAGCGGTTGAGCTGGTGCCGGCCGTGGAAGCGCGGGGCGGTGGGGAGCTTCTCGAAGGGGTACTGCTCGGTCACCACCTTCTTGAACATCGTCCGGAACGTGACACCGAACCCGGCGACCGGGTCGATGAACTGCTCCTTGAACGTCTTCTCGTTCTCAGCCACAGGTCAGGCCTCCTCCCCGGCACCGGCCGGGACGGTGGTGGATCGGGGGAACTCGAGCGGTGCCGCGGCACCGCGCACGGCACCACCGGCGGGCATCGGGGGCACGGGGAAGCCACCGCTGGGGGCGGCCGGCTCCTCCGGCTCCTCCTCGCGCTCGCTGCCCAGCAGGCCGAGCAGCAGCACGACCGCGACGGCGGCACCGCCGAACAGGAGGACCTCCTGGACACCCACGTCGTAGGTGTTGGAGACGTAGCGCATGGTGGCGACCAGGATCGTCCAGCCCAGCGCGACCGGGATCAGGACCTTCCAGCCGAAGGCCATGAACTGGTCGTAGCGCAGTCGCGGCAGGGAGCCACGCAGCCAGATGAAGAAGAAGATGAAGAACAGGACCTTGCCGAAGAACCAGATCACCGGCACGTAGCCCTCGTTGGCGCCCTCCCAGACCCGGTCGATCCAGAACGGGGCGCGCCAGCCACCCAGGAAGAGCGTGGTCGCGAGGGCGGAGACGGTGGCCATGTTGATGTACTCGGCCAGGAAGAACAGGGCGAACTTCAGCGAGGAGTACTCGGTGTGGAAGCCGCCCACCAGCTCGCCCTCGGCCTCGGGGAGGTCGAAGGGGGCACGGTTGACCTCACCGACCATCGAGATCACGTAGATGACGAACGACGGCAGCAGGATCAGGCCGAACCACAGGTCCTCCTGGGCCGCGACGATCTCGCTCGTCGACAGCGACCCGGCGTAGATGAAGACCGCGATGAGCGCCAGGCCCATCGAGACCTCGTAGGAGATCATCTGGGCGCTGGAGCGCAGGCCGCCGAGCAGGGAGTACGTCGAGCCGGAGGACCAGCCGCCGAGCACGATGCCGTAGATGCCGATCGAGGCGATCGCCATCACGAAGAGCACGGCGACGGGCATGTCGGTCAGCTGCAGCGGGGTCCGCTCGCCGAACATCGAGACCTCGGGCCCGAACGGCACCACCGCGAAGGTGACGAAGGCCGGGATGACCGCGATGACGGGGGCGAGGACGAAGACGACCTTGTCGGCCGCCTTGGGGATCAGGTCCTCCTTGAGCGCCAGCTTCACGCCGTCGGCCAGCGACTGCAGCAGGCCGAAGGGGCCGTGCACGTTGGGGCCGACGCGGTGCTGCATCCGGGCCACCACCCGGCGCTCCCACCAGATGTTGAACAGCGTCAGCAGGACCAGCACGACGAAGACCAGGCCGGCCTTGACCAGCACCAGCCACCAGGGGTCCTGGCCGAAGGCCGAGAGGTCGTCGGCCGCACGGACCACGGTCGGGGCGATCACGCTCCTGCTCCCTTCACGGTCACCCGGGTGCCGGGTGAGGCGAGACCGGCGAGCACGCCGGCGCCGGTCGAGCTCGCGGGCACCCACACGGTGCCGTCGGTCATGTCGTCGACGACCTCGACCGGCATCGTCACCGAGCCACGGTCACCGGTCACGGTGACGGCAGCCCCGTCGGCGAGACCCAGGGCGGCGTGCGTCGCCGGGCTGACGCGGGCGACCGCGGGCCTCGCGGTGGCGGCGAGGTGCTTGTCGCCGTCCTGCATCGAGCCGCCGTCGATCATCAACTTCCAGGTGGACAGCGCGAGTCCGTCACCCGAGCCGGCGGCGGCGGGCTGCACGGGCGTCATGGTCGGGCGCTCGCCGTCCCACGGGCCCAGCTGCGCCATCTCGGCGCGGACGTCGGCGACCGTGCGGAAGCCGAGCGGGGCACCCTGGCCCAGGGCCGCCAGCTCCTCGGAGATCCCGGCGAGGACCCGCAGGTCGGGCAGCGAGGTCGGCGAGGGGAGCACGGCCTCGAAGGGCCGCGGACGGCCCTCCCAGGTCAGGAACGTGCCGGCCTTCTCGACCGCGGCGGCGACGGGGAACACCACGTCGGCCGCGCGGGTGACCTCGGTGTCGCGCAGGCCGAGGGCGACCACGAAGGACGCGGCGTCGAGCGCGGCACGCGTGGCTGCGGGATCGGTGGTGTCGTCAGGCTCCACGCCCGCGACGACCAGTCCGCCGAGCTCGCCGGCGGCGAGCGCGGCGACGATGGCGTCGGCGTCACGGCCGGGACCCTCGGGCAGCGAGCCGACGCCCCACGAGGTGGCCACGTCGACCCGGGCCGCGGCGTCGGCGACCGGACGGCCGCCGGGCAGCAGCGTGGGCAGGCAGCCGGCCTCGACCGCACCGCGGTCGCCCGCACGGCGCGGCACCCAGGCGAGCCGGGCACCGGTCTTGGCGACCAGGTCGGCAACCGCGCTGAACGCACCGGGGACGGCGGCCAGCCGCTCGCCCACCAGCACCACGGCGCCCGCGTCGATGCCGTGGTCGGCTCGGCCGAGCAGCTCGGCGATCGCCGCCGGCTCCTGGCCGGGGACGGTCGGGACGAGGGTCCCGTGCATCTTGCGCAGGCCGCGGGTGGTGTACGGCGCCAGCGCGAGGACGCGGGTCCCGCCCTGGCGGACCGACTTGCGCAGGCGCAGGAAGACCGCGCCGGCCTCGTCCTCGGGCTCGAGGCCGACCAGCACGACCGTGCGGGCCGACTCCAGGTCGGCGTACGTCACGCCGCCGTCCCACGGGCCCGTGAGGGCGACGTGGGCGGCGAGGAACTCCGCCTCCTCAGCGGAGTGCGGACGCGCGCGGAAGTCGATGTCGTGGGTGCCGAGGCTGACCCGCGCGAACTTGGCGTAGGCGTAGGCGTCCTCGGCGGTCAGGCGACCGCCGGTGAGCACGCCCACCCCGCCCGCGGCGTGCAGCCCGCGGGCCGCGACGGCGAAGGCCTCGGGCCAGGACGCCGGGCGGAGCGAGCCATCGCCGCCGTCCTCGACCCGGTCACGCACCATCGGGTGGGTGAGGCGGTCGTCGAGGGAGGCGTAGGTGAAGGCGAAGCGGTCCTTGTCGGTGAGCCACTCCTCGTTGACCTCCGGGTCGTCCCCGGCGAGGCGGCGCATGACCTTGCCGCGACGGTGGTCGACGCGGATGGCCGAGCCGCAGGCGTCGTGCTCGGCGACGCTGGGCGTCGAGACGAGGTCGAAGGGCCGGGAGCGGAAGCGGTAGGACTCCGAGGTCAGCGCGCCGACCGGGCAGATCTGGATGGTGTTGCCGGAGAAGTAGGACAGGAAGGGCGCGTCCTCGGCGATGCCGATCTGCTGCTGCGCGCCGCGCTCGACCAGCGCGATGAACGGGTCGCCGGCGATCTCGTCGGCGAAGCGGGTGCAGCGCTGGCACACGATGCAGCGCTCCCGGTCGAGCAGGACCTGGGGCGAGAGGTTGATCGGCTTGGGGAAGGTGCGCTTGACCCCGCCGGAGCCGGAGGTCGCGAAGCGGGACTCCCCGCGGCCGTTGGACATGGCCTGGTTCTGCAGGGGGCACTCGCCGCCCTTGTCGCAGACGGGGCAGTCCAGCGGGTGGTTGACCAGCAGGAACTCCATCACGCCCTGCTGGGCCTTGTCGGCCACCGGCGAGGTCGCCTGGGTGCTGACGACCATGCCCGGGGCGACCGGGAGCGTGCAGGACGCCTGCGGCTTCGGGAAGCCGCGGCCGTTGCCGGCGTCGGGGACGTCGACCAGGCACTGACGGCAGGCGCCCACGGGCTCCAGGAGAGGGTGGTCGCAGAAGCGCGGGACCTGCACGCCGATCTGCTCCGCGGCCCGGATCACCAGGGTGCCGGCCGGGACGCTGACCTCGACGCCGTCGATGGTCAGCGTGACGAGGTCGACCTCGGTCTTGTCGGGGGTCGTCGTCATGCTCGTGCTCCGGCCGTGGCCTTGCCGGCCCAGGCGGTCGAGGCGGCCGGGTCGAACGGGCAGCCGCCGTGGGTGAGGTGGGCGAGGTACTCGTCGCGGAAGAACTGGATCGAGCTGGAGATCGGGCTGGTCGCGCCGTCACCGAGGGCGCAGAAGGAGCGACCCAGGATGTTGTCGCACTGGTCGAGGAGCAGGTCGAGGTCGGACTCGCTGCCCTCGCCGCGCTCCAGCGCCGCCAGGGTCTGGGCCAGCCACCAGGTGCCCTCGCGGCACGGGGTGCACTTCCCGCAGGACTCGTGCTTGTAGAACTCGGTCCAGCGCAGCGTGGCGCGCACCACGCAGGTGGTCTCGTCGAAGAGCTGGAGGGCGCGGGTGCCGAGCATCGTGCCCACCTCGCCCATGGACTCGAAGTCCAGCGGGACGTCGAGGTGCTCGGCGGTCAGCAGCGGGGTCGAGCTACCGCCCGGGGTCCAGAACTTCAGCTGCCGCGGCTGGCCGTCGGGGCCCTGGCGCATGCCACCGGCCAGGTCGAGCAGCTGGCGCAGGGTGATGCCCAGCGGCGCCTCGTACTGGCCCGGGCGGGTCACGTGGCCCGAGAGGGAGAAGATGCCGTAGCCCTTGGACTTCTCGGTGCCCATCGAGGCGAACCACTCCGCGCCGTGGTCGATGATGCTGGGCACCGAGGCGATCGACTCGACGTTGTTGATGACGGTCGGGCTGGCGTAGAGACCGGCGACCGCGGGGAACGGCGGGCGCAGGCGCGGCTGGCCGCGACGGCCCTCGAGGCCCTCGAGCAGCGCGGTCTCCTCGCCGCAGATGTAGGCGCCGGCACCGGCGTGGACCACGATGTCGAGGTCGAAGCCGGAGCCGTGGATGTCCTTACCGAGGTGGCCGGCGGCGTACGCCTCCTCGACGGCGTTCTGGACCCGGCGGATGACGTGCAGGATCTCGCCGCGGACGTAGATGAAGGCCTTGTTGGCGCGGATGGCGAAGGAGCTGATGATGACGCCCTCGACCAGGGTGTGGGGGCTGGCCATCATGAGCGGGGTGTCCTTGCAGGTGCCCGGCTCGGACTCGTCGGCGTTGACGACGAGGTACTTCGGCTTGGGGTTGTCCTGCGGGATGAAGGACCACTTCATGCCGGTCGGGAACCCGGCACCACCGCGACCGCGCAGGCCGGAGTCCTTGACGGCGGTGATGATGTCGTCGGGCGCCATCGTGAGCGCCTTCTTCAGCGCGCGGTAGCCGCCGTGCTGCTCGTAGGACTCCAGGGTCCAGGACCGCTCCGCGCTCCAGTTGGCGGTGAGGACCGGCGTCAGGGTGTCGACCATCGCTACTGCGCCTCCTTCTTCTCTGCTGCGGTGGTGGCTGTGGGGGCCTCCTCCTCGACGGCCGCGGCCTCCGCCTCCTGCGAGGCGTCGCTGGCGGCGGCGACGTCGGCCGGAGCACCGGTGAGGTCGGTGCCACGACCGGCGTCCGAGCCCTCGGGCGCGGTCCATCCGCGCTCGGTGGCGATGCCCAGGCCGACCAGGGACGGGGCACCGGCGGCGGGGCCCTCGTGGACCCGGCCGTCGGGGAAGCCCGCGAGGACCCGCTCGGCCTCGCGCCAGGTGCACAGGCGCGGACCGCGGGTCGAGGTGACCTCCTTGCCCGCGCGCAGGTCGTCGACCAGGGCGACCGCGGACTCGGGGGTCTGGTTGTCCATGAACTCCCAGTTGACCATCACGACCGGGGCGTAGTCGCAGGCCGCGTTGCACTCGATGTGCTCGAGGGTGATCTTGCCGTCCTCGCTGGTCTCGTCGTTGCCGACGTCGAGGTGCTCCTTGAGGCGGGAGAAGATCTCGTCCCCGCCCATGACCGCACACAGCGTGTTGGTGCAGACCCCGACGTGGTAGTCGCCGACGGGCCGGCGCTTGTACATCGTGTAGAAGGTCGCGACCCCGCTGACCTCGGCGGGGGTGATCTCGAGGATCTCCGCGCAGGCCTGGATCCCCTCGGGGGTGACCCGGCCCTCGGCCGACTGCACGAGGTGCAGCATCGGCAGCAGCCCCGAGCGGGCCTCGGGGTAGCGGCCGGCGATCTCGCGGAGCTCGCCGTAGGTCTTCTCGTCGAGTGCCATTACCGGTCAACGCCTCCCATGACGGGGTCGATCGAGGCGATGGCCACGATGACGTCGGCGACCTGGCCGCCCTCGCTCATGACGCTCGTCGCCTGCAGGTTGTGGAAGGACGGGTCGCGGAAGTGCACGCGGAAGGGTCGGGTGCCGCCGTCGGAGACGACGTGCGCACCGAGCTCGCCGCGCGGGGACTCCACCGGGACGTACGCCTGGCCGGCCGGGACCCGGAAGCCCTCGGTCACCAGCTTGAAGTGGTGGATCAGCGCCTCCATGGACTCGCCCATGATGTGCTTGATGTGGTCGAGGCTGTTGCCCATGCCGTCGGAGCCGATCGAGAGCTGGCTCGGCCAGCCGATCTTCTTGTCGGCCACCATGACCGGGGCGCCCTCGAGGCCCGCCAGCCGGTCGGCGGCCTGCTCGACGATGCGCAGCGACTCCCACATCTCGGCCAGGCGGACGCGGAAGCGGCCGTAGGCGTCCGCGGTGTCCCACGTCTGGACGTCGAACTCGTAGTCCTCGTAGCCCGAGTAGGGCTGGGTCTTGCGCAGGTCCCAGGGGTAGCCCGTCGCGCGCAGCACCGGGCCGGTGAGGCCCAGCGCCGTGCAGCCCTCGAGGTCGAGGTGGCCGACGCCCTCGAGGCGGGCCTTGAAGATCGGGTTGGCGTTGCAGAGCGCGGCGTACTCGGGGATGCGCTTCTTCATCAGGGCGACGAAGGAGCGGATCTCCTCCAGCGCGCCGACCGGGAGGTCCTGGGCCACGCCGCCGGGGCGGATGAACGCGTGGTTCATCCGCAGGCCGGTGATGAGCTCGAAGAGGTCCAGGACCAGCTCGCGCTCGCGGAAGCCCATCGTCATGACGGTCAGGGCGCCGATCTCCATGCCGCCGGTCGCGATGGCGACCAGGTGGGAGGAGATGCGGTTGAGCTCCATGAGCAGCACCCGCATGACCTGGGCCTTCTCGGGCACGTCGTCCTCGATGTCGAGCAGCCGCTCGACGCCCAGGACGTAGGTCGCCTCGTTGAAGAACGGGGAGAGGTAGTCCATCCGGGTGCAGAACGTCACGCCCTGTGTCCAGGTGCGGAACTCCATGTTCTTTTCGATGCCGGTGTGGAGGTAGCCGATGCCGCAGCGGGCCTCGGTGACCGTCTCGCCCTCTAGCTCGAGGATGAGCCGCAGCACCCCGTGGGTCGAGGGGTGCTGGGGACCCATGTTGACGACGACCCGCTCCTCGGCCTCCTCGGCGAGGCCCTGGCTGATCGCGTCCCAGTCCTGCCCGGTGACGGTGAAGACCCGTCCCTCGGTGGTCTCGTTGGTGCCGGCGTACGCGTCGGTGGTGCTCATCAGTTGTAGCTCCTGCGCTGGTCGGGCGGCGGGACCGAACCGCCCTTGTACTCCACGGGGATGCCGCCCAGCGGGTAGTCCTTGCGCTGGGGGTGGCCCGGCCAGTCGTCGGGCATGAGGATGCGCGTCAGTGCGGTGTGGCCGTCGAAGACCACGCCGTACATGTCCCAGGTCTCGCGCTCGTGCCAGTCGGCAGCGGGGTAGACGCCGGTGACCGAGGGGACGTGGGGGTCGGAGTCCGGCGCGGTGACCTCGAGCCGGATCCGGCGGTTCCAGGTCATCGAGCCGAGGTGGTAGACGACGTGGAGCTCGCGGCCGGTGTCCTCGGGGTAGTGCACGCCGCTGACGCCCGCGCAGAACTCGAAGCGCAGCGCCGGGTCGTCGCGGAGCACCTTGACGACGGCGACGAGGTCCTCGCGGCGCACGTGGAAGGTGATCTCGCCGCGGTGGACGACGACGTCCCCGAGGGCGTGCTCGACGCCCGCGGCGCGGGTGCCCGCCTCCAGGGCGTCGGCGACCTCGTCGAACCAGCCGCCGTAGGGGCGCTGGACGGGCGCCGGGAAGGTGACGGCGCTGACCAGGCCGCCGTAGCCGGAGGTGTCGCCGGTGCCGGAGACGCCGAACATGCCGGTGCGGACACCGACCTGGCCGACCTGGCCGGTGGGGGCCGGGACGTTCTCCGGGGACTGCTCGGGCGCGCGCTGCTCGGGGCTCTTGTCGTCGCTCATCGCAGCAGGCCCCGCATCTCGGAGGTGGGCAGGGCCTTGAGGGCGGAGTTCTCCAGCTCCTCGATCTGGGCGCGGCGGTTGGCGCCGAGCTTGGTGTCCTGGACCTGGTCGTGGAGCTTGAGGATGGCGTCGATGAGCATCTCCGGGCGCGGCGGGCAGCCGGGGAGGTACATGTCGACGGGCACGACGTGGTCGACGCCCTGGACGATGGCGTAGTTGTTGAACATGCCGCCGGAGCTGGCGCACACGCCCATCGCGAGCACCCACTTGGGCTCGGCCATCTGGTCGTAGATCTGGCGCAGGACGGGGGCCATCTTCTGGCTCACGCGGCCAGCGACGATCATCAGGTCGGCCTGGCGCGGGGAGGCGCGGAAGACCTCCATGCCGAAGCGGGCCAGGTCGTACTTCGGGCCGCCGGTGGTCATCATCTCGATGGCGCAGCAGGCCAGGCCGAACGTGGCGGGCCAGAACGACGCCTTGCGGAAGTAGCCGGCGACCCCCTCGACGGTGGTCAGCAGGACTCCGCTGGGGAGCTTCTCCTCAATTCCCATCAGATCATTCCTTCCTCGGGCGACGCTGAGGGTCGCGAGGTGCTGTGCATGCCAAGGCGGACGAGGGAAGGCGACCTTCGTGCGGAGCGCAGCGGAGCGGTCGCCGACCGAGGACAACGCAGGCAGGTGCAGTGCATCGCGATCCTCAGTCCCAGTCGAGACCGCCGCGTCGCCATTCGTAGGCGTAGGCGACGGTGAGGTTGAGAAGGAAGAGCGCGACGGCCACGAGGCCGAACCCGCCGAGGACGTCGAAGTGGACCGCCCAGGGGACGAGGAACATGATCTCGACGTCGAAGACGATGAAGGTCATCGCCACGGTGTAGTACTTCACGGGGAACCGACCGCCGCCGATCGGCTGCGGGGTCGGCTCGATGCCGCACTCGTAGGAGTCGAGCTTGGCGCGGTTGTAGCGCTTGGGGCCGGTCAGCGTGCTGACGGCGACCGAGAAGATCGCGAAGCCCGCCGCCAGCGCGGCGAGGAACAGGACCGGTGTGTAGAGCTCCATGTGCTCCGACTCTCCTCTCCGGCGCCGCCGCCTGCCGGGCTCTCGTGACCGGTCCGAGCCGGGCTCCGGGCCCGGCGCGTGACCTTGTGAACGGAATCACGAGGTGGCGCGCCCCACATCTTGCCACTCGGCTGGGCGGGCGACCACCGGGGGGTGGGTGAGGTGCGGACCGGCTCGGACGAGCCGCTGACCTGCGCATTTACCGCACAGGAGCGTTGCTTAATTCAGGGGGCCGACCTACGCGCGGGCGCGGTGGAGCGCGACGATGCCGCCGGTGAGGTTGCGCCACTCCACCCCGGCCCAGCCGGCCTCCTGCAGCAGCGCGGCGAGCCCGGCCTGGTCGGGCCAGGCGCGGATCGACTCCGCGAGGTAGACGTAGGCGTCGGGGCTGGAGGAGACCGCGCGGGCCACCGGGGGCAGGGCGCGCATGAGGTACTCGACGTACGCCGTGCGGAAGGGCGACCACGTGGGGTGACTGAACTCGCAGACCACCAGCCGGCCCCCCGGGCGGGTCACGCGGAGCATCTCGCGCAGCCCGGCGACCGGGTCGACGATGTTGCGCAGGCCGAAGGAGATCGTCACCGCGTCGAAGGTGTCGTCGGCGAAGGGCAGCCTCGTGCCGTCACCGGCGGTGAAGGGCAGGTGCGGGCGTGCCTGCTTGCCGACCTGGAGCATCCCGAGGGAGAAGTCGCAGGGGACGACGGTCGCGCCGCGGTCGTGGAACGGCACGCTGGAGGTGCCGGTGCCGGCCGCGAGGTCGAGGATCCGCTCCCCCGGGACCGGCGCGACCGCGTCGACGACCTCGGTGCGCCAGCGGCGGTCCATGCCCAGCGAGAGCACGTCGTTGGTGACGTCGTAGCGCTTGGCCACGGCGTCGAACATCCGACGGACGTCGGTCGGCTGCTTGTCGAGGTCTGCGCGGGCCACGGGTCGAAGACTAGGCGGTGGGTCCTGGCGCAGGACTCACGCCCACCCGAGGGCGTCGAGGAGCAGCGGCGCCCCGAAGAAGAGCAAGATCCCCAGGACGATCCAGCCGGCGCTGCGGGCCATCGCCGGCCGTTCCTCCGGCAGCACGGCCCGGGGCACGCTGCGGACGGCGGCGAGGACGGCCAGGCCGCCGAGCAGCATCGGCACGGGCACGACCGAGTGGTCGCCGTACAGGAAGCCGACGGCGAAGGCGCCCCCGGCCGACAGGAGCATGATCGTCGCGGCCACCGCCAGGGACGTGCGCCACCGGTCGTGCAGCGCGCGGTTGACCTCAGGATCCGTGATGCCCATGGCCGGCACCCTTCCCCGATCCGGGTCGCGGTGATCCTGCTCTCTCGATGCCCGACGCCCGCGGACCCGTGAGTAGGCTCGACCCGTGACGAGCGGAGGTGCCATCGGGGACGGGCTCGGGGCTCCCGCCCCTGCCCTGGTCGCCCGCACCGTCGCCATCGACCCCGCTCGGGTCGAGGACCTGCTCGCCCTGCTGCCCGCAGGCGAGGAGCCGGTCAGCTGGGTACGTCGTGGCGAGGGCCTGATCGGCTGGGGCCGCGCCGCCGAGCTGCGGACGTCCGGACCGGGACGCTTCGAGGACGCCTCCGACTGGTGGGGCTCGCTGACCGCGCGCGCCGTGGTGCGGGACGAGGTGGCCCAGCCCGGCACCGGGCTGGTGTCGTTCGGGACGTTCGCCTTCGCCGACGACCCCGGCGACTCCGTGCTGGTCGTGCCGGCCGTGGTGGTCGGCCGTCGCGGGGACCGGGCCTGGCTGACCACGGTCGGCCGCGGCCTGGAGCACCTCGAGCACCCGTTGGTCGCCGCGGAGGCGCCCGTCGCGCCGGCCGGGGTCACCTTCACCGACGGTTCCCTCGACGGCGAGGCGTGGATGGCGGTCGTCGCCGACGCGGTCGCCCGGATCGGGCGCGGTGACCTGGAGAAGGTCGTGCTGGCGCGCGACCTGGTCGCCACCGCCGAGTCCGACGTGGACGTGCGCTGGCCCCTGCGTCGCCTGGCTGCGTCGTACCCCATGTGCTGGACGTTCCACGTCGACGGCATGGTCGGGGCGACCCCCGAGATGCTGGTGCGCCGCGAGCGCGGGCTGGTCACCTCGCGGGTGCTGGCCGGCACGATCCGGCGCACGGGCGACGACGAGCGCGACCTGGCCCTGGCCGCGCACCTCGCACGGTCGTCGAAGGACCTCGAGGAGCACGAGTACGCCGTCCGCTCGGTCGCCGACGCGCTCGGCCCGCACTGCTCGTCGATGAACGTGCCCGAGGCGCCGTTCGTGCTGCACCTGCCGAACGTGATGCACCTGGCCACCGACGTCGCCGGCGTCGTGCAGGACACCCACTCCTCCCTCGACCTCGCCGCCGCGCTGCACCCCTCCGCCGCGGTCGGCGGCACGCCCACCGCGGACGCCGTCGCGCTGATCGCCGAGATCGAGCGGATGGACCGCGGCCGCTACGCCGGCCCGGTCGGCTGGATGGATGCCAGCGGGGACGGCGAGTGGGGCATCGCCCTGCGCTCGGCCGAGGTCACCGGCCCGACCGTGCGGCTCTTCGCCGGCTGCGGCATCGTCGCCGACTCCGACCCCGAGGCGGAGTTGGCCGAGGCGCAGGCGAAGTTCGTGCCCGTGCGCGACGCGCTGTCCTGACCCGCCGAGCCGTCACTTCCGCACCCTCGAGACGTCAGTTCCTGCTCCGGTGAGGGTCGGACGTGACGGTTCGGGGGTTCGTTCCTGACGGTTCGGCGGTGCGGGGGTGAGAGCTCGGCGGTGCGGGGGTGACGGCTCGGCCGGGACCGGGCGCGGCTACAGGTCGGCGCCGTCGGGCAGCCGGAGGTACTCCTGGCCGCGCGGCTCCAGGAAGGTCCGCAGGTGCCCGTCGGCCATGCCGAGGGCCAGCTCGGAGTAGACCTTGTCGTGGATCGCGAGCGTGCGCGGGGCGCCGACGGCCAGGGCGAAGTCGATCGCCTCGGAGATCTTCAGCCACGGCGCCGAGACCGGGGCCAGCAGCAGGTCGACGGGCCGGCCGGGGCCGTCGAGGGCGTCGCCGGGGTTGAACAGGGTCGTGCCGCCGACGTCGAGGAGGTAGCCCGAGTTGTGCACCCGGTCGTAGTCGGGGTGGATCACCGCGTGGTGCTCGTTGACCACCTCGACCTCGATGCCCCCGGCGGCGAAGGTGTCGCCGGGTCGCACCCGCTCGACCCGCTCGGCCAGGTCCGGCGCCTGCGCGGCGATCGCGTCCGCGACCTCGCCGATGGTCCGGACCGGCGCGTCGGCGCGGCGCAGTTGCTCGGGGGTCCAGTGGTCGGCGTGGACGTGAGTCACGAGCACCAGGTCGGCCCCGTCGACGGCCTCGGGTGCCGTGAACGCACCCGGGTCGATGACGACGGTCGTGCCCTCGTGCTCGACACGGACGCAGGCGTGGCCGAACTTGGTCAGGCGCATGGGCCCCACGGTAAACGGCTGGGTGCGGAGCAGTGGCGTGCGCCAGGATGCGGCCCGTGCGCGAGGTGGTGCTGTCCGGCCTGGTCACCGGCTGGGCCATCGCCGTCCCCGTCGGCGCGGTCGCCGCGCTGCTGGTGACCCTGACGGCGCGCACGTCGTGGCGGGTCGGCGCGTCGGCGGCGCTGGGCGTGGCCACCGTCGACGGCGTGTACGCCGCGGTCGCGGTCGTCTCGGGGGCGGCACTGGCCCAGCTGCTGGCCCCGGTGGCGACCGGGCTGCGGATCGCCTCGGGCCTCGTCCTCCTCGCGCTCGCCGCGCTCACCGCGATCCACGCCTGGTCGCGCCGGTCGGCCCCGACGCAGGAGGGGCAGGCGGTGGGTCCGCTGCCGGCGTACGCGATGTTCGTGGGGGTGACGGCGGTCAACCCGGCGACGGTCGTCTACTTCGCGGCCGTCGTGCTCGGCAACCGCGACCTGGTCGACGGGGCGCTGGAGGGCAGCGTCTTCGTGCTGGCGGCGTTCGCGGCCTCGGCGTCGTGGCAGCTCTTCCTGGTCGCGGCCGGGTCAGGGCTGGGCCGCGCGGTCACCGGGCCGCGCGGTCGCCTGGTCACGGGGCTGCTCGCCGCCGGGGTGATCGCCGGGCTGGCGCTGCACACGATGCTGGGGTGAGGTCCCGACCGCCGGTCGGCACCAGGTCGGAGGAGGGCTCGTGACAGGGACGATCGGGATCACAGGGGTCACCGGGGCGGTGGGCGGCGAGGTGGTGCGCCTGCTCGGGGGCGCCGACATGCGGCTGGACCTGCGGCTGCTGGCCCGCGACCCCGCTCGGGCCCCCGCGGTGGACACCGACGTGCGGCGCTGCGACTACGCCGACCCCGCGGGCGCCCGCGAGGCATTGCGCGGGGTCGAGGTGCTGCTCATGGTCTCGGGCTCGGAGTCGGCCGACCGGCGGGCGCAGCACCGGTCCTTCGTGGCCGCCGCCGCCGACGCCGGGGTGCGGCACGTCGTCTACACGAGCTTCCAGGGGGCGGCACCCGACGCGACCTTCACCCTGGCCCGCGACCACCACGACACCGAGCAGGCACTGGCGGCCTCCGGGATGGCGGTGACGCTGCTGCGCGACTCCTTCTACCTCGACGTGCTGCCGTACTTCGCGGACTCCTTCGGGGTGCTGCGGGGACCGGCGGGCGCGGGCCGGGTCGCGGCCGTGGCCCGCGCCGACGTCGCCGCGGTCGCCGCCTCCGTGCTGCGCGCGCCGACGGAGCACGCGGGTCGGACCTACGAGCTCACGGGACCGGAGGCGCTGACCCTCGCCGAGGTCGCGGAGCGCGCCGGCCGGGTGCTGGGCAGGGACCTGGTCTTCGCCGACGAGACCGAGCAGGAGGCGTGGGACTCCCGGCGGGCGGCGTACCCCGAGGCGGAGGAGTGGCAGCTGGCCGCCTGGGTCAGCACCTACCTGGCGATCCGCGACGGCTCGTGCGCCCGGGTCACCGACGACGTGGAGCGGGTCCTCGGCCGGGCGCCGCTGCGGCTCGAGGACGTGCTCGGGGGCTGAGGGACGGGTCGCGCGCAACCTCGCGACGGGTCAGGGGCGGAGGGCGCGGATGCGGGCGTCGAGGTCGCGGCGGTTGTCGCGGCGCACCCGGACCTCGACGACCTCGAGGCCGCCGTTCGGGGAGGCGAGGGCCTGGTGGAGCTCGGGGAGCGACTCCACGCGCCAGTGCGGGGTGCGGGTGGCGGCGCAGAGGGCCGCGAGGTCGACGTGGTGAGGGGTGCCGAAGACCCGCTCGAAGCGGTCGGCGTGCGCGGGGTCGCCCTGCTCGAGCCCGGCGAAGATCGAGCCGCCGTCGTCGTTGACCACGACGATCGTCAGGTCGGGGCGCGGCTCGTCGGGCCCGAGGACCAGGCCGTTGGCGTCGTGCAGGAACGTCACGTCGCCCACGAGCGCGATCGCCCGGGAGGACCAGGGGCGGGCGAGCGCGGCACCGATCGCGGTGGAGACCACGCCGTCGATCCCGGCGAGACCGCGGTTGGCGAGCACCTTGCGGCGGTCGCCGACGGCCCACCCGGCGACCATGAGGTCGAGGTCGCGGACCGGGTTGGAGGGACCAACCACCAGCAGCCCACCAGGAGGTACGGCGGCAGCGACCGCCCCTGCGACCTCGTGCGGGGTCAGGTCCGGCTCGTCGGCCAGCAGCCGGTCGAGCTGGGCGGAGACGGAGCGGTCGGCGGTGCGCCACTCCTCCAGCCAGGCGGGGTCACCGGCCTGCTGCTCGGGGTGCGGCTCGCCCCAGACCAGCTCTCGGTCGACCCGGAACGGCCGCGCGGCCCAGACGCCGGGGGTGGGTGCCGAGAGCACCTCGACGTCCTCGCGCGAGAGCAGCGCCTGGACGGGCCGCGACAACGTGGGGTGGCCCATGACCACGACCCGCTCGACCCGGTCGGCGAGGTCGGTGGCGAGGAGCAGGCGGTAGGTGCGCACCGGGTGGGTGCCGGTGCGGCAGCCGGCGCTGGGCTCGGCCAGCAGCGGCCACCCGGCGCGCTCGGCGAGGACCCGAGCGGGCGGGCCTGCGTCGTCCCCAGCGACGACCACGGTGCGCGGCCCGGGGTCGAGCAGGTCGAGGTGGCGTCCGCGCCAGGCATGCTGGACCCGCGGCGGGTCCTCGACCGCAGGCAGGTCGCTCCACGCTCGCGCCGGGACGAGCGGGTCGTCGAACCGGACGTTGAGGTGCAGCAGCCCGTCCAGCAGCGGCACCTCCTCCCCCGGTCCGAGGTCGTGGTGGGGCACCAGCGGGCCGAAGACCCCCGCCTGGTCGGTGGTCTGGTTGGCGCCGGTCCCGCGCAGCCGGGCCGGCCGGTCGGCGGTCACGGCTAACAGCGGGACCCCGGCGTGGGCGGCCTCGAGCATCGCCGGGTGGAGGTTGGCCACGGCGGTGCCGGAGGTGCAGGTGACCGCGGCGCGGGCGCCGTTCTTGGTCAGGCCCAGGGCCAGGAAGCCGGCGGAGCGCTCGTCGACCCGGGTGTGCAGCCGCAGCAGGCCGGCCTGGGCGGCGTCCCAGAGGGCGAAGGAGAGCGGGGCGTTGCGCGACCCGGGTGCCACGACGACGTCGCGGACCCCGGCGTCGAGCAGTGCGGTGACCACGGCCCGGGCGGTGGCGGTGCTGGGCTCGGGCTGCTGGGGGGCGGGGGTCACGAGCGGCGATCCTGCCGCAGCGCCCGCACCGCGGCCAGCCGCGCCTCCCAGTGCGCGACCCGGTCAGGTGCGGCGGCCAGCCGGTCGAGGGCCGCGGGCACGACGACCGGTCGGCCCACGGACAGCGACCCGTCGACCGGGAGCAGCTGTTCCTCGACGACGTCGTCGGTCAGCAGCGACACGGTGGCCAGGCCGCAGGCGTGCTGCAGATCGGGGAGCGCAGCGGCCAGCGCCACCCC
The DNA here is from genome assembly GCF_030149505.1 of Nocardioides sp. Classification (GTDB taxonomy): domain Bacteria; phylum Actinomycetota; class Actinomycetes; order Propionibacteriales; family Nocardioidaceae; genus Nocardioides. The sequence continues at coordinate 28,527 of NZ_JASBRN010000053.1, forward strand.
GGCCGCGATGCCGACGGAGGACTCCAACGCCGAGGACACGACGACCGGCAGCCCTATGTCCTCCGCGATCCGCAGGCACGCCCGCACCCCGCCCAGCGGCTGCACCTTGAGCACGGCCACGTCGGCGGCCTCGAGGTCGCGCACGAGGTAGGGGTCCGCGGCCCGCCGGATGGACTCGTCGGCGGCGACGGGCACGTGCTGCCGACGGCGTACGACGGCGAGGTCGGTGACCTCGGCGCACGGCTGCTCGACGTACTCCAGCCCGCCGGCCGCGCGGTCGAGGACCGGCAGCCTCCGCAGCGCGGTGTCGACGTCCCACAGGCCGTTGACGTCGATCCGCACCGCGCCGTCGGGGCCCAGCGCGTCGCGGACCGCCTCGAGCCGGGCCTCGTCCTCGGCCTCGACCTGCCCGGGCTCGGCGACCTTGACCTTGGCGGTGCGGCAACCGGACGCGGCGACCAGCGCGTGCGCCTGCTCGGCGCCGACGGCCGGCACCGTGGTGTTGACCGGGACCGAGCTCCGCAGCGGGTCGGGCCAGTCACCGGCTGCCGCCTCCTCGGCGCAGCGCAGCCAGGGCTCGGCGACCTCGGGCGGGTACTCCAGGAAGGGGCTCCACTCCCCCCACCCCCCAGGGCCCTCGACCAGTGCGACCTCGCGGACGGTGATCCCGCGGAAGCGGGTGCGCATCGGGATCGACACGATCCTCACGTCGGATCCCCCGCCAGCGCGACCAGCGCGACCCGGTCGGGCTTGCCGTTGGCGAGCAGCGGGATCTCGGGCACCGCGAGCACCTGGCGCGGCGCCCACGAGCGCGGCCGCTGCTCGGCCACCCAGTCGCGCAGCTCCTGCGTCGACGGCACCCGGCCGGGCGCCCGCGCGACGACGAAGGCGACCAGCCGGCGGCCCCACTCCTCGTCGGGCACGCCGAGCACCTCGGCGGCGAGCAGGTCGGGGTGCTCGCGCAGCCGGGCCGCGACGGCCGGCCCCGGCACGTTGACGCCGCCGGTCACCACCACGTCGTCGACCCGGCCGAGCACCTGCAGCCGCCCGTCGTCGTCGAGCCGGCCGGCGTCGGCGGTGTGGAACCACCCGTCGACCAGGACCTCGGCGGTGAGCGCCGGGTCGCCGTCGTACCCGCTGAAGAGCGTGGGCCCGGCCAGCCGGATCCGTCCCGAGGGCCCGAGCGCGACGGCGACCCCGTCGAGCGGGTGCCCGTCGTAGACGCAGCCGCCCGCGGTCTCGGCCGCGCCGTACGTCGCCACGACCCGCACCCCGGCCGCCTCGGCCCGCGCCCGGAGCCCAGGGTCGACGGGCCCGCCGCCGAGCAGGACGGTGTGGAAGGTGCGCAGCGCCCAGACGTCGTCGGGGGTGCTGTGCGCGGTCCGGCCGCCGTCGGGGTCACCGCCGAGCATCCGGTGCAGCTGGGTCGGGACGAGCGAGGTGAACCGGTCGGCGGTCGGGTGCGCGCGCATCAGCGCGGCCGTCGCCTCGGCGAACGAGCCGTGCTCCTCGGCCAGCACCGGCACGTGCCCGGCGAGCCAGGAGCGGGCCACGACCTGGGCGCCGGCGACGTACGTCGCGGGCAGGGTCAGCAGCCAGGCGCCCTCCGCCCCGAGGCGAGACCGGCTGGCGCGCACCGAGGCCAGCACCGCATCCCGGCCCAGCACGACCCGCTTGGGCCGCCCGGTCGAGCCGGAGGTGGAGATGACGAGCGGCTCGTCGTCGTCGCGCTCCAACCAGCCGGTGAGGGCGCGGACGGCCTCGGCCGTGCTGCCCGTGAGGTCCATGGCCCCGAGCCTATGAGGTGCGTGTTGAATGGCCCCTCGTGGCGACTCCTGGACAGTGGCTGGCCGGCTCGCGGCCCCGGACCCTCCCTGCTGCGGTCTCCCCCGTGCTCGCGGGGACCGCGGTGGCAGCGCACGTCGCCGAGCCCGTCTGGTGGCGGGCGGTCCTGGCCCTGGTCGTGAGCCTGGCCCTCCAGGTGGGCGTCAACTACGCCAACGACTACTCCGACGGCGTCCGCGGCACCGACGACGACCGGGTCGGCCCGATGCGGCTGGTCGGCTCCGGCGCGGCGAGCGCGTCCGCGGTGAAGCGGGCGGCGTTCCTCTCCTTCGGTGTCGCCGCGGTCGCGGGGCTGGCGCTCGCGGCGGCCACCGCCTGGTGGCTGGTCGCGGTCGGTGCCGTGTGCGTGGCGGCCGCCTGGTTCTACACCGGTGGCTCGCGCCCCTACGGCTACCTCGGCCTCGGCGAGGTCATGGTCTTTGTCTTCTTCGGCCTGGTGGCGGTCGTCGGCACGACCTACGTCCAGACCCGCACCTGGGAGGTCGCAGCCCTGTGGGCGGCCGTCGGCATCGGGTCCCTGGCGTGCGCGATCCTGGTCGTCAACAACCTGCGCGACATCCCCACCGACACCCTGGCCGGCAAGCGCACCCTCGCGGTGCTGCTCGGCGACCGCGCCACCCGGGGCCTGTACGCCGGGCTCGTGGCCGCCGCCGGGGCGGCCGTGGTCGGGCTGGCCGTCACCACGAGCGGCTGGGCCCTGCTGGGGCTCGGCTTCGTGCTGCCGGCGCTGCCGGGCCTGCGGACCGTCCTGGGCGGCGCCACGGGGCCCGCGCTGGTGCCGGTGCTCCAGTCGACCGGGGTGGCCCAGCTGGTCTGGGCCGTGCTGTCCGGCGTACCGCTGTTCCTCGTCTGAGCCCAGATCCACCGATCCTCGCCTGCTACGCGACACCATCCGGGCTCCCTGGCTGCGTTGCCGACGCTCGACGGGCATCCAGCAGGCCTTCGCGACGGGCGCCTTGCCAGCGCACCCGCCTGGTGCCGCTCGCGACGGCGATCATCGGTGGATTCTCAATGACTTTGTCAAGCCGTTGCAGGCAGTTCCTTCCGCGCTGGCGGGGCGACCTCGAAGGGTCGGTTTTCACGAAGCAGCGCCCATAGGACGTCGACGCGGCGACGCGCCAGACAGATGAGTGCTTGGACGTGTTTGTGGCCCTCACTGCGCTTCTTCAGGTAGTAGTCGCGGTTGGGTCCCTCGCGCATCATCGCCGATTGCGCGGACAGGTAGAACACGCGGCGCAGCTTGCGGGAGTAGCGCACCGGGCGGTGCAGGTTCCCGGTCCGTCGACCCGAGTCCTTCGGGACCGGTACCAAGCCAGCGGCCGACGCGAGCCGGCCGGCGTTGGCATAGCCGTTGAGGTCACCGGCTGCGGCGATGAGCTCGGCTCCCAAGATCGGACCCATGCCGGGCAGGGACTCGATGATCGCGGCCTGAGGATGGGCGCGGAAGGTGGTCGTCACGCGTTGATCGAGGTCCTTGATCCGGTCGTCGATCGCCAGCAGCTGAGCGGCCAGATCTGCCACGATGGTGGCGGCCACGTCCTGCCCCGGAACGACCGTGTGCTGGGCCCCGGCCGCATCCAGCGCAGCAGCCGCGACCTGGTCGGCGCTGCGGACCTTCCGCTTGACCAGCCAGCCCTGCAGCCGGGACTGGCCGATCCGACGGATCGCGGCCGGGGTCTGGTAGCCGGTCAGCAGGACCAGCGCGCCGCGACTGTGGGCGTAGTCGAAAGCCCGCTCCAGTGCGGGGAAGTAGCCGCTGAGCACGTCGCGGAGCCGGTTGATCAGCCGGACCCGGTCAGCGACCAGATCGGTGCGGTGGGTGACCAGCAGCCGCAGCTCGGTCACCAGCGTCGCGGCAACCTCGACCTCGGTCAGATCGCCGCGTTGGCGAACGGTCTCGGCGATGACGTAGGCGTCACGGGCATCGGTCTTGGCCTCACCGCGGTAGGTGTCGGCCATCTTGTTCGCGACCCGGCCGGGTACGTACTTGACCGTCTCGTCATGCGCCGCGAGCAGCGCCAGCAGCAGCCCGGACATCGTGCCGGTCACGTCCACTGCCCAGGTCACCTGCTCGGCGCGAGAACAGACCTCGCCGATCGCCTCCAGAATCGTGGTCTCATCGTTGATGACCTTGTTTGACCACAGGGTCGTCCCATCCTCGGCGATCAGGCACACCCAGTGGTGACCCTTGCCGACGTCGACTCCTGCCCAGCCTTGCGGGACTGGCTTCATTCCCATCGCTCCCCTCGAACCGTTCGACTCCATCGTCGGCCCGAAGAGCTCCTCGCTGGCGGATCCGTAAACAGCGACCAGAACGCGCATCTCAATCAGCAGCCAAGGCGCCCCAGGAGAAGCCGGGCGGCCAATCCACCGGAGCCACCAGCAAGGCGATCAAGGCTCAGCCACACCCGACCCTCCCGGGCCAGCCAAGAACTTACGGATCTGGGCTGAGCCGGGGCGGAGCGGCCTGTCGGGGCTTCCGGGTCAGGCGCCCTCCTCCTCGCGGTCCTCCTTCGCGCGCATCTCCTCGAAGCGGCTCGTGGCCGCGCGCGCCCGGGCGTCCACCCGCTGGGCGAGCGCCTCGCGGGGGCCGTTGAGCAGGAAGTAGGAGCCGACGCCGCTGACGACCAGGGCGATCACGAAGGCCCACAGCAGGTTGGCCTCGCCGGCCAGGGGCACCCAGATCCCGAGGACGATGCCGAGGGCGGCGACGAAGAGCAGGATGCGCAGACCGGTGTAGACGACGAACTCCTTCACGGGCTCCAGGGTAGTCGAGCCCCGGCGGTCGCCCCCACGCGTGCGCACGCGGTGGGCCGGTCCGGGCGGCGGCTACGGTGCCGCCACGACCGCGGTGGCCCTCACCGGGCGCGACCTACAGTGGAGGCGTGCTCAAGATCCTGCTCGTGGTCGCGCTGGTCGCGGTGGCGGTCTACCTCGTCGTACGGGCCTCCCAGGGCGGCGCGTCGGCTCTGGGCAGGTCCGTCGGCAAGCGTGGCCCGAAGCGGCCGCCCAAGCCGCCGCGGCCGCGGATGATCGCACCCGACGACGACGAGGATTTCCTGCGCGACCTCGACCGGCGCAAACCGCACGGCGGGGAGGAGGACGGTCCCGCAGGCTCCTAGCCCGCGGCCTCGCCCACCACTCCCCCTGCGCCTGCGCCCGTGCTCCCGGCCGACCTCCCGGAAGGCGCGTCACCCGGTACGCCCGGCCGTGCGGACGTCCTCGGTCACACCGCCGCGGGGAGACGGACCCTGAAGCTGCTCCCGACCCCGTCGGGACCGTCTCCGACGCTGATCTCGCCGCCGTGGCGCTGCACGATGGTGCGGCAGATAGACAGACCCATCCCGGTGCCGCCGAGCCCGGTGCCGGGCACCCGCTCGAAGCGCTGGAAGACCTGCTCGCGCATGCCGGCCGGGATGCCGATGCCGTTGTCGGTGACGGTCACGTCGACGACGCCGCCGACCTGGGTCCCGCGCACGACGACGTGCGGATCCACACCGGCAGGCACGAACTTCACCGCGTTCCCGACCAGGTTGTCCACGAGGTGCTGCAGCATCGGCGCGTCCCCGCTCACCTTCGGCAGCTCGTGCACCTCCACCCAGCGGCGTACGTCGCGGGCCTCGGCGACCTCCTCCACGACCGACGCCAGGTCGACCGGTGCCCGCTGCAGCTCCCGGTCGCGGGAGGTGGCGTGCAGCAGGAGGTTGGCCACCATCCGGTCCAGCCGCTGCGCACCGTGGTGCAGGCGCGCCAGCAGGGCGGCCACCTCCACGGGGTCGGCGGGTGGGGTGGACAGCAGTGCGTCGAGTGCGGTCTCCGACCAACCGACCATCGCCGAGATCGGACCCCGCACGTCGTGCGCGACCACCCCCGCGAAGGCCGACAGCGCGTCGACCTGCTCACGCTCGTCGGTCACATCGCGCAGCACCAGCACGGTGCAGCCCGCCTCCGCACCGCCATCCTGCCCCTGTCCCCTGCCGGCTGTCGGACCGACGGCCAACCGACTGGCGGTGACCGACAGCGTCCGAGGTCCCTGCGCGGTCACGACCGGGAGGTCGACAGGTCCCCGCTCGCCGGCGGCGGCCGCCCGCCAGACCTCGGCGAGCAGCGGCGGGACGGGGGTGGAGGCCGCGACACCCAGCTCCTCGCGGGCGACCCGGTTGGCCTCCAGGACCAGCCCGGACGCCGAGACGACGACGAGCCCGTCGCTCAGGGCGTCGACGGGGCTGGTCGGGTCGGGTTCGCGGGGCGGCATGGTCCTCCTCGCCCTCCCCGTTCGGCCGGCCCGGGCCCGGCTGTAGGAGTCGCAGCCCCTGGTCTGGTCACACCCGGCGCCCCGCCACGCCCTCACGGACGCCAACGGCCGGCCACCGAGGTGGCCGGCCGCTGGTCGGGAGGAGCGCTGCTGGGAGCCCAGCCCGGGTCAGTCGACGACGGGGACCTCCGCCGGCGCGATCACCGCTGCGTCGGCGTAGGAGTGCATCGAGGAGGTGGAGAAGTAGTTGATGCCGATGAAGTTGAACCACAGGGTCGCCATCCCGACGAGGGCGAGGATCGCGGCGTTGCGGCCCTTCCAGCCGGCGGTGGCGCGGGCGTGGAGGTAGGCGGCGTACACGACCCAGGTGATGAAGGCCCAGACCTCCTTGGGGTCCCACGACCAGTAGGACGCCCACGCCTCGTGCGCCCAGATCGGCCCGGTGATGAGCACGGCGAAGGTCCACACGGGGAAGGCGAAGGCGTGCATCCGGTAGGACACCCGGTCCAGCACGGCCGTGGAGGGCACGCGGGCGAGGTAGCCCGTCGTGGTGGCCGTCCCGCGACGCTCGGCGCGGTCCTTGAGCAGGAACAGCGACGAGGCGATGCCGCCGAGGGTGAAGGCACCGGTGGCGATGATCGCGGAGACGACGTGGATCACGAGCCAGTAGGAGTTCAGCGCCTCGCGCAGGGGGCCGACGGGCTGGTAGAGCCAGATGACGGCGACCATCAGCAGCGCCAGGACCACGCCGACCACGATGGGGGCCATCCACGCCAGACCGAAGCGCTTGCGCGTGGCGAGGTAGAGCGCCGCGACGACGAAGGTGCCCGAGATCGTGAACTCGTACATGTTGCCCCAGGGCACGCGGGCCGGCTCGGCAGCCATGCCCCGGGCGACCAGCGCGACCAGGTGGACCGCGGCGGCGAGCACCGTGAGCAGCAGACCGAGGCGAGCCGACATCGCGACCCGCTCCGTGGTGCGCTCGTCGGGGGTCGCGGAGGGCGGCGGGTCGAGCGGCGCCCCGGCGCCCACGGCGACCGGCTCGCGCGCTTCGGCTGTGGCCTCCACGGGCACCTTGCGCAGCAGCGACCACTCGGCGAGGTGGGCGAGCAGTGCGAGGAAGTAGACCACGCCGGCAGCGGCGATGGCCTGGTTGGAGAGCGCCTCCTAGGCGGTCTGCGTCATCGGTCCTCCTGTGTGGGGTGGAGCGCCTCCACGATAGCCAGGCGCAGGTCGTCGACCACGGCGGCGGTGTCGCCACCACCCGAGCGGTCCAGGGCGGCGAGGTCGACGCGCGTGCCGCCGTCCTCGCCGTCGGGCGCGGCTGCGACGCGCAGCCACACGCGTCGGGGCCGGATGAACAGGGAGCCGCACAGACCCACCAGGGCCAGCACGACACCGCCCAGGGCGATGCCCTTGCCGGGCGTCTGGCTGACCTGGACCCGGACCCACGGGGTGACGGACTCGAACGTGACCGAGCCCAGCCCGTCGGGCAGCTCGACGGTGTCGCCGACGGCGAGGTCCAGCCGCAGCGGGCGGCCGTCCTCGCGCTCGAGCTGGGTCGCGTCCTCCTTGTCGAGGATGTAGACCGACTGGGACTCACCGTCCTCCAGGCCGAGGTCGCCGGTGTAGACGTTGACCGAGACGACCGGGTTCTGGTCGTCGCCCATGACGTTGAAGGGTTCGCCGTCGAGGCTGGCGAAGAAGGGGTAGAAGAACCCCTCCAGCCCGATCGCCTGCGGCTCGGCGGCCAGTGCCTTGACGACGCCGAAGGAGAAGAAGCTGGCGTCCTGGGGCAGGAAGACCGTCGGACCGGAGTAGGCGACCTCGCCGTCGCCGCCGCGCACCGTGATGACCGGCGCGTAGCCGTGGCCGACGAGGAAGACCTCGCTGTCGCCGATCCGCAGCGGGTGGTTGACCCGCAGGTCGTAGGTGCGGTACTGCTCGCCGGGGGCGGTGCGGTACGTCAGACCGGCCTCGAAGCCCTGCGCCTGCCCCTGGCCCGGCCCCTCGGTGAGCCACTCGACGTCGAAGCGGTCGACGTCGAAGGAGAAGGGCTCCATCTCGTCGGCGGTGAACAGCGATCCGGGGACGAAGTCGTCGTACTGGGTGAGGTTGTTGGAGAAGCCCTGGCCCTCCAGCAGGATCACGCCACCCTTGTAGCCGAGCAGCCCGCCCATGGCGAAGCCCACCAGCACCACGATCACCGAGAGGTGGAAGAGCAGGTTGCCGGCCTCGCGGAGGTAGCCGCGCTCGGCGGAGACCGTCAGCTCCTCGCCGTCCTGTGCGGGGCGCAGGCGGTAGCGGCGACGGCGCAGCTCGGCGCGGGCGGTCTCGAGCACCTGCTCCGGCGTCGCCGCGACGACGTACGACGTGTGGTCGGGCAGCCGGTCGAGGTGGCGGGGCGCCCGGGGCGGGACCGCGCGGGCCGCGCGCCAGTAGTGCTTGGTGCGCGGCAGGATGCAGCCGACCAGGCTGACCATGAGCAGGACGTAGACGGCCGCGAACCACGCCGAGCCGTAGACGTCGAAGAGCCCGAGCCGCTCGTAGATCGGCGTGAGGGTCTCGTGCTGCTCCTTCCACTGCCGCGCGCCGAAGGAGTCGACGCTCTCCTGCGGGATGATCGAGCCGGGCACCGCGGCGAGCGCGAGGAGCAGCAGCAGCACGAGGGCCGTGCGCATCGAGGTCAGCTGGCGCCAGACGTAGCGGCCCAGCTCACGGGCATCGAGCTCGCCGGCGCGGCGGGACCCGGGGTCGGGGGCCGCGGCGGGGCGTTGCTGCTGGTCGGTGCTCACACGGCCACCTCGAAGTCGCTGACGAGCTGGATCTGGATCCAGGTCACGGCCTGGTCCCACAGCCCCGTCACGAGCAGCACGCCGACCAGGACGAGCATGCCGCCCCCGGTGCGGGTCACCCACTGCTGGTGCCGGCGCACGAAGGCCACGGCGGTGAGGGCGCGGCGCCAGGCGAACCCCGCGAGCACGAACGGCACGCCGAGGCCCAGGGAGTAGAACGCGAGCAGCAGCGCGGCGCGACCGGCCGTGCCCTCGTCGTACCCCAGTCCGAGGATGACGCCCAGGGTCGGGCCGATGCAGGGGGTCCAGCCGAGGCCGAAGAGGAACCCGAGCACCGGGGCGGCGGCCAGGCCGACGGCCGGCACCTTGTGGATGCGCAGGTCGCGCTGGAGCCACGGGAGGGCCTTGGCGAAGACGCCGATGAAGGCCAGGCCGAGCACGATCGAGAAGATCCCGAGCCCGACGTCGAGGGCCTGCTTGTTGACCAGCAGCCAGGTGCGCATGCCGCCGACGGCCGCACCCAGGATGACGAAGACGACGGTGAACCCGAGCACGAAGAGCACCGATCCGGCGACCATCCGGCCGCGGCGCACCTCGCCGGAGGCGAGGTCGGCGCCCGACAGGCCCGTGGCGTAGGAGAGGTAGCCCGGCAGCAGCGGCAGCACGCACGGGGAGAAGAAGGAGACCAGCCCGGCGAGCACGGCCACCGGTACGGCCAGCACCAGCGACCCGGACAGGGTCGTGGCCTCGAGCCACTCACCCATCGGTGCTCCCGGAGGCGTCCTCGGAGGTGGCCGTGGCGGGCGGCGGCGCCGGTGGGCCACCGGCGTCCTCGACCAGGTCGGTGAGGGTGGTGCGGCTCGGGATCTCGCCGTTGATCAGCGAGACCACGACACCGTCCTCGTCCAGGACCAGGGTGGTCGGGGTCGCGCGTGGCGCCGTGCGGCCGGTGAAGGCCAGCAGGGCGTTGCCGTTGGGGTCGTAGATCGAGGGGTAGTCGACGTCGCGGTCGATCTCGAACGCGTGGGCGTTGGCGGCGCTGGTGTCCTGGATGTTGATGCCGAGGAAGTCCACGTCGCCGTCGTAGGCGTCGTAGAGCTCGGTGAGCATCGGCATCTCCTTGATGCACGGCCCGCAGCCGCTCCACCAGACGTTCACCACGGTGACCGTCCCGGGCGTGAAGGTGTACTCCTCGCCCGTGGTCGTCTCGCCGCCGAGCTCGACCGGCGGCTGGCGGTCCTCGGCGTCGAACTCGACGACGCCGCCGTTGCCGGGGACGTAGTCGAGCTCGCCGGTGCCGACGAGGTCGGAGCAGCCGGCCAGCAGCAGCGAGGCAGGGAGCAGGACGGCGGCGAGCAGGGTCCGGGGGGTGCGGCGCGTGTCAGGGACGGCGCTCCTCGGGGGCGCCGCCGGCGGAGAACGGGGCGCCCTTGTCGCCGACGGGGATCAGGTCGCCGGCGGGCTCGGAGTAGGTCAGCGAGGTGATCCTGTCCCCGCGGAAGTGGATCGAGGTCAGCGAGCAGAGCGTGCACTGGCGCTTGCGCGGGTCGTGGAGGAAGGGGCGGCCCTCGAGCGAGAGCCGGGTGATCCAGATGGGCAGCTGGTGGGACACGACGACGGCCTCGTGGCCCTCGGCCGCGGCGCGGGCGTCCTGCAGCGCCTCGGTCATCCGGGCCACGACCTGCTTGTAGGGCTCGCCCCACGAGGGCCGGAAGGGGTTCCAGAGGTGCCGCCAGGCGCTGGGCTTCTTCAGCGCGCTCTTCCCGGCCCCGAAGGTCTCGCCCTCGAAGACGTTGGTCGACTCGATGACCCGGGGGTCGGCGTGCACCTCGAGCCCGCGCACGGCCGCCAGCGGCGCGATGGTCTCGCGCGTGCGGTCGAGCGGGGAGGTGACCAGGTGGACGATGTCGCGGTCGGCGACGGTGTCGGCGACCCGCTCGGCCATCCGGCGGCCGAGGTCGGAGAGGTGGAACCCGTCGCGCCGGCCGTAGAGGATGCCGTCGGGGTTGTGGACCTCACCGTGGCGCAGCAGGTGGACGATCGTCTCGCTGGTCACGCGGCACCTCCTGCGGCGGCGGCCGCACGGGCGGCGGCGGGCAGGGCGTCGAGCACGGTCTGCACGGCCTCCTCGTCGTGGGCCGAGGAGAGGAACCACGCCTCGTACGCCGAGGGCGGCAGGTAGACGCCCGCGTCGAGCATGGAGTGGAAGAACGCGGCGTACGCCGTGGTGTCGGTGCGGGAGGCGTCGGTGAAGTCGCGCACCGGGCCCTCGCAGAGGAAGACCGAGAACATCGTGCCCGTCGACTGCACCGTGTGCGCGACGCCGGCGGCGCTCAGCGCCTCGGAGGCGGCGGCCTTGATGGTGTCCGCCGCACTGCCGATGTGGTCGTAGACGTCCTGGGTCGCCAGCCGCAGCGTGGCGAGCCCGGCGGTCGTGGCGATCGGGTTCCCCGAGAGCGTGCCGGCCTGGTAGACCGGCCCCTCCGGCGCCAGGTGGGACATCACGTCGGCGCGACCGCCGAAGGCCGCGGCCGGGAAGCCCCCGCCCATCACCTTGCCGAAGGTGACCAGGTCCGGCCGCCAGCCCTCGACCTTGCCGTCCAGGCCCCACTGCCCCTCGCGGGTGGCGCGGAAGCCCGTCATCACCTCGTCGGAGACGAAGAGGGCACCGTGCCGGGCGCAGGTCTCGGCGAGGAAGGCGTTGAAGCCGGGGTCGGGCGGGACGATGCCCATGTTGCCGGGGGCGGCCTCGGTCACCAGGCAGGCGATCCGGTCGCCGTGCTCCGCGAAGACCGCCTCGACGGCGGCTCGGTCGTTGTAGGGCAGCACCAGCGTCAGCTCGGTCGAGGAGGCCGGCACGCCCGGGGTGCCGGGCAGCGCGAAGGTGATCAGGCCGGAGCCCGCGGAGGCCAGCAGCGCGTCGACGTGGCCGTGGTAGCAGCCGGCGAACTTCACGACCACGTCGCGACCGGTGAAGCCGCGGGCCAGCCGGATCGCCGACATCGTGGCCTCGGTGCCGGAGGAGACGAATCGGACCCGCTCCACCGACGTGCGGGCGACGATCTCCTCGGCCAGCTCGACCTCGGGCTCGGTCGGGGTGCCGTACGACGTGCCCCGGGACACCGCGGCCTGGACCGCGGCCTGGACCTCCGGGTGGGCGTGGCCGAGGAGCATCGGCCCCCAGGAGCAGATGAGATCGACGTACCGATTGCCGTCGACGTCGGTGAGCCAGGGGCCGGACGCGGAGCGGATGAAGCGCGGGGAGCCGCCGACCGCGTTGAACGCGCGGACGGGCGAGTTGACCCCGCCGGGGGTCACCGCGTGGGCACGCTGCATCAAGGCTCGGGAGGCGGGGGCTGCGTCCGGTCGCTCGAAGGTGCTCACTCCCTCATCATCCCCGAGCACCGGTCGCCGCCCCAGTCGGGGCGCCGTGCGGTGGGCCACGTCACGCACGGCCGGGCAGTCGACCCGCGAGCCCGATCCGGACGTCCCCTCGACCACCCGGCGCCCCGGGTGGTCCAGACCAGGCCTCATCTCCTGCAAGGCCGGGCCGTTTCGCCGCCATAGATGGCGGGCAGGCTCGTTGTCCGAGTGGCAGACAACGCAGTGCGGGCGTAACTCAACCGTGACACCCTTCGTTAGGACCGTCACACACGTGCTTGAGGGAGCACCGACCACACAGACACCTGGGGAGACCAAGCATGGCAGGACAGCGCACCGGACGCTGGCAGAAGGGCACCGCACTCGTACCGCTGGCGCTCGTGTCGGCGGCATGGACCGCGAGCCTGGTCTCGGCGCCGACGGTCGCCACCGTCGCGGCCGACACCGACCAGGTCCCCGCAGTGCTGCCCGACGGCGCCTCCGTGCCGACCGAGGCCATCGAAGCCCCGGCGTCGGTCTCCTCCTCCACGCTGGCCGGCCAGCTGACTGGCGGCAAGGCCACCCGGGTCGTCTCCACCGCCTCCACCTCCGCCATCCCCTCCGCCGCCCTGGCCGCCTACCAGCGCGCCGAGACCGTCATCAACTCAGCCGACAGGTCCTGCAACGTGACCTGGCAGCTCGTGGCCGCCATCGGCCGCGTCGAGTCCAACCACGGCCGCTACGCCGGCTCGGTCCTCGACGACGAAGGCGTCGCTACCCCGGGCATCTTCGGCATCGCGCTGAACGGCACCAAGGGCACCCGGGCCATCTCCGACACCGACGGCGGCCAGCTCGACAACGACTCCCGCTGGGACCGCGCGGTCGGCCCCATGCAGTTCATCCCCTCGACTTGGTCGGTCGTGGGCGTCGACGCCGACGGCGACGCCCAGCGCAACCCGCAGGACATCGACGATGCCGCCTTGGCCTCGGCGGTCTACCTCTGCTCCGGCGGCGACGACCTGTCCACCACCGCCGGCCAGGAGAAGGCCGTCTACCGCTACAACAACTCCTTCGACTACGTCGAGCTCGTCCTGTCGATCATGGACGCCTACGCCTCCGGCGACTTCACCTCGGTGCCGACCTCGGTCTCGGCCGCGCCGATGATCGCGCCGGACCCGAAGTTCACCCCGGCTCCCGTCAAGAACGACCAGGGCCCCCAGCAGCAGCCCCAGCAGGAGGTCGCCGCGCCGGTGGAGCAGTCAGGCGAGGAGGCCGCCGAGGAGCCGGCGTCCCCCCAGCAGCCCGGCGGCACCCCCGTGACCGGCGGCGGTGACGGTGGCGGTGACGATGGCGGTGGCCTGCTGCCCGGCGGTCCGAAGATCCCGCTCCCGACGCTGCCCACCACCGGGATCACCGTCGTCGACCAGACCCTCTCCTTCGCCCAGGCCGTGCTCCAGTGCACCCTCGACGGCCACATCAACAACATCTTCAAGAAGGACGACCCCTTCGACCTGTGTGTCGAGGACTACATGGACGGCGACAAGTAGCCGCCGCTCCCACGCTCACCGCCGACGGGCGGGTCCCCACCTGGGGGCCCGCCCGTCGGTCGTCCGGCTGGATCCCGCGACTCGGGCTCGGCCAGCCGGGGGCTCAGCGGCCCAGCAGGCGCGCGGCCTCGGAAGCCCAGTAGGTGAGGATCACGTCGGCGCCGGCCCGGTGGATCGAGGTCAGCACCTCGAGGATCGCCGGCTCGCGGTCGATCCAGCCGCGCTCCGCGGCGGCCTCGACCATGGCGTACTCCCCCGAGATGTTGTACGCCGCCACCGGGACGTCCACCGCGTCGCGGACCTTCCGCACCACGTCGAGGTAGGACAGCGCCGGCTTCACCATGACGATGTCTGCTCCCTGCTCGACGTCCAGCAGCGCCTCGCGCACGCCCTCGCGGCCGTTGGCGGGGTCCTGCTGGTAGGTCTTGCGGTCGCCGCTGAGCGAGGAGTCGACCGCCTCGCGGAAGGGCCCGAAGAAGGCGGAGGCGTACTTCGCGGAGTAGGCCAGGATCCCGACGTCGGTGTGCTCGTAGGCGTCGAGCGCGTCCCGGATGACCCGGACCTGCCCGTCCATCATCCCGCTGGGGCCCACCATGTCGACACCGGCGTGCGCCTGGGCGCGGGCCATCTCGGCGTACGCCGCCAGCGTCCTGTCGTTGTCGACCCGGCCGTCGTGGGTCAGCAGCCCGCAGTGGCCGTGGTCGGTGAACTCGTCCAGACACAGGTCGCTCATCACCGTCAAGGCGTCACCGACCTCGGCGACGACGTCGGTGATGGCCAGGTTGAGGACCCCGCCCGGGTCCACGGCACCCGAACCGGTCGCGTCCTTGGACTCGGGGATGCCGAAGAGCATCACGCCGCCGAGGCCCAGCTCGGCGGCCTCGGAGACCGCGGCCAGCATCGAGGAGCGCGTGTGCTGGACGACGCCGGGCATCGAGGAGATCGGGCGCGGCTCGTCCAGGCCCTCGCGGACGAAGAGCGGCAGCACCAGCTGGCGGGCCTGCACCTGCTGCTCGGCGACCATCCGGCGCAGGGCCGGCGTGGTCCGCAGCCGGCGCGGTCGCACCAGGGGCGGGATGACGGGGGCGGGCAACGGGTGCTCGGTCACGCGCTCGATCCTGTCAGGTCCGGCTCGTCCCCGCGGGCCCGGTGGGGTGGGCGCGGTCGGGGTTCCGAGCGGGTGGGCGCGGTCGGGGTTCCGAGCGGGGGTAGTCCGAACTCGTTCTCACCCTCAGCTCGAGCTGAGGGTGAAAATGCGTTCGGACTACCCCGGCTCGCGCCTCACTCGGCCTTGCGGCGACGGGCGGAGGTCTTGCGGTCCGAGGGCTTGGTGACGGCCTGGCCGGCCTCGAGGAGGGCGGCGCGGCGGGAGGCACCGAAGTCGGCGAGGGCGTCGACGAGGACGTCGACGTCGGGCTTGGGGGCCATGACGTCGACCCGCAGGCCGTGCTCCTCGGCGGTCTTGGCCGTGGCGGGGCCGATGACCGCGATCACCGTCGAGGCGTGCGGCTTGCCGGCGATGCCGACCAGGTTGCGCACGGTCGAGGAGGAGGTGAAGACGACGGCGTCGAACTTGCCGGTCTTGATCGCGTCGCGGACCGGCGCGGCCGGCGGGGCGGCGCGCACGGTGCGGTACGCCGTCACGTCGTCGCACTCCCAGCCCAGGTCCACCAGGCCGGCGACGAGGTTCTCGGTGGCGATGTCGGCGCGGGGCAGGAAGACCCGGTTGATCGGGTCCAGCTGCTCGTCGTACTCCGGCCAGTCCTCGAGGAGACCCGCGGCGGACTGCTCGCCCGAGGGCACCAGGTCCGCGCGCAGGCCCCAGGCCGCGATGGCGGCGGCGGTCTTGTCGCCCACCGCGGCGATCTTGAGCCCGGAGAAGGCGCGGGCGTCCAGGCCGTACTCCTCGAACTTCTCCCGCACCGCCTTAACGGCGTTGACCGAGGTGAAGGCGATCCACTCGTAGCGACCCTCGACCAGGCCGCGGACGGCCTTGTCCATCTGCTGGGGGTTGCGCGGCGGCTCGACCGAGATGGTCGGCACCTCCTCGGGCACCGCGCCGTAGCCGCGCAGGCCCGACGAGAGCGAGCCGGCCTGCTCCTTCGTGCGTGGCACCAGGACGCGCCAGCCGAAGAGCGGCTTGGTCTCGAACCACGACAGCGTCTCGCGCAGGTCGACGACCTTGCCGACGACGATGACGGCCGGCGGGGTCATCCGCGCGGCGCGGCAGTCGGCGGCGACGTGCTCGAGCGTGGTGGTGACGGTGGCCTGCTCGGTGGTCGTGCCGACCCGGGTCACGGCGACCGGGGTGGTGGCGGGACGACCGGCGGCGACCAGCTGCTTGGCGATCTCGCCGACCTGGCCCACGCCGGAGAGCAGCACGAGGGTGCGGTCGTCGGCGTAGCGGCTCCAGTCCACGGTGCCGTCGCAGGTGACCACGGCCATCTCGCGGTGGTCCTTGGTGGTGAGCGGGATGCCGGCGTACGCCGGGACGCCGCTGACCGCGGAGACACCGGGCACGATCTCGAACCCGATGCAGGCCTTGGCGCAGGCCTGCGCCTCCTCGGGGCCGGAGGCGTAGGTGAAGGGGTCGCCGCTCATGAGCCGCACGACGCGGCCCTTCTTGGCGTGCTTGACCACGACCTTGGCGCGCGCGGCGTGGGTCAGCGGCTGGCCGTCCTCACCGAAGCCGCCGTCGACCAGCTCGGGCATCGCCTCGTCGTCGACGGAGGGGAGCCCCAGGACGACGCGCACCAGCTCGGCGTGCTCGGGGGCCTCGGTCACGACCACCTCGGCCTGCCGCAGCAGGTCGACCGCGCGGACCGTGAGCAGCTCGGGGTCACCGGGGCCGGCGCCCACGAAGGACACCCAGCCGACGCGGGCCCTGGCGGGGGTCTCGGTCTCCGTCCCGGTGGCGGTGGAGGTCTTCGCTCGGGTCATGCGTGTGGCACCTGTCCTGAATCGATGGCCGGACCTGGCTGGCCCAGCTGTCCTGCCCCGTCGGCGAGCATCTCCTCGCCCAGACGGGCACCGACGCCGTGGGCGTCGGCAGGCGACCCGGTCGCGGACATCCGCACCGAGAGCGCACCGTCGGGTGACAGCGCGATCGCGCGCACCCACAGCTCTTCCTCGTCCTCACCCTCCACGACCTCGGCCAGCGCGCCGATCGGTGCGGAGCAGCCACCCTCGAGCGTGGCCAGCACCGCCCGCTCGGCGTCGACGGCGGCGCGGGTGCGCGGGTCGTCCAGCACGGCCAGGGCCGCGATCAGCGCCGCGTCGTCGCTGCGGCACTCCACCGCCAGGGCCCCCTGGCCAGGGGCAGGGAGCATCTGCAGGGGATCGAGCACCTCGGTCGCCTCCGTGAGCCGATCGATCCGGGCCAGTCCGGCCCGGGCGAGGACGACCGCGTCGAGCCGGCCGTCGCGGACCGTGCGGATCCGCGTGTCGACGTTCCCACGAATGCCCACGACCTCCAAACCGAGGCCGAGGGCGTGCAGCTGGGCGGCCCGCCGCGGGGAGCCGGTGCCGACCCGGGAGCCGACCGGCAGCTCGCCCAGCGTGAGCCCGTCGCGGGCGACCACGACGTCACGCGGGTCCTCGCGGGGCGGCACCACCACGAGGGTCACGCCGTCGCAGGGGTAGGTCGGGAGGTCCTTGAGCGAGTGGACGGCCAGGTCGACCTCGCCGGACAGCAGCGCGTCGCGCAGGGCGCTCACGAAGACCCCGGTCGAGGAACTGCCGGCCAGGGGTACGCCGGAGGCCTGCGACCGGTCGCCGTCGGTGGTGATCTCCACCAGCTCGGTGGTCAGGCCCAGGCCCCGGACCATGTCGGCGACGTGGCCGGACTGGGTCGTGGCCAGCAGGGAGCGGCGGGTGCCGACGCGCACGTGCTGCGGCGCCCCAGGGGTCGGGGTCGGGGTCGAGGACGTCATCGGGCGGGCTCCTCGGGGACCGGCGGGCGGGTCACGGCGGTGACGGCGTCGGGGTCGAGCGCGAAGAGCTCGGCGAGCGCGGCGGCGTACGACACCGCCCCGGACTCGTTGGCCAGCTCCCGCACCCGCACGGTCGGCTCGTGCAGGAGCTTGTCCGCCACCCGGCGTACGGCGTGGAGGACCTCGGCCCGCACGGCCGGGTCGAGCTCGGGAAGACGGCCGTCGAGCCGACTCATCTCGGCGTCGACCACCGAGGTGGCCATCGAGCGCAGGGCCACCACGGTGGGGGTGACGCTGGCCTGGCGACGGGCGGCCAGGAAGGCCGCGACCTCCTCGGTGACGATGCTGCGGACCGCCGCGACCTCGGCGCCGGCCTCGCTCTCGTGCTGGCTGGCGGCCAGGTCGGCGAGGTTGACCAGCTGCACGCCCGGCAGCTCGCCCGCGGCAGGGTCGACGTCGTGCGGCAGTGCGAGGTCGATGATCGCCAGCGGGCGAGCGTCGGGCCGCGCCTCGCGCACGAGGTCGGCGCCGACCTGGATGCCGGTCGCACCGGTGCAGGTGATGAGGAGGTCGACGCCCGCGAGCTCGGAGCCGAGGGACTCCACCGGGGCGGGGCGGGCGGCATACTCCGCGGCCAGCCGCTCGGCCCGGGCGGGGGTGCGGTTGAGGACCACGATGTCGCCGGCGCCGAGACGGGACACGGTGGCGGTCGCCAGACCGGCCATCGCACCGGCACCGAGCACGGCCACCGAGCGGCCGGCGACGTCGCCGATCGTCGGGCGGGCCCGCTCCAGGGCCGCGGTCACCAGGGAGGGGGCCGCGCGGTCGATGCCGGTCTCGGCGCGCGAGCGCTTGCCGACCCGCAGCGCCTGCTGGAAGAGCACGTTGAGGGCGGGCCCCACGGTGCCGAGCTCCTGGCCCACACGCAGCGCCTCGCGGGTCTGGCCGAGGATCTGGCCCTCGCCCAGCGCCATGGAGTCGAGCCCGGCGGCGACCTGGAAGAGGTGGGCGACCGCACCGTCGTCGTAGTGGACGTAGAGGTGGGGCAGCAGGGTCTCGGTGGTCTCGCCGGAGCGCTCGACGAAGAGCGTGGAGAGCTGCTCGACCGAGCCGTGGAAGCGCTCGACGTCGGCGTAGATCTCCAGCCGGTTGCAGGTCGAGATCACCGTCGCCTCGGCGACGTGGGCGCAGCCGGCCGCGTCGGTGACCAGCTTGTGCACCGAGTCCACGCCCGGGGAGGCGAGGCGCTCGAGCAGCCACACGGGCGCGGAGTTGTGGGAGACCCCCACGATCAGGACGCTCATGCGGGTGCCTCCAGCCGGCCCTCGAGCCCCGCGGGACCCTTGCGCTGCTCGTGGTAGGCGAGGATCTGCAGCTCGATCGACAGGTCGACCTTGCGCACGTCGACGCCGTCGGGCACCGACAGGACCGCCGGCGCGAAGTTGAGGATGCTGCGGATGCCCGTGGACACCATCGCGTCGGCGACGTCCTGCGCGGCGTGGGCCGGGGTGGAGATGACGCCGATGGCGACCCCGTGCTCGGCGACGATCGCAGCCAGGTCGGAGAACGGGCGAACGTCGACGCCGGCGACCTGCTCGGCGTGCCGGCTCGGGTCGGCGTCCAGCAGCGCCACGACCCGGAAGCCGCGGCTGCGGAAGCCGGAGAAGTTGGCCAGGGCGTGGCCCAGGTTGCCGATGCCGACGATGACCACGGGCCAGTCCTGGGTCACGCCGATCTCGCGGGCGATCTGGTAGCGGAGGTACTCCACGTCGTACCCGACCCCGCGGGTGCCGTAGCTGCCGAGGTGGCTGAGGTCCTTGCGCAGCTTGGCGCTGTTGACTCCCGCCGCGCTGGCCAGCTCCTCGCTGGAGCAGGTCGCGGTGCCCGCCTCGGCGAGGGACGTGAGGGCCCGAAGGTAGACGGGCAGCCGGGCGACGGTGGCCTCCGGGATGTCCCTGGCCGCCTCGGTGGGGGTCCGTTCGGTCACTGCTCGCTCTCCAGCCAGCGGTCGCGGGGCGTGGGTCGGACGAGGTCCGACCGGGGGGAACGGGCCCCCCGCAAGGCGCGACGGCTCCTTCACTGTAGGAGTTTGTGAACGCGAGAACAAACCGGCAGCGGCCCCCGCTAGCACACGTGGCGCAGGCCACGCCGGAGACCCGGCGCGGGCGTGCCACGAGGGCCGCACCGATCCCCCGGGGGGTGCCCCGTCGGCGTACGACGACGGGGCAGGTCGCGCGCCGGTGCGGGTGGGCGCGGACCGGCCCCCGTGCCGCCTCAGCCCGGCGGCGCGGACAGGGCGGCGCGGAGGCGGTCCGCGGAGACCCGCCAGAAGTCGTGCTGGCGGCCGTCGACGAAGGTCACCGGGATCTCCTCGCCGAAGCGGGCCTGCAGGGCGGGGTCGTCGTCGATCGAGACCTCGTCGAACTCCTCGCCCAGCTCCGCGCAGACCGCCGCGACGACGGCGCGGGCGTCGTCGCAGAGGTGGCAGCCGGGGCGGGAGTAGATGCGCACCCGGGGCGCGGAGCCCGCGGCCCCGATCACAGCAGCTCCAGGTTGCGGCGGCGCTCCGCCGCCCGCAGCGAGCCCTTGCGGACCTTGCCGGTCACGGTGTGCGGCAGCTCCTCCACGACCTCGATGCGGCTGGGCTGCTTGAACCGCGCCAGGCGGGTGCTGCACGCGGCACCGACCGCGGCCACGACGTCGTCGGCGTCCTGGCCCGGCGCGACGACGTACGCCACGACGGCCTCGCCGGTGTCGGTGTCGGGGACGCCGATCACCGCGACCTCGGCCACGCCCGGCACCTCGCCGACGACGTCCTCGACCTCGCTCGGGTAGACGTTGAAGCCGCTGACGATGACCAGCTCCTTGACCCGGTCGACCAGGAAGAGCTGCCCGTCGGGGGCCAGGAATCCGACGTCGCCGGTGGTCCACCAGCCGTCCTCGTCGGGGCCCTCGACGCCCTGGGGCCAGTAGCCGCTGAAGAGGTTGGCCCCGCGGATGCTCACCTCGCCGGGGTCGCCCTGCTCGGGCGCGAGACCACGGTCGTCGACCAGGCGCACCTCGATGCCGGGCAGGGCGTTGCCCACCGAGCCCGGCTCGGGACGACCGACCTCGCCGTCCTCGCCGGGGGGCACGCACAGCGTGCTCGTCACGATCGGTGCGGCCTCGGTCAGGCCGTAGCCCTGGTGGACGGCGATGGCGGTGATCGCCACGAACTCCTCGACCTGCTCGGGGTCCAGCGGCGCGGAGCCCGAGAGCACCAGACGGACCGAGGACAACCGCTCGGCGAGCCGGTCCCGGCCCAGCAGGTGGCCGATGACGGCCGGGGCCAGCGGCAGGACCGTGACCTGCTGCTCGGCCACCAGGTCCAGCACCGACTCCGGCTCGTAGGCCTCGACCAGCACCAGGGTGGCCCGGTGCCACAGCACGGCACCCAGCACGGCGTTGAGGCCGTAGACGTGGAAGAGCGGCAGGGCGCCCAGGACGACGTCGTCGGAGCGGATCATCGCGGGCTCGACGCGACCGGCCTGCTCGATGTTGGCCAGCAGCGCGCGGTGGCTGAGCATCGCCGCGCGCGGGCGCCCGGACGCACCGCTGGTGTAGAGCAGGACCGCCAGCTTCTCGGGGTCGGGCAGCTGGGGGTGGTCGCGGGTGGTGTCGGCGCGCAGCTGGTCCCAGGACCGCTCGCCCGGCTGCAGGGTGGTGCCGACCGTCACGACCCGGGGTACGACGGCGCGCGCGAGGAGCTCGGCGGGCAGGCCGCCGCCCGCGGCACCGGGCGCGGAGGCGTCCGCGTCGCCCTCGTCGGCCCCCGCCCCGGCCTCGCCCTCCAGCGCGGCGGCCAGCGTCGCGACCGCGGCCCGGACCGCGGCGACCGAGACGGTGTCGGCGAGGACCATCCGGGCACCGGCGTCGGCGAGCATCCGGGCGAGCTCGTCGGCGGTGGCTCGGGGATTGAGCGGCACCGCGACGGCCTGCACCCGCAGCACCGCGAAGTAGCCGACGACCATCTCGGGACGGTTGGCCATGGCGAGCGCGACCCGGTGGCCGGCGACGACCCCGGCCGAGGACAGGCCGTGGGCGACCCGACCGACCTCCTCGTCGAGCTCGGCCCAGGTCAGGGTGGTGCCGTCCGCCACCAGCGCGGCGCGCTGCGGGACCGCGGCGGCCGCGGCGACGACCAGGTCGACCAGGTCGGTGGGCGCGCCGGGAGCGTCCCCGGGCTCCTCCAGTCGCTGCTCAGGCATGCACTCGATCCTGGCACAGCGCCACCTCGCACGGGGCGCGGTGGGCCCGACATCCGCCGCGTCCCCGGACTAGGGTGAGCGCCGTGACCCCGCCGCCTGCTCGTCGCACGCTCCCGGACCTGAGGCAGCGCTCGGTGCTCGCGGGCGAGGCCGCAGCAGCCGCCGCCGAGGTCGAGGCCGCCCTGGACACCCCGCCGGACCCCGACGCGGCCGCGTTCTTCGACGTCGACAACACGATCATGCAGGGCGCGAGCATCTTCCACCTGGCGCGGGGACTGCACCGTCGCAAGTTCTTCACGACCCGTGAGATCGCGGGTGCGGCGTGGAAGCAGGCCTACTTCCGCATCGTCGGCGTCGAGGACCCCGAGCACGTCGCCGACGCGCGCAACTCCGCTCTCGCCTTCATCGCCGGACACACCGTGACCGAGCTCCAGGAGCTGAGCGAGGAGATCTTCGACGAGGCGATGGCGCACCGGATCTGGCCCGGCACCCGGGCCCAGGCCCAGCTCCACCTCGACCAGGGGCAGCGGGTCTGGCTGGTGACGGCCGCGCCGATCGAGATCGCCCAGATCATCGCCAAGCGCCTCGGGCTCACGGGCGCGATGGGCACCGTCGCCGAGCACGAGGACGGCGTCTACACCGGCCGCCTGGTCGGCGACATGCTCCACGGACCGGCCAAGGCCGAGGCCGTCAAGGCCCTCGCGGCCCGCGAGGGCCTGGACCTGGCCCGCTGCTCGGCGTACTCCGACTCCTACAACGACGTCCCGATGCTCTCGATGGTCGGCGACCCCTGCGCGATCAACCCCGACAGCAGGCTGCGCGCCCACGCCCGGGCGGCGGGGTGGCGGATCCGCGACTACCGCACCGGGCGGAAGGCAGCCCGCGCCGGTCTCGTCGTCGGAGCGGCCGCCGGGGCCGTGAGCGGCACCGTCGCGGCCGGCGTCGCGCTGCGCCGGCGTCGCTGAGCGACCGCCCGAAGCTCCCGGGGAGACCTGGCAGCGCACCGACAGGTTCGACCCTCAGATCACGGTCCGATCACGGTGCGGGGCTGGTCTGGACCAGCCACCTGCGTGAACAGTCGTACGCCGGGTGGCCCGGGCGTCCGATTTGGCGGAACCTGTTTCACGCTCCGCCCGATCGTCGTACCCTCGAAGGGCTCCGTGGGGGGGGAGCGAATCGGGAGGGTCACATGGCGGTGGACGCCAAGAGAATCGCGCGCGGTCTCGACGCGCTGCGGACCGCTGTGTCCCAGGCCCTCCTCGACGGGCTGCTCCAGGCGCCCGGCCAGGGTCCCTCACCCGCCCTGGCCACGGCCGGCGCCACGCCGGTGGTCCCGCACCGCTCGCTGCTCGGCCTGCTGACCGAGGCGATGGCCGACGACGACGCCCGGCTCACCGGCAGCCCGGGCAGCCCCGGTGGTGCGTACGGCGACGCCGGCCTGGCCACCTCCTCCGAGGACGACGCCGCCGACCGCGAGCGCCTCATCGCCCTCGTCGAGCTCGCCCGCCAGGGCGACAGCGAGGCTTTCGGCCTGCTCTACGACCACTACCAGGCCTCGGTCTACCGCTTCCTCTTCTACCGGACCCGCTCCTCCGCGGTCGCCGAGGACCTGACCTCCGAGACCTTCTTCCGGGCCCTGCGCTCGATGCAGGGCTTCCGCTGGCAGGGCAAGGACTTCGGCGCCTGGCTGATGACCATCGCCCGCAACCTCGCGACCGACCACTTCAAGGCCGGTCGCACACGCCTGGAGCTCACCACCGAGGACATGGGCCAGCACGACGACGCGACCGAGGGTCCTGAGCCCACGGTCCTCGCCGTGCTCACGAACGAGATCCTGCTCAAGGCCCTCACCGAGCTGCCCGACGAGCAGCGCGACTGCCTGGTGATGCGGTTCCTGCAGAGCATGAGCATCGCCGAGACCGCCGCGGTCCTCGGCCGCAGCGACGGCGCGGTCAAGCAGCTGCAGCTGCGCGGCGTGCGGAACCTGGCCAAGCTGATGCCGGAGGGCCTGCGATGAGCGCCCGGCACTGTGGCCGAACCGTGCACCGCACGTCCATGACTCGTGGATCACACGCCGTAACCCCGGTGGTCGACTGGTCGTTGGGGGAGGTGTCGGAGCGCGTGCGCGCCGGCCTCCCCCTCCCCACCGACACCATGACGACAGGACTGCTGCGATGAGCCCCGTGTTCTCGGCGCGACGACGCGCCGACGAGTTCGACTCCCTGGTCGAGGCCGCTGCCTCGGGCCGCCGGGTCGAGGACGCGCGCTTCACCGACCTGCTCGACGTCGTCGCCACCCTGCGCACCGCCCCGGCCCCCGCGGCCCGCCCGGAGTTCGTCGCCGACCTCCGCGAGCGGCTGATGGCCGCAGCCGCGGACGAGCTGGTCCAGGCCTCCCCGGCGGCCCCCCAGCGCCTCACGATCACCCCGAGCCGCAGCCCGCGCGAGCGCCGCCTGGCCATCGCCGTCGGCGGCGTCGCACTCGTGGGCGCCACCACCTCGATGGCGGTCGCCGCCCAGTCCGCCCTGCCCGGCGACGTGCTCTACCCGCTCAAGCGTGCCCTGGAGAACGCCCAGACCGGCGTCCGCGTCGACGACGCCGCCAAGGGCGCCTCGCTGCTGGCCATCGCCCGCGGCCGGCTCGCCGAGGTCGACGAGCTGACCCGCTCCGAGCAGGGCCAGGACATCGTCGCGATCGAGGAGACCCTCGCCGACTTCGCCGTCCAGACCACCGAGGCCTCCGACCTGCTCCTGGCCGACTACGCCGAGACCGGCTCCGAGGCCTCCATCAAGGATTTACAGGACTTCACCGCGCAGAGCCTCGCGGCGCTCGAGGACCTCTCGGCCGTGCTGCCCTCGGTCGCGCAGGAGGCGCTGGTCCAGGCCGGCGAGCTGCTCGCGCAGATCGCCCAGACCGCGCTCTCGCTCTGCCCCCTGTGCGGCGGCGAGCAGATCGGTCGCATCCCCAGCTTCCTGGTGCAGGCGGTCGAGGAGACCCTCGGCACCCTGGTCTCCCCCGCCACCGGCGGCACCACGGCCGCCGACGGCGGCGAGTCCACCCGACCCAGCGGGAAGCCCTCCGGCAAGCCCTCCGCCGGCGCCGGTGAGGCCGACCAGCCCACCGCGACCCCGAGCGGTCCGTCGCTGCTCGACCCGCCCGCCTCGACCGGCGGCGACGGGGGCGGCACCTCCGGTGGTGGCACCTCCGGTGGTGGCACCGGCGGAGGCAAGGACGACGAGCCCCTCGGCGGGCTCGGCGACCTCCTCGGCGGCGGCACCCCCGCCTCCGGGCCGGGGGCCGGGAACCCGCTGACCGACCTGCTCGAGCCGTTGCTCGATCCGGTCGGGGACCTGGTCGAGGACCTCCTCAACCCGGACGCCGGCAAGAAGTAGCCCCGTCGTTCCACCACGTCGACGGCCCCCTGAGGGGTCGTGCGAGGTGGGACAGCCGCGCGCGTTCCGACCCGACCTGCGCAGGCAGGTGTCCCGGCGGCCACTCGGGCCTCGAGGTCAGCGGAAGACCGACTCCCGCTCCATCAGCAGCGTGTAGAGCGTCTGCTGGATGGTCTCGCGCACCTGGTCGGTGACGTTGAAGACGAGCATCGGGTCGTCGGCCGCGCCGCCGTCGTACTCGTCGGTGCGGATCGGCTCGCCGAACTCCAGCAGCCACTTCGACGGCAGCGGCACCAGGCCCAGCGGGCCGAGCAGCGGGAAGGTCGGGGTGATCGGGATGTAGGGGACGCCCAGGATCCGCGCCAGGCCGGGCAGGTTGCCGACCAAGGGGTAGATCTCCTCGGCCCCCACGACCGAGAGCGGGACGATCGGGACTCCGGTACGGATCGCGGCCGAGACGAAGCCGCCGCGACCGAAGCGCTGGAGCTTGTAGCGCTCGGCGTACGGCTTGCCGATGCCCTTGAAACCCTCGGGCCACACGCCCACGAGCTCGCCGCCGCGCAGCATCCGCTCGGCGTCCTCGTTGCAGGCCAGGGTGGCGCCGCCCTTCCGGGCCATCGTGGAGACGATGGGCAGACGGAAGACGAGGTCGGCGCCCAGCGGGCGCAGGTAGCGGCCGGCGTGGTCGTGGATGGAGACCATCGTCATGAGGCCGTCGACCGGGACGGTGCCGGAGTGGTTGGAGACCACCAGCGCGCCGCCGTCGGTGGGGATGTTCTCGATGCCGCGGACCTCGATGCGGAACCACTTCTGCGCGATCGGCCGCAGCGCGGCCATGAAGAAGCGCTGGGTGATCTCCTGGTCGAAGCCGTACTCGTCGACGACGTAGCTGCCGGTGACCCGGCGGCGCAGGAAGGCGAGGAACCGGGCGAGCTGGACCTCCCACTCCTCGCCGAAGACCTCGCGGGCCGCGACCTGGAAGGCAGCCATCAGGTCGGCGGCCGGGATGCCGCCGGCGTGGCGGTCCCGGGTGCGGGCGGCGGGCCGCTCGGGGACCGGCGTCTCCGAGGCCGCGGCCGGGGTCTGGTCGCTCTCGGTCGGCTCGGCCGCCTCCTCCTCCGACGTACGCCGCTGGGCGGGCCGGCCGGAGGTGCCCTTGCTCCCGGCGCCACCGCCGCTGCCGCCTGCCAGGCTGCGCGCCGCGGAGGACGGCGCCTTGCCCGTGCCGCGGCCGGGGCGCCCGCGGGTGCCGATCGGGATGATCTCGGCGTCACTCATGCTCTGCTCCTCCCGGGGCTCCGTGGGCGGGGACGGCACGCGGACCGGTCGCCTGCTCGGCGCCCTCGGGGCCGGCGACCGCCTCGAGCACCGGCTCGTCGGGGTCGGGCAGCGCCTGCGACAGCGTGGCCAGCACCCGCTCGGCCCGGCCGCCGGTGGGCGTGAGGGTCGTGGCGAAGTCGGCGAAGGCCTCCGCGGTCGTCATGGTGGGCTCGAAGCCCAGCTGGGTCCGCATGCGGGTCGTGTCGACCCCGCGGCCGTAGGTCAGGAAGGCCAGCTGCTCGGGCGAGAAGTCCGCGACCCGGGCCTGGCGCAGCAGGTTGCCCATGCGCCCGACGGCGAAGCCGGGCATCGGCACGGTGGGCCGCTGGAGGCGACGCAACGCCTGGGAGAGCATGAGGATGCCGTCGCCGGCGACGTTGAAGGTGCCGGCGACCTCCTCGCGCACGGCGTGCTGCAGCACGCCGTAGAGGTCCTGCTCGTGCAGGACCTGCAGGCGCGCGTCGTACCCGATGACGGTCGGGACGACGGGCAGCCGGAGGTAGGAGGTCAGCGGGCTGACCACCGCGGGGCCGAGCACGTTGGCGCAGCGCAGGGTAGTGACCCGGACGTCGGGGCGACGCCGCGCGAAGCCGCGGACGTAGCTCTCGATCTCGGCGACGTCCTTGGCGTAGCCCGAGCGCGGTGCGCGGCGCGGCTGCATGTCCTCGGTGAACATCGCGGGGTCGCGGTTGCTGGCGCCGTAGACGGTCGTCGTCGACTTCACGACCAGGTGCTGCAGGGACGTGGCGCGCTGGCAGGCGGCCAGCAGCTGCATCGTCCCGATGACGTTGAGCTCCTTCATCGTGTTCCGACCGCCGGCGGTGCCGGGGGTCGCGATGACGCTCATGTGGACGACTGTGTCGACGTCCTCCTTGGCGATCACCTTGGCGATCACCGGGTTGCGGATGTCGGCGCGGACGAACGAGACGTCGCCGACGTCGCCCCGCGGGGGGACCACGTCCACACCGATCACGCGGTCGACGCCGGGGTCACCGGCCAGGGAGCGCGCGAACGTCCGGCCGAGGTCCCGCGAGACCCCGGTGACGAGTACGACCTTCCCCAACTCCGCCTCCGGCTGCCCGTCGCCCACGAGGGGCGATCACGACGGTGGACTCATCCCCCGACCCGGGCTGCGTCGCCCGGGCGGGCAGGTGAGGGGCGCGGCGCCAGCGTGTGCCGCTGCTGGCGCGCGCCGCGGCTCACTTGCCGAGCTTGCGACGCTGGACGCGCGTCTTCTTGAGCAGCTTGCGGTGCTTCTTCTTGGCCATGCGCTTGCGGCGCTTCTTGATGACCGAACCCACGAGGTGTTCCTTTCCAGCCTGGACGTCCGGCGCGTCGGCGCAGGACCGGCTCAGCCTAGCCGCCGGTCCGGGGACCAGCAGAATCGGCCTCTCCCGTGGGACCCGCGGCCCGGACCCGGCGGTGGGCCGCTCGGCGGCGCGGCCGTGGCTCAGCCGGCGTCGTAGAAGCTCTTGCGGAGGTACTCGTTGGCGTCGGTCTCGCGCACCCGGAAGGAGCGGCCGACCCGCACCGCGGGCAGCTCGCCGGAGTGCACGAGGCGGTAGACGGTCATCTTGGAGACCCGCATCATCGCCGCGACCTCGGCCACGGTGAGGAACTGGGCGTCCGAGATGTCACCGGTGGAGTTGCTCATCGTGCACCGTTCTTTCTGCGCGGCTCGTCCCCCGGCTTCCCCACCGGAGGTACTACGACCACGTCCTGCGTGAGAATAGAGCCTGGTGTGACTCGTGGGGAAGGGGTCTACTCGAGCGATCTGAGTTTTACCGGCGTGTCGGCTTGAAACCCGCTCAGATTCCTTACTCACACCGATGTATCTCCGCAGGTCACACGGTGCCCGGAGGGGTGCGGCTACGGCAGCGGGTCGAGGCCGTGCAGCGGGAAGACCTCGGTGCGGGTGGCGTGCACCGAGCGGTCCAGCCACGTGGAGGGGTCGTAGCCCTCGCTCCAGTCGCGGTACGCCGGGTCGCGGCCGTCGCCCATCCGACGGGGCCCGACCCGACCGAGCCGGTGCTGCACGTGCTCGAGCCACGAGGCAGGGACGTCCAGGGTCGGCTCGAGCGGTCGTCCGGCCACCTCGGCCAGCAGGTGGGTCCAGGTGCGCGGCACGACCCCGACGATCTCGTAGCCACCGCCACCGACGGCCACCCAGCGTCCCTCGGAGACCTCGTGCGCGAGCTCGTGGAGCGCACCGATGGTGGCCCGCTGGCCGTCGACGCTGAGCATCAGGTGCGCCAGCGGGTCCTCGGCGTGCGAGTCGCAGCCGTGCTGGGTGACCAGCACCTGCGGGGCGAACTCGCGCAGCAGCGGCGGCACCACCGCGTGGAAGGCCCGCAGCCACCCGGCGTCGCTCGTGCCCGGGGGCAGCGGCACGTTGACCGCCGAGCCGGGGGCGTCGGGGCCGCCGGTGTCGGTCGAGGCCCCGGTGCCCGGGAAGAGCAGCTCGCCGGTCTCGTGCAGGGAGACGGTGAGCACCCGCGGGTCGTTCCAGAACAGCCGCTCCACGCCGTCGCCGTGGTGCACGTCGACGTCGACGTACGCCACCCGCTCCACGCCCTGCTCGAGCAGCCAGTGGATGCCGACCGCGACGTCGTTGTAGACGCAGAAGCCGCTGACCCGGTCGGCCATCGCGTGGTGCAGGCCGCCGGTGATGTTGGCGGCGTGGTCGACCCGCCCGCCCCACACGGCCCGGAAGGCCTCCAGGGTCGCGCCGACCACGTGCGCGGTCGCGGTGTGCAT
Organism: Nocardioides sp.; assembly: GCF_030149505.1. GTDB lineage: Bacteria > Actinomycetota > Actinomycetes > Propionibacteriales > Nocardioidaceae > Nocardioides. The sequence goes on from NZ_JASBRN010000053.1 coordinate 57,977, forward strand.
GCCCTCGAAGACGGGGTTGTCGTCGGTGCCGAGCCCGAAGGCCAGGTCGGCCGCACCCGTCGTGCCGGCGCGGGTGACGGCCTCGATCAGCGCGGCGTCATGGACGGTGAGCAGCTCGTCGTCGGTGGCGACCGGCGCCGGCGTCGTCCCCAGGCCGCCGGGCCCCAGCACGTCCAGCGCCTCGGCCAACCGCATCGTCAGGTCCACCCGCAGCGGCGACATCGGGTGCGAGGGTCCGAAGTCGTAGCCGGTCAGGAGGGGGTCGAAGACGACCGTGGACCGGGTGGGGGTCGGACAGGCTGGCACCCGGCGACGGTACTCCCGTCGTGCCGGGCGTACGGGGGCGCGTCCACCCGGGCACTCCGGGCACCCTGCCGCGGGACGGGCGCGTCGCTACTTCTTCTGCCGGCGCGATCCGCCGTGCCAGTCCTCCGTGCGCCCCACCTCGTCCTCGGTGACGCCGAGCGCCCGCAGCTGGGGCAGCTCGCGCAGCGAGCGCTTCATCTCCGCGAACCCGGGGAAGGTCGCCAGCCCGACGACGTGGTCCCACAGCCGCAGCGCGTCCTCGTCGGAGGGGAGCCGGCTGATGACCGGCCCGAAGAACGCCGCGCCTTCCGGAGGGCTGATGTGCAGGATCGGGGTCCCGACGTCCTTCCCGGTCAGCCCGAGCGCCTCGTCGGTGTCGGCCTGGACGACGGCGTCCCAGCGGTCGTCGTCGTACGCCGCCGCCAACCCGGCCGGGAGGCCGGCCTCCTCCAGCGCGATCCCCAGCACCTCGCGGCCGCGCTCGGGCCGCAGCGACTGCTCCGCGGGGTCGGCCTCGAAGATGCGCGAGCTGATCGCGGGGTAGAGGTCGGCCAGCACCTCGGGCCCGTGCGCGTCACGGGCGGCGGCGCAGACCCGCAGCAGGCGCAGCCCGGCGGTGTGGCCGGCCTCGTACTCCGGCGGGAAGTGGGTGTCGTAGTCGACGTGGGCGTTGAGCAGCCGTAGCGAGATCAACCGCCACTCGACGGTGTCGCCGCGCTGGCGCTGCACGGTGCGGAGCCACTTCGAGGTCATCCAGGCGAACGGGCAGACGGGGTCGAACCAGAACCGGACGTCGGGGGCGGCACTCACGCCCGCCACTCTCCTCCCCCGACCCGCGCGGCGTCACGCCCCGCGAGGTGAGCCAGCTGGTGCAGCTGCTTGCGGATCATCAGCAGGTCGCCCCAGGCCAGGGCCGCCGCCCGGACCCGCTGCGCCCGCGTGCGGCCGGGGACGACCATCCGGCAGTGGAGGCGGCACCGGTCCGGGCCGACCGGGTGGGCGGCGTACGTCACCGCGAGGGGGCCGGAGAGCCGCTCGCCCCGCTCGGAGAGCCGGCCCGTCCAGGAGTGCCCGGGCTCGACCTCGGTGACGACGTAGACCGTCGCCATCCGCTGGCCGACCTCGACCACCTCGGTGGCAGGGTCCAGCTCGGTCGGGCTGCGCCGGCCGAGGTTGTCGACGAGGTCGTAGGAGTAGGGCGCCAGCGCGAGCTGGGAGAGCCAGCGGTAGCCCCACGACGCCGGGGCCGCGCAGTCGACTGTCCGGTCGAGGTGGACCGTCGGGCCCTCGACCATCGCGTCGCACGGCAGCCCCAGGAAGAGCTCGTCAGGACTCGTCCCCCACGCCCACGGCAACCGCACGCGACCAGCCTGCCAGGGGACGCCAGCCGCGACCGGCGCGGCGCCGCGGTCGCACGGTGTCGCCGGGCGCGCGGGGCCGCGGTGGGACGGGGGCGCCCCCGGAGGAGCGTGGATGGGCCTGGCCCCCTTCTCGTGAGGGACGAACGAGAAGGGTGGTTGCGACGAAGGGGGCGCCTCGGGAGACCGCCACGCCGCGCGCCCCACCGACAGCCCCACCCACCAGAGCCCCCACCCACGACAGCCCCCGCCCCGGCGTACGGCGTTTCACCCGATCGGTGCCCCCGCACCCATGCCTAGGGTGGGCCCGTGCCCTACGACCTCGTGATCGTCGCCAACCGGCTGCCGGTGGACCGGGTCGAGCTGGCCGACGGCACCAAGGGGTGGCGGACCTCCCCTGGCGGCCTGGTCACCGCGATCGAGCCGGTGATGCGCGCCAACCACGGCATCTGGATCGGCTGGCCCGGCGGCACCGACAGCGACCTGGAGCCCTTCGAGAGCGATGGCCTGGAGCTGGCGCCGATGTCGATGTCGGCCCAGGAGATCGAGGAGTTCTACGAGGGCTTCTCCAACGCCACCCTGTGGCCGCTCTACCACGACCTCGTGGCCAAGCCGGAGTTCCACCGGGAGTGGTGGGACTCCTACGTGCAGGTCAACCAGCGCTTCGCCGAGCGGGCCGCCGAGCTCGCCGCGGAGGGCGCGACGGTGTGGGTGCACGACTACCAGCTGCAGCTGGTGCCGCAGATGCTGCGCACCCTGCGGCCCGACCTGCGCATCGGGTTCTACCTGCACATCCCTTTCCCTCCGGCCGAGCTCTTCCAGCAGCTGCCGTGGCGCCGCCAGATCCTCGAGGGGCTGCTGGGTGCGGACCTGGTCGGTTTCCAGCTCGCCGGCGCGGCGCAGAACTTCGTGCGCCTCGTGCGCCAGCGCGTGGGCCACAAGACCCACCGCGACCTGGTCTACCTCCCCGACGGCCGCACGGTCCGGGCCGCACCCTTCCCCATCTCCATCGACGCCCGCGGCTTCGAGGAGATGGCGCGCTCGGAGAGCGTGGTCGCGCGGGCCGCGGAGCTGCGCGAGGCGTTGGGCAACCCGCGCAAGGTCTTCCTGGGCGTCGACCGGCTCGACTACACCAAGGGCATCTACGCCCGGCTGCGGGCGTTCGCCGAGCTGATGGGCGAGGGCCACATCGACGTCGAGGACGCGGTCTTCGTGCAGGTGGCCGTGCCGAGCCGCGAGCAGGTCGAGCAGTACCGCCTGCTCCGCGACGAGATCGAGCGGCTGGTCGGTCGGATCAACGGCGACCACGGCCGGATCGGGCGTCCCGCCATCCACTACCTCCACTCCTCCTACCCCCGCGAGGAGATGGCGGCGATGTACGCCGCGGCCGACGTCATGGTCGTGACCCCCTACCGCGACGGCATGAACCTCGTGGCCAAGGAGTACGTCGCGTGCCGCTACCAGGACGACGGCGCGCTGGTCCTCTCCGAGTTCGCCGGCGCGGCCGACGAGCTGCGCCAGGCGTGGCTGGTCAACCCCCACGACATCAACGGCATGAAGTCGGCCCTGCTCGAGGCCTACCAGGCCGACGAGAAGGAGGTGACCCGCCGGATGCGGGCCATGCGCAAGCAGGTCACCCAGCACGACGTGCAGGCCTGGGCCGCCTCGTTCATGACCGGCCTCTCCGATGCCGGGGTGCACGACAAGGACGTCCGGACGCCGGGCGCCTGACGCTCCTGCCGCTCCGGGACGGCCGCCGCGGCGGCGTGCCCCGGGACCTCGTGTGACGGACGACCCGCGTAACCCGAAGGGGTGGGGAGTAGTTTTCCCCGAGGAGGTGGTCGTCGTGGATCGGATCCCGAAGCCCGACCAGGTGGTCAGCGCCGCGAGCAACGTGGCGCAGAAGGTGCTGTACGGCGGTCTCGCCGACCTGCGCCCGATGCCGCGCACCCTCATCGACGAGGGCGAGCTGCGCGAGGTCTACCACTACCGCCCCGTCGCGAAGGTCAAGGAGCAGGGCGACCCGGTCCTGCTCGTGACCCCGCTGGCCGCGCCGTCGATCTGCTACGACCTGCGCCGCGGCTGCTCGGTCGCCGAGCACCTGGTGACGAGCGGGCGACCGACGTACCTCGTGGAGTACGGCGAGGTCGCCTTCAAGAACCGCAACCTGGGCATGGAGCACTGGATCGAGGAGGTCGTCCCGACCGCGATCCGCGAGGTCTCCGCGCACGCCGGCGGTCGCCCCGTCCACGTCGTCGGGTGGAGCCTCGGGGGGATCTTCAGCCTGCTCACCACCGCCGACGGCCCGGACCTCCCCATCGCCTCGCTCACCGTCGTCGGCTCGCCCTTCGACGTCTCGCTGGTGCCGCTCGTGGCGCCGCTGCGCCCGCTGCTCAACCTCGGCCTGACCCTGGGCGGCGGCAAGGGCGCGATCACCCGGACCTACCAGCTCATGGGCGGCGCCCCGAAGCCGCTGGTCAAGTGGGCCTTCCAGCTCTCGTCGTTCCAGAAGCTGGTCACCAAGCCCCTCGCGGTGGCCACCCACCTCGACGACGCCGACTTCCTCGCGCAGGTCGAGGCGGTGGACCGGTTCACCGCGAACATGATCGCCTACCCCGGCCGGACGTTCGGGCAGCTCTACCACCGCTTCGTGAAGGCCAACGCGCTCAAGGGCGGCACGTTCGAGCTCGACGACCGCACCATCGACATCGGCTCGATCAAGGTCCCGGTGCTGGTCTTCGCCGGCGCCACCGACGGGATCGCGCCCGTCGCCGCGGTCAAGGCGGTCACGCCCCTGCTCAAGGGCTCGCGCGAGGTGCGCTTCGAGATCGTCCCGGGCGGCCACCTCGGCATGCTCACCGGTCGCGCTGCGCGCGGGACGACCTGGACGGTCCTCGACGAGTGGATCGACCAGTGGTCGACCGACGCGCAGGCCGGGGGACCCGCGGAGACCGCGGGCGCGTCGAAGCGCCCCGCCAGGACCGCCGCCAAGACCGCCGCCAAGACCGGCGCCAAGGGCAAGGGCGCCAAGGGCAAGGGCGCCAAGGGCAAGGGCGCCAAGGCGAAGGCCGCCGGTGGGAGCACCACGAAGGCCCCCGCCCCGCGCAAGCCCGCGGACGAGGCCGCGAGCAAAGACGCCATCGGCGCCAACCCCTCGCGGCGCTACTCCTCGCAGGGCTCGCGCAGCCTGGCTCGCTGAGCGCTCCCGACGTCGCGACGGAGCACCGCAGACCCGTGTCCACCAGGCTCGGCCGGGTAGCCCGATCGGGCCATCCGGCGCCGTCCGCTCACCCGGCGCCCAGCACCCGACCGCGGTCCTAGATTCGTGCCCCAGGGAGCCGGACGGCGCCCGCCGGGCACGGACACCTGGGGAGGGGTCGGATGGCCACGACGTCGAGCAGCACGACGACGTCGACAGGGCCGGCCGACGAGACCGTGCACGGCGGGCGTGCGGCACCCGCACGAGTGTCCCTGCTCGAGCCGGAACGCCGGCTCGTGGGGTTCGCCCTCGACCTCCTCGAGGCGCCCGAGGGTGCCGCGGGGCGGCTGACCAGCGGCGGCGACGACGCGGCCCTGCGGGTCGTGCTCGCCGCGCGCGAGGCACGGCCCGAGCTGCGGGCGCCGAGCCTGGTGCTCCCGGACACCGGCGACCCGGCGTACCTCCGGGCGGCGCGGGCGCTCGGCGTGCGCGCCGTGGTCGTTCCGACCGATGGCGCGGCCCGGGCGCAGGTCGGGCCGATGGCCCACGCGATGGACGAGCAGACGGTGCTGGCCGTGGTCTCGGCGCCCTCGCCGGCGCTGGGCGTCGTGGACCCGGTGACCTGGATCGGCACGGCGGCGAGCGCCAAGCGGGTCGCCCTGCACGTCGACGCGCGCGCCGGCGGCTGGTTGCTGGCGTGCGGGGAGCGGCTGGGCCGGGTGGGTCCCACGTGGGGCTTCGCGGCCCCGGGCGTCGCCTCGCTCGTGCTCGACCTGCCGCTGCAGCGCGGGGCCGCGACGCTGCTGCTCCACCGCAGCGCGGTGCCCGCCGCGCCCTGCGCTCCGCCCGGACCGGGCCACGCGTCCGCGCTCCGCGCGGTGCCCGGCGCCGCGGCCGCTTGGACCGAGGTCGCGGCCCGCGGCCTCGACGGGCACCTGCTCGCCGCGGGCTCCGTGCTCCGCGCGGTCGAGCTGCTGGCCGCCGCGGTGGACCCGCTCGCCGGCGTCCACCTGGCCGCCGAGCCGGAGGCCGGGGTCCTCGCGCTGTGGACCTCCGAGGGCTGCGACCCGTTCACGCTGGCCGAGCAGCTCACGCTGCTGGGGTGGTACGCCGAGGCACAGCCGTCGTGGTCGGGCGGCCCGGCCACGGTCCGGCTGGTCGTGGACGTCGCCGCCGCGACCGAGCCGGAGCGGCTGGTGGGGATCCTCGAGCGGGCCGTCGGTGCCGCGCGTGCCCAGGGGCCGATCTCCGTGCCGACCCGGGTGCGCGACCACCTGCCCCGGCTGGACCCGGCCCGCCTCACCACCGGCGACGTGGCGGTCCTGCTCGACGCCCTCGCCCTCGAGCCGCACACCGCTCTCGGCACCGCACGTTTCGAGGCGCTGCTCGACCTCGCCGAGCCGACCCTGCGCGCCGCCCTGCTCGCGCGGCTCGACGACCTCCTGCGCCAGCCGGTCCGCGCCGGCGGCTGACCCCCTGGAGTCCTGCCCGTTCGACCTCCACGTGGAGGCTGCAGGTCAGCGGGTGGGGGCGGTGCCCATGAACGCCTCGACCGAGGCGAGGTCGTAGGTGCCGGCGTCGGTGCCGAGGCCCGAGGCGACCTGGGCTGCGGCGGCGCAGCCGAGGCGGGCGCTGTCGGCCAGCGAGCGGCCCAGGGACCGGCCGCGGAGGAACCCGGCCGAGAACGCGTCGCCGCAGCCGGTGGTGTCGACCACGTCGACGGCGTACGCCGGGACCTCGACGACCTCGTCGGCGGTGACCACCAGCGCGCCGCGGGCGCCCTGCGTGACGGCGACGCAGCCGGCACCGGCCGCGACGAGGGCGCGGGCCCCCTCGGCCAGGTCGGTGGCGCCGGTGAAGCCGAGCACCTGCTCGTCGTTGGGCAGGAGGTAGTCGGCGTGCGGGAGCGCGTCGGCGATCCAGGCGAGCATGTCGGGGTCGCCGGGGGCCAGCACGTCCAGGGACGTGGTGGCGCCGGCGGTGCGGGCGGCGGCGAGCAGCTGTCCTGCGGCCTCGCCGCCGAGGAACTCCGGCCCGCCGAGGTGCACGTGGTCGGCCAGGTGCGCCGCCGGGTCCAGGTCGTCCAGGGTGAAGGCGCCGTTGGCGCCGATGCAGTGCCACGCGGGGCGCTCGCCCGAAGGCCGCACCGGGATCACCGAGGCCGAGGTCTGGTGCTCCTCCTTGCGCACGAGCCCGGTGACGTCGACGCCCTCCTCGGCCAGCAGCGCCAGCAGGGTCACGGCGGTCATGTCGTCCCCCACGGCGCCGTACGACGACACGTCGGCGCCCAGGCGGGCCAGCACGAGCCCGGTGCCACCGGCCGTGCCGGCAGCGGACATCCGGATCGTCTCGACGAGCTGCCCGTCGGATCCCTCCGGGATGGACTCGACCCCGATGACGTGGGTGTCCAGGACGTGCACCCCGACGACGCTGACCCTCATGCCCGACCTCCGTCGTCCGTGGGCGTGACCGTGCCGCTCCCGCTGGTGCTGCTGCTGGTGCTCCCGTAGCCGCTGGCCAGCGCGGCGAGAACGACCTCGTGCTGCTGCGCCTCGCTGAGCGTGCGGACCTCGCCGAGCGCGCTGGCCCGGTGGTGCAGGGCGCACAGCCACTCCAGGAGCAGGGCCCGCTCGAGCGCCTGGTCGAGGCAGGCACCGACGACGACCGCCCCGTGGTTGGCCATGAGGGCGGCGCTGCGCCCGGCGAGCGCGGCACGGACGCCGGCAGCGAGCTCGGGGGTCCCGAAGGTGGCGTAGGGCGCGACGCGCACCGACCCGCCGAGCAGCAGCTGCTGGTAGTGGACGACGGGCAGCTCGTCGAGCACGCAGGCGGCGGCGGTGGACCACGGGGCGTGCACGTGCACGACCGCACCGGCGCCTGAACGAGCGTCGGTGTGCACGCCGAGGTGCAGCGGCAGCTCGGACGTCGGGGCGGGCGAGGCGGGCTCGAGCGGGGTGCCGTCGAGGCCCACCGCGACGACGTCGGCTGCGGTGCAGCGGGCCAGGTCGACCCCGCTCGCGGTGACGAGCAGCCGGTCGCCGTCGCGCACCGAGAGGTTGCCGCCGGTGCCGACGACCAGGCCCTCCTCGGCGGTGCGCCGGGCCGCGGCCGCGAGCAGGGCCGCGGGGGTCGGGCTCACGCGGGGACGCCCCGGAGGCCGTCCTCGGTGGCGTAGCGCTCGAGGTAGGCGGTCATCATCGTGATGCCCTCCTCGACGAGCGCGGGGTCGCCGTCGGGGTCGGACTCGTAGGCGAGCTGGAAGACCCGGTCGCCGACCTCGACGGCCAGGGTGGCGGCGTCGAGCGTGAGGTCCTCGCGGCACAGGCCACGCTCGAGCCCGAACGCCCGCAGGGCGTCCGCGACCCGCACGTTGTGGGCGCGGCCGAACCGGGCGACCGCGACGTTGGTGCGCCCGCGCAGGTAGATCTCGACGAAGGCCGGGCGGCGGCGGTAGACGGTGACGAAGGCCCCCATCACCGTGCGCACGATCGAGGCGATGCTCAGCACCTCGAGCCCGGCGAGGTCCTCGGCGACCTGGGCGTCCATCTCCTCCATGTCGCGACCGGCGAGGGCGAGCAGGACCGCCTCCTTGTCGCCGAAGTACTGGTAGAGCGAGGCCACCGGGACCCCCGCCTCCGCGGCGATGGCGCGGGTCGTCAGCGCCTCGACCCCGTCGGCGAGCACCAGCCGCTCGGCCGCGTCGAGGATCGCCTCGACCCGGCGGCGGCTGCGCTGCTGGGTCGGCACCCGGCGTACCGAACCCGTGACGGGGTCGGTCGCAGCGTCGTTGGCAGCAGCAGCAGGATCCTCGTGCTCGGCGACACGCTCCACGGACATGGTGGGGAGTGTAGGGTACCGATCCTGAAACTGACACATGTTCACGTTTGCCTCTGCGGGTCGACCTGATCGGAGCACCATGGCACTGCACCTCCCGCCCCCGTCGTACGCCGGCGCGCAGCGGTCCACCGAGCGGCCCACCCTGACCCGACGCAGCGTCCTGGCCGCGGGCGCGACGACCGGCGGGCTGCTGCTCACCGCCGGGGCGGCCGAGGCCGCGCGCGACCGGTCCGCCTCCCCCGCCGGTCACCAGGGTCGGCTGCCGCGCACGGTCGACGTCGTCGTGGTGGGTGCGGGCATCTCCGGGCTCGTCGCGACCCGCGACCTGCTGGCCCGCGGGCTGGACGTGCTGTGCGTGGAGGCCCGCGACCGGGTCGGCGGACGGGTGCTCAACCACGAGCTGCGCGCCGGCGGCGTGATCGAGGCAGGCGGCGCCTTCGTGGGGCCGACCCAGGGCCGGATCACCGCGCTGGCCGAGGAGCTGGGGGTGCGGACCTTCCTGCAGCACAACGAGGGGAACAGCGTCTACATCTCCTCGCTGACCGGGCGCCAGGAGTACGCCGGCACCGTGCCGCCGGACCCCACGATCCTCCCCGACGCCGCCGTGCTGCTGACGCGGATCGACATGATGGCCGCCGAGGTCGACGTCAGCGCCCCGTGGTCGCACCCGAGCGCCCAGGAGTGGGACGCCATGAGCCTCGGGGAGTTCATCCGCCGCAACGCCCTCAACGCCGACGGCGTCGGCAACCTCATCAAGGCCTGGACCCAGCCCGGCTTCGGTGCCGACCCCGACGAGCTCTCGCTGCTCTTCGTCCTCTGGTACGTCGCGTGCTCCGGCGACGAGCAGAACGTCGGCACCTTCTCGCGCAACTCCGACACCGCGAACGGCGCGCAGGAGCGTCGCTTCGTCGGCGGCTCCCAGCTCGTCCCGCTGCGGCTGGCCCGGCGCCTGGGGGACGCGGTCGCCCTCGACGCGGCCGTCCGGCAGGTCGCCCAGGTCGACGGCGGGGTGCTCGTGCGCACCACGCGCGGGACGGTCCGGGCGAGGCGGGTCGTCGTTGCCGCCCCGCCGCCGATGGTGCTCGACATCGATTGGTTCCCGCGGCTGCCGACCCGGCGCCTGCAGCTGCTGCGGCACATGGACATGGGGCAGCTGATGAAGTGCGACGCGGTCTACGAGACGCCGTTCTGGCGCGAGGACGGACTCAACGGCTTCGGCATCAGCGACTCCGGCGCGGCCCGGGCGGTCTTCGACAACTCGCCGGCCTCCGGCTCCCCCGGCGTGCTGCTGGCCTTCGTCGGCGGCTCGACCTGGCGCGAGTTCGGCGTGCTGTCGCGCAAGGCCCGGCGCGAGGCGGTGCTCCAGGGCTTCGCCGCGATGTTCGGCGAGCGGGCGCTCTTCCCGGTGGAGTACACCGAGCAGGACTGGACCAAGGAGCGCTGGACCGGCGGCGGACCGACCGCCATCCACGCGCCCGGGACGCTGACCGACTTCGGTCCGGCGATCCGGAAGGTCTTCGGGCGGGTCCACTGGGCCGGCACCGAGACCTCGACCTACTGGTCGGGCTACATGGACGGCGCCGTCCGCGCCGGCGAGCGCGCCGCGGTCGAGGTCGGTGAGCGGCTGTGAGGAGGCTGCTCGGCGCGGCCGCGGCCGCCCTCCTCACCGCGGTACTGGTGCCTGCCGGGCCGCTCGCCGCGGCTGATGCCCCGGCGACGTACGCCGTCCCGGGCTCGGGCTCGGGCTCGGACAAGGCCACCGTCGCCAAGTGGACCACCACGGTCTTCGCGCGGGTCCCGTCGCCGGGCGCCCCGGCGTACGTCCACGCCCACACCAACGGCCGCGTCTACGCCGGCACGTACGCCGCCCCGGACGGGCAGGCCTCGAAGGTCTTCGAGTGGACCCGGGACGGCACGCTCCTGCGGTCGTGGGCGGTGCCCGGCCAGGACCTCACCGGCGAGCACGGCGTCCAGGTGGCCGCCCAGACCCGCACGGGCCTGCTGGTCGTCCTCGACACCACGACCTCGCGGGTCCTGACGCTGGATGTGCGCACCGGACGCTTCCGCACCGTCGCCACGCTCCCCGAGGGCTCGGTCCCCAACTACGCGACCTGGGGACCCGGCGGGCTCTACGTCACCGACTACGGCGACGGCGTCGTGTGGCGTGTGGCGCGCAGCGGCGAGGTCGCCGAGTGGCTGCGCGACCCGGTGCTGGACGGCGTGGCCGGCTTCGGCACGACCGGCATCCGCTACCTGCCCGAGGACCGGACCTTCCTGCTCACCCAGCAGACGCTGTCGACCGGCGCAGCACTGCCCACCAACGGCGCACTCCTGCGCGTGCCGCTCGAGGGCCGGGACCCCGGTGCGGCCGAGGTGCTGTGGACCTCGCAGCCGACCGACCTGCCCGACGGCTTCGGGATCGGCCGGCGCACCGGTCACGTGTACGTCGCGATGGTCGGGCCGACCAACCGGATCGCCGAGATCGACCCCGAGACCGGCCAGGAGGTCGACTCCTTCCCGGCCACCCCGCTGACCGGCGAGAACGGCTCGGAGATCCCCTTCGACTCCCCGTGCAACGCCACGTTCCTGGGCAAGGCCGTGCTCGTGGCCAACCAGTCGGCCGTGGCGGGCGACGCCTCGCACCATGCCGTGCTGCGGGTCTTCGTCGGGGAGCGGGGCGTGGCGCCGTACCTCCCCCGGCGCGCGACCTTCCGCTGACCCGGTCTGGGGTGCCGAGCCGGCGCATCCTTCCGGAACTTCGCGCCGGCTCGACCCCAGCCACACGCCGAGCCGGCGCATTCTTCCGGAAGAACGCGCCGGATCGGGGGTCGGTAGGTTCGGGGCCGTGGGAGCGCTGACCGGACTCGTGGAGAAGGGGCTCATGGCCCCGGACTGGGCCGAGGCACTGGCCCCAGTCGAGGAGCAGGTGGCCGCGATGGGGCGGTTCCTGCGCGAGGAGCTGGCCGCCGGGCGCACCTACCTGCCCGCCGGGGAGAACGTCTTCCGCGCCTTCCGCCGGCCGCTGTCCCAGGTGAAGGTGCTGGTCGTCGGACAGGACCCCTACCCCACGCCCGGGCACCCGATCGGCCTGTCCTTCGCCGTCGAGCGCGACGTGTGGCCGCTGCCCCGCAGCCTGGTCAACATCTACACCGAGCTGCGCGACGACCTCGGCGTCGTGCCGCCGCGCCACGGTGACCTGACCGCCTGGGCCGACGCCGGCGTCATGCTCCTCAACCGCGCGCTCACCGTCTCCCCCGGCCAGCCGGCCTCCCACCGCGGCAAGGGCTGGGAGCCGATCACCTCCGCGGCCATCGAGGCGCTCGTACGCCGGCACGAGGCGGGCCACCCGCTGGCGGCGATCCTCTGGGGCCGCGACGCACAGTCGTTGCGGTCGGCGCTGGGCGACGTGCCCTGCGTGGAGTCGGTCCATCCCTCGCCGCTCTCGGCGCACCGGGGGTTCTTCGGGTCCAGGCCGTTCTCCCGGGTCGACGCGCTGCTGCGCGAGCAGGGCGGCGAGCCCGTCGACTGGACCCTGGAATAATGTTGTAGAAACAAGCATTATGGGGGCATGAGCACCATGCCCGCCCTCTACATCGGCCACGGGGCCCCGCCGCTCCTCGACGACCCGGTCTGGTCCGGGCAGCTCCGGGCCTGGGCCGGCAAGCTGCCCCGCCCCACCGCGATCCTCATCGTCAGCGCCCACTGGGAGTCGGCACCGGTGTCGCTGTCCGCCAGTGGCGCACCCCTCGTCTACGACTTCGGCGGGTTCGCACCCAAGTACTACGCCGAGCAGTACGCCACCCCCGACGCCAGCGCGCTCGCCGCGCGGGTCGCGGCGATGATGCCGAGCACCGAGCCGGTGCACCAGCACGGCTCGCGCGGCCTGGACCACGGGGCCTGGGTGCCGCTGAAGATCATGTACCCCGACGCCGACATCCCCGTCCTGCAGATGTCGCTGCCCACGCACGACCCCGAGCGACTACTGCGGCTCGGCGAGCGGCTGCGCCCGCTGCGCGAGGAGGGCGTCCTCGTGGTCGGCTCCGGGTTCCTCACGCACGGGCTGCCCTACCTGCGGGAGTTCCGGATCGAGGCGGCAGCCCCCGGCTGGTCCAGCGACTTCGACGCCTGGGCCGGCGAGGCGCTCGCCCGCGGCGACGTCGACGAGCTCGCGGCCTACACCTCGCGCGCCCCCGGCATGCCCTACGCCCACCCCACGGTCGAGCACTACAGCCCGCTCTTCGTGACGCTCGGTGCCGCGACCGACCCGGGCACGGCGCCCGAGCAGGTCATCGGCGCGGACGGGGAGTTCTGGATGGGGCTGTCCAAGCGCTCCTTCCAGGTCGCCTGAGACGGCTCCCCCCTCCCCCCCGCCGCACGGTCGGCGCACGGTTGTCGCGCGGTCGGCCACCAGGCTCCTGCCAGGATCGGGGCCATGCAGCAGCGACCCGACGGCCCCGCCGAGCAGCCCGGGCCCCGGGGCGACGCTCCGGGCACCCCCGGCACGGGCATGTCGCACCGGACCGCCGTCGCCCTCGTGGCGGGCTCCTCGGCCGCGGTCCTGGTGGTGGAGATCGTGGCGCTGCGGCTGCTGGCGCCCTACCTCGGGCTGACCCTGGAGACCAGCACCATCGTCATCGGACTGGCGCTGGCCGCGATCGCGCTCGGCTCGTGGGCCGGCGGCCGAGCGGCCGACGCCGGCGACCCGCGGCGCCTGCTCGGGCCCGCGCTCGGGATCTCCGGGGCCGCGGTCGCAGCGACCCCGTCGGTGCTGCGGGTGGTCGCCGAGGGCGCCCCCGGGCTGCTGCTGCCGGTGGCCGCGCTGATGGTGCTCGTGCCCGGCGCCCTGCTCTCGGCCGTCACCCCGATCGCCACCAAGCTCCGGCTCAGCACCCTCGAGCGCACCGGCACCGTGGTCGGGCAGCTGTCCGGCATCGGCACGGTGGGGGCGATCGCGGGGACGGTGCTGACCGGGTTCGTGCTGGTCTCGCGCATCCCCGTCACCGCGATCCTGCTCGGCCTGGGCGTCCTGCTCGTGCTCGCCGCCCTCCCGTTCGCCTGGTCCGCGCGCCGCCACCCCGGCGCGCTGGCGACCGTGGGCGTCCTGGCGGCCGGGGGCCTGGCGGTCCCGTGGCTGCCCGGTGGCTGCGACGTCGAGACCGCCTACCACTGCGCCCTGCTCGAGGAGGACCCCGAGCGCGAGGGCGGCCGGCTGCTCGTCCTCGACGGGCTGCGCCACTCCTACGTCGACATCGACGACCCCGAGCACCTGGAGTTCGCCTACGTCCGCGCCGCCGCGGCCGCGATCGACGCGTCGTACTCCGGCGACGACCCGCTGGACGCCTACTTCCTCGGCGGCGGCGGGCTGACCCTGCCGCGCTGGCTGGCCGAGACCCGCCCCGGCACCACGAGCACCGTCCCGGAGATCGACCCCGGCGTCGTGCAGATCGACCGCGAGGAGCTGCCGCTCCCGGAGGACGCCGACGTGGACGTGCGCGTCGAGGACGCCCGGCTCGGCCTGGGGCGGCTGGGCACGGACAGCGTGGACCTGGTGGTCGGCGACGCGTTCGGCGGCGTGAGCGTGCCGTGGCACCTCACCACCGAGGAGGCGCTGACCGAGGTCGAGCGGGTCCTGCGTCCCGGCGGCACGTACGTCGTCAACCTGATCGACCACGGGGAGATGGCGTTCGTCCGGGCCGAGGTGCGGACCCTGCAGCAGGTCTTCGAGTACGTCGTGGCGCTCGGCGAGCCGGGGTCCGGGGTGCGACGGGTGTCGGGATCCTCCGACACCCGCTCGCTCGACCAGGGCAACGTCGTCGTGGTCGCGTCGGACTCGGCCGTGGACCTCGACTCGGTCGCGGCCGGCCTCGAGCAGCGCGACACCGGGTGGGTCACGCTGGCCGGCGACGCGCTCGCGGAGTGGGTCGGGGACGCGATGGTGCTCACCGACGACCACGCCCCCGTGGACCAGCTGCTGACGCCGTACGCGACGGGGTAGCCGCGCAGCCGGACGTCAGCGGATGCCGAGCCTGCGCATCATCTTCAGGCCGCCCAGCATCCCCTTGACGTACTCGTCGTAGTCCTGGCCCGGCCGGGCGCCCATGACCTGCTTCTTGAGCACCGCGAGCTGCTGCACGTCGGTGTACTTCAGCAGGCCCTGGTCGCCGTGGCGGGCGCCGACGCCGGAGGCCTTCACGCCGCCGGAGGGCGTGCCCTTCGAGGCGAAGGCCGTGGCCAGGATGTCGTTGACGTTGACGTTGCCGGACTCGATCCGCCGCGCGACGGCGGTGGCCGCCTCGACGTTACCGCCCCACACCGAGGCGTTGAGGCCGTAGTCGGTGTCGTTGGCCAGGGCGATGGCCTCCTCGACGGTGTCGTACGGGTAGAGCGACACGACGGGGCCGAAGGTCTCGACGGTGGCGTGGAGGGCGTCCGGCGGGGTGTTCTCGAGGATGGTCGGCTCGAAGAACGCCGGGCCGAGGTCGGGACGGGCCCGGCCGCCGGTGAGGACGGTGGCGCCCTTGGCGACGGCGTCCTCGACGTGCGCGCGGACCCGCTCCATGTGGTCGACGGAGACCAGGGAGCCCAGGTCGGGTCCGAAGTCGTACGCCGCCCACACGTCCAGCGCCTCGGTGGCGGCGACGAACTTCGCCTTGAACTCCTCGTAGCGCGAGCGCGGGAGGTACATCCGCTCGATGTGCATGCAGATCTGGCCGGTGTTGCCGAACGCGCCGAAGATCGCGCCCTGCACGACCTCGTCGAGGTCGGCGTCCTCCAGCACGATCATCGGGTTCTTGCCGCCGAGCTCGAGGCAGCAGGCGATCAGGTTGCGCCCGCAGCGCTCGCCGATCACGCGACCGGTCGCGGTGGAGCCGGTGAACATGACGTAGTTGGCGTTGTCGATGAAGGTCGGGCCGACGTCGGGGCCCTCACCGCACACGACCTGGAAGAGGCCCTTCGGCAGACCCGCGCGCTCGAGCATCTCGATGCCCCACAGCGGGGAGAGGGCGGTCTTGTTGTCGGGCTTGAGCACGATGCCGTTGCCCGCCATGAGCGCCGCGATGGAGTCGGAGATCCCGGTGGCGAAGGGGAAGTTCCAGGGGCCGATGATCCCGACGACGCCCTTGGGCATCCGCACCTCGGTCGAGGTGGTGAGGAACGGGACCGGGCCGCCGCGCGTGACGGGGGCCAGCAGCTTCTTGGCGCGCTTGAGGTAGTGCCCCATGACCATCGGCGGGTCGCAGGTCTCCTCGATCGCCATCCGCCGGTTCTTGCCGGACTCGACCTGGATCAGGTCCGCGGTGAGCTGGGCGTTGTCCAGGAAGAGCTGGTGGGCCTTCTTGAAGACCTTCAGCCGGTCCTCGACGCTGCGACGCGCCCACTGCGCCTGGGCCGAGCGGGCCGCGGCGAACGCGCGCTCGATGTCGGCCGGGCTCGACTGCGGCAGCTCGACCAGCTTCTCACCGGTGTAGACCTCGGTGAGGTGCCAGGGAGCCATCGAGCCGTCGCTGGAGACCCGGGCGACCAGCCGCGCGAGCAGCGCGTCGGTGACCGAGGCCGGTCGCTCCAGCCGCACGGGGCCGGTCGTCGTGTCCGTGGTGGTCGTCATGGTCGTGCCTCTCAGCCGCGGCCGAGCACGAGGTCGGCCCCGCGCTCGCCGATCATGATGGCGGGCGCGTTGGTGTTGCCGCCGGTGATCGACGGCATGATCGAGGCGTCGCACACGCGCAGGCCCTCGACGCCGCGGACCTTGAGGTCGGGGGTCACCACGGCGGTCTCGTCGACGCCCATCTTGCAGGTACCGACACCGTGGTAGACCGAGGTCGCCCGGTTGAGGATCGCCTGGCGCAGGTCGGAGCCCTGCAGCGACCGGCCGGGGTGGATCTCGTCCTTGACCGTGCCGCGGAAGGCCTTCGCCGCGAAGATCTCGCGGACCAGCTCCGAGCCCTCGGTGAGCAGGTCGAGGTCGGCGGACTCGGCGAGGTACGCCGGGTCGATGAGCGGCGTCGCGGTCGGGTCGGCCGAGGCCAGGCGCAGGGTGCCGCGGCTCTTGGGGTAGATCAGGGTGGTCAGGACCGTCAGCGCGGGACGCGGGTCCACGTCGTGGCGGATCGGCTCGTCCTGGTTGGGCGAGACGTAGGCCCACGGCAGCAGGTGCAGCTGCAGGTCCGGGACGTTTCCGACGGCCTGGCTGGACCTGAGGAAGGCGAGCACCTCGAAGACGGAGTTGGCGAGGAACGTCGAGCCGGGACGCAGGACCTCCTTGGCCACACCCTGGGCGAAGAAGAGCGGCTTGCCGCGCAGCTTCGACGTCGTGGTGTGGAAGGTCATCGCGTGGAACATGTGGTCGTGCAGGTTGTCGCCGACCGGGAGGTCCGCGACGACCTCGATGCCGTGGTCCTTGAGGTGCTGGGCGTGCCCGATGCCGGAGAGCATGAGGATCTGCGCGGAGCCGACGAAGCCGGCCGAGAGGATGACCTCCTTGCCCGCCCGGATGGTGCGCTCGGAGCCGTCCTTGTCACGGACCCGGACACCGGTGGCCCGACCGTTCTCGATCACGACCTTGGTGACCAGCACCTGGGTCTGGACCTCGAGGGTCGAGGGGGCCAGGTGGTGGATGTAGCCGCGGGAGGCGGAGTAGCGCAGGCCGTCGGCGGCGTTCTGCTGCATCCGGCCGACGCCCTCCTGCGAGGCGCCGTTGTAGTCGTCGAGGACCCGGCAGCCGGTCACCTCGGCGGTGGCCTGGATGAAGTCGAGCGAGCCCTCCTGGGGCGTCTTGTTGACCGTGACCCGGATCGGCCCGCCCTCGCCGCGGAACTCGTCCGCACCGCCCTCGTAGTCCTCCATCCGGCGGTACGCCGCGTTCACGCTGTCGGCGTCCCAGCCGGTGTTGCCCTCGGCAGCCCAGGAGTCGTAGTTGGCGCGGTTGCCGCGCACGTAGACCATCCCGTTGACCGAGCTCGAGCCGCCGAGCACCTTGCCACGCGGGACGGGCATCTTGCGGTCGAGGATGTGCTTCTGCGGCACCGAGTAGTAGCCCCAGTCGACGGTCCGCTTGATCTCGGGGACCGCGTGCATCGGCCCGATCATGCCGGGCTTCTTGGTCAGGAACTTCTCGTCGGTCTTGCCCGCCTCGAGGACGATGACGCGCGCCCCGGACTGGGCCAGGCGGCCGGCGATCGCCGCGCCGGAGGAGCCGGAGCCGACGACGACGTAGTCAGCCTCGTTGGAGTAAGGAGCCTTCTTGGCCATGATCCACCCTTGACATACCGACGGAATGTGTCGGCGCTCACCCTACGCCAGAACTGGAACCTGTTCTAGTGGATCTCGCGGACTCCTCGGCCGGTCTTCACGTGCCGGCCGGCCGCCCGCCTCCCCCGCCCCACGGCGTACGACCCGGTGACACGATGGGCCCGTGCGCGTCCTGTCGATCCAGTCCTCGGTGGCCTACGGCCACGTCGGCAACTCCGCGGCCGTCTTCCCGCTGCAGCGGCTCGGTCACGAGGTGTGGCCGGTGCTGACGGTCCACTTCTCCAACCACACCGGGTACGGCGCGTGGCGCGGCCCCCTGCTCGACCCGGCCGACGTCGCCGAGGTGATCGCGGGCATCGACGACCGCGGAGCCCTCGGCACCGCGGACGCCGTGCTGTCGGGCTACCAGGGCGACCCGGCGGTCGGCGGGGTCGTGCTCGACGCGGTGGCCCGGGTCAAGGAGCTCAACCCCGACGCGCTCTACTGCTGCGACCCGGTGATGGGCGACGTCGGCCGCGGGATGTTCGTGAAGCCGGGCATCCCGGAGTTCCTGCGCGACACCGTCGTCCCGGCCGCCGACGTCATCACCCCCAACCACTTCGAGCTGGACTTCCTCTCCGGCACCACCACCCGCACCCTCGAGGACGTGCTCGCGGCCGTCGAGGTCGTGCGCGCCCGCGGACCCCGCCACGTCCTGGTCACCTCGGTCCTGCACGACCAGGTGCCCGAGGGCCACCTCGAGGTACTGGCCGTCTCCGACGAGGGCGCCTGGGCGGTCACCACCCCGCTGCTGCCCATCACCCCCAACGGCTGCGGCGACGTCACCGCCGCGCTCTACCTCGCCCACCTGCACGAGACCGGCTCCCCCGCGGACGCGCTGGCCCGCACGACCGGCACGGTCTTCGCAGTGCTGGAGGAGACGCTGGCCTCCGGTCACCGCGAGATCCGGCTCGTCGACGCCCAGGACGCGATCGCGGACCCGCCGGCGACGTTCACGCCGCGCCAGGTGCACTGAGCGCCCTGAGCCCGAGGTCCGGCGACCGGAGTGCCGACGACGTGCCTGGCGCGTCGGGCGCACTCCGGTCCATCCAGAGAGCCGCGTGGGAGGGTCGAACTCCCGACCGTCCGCTTACAAGGCGGGCGCTCTACCACTGAGCTAACGCGGCGTGCCCGGTCACCCGGGCCCGCCGATCCTAGTGGTCAGCGACGCACGACCGTCGCCGGGCGCCCCTCCTGTCCGAGGGCGTCGACGCCGGTCACCACGACCTGCACCCGGTCCTTCTTCCCGACCTTGGGGATGCTCAGAGAGGTGCGCGTGGTGTCGAGCAGCAGCCGTCGGCCGTCCTCGAGGGCGACGGTGACGCGCCAGTGGTCCACCGGCGCGCCCGCGCCCTTCCTCCACGACACCACCAGCTTGCCCTTGCCGGGCTTGGCCTTGAGGTCCTTCGCCTTGCCGGGAAGCTGGGGGCCGGGCGCGTCGTACGTCGCGACGTCCACCGTGTCCACGGCCTGGCCGCGGTCATCCACGACGACCGCCGTGACCGTGCGCGGGCCGGCGGGCCCGGACACGTCGAAGGTCAGCGAGCCGGAGGCGTCCGAGGTCTCCCCGAGCACCGCGGCGACGCCCTCCTGGCCCGTCTCCACGAAGCGCAGCGACCGCGACGCGGCACCGAGGTTCGTCGCGTCCCACGTGATCGTGCGGGTGCGCCCGGAGCCGGTCAGGGAGGCCTCCACCGAGGAGACGGGGTACGACGCAGCGACCTGGAACGCGGGGGTGCTCTCCCGACGGGAGCCGCCCGCGCCGGTCCACCGCATCGCCAGCGGACGGCTCGCGGGCGAGGCGGTGATCCGGTACGCCGAGCCGGTGACCGAGCCGGCCGTGGCGATCACGACGCGCACCGAGCCGGTCGCCTCGCTCGGCACCAGCACGACGCGCTCGTTGCTCTGCGGCTCCAGCGGCGCCGACGGGTCGGACTCGACGACGACCGCGCCGTCGATGTCGCGCACTGTCACGAGCGGGACGCCACCCACCCCCGGCACGTCGACGTTGTAGGAGCGCGGGTCGCCCGGCGGCAGGAACACGGTGCCGTCGGGGCCGACCACGACCTCGCTCGAGGACCCGGAGCCACCGCTCTGCGGCGTGCGGTACTCACCGAGGTCGCAGGTGGTGCCGACGTCGGGGCCGCTGGCCCACTTGTAGCCGACGAGGAAGCACAGCTCGAAGGTGAACGGCTCGATGCCGAACGGGATCGAGGCGTAGGCGCCGATCCCGATGTCGGACACGATGCCCGCGGCCTCGGCGCAGAGGATCACGCACACCTCGGCCTCGACCCCGGCGAGGAAGGTGCCGGCTTCCAGGTTGACAGCACCCTCGATCTTGCCCCTGACGCCGAGGCGGGCCAACCCGATCGCGAAGTCGGCCATGAAGGCGAAGCGACCGTCGGTGTAGAAGTCGGCGCTGCCCCCGGCGAGGTCGAAACCGTAGAGCCCCAGCCTGCCCTCGATCCGCAGGTGGGCCGGCCCCGAGGGGGGCTGCTCGAAGAAGAACCCGCCACCGGTGCCCGGCGGGCTGCCGATCGCGTCGAAGGTGATCGGCCCGTCGGGGGTCGGGGCGGCCAGGTCGACGCCGCCACCGAGAGCGAAGCCGTCGGTGCCGTCGTAGTCGAAGCCGGCGTCGTTGAGCCACAGGCCCGGGTAGACCTGGAAGGGGAACGGCGGCCCGCCGTAGGCGAAGGAGAGCCGGACGAGCTTGCCCTGGCGCAGCCCGAGGCTCAGCCGCGCGTACTCACCGACCGGCGGCAGCTTGAGGTCGACGGTGCCGGTCCAGGTCGAGCTCGAGGCGTCGTACGTGACCGTCAGGTCGCGCATCCCGAACTCGCCGATCGCCAGCGAGGCCACCTTCAGCGTGATGCCGCGGAGGTCCAGCCCGCCGAGCATGGTGGTGCGCAACGTGGTCGCACCGGTGACGAGGTCGAAGGGGCGCGGCAGCGCGAGGTTCACACTGACGAACGCCTCGTCGTTGCCGAAGTCGACGCTCGCGCGCCCGAGCGCGGGCAGGTCGAGCAGCTTGATGCCGAACTTCTCCAGCCCCTCGAAGGTCGTGGGCTTGTCGACGTCCCAGGTTCCGGCGTCCTTGGAGAAGACGATCGGGCCGGCCATCTGCACCACGCCGGCGGACGCCGCGATCGTGTGGGCGACGGTGTCCACGGTGACCGTCGTCGAGGACTTCCCGCCCACGAAGCGGATGCCGTTGACGTTGACGTCGCCCTTGGTCGACCAGCGGCCCGCACCCTTCGGGCTCTCCTCGAAGCACCCGCTGCCCTGCACCGCCGCCAGGACGCCCGGCTTCACCAGCACCTGGCGCGTGCACTTGCCGGAGTTGTCGACAGGCACGAAGCCGCCGACGGACGACGGCGGCTCCTCCGGGTCGCCGTCGGGCACGACGCCTCCGACGGGGATGACGGCGACGTACGCCGCCCCGTCCTGCCTGTTCTCGTCCCACACGACCGCGCCGCCGCCGTCCCCTGCGGTGGAGACCCGGAGGTTGAACGCGCGCACGTTCTCCACGACGGTGCCCGGGACCGTGAACCCCGCCCCGGTCTCGGAGTACGACGCGCGGATCGGCGCGAGCAGACCCTCGTCGGTCCACACCGCGGTCAGGCCGCCCGCCGCGTCGGCGGCCATGGTGCCGAACAGCGAGTCGCGGATGTCGGTGGCCAGGAAGGGCATGCCCAGCTCGCCGGTGTCGGGCGAGAGCCGGCGCACCTGGTAAGCGTCGCGCAGGGGGTTGTCGTCGTACTCGACGTGCGTCATCAGGTAGGTCCCCGAGGGCCCGCTGACGATGGTCGGCTCGTCCTCGTCGGGCAGCGGGACCGAGCCGTCCCAGTTGCCGGCGTCGTTGTAGTCACCGCCCGCGCCCCGGTCGTAGACGCGGACGTAGGTGTCCTCCAGGTTCGTGTAGGCGGTCACCGGCGTGGTGTCGTCGAGGAGCGCGACGCCGCCGGAGTAGTAGGCCCCGCCCTCGGCGGTGTCGTCGAGGGTGGCGTAGCCGGTCACCGGGGAGTCGTCGGTCGGCATCACCTGCACACCGGCGCCCAGCGGGGCACCGGAGCCGGAGAACCCGGTCATGAGGGTGTTGAGCCCCGGCCCCTCGACCACCGACTCGGGAGCGACCGAGCCGATGGTCCGCGGCTCCCCGAAGGTGGTGCCGCCGTCGGTGGACTCCCACAGGGCCGTGCCCTCGTCGTCGCCGCAGCAGTAGTAGGCCAGCACGCCGATCGTCCCGTCGCGGCGCAGCACGACGCCGACCGGGCCGAACTGGAAGGTCGGGGTGGTGCCGAGGTCCTGGTAGTCCTGGCACGCCGAGGCGCCGCGTGGCAGTCGGCAGTAGACGGTCCAGGGACCGTCCGCGCGGTCCTCGCGCCAGGCGATGTGGGCGGTGCCGGCGGCGTCCACCGCGACGTCCGGGACCGAGGCCGCGTCGTCGGAGAGCAGGATCGGCGTGCCGGCGGCCTCCCGCTGCTCGACAGCGGGGGTCCCGGCGGCCGGGCCGGGCAGGGACGCTGCGGAGCCGGCGAGGGACGCGGTCAGGACGACCGCGGCGGTGCACCGGGAGACGAGGGATCGACGAATCGCACGACGCATGAGGGAGCACTCCTGGTCAGGAGGCGCCGGGTCGCGCCGTTCGCGAGCCTAGGGCTCATCCCCGCGGGTGAACAGTGACGGCTGGACCAGCTGCGGATCAGCCCATGCCCCCGTCGAAGGCGAGGACCGAGCCGGTGATCATCCGGGCCTCGGGCGAGGCGAGGTAGACGATCGAGGAGGCGATCTCGTCGGGGGTGATGGCCCGGCCCGGCAGCATCATGAGCAGCCGGTCCTGCACGCGGGCGTCGAGGTCGGGCGGGTAGGACGCGGCGACCTGGTCGACCAGCGGGGTGGCGACGGTGCCGGGGCAGACGGCGTTGACCCGGATGCCCTCGGGCGAAAGCTCGAGCGCGAGGGCCTGGGTGAGCTGGGTGAGCCCGCCCTTGGCGGCGGAGTACGCCGCGGAGTAGGGCTGCGGGATCCGTCCGGCCACGGACGAGACGTTGACGATGCAGCTGCGCTTGGCCGCGCGCAGGTGCGGCAGGGCGGCCTGCATGAGGAAGAACGGACCCTTGAGGTCGACGTCGAGGGTCCGGTCGAAGACCTCCTCGGTGACGGTCTCGAACCGGCCGAACTGCACCACGCCCGCCACGTTGGCCAGCACGTCGATCCGCCCACCCTCGGCGCACACCGCGATCGCCGCGTCGACGGCCGCCTTCGAGCCGACGTTGCACTCGACGTACGTCACCCCGTCAGGGACCGTCGGCGCGATGTCCAGACCGAAGACGGTGTCCCCCAGGTCGCGGAAGCGCTCCGCGGTGGCGAACCCGATGCCGGAGGCTGCCCCGGTGACGACGACGACGCGACTCATGGCGCGAACCTAGAACACGTTCTAGTCAGTCGGCAACCAGGCCGCGTGCCACGGCCAGCAGCTCCTCGAGCCGGGGGCGGTCCCCGGGCCGTGGGGCGAGGGCGGCGACCAGCGTCGTCGCGAGCTCCGGCGGCGTGCCCGGCGGGCAGGCGCGGGTGATCGAGCGCCGCCACCGCGACTCCGGCACCGGGTCCCCGCGCAGCGCCTCGAGCGCGGTCAGCGCCAGCCCGTGCACGTCGGTGGCCGCGGAGGCCTCGTCGCCGCGCCGCTGCTCGGGCGCCTGGTAGCCCGGCGTCCCCGAGCCGCGCCTGGTCGGCCCGGGTCGCTGCACCAGGCTGAGGTCGATGAGCACCGCCCGGCCGTGGTCGACGACGACGTTGGCCGGCTTCACGTCGAGGTGCAGCCAGTCGTGGCGGTGGAGGTAGCCCAGCGCCGAGCCCACCTGCGCCAGCAGCTGCGCCACGTCCTCGGCGGCCAACGGCCCCTCCTCCACCACCGCCGCCAGCGTCGCGCCGCGCAGGGTCTCCAGCACGATGCCGGGCGGCTGCTCGAGCACCTCGTAGCCGCGCACCAGGTGCGGGTGCCCGACCCTGGTCACCGCCTCGCCCTCGCGCCGCCACGCCTCCAGCACCTCGGGCTCGTGCACCCGCTCGGGCCGCACCAGCTTCAGCACGCACCGCGCACCCCGTGCCTCGTCCCAGGCGTCCCAGGTATCGAAGCGCCGGCCGTGCCCGAGCAGCGACAGCAGCCGGAAGCCCGCCACCTCCGGGGCGGGTACGACGGCGGCCGGCCCGCCCCCGGTCACGACCCGGCCCCCACCGGCTCAGCGGGTCGGCACGGAGCGGCACCCCTGCGGGGGTCGGGCTCGGCGACGGCCAGGACGACCGTCCGGTCCACCCGCTCCAGCACGAGAGGGTCGTGGGTGAGCACGAGGACGGTCCGGCGCGGGTCGCGCACCGGCTGACCGGGTGCACCCAGCAGGTCGTCGAGCAGCGCCGCGGCGGTGGCGGCGTCGAGCCCGGTCGTCGGCTCGTCCAGCACCAGGAGGGCGGCGTCGCGCAGCAGGGCACGCGCCAGGACGACCCGCTGCCGCTGGCCGCCCGACAGCGACCGACCCCGCGGGCCGACGCGGGTGCCCAGTCCGTCGGGGAGGCGTCGTACGAACTCCAGGACGCCGGCGCGGCGCGCGGCCTCCTCGACCTCCTCGGGCGTGGCGCCCGGTCGGCCGTAGGCGATGTTGTCGGCGATGCTCGCGTCGAGCAGCAGCTGCTCCTGGTGGACCAGCGTCACGGCCGCGCGCAGCGAGGACCGGGTCACCGCGGCGACGTCGTGCCCGTCGACGCGGACCGCACCGGCGTCAGCCGCCACCTGGCCGGTGAGCAACCGCGCGACGGTCGACTTCCCGGCGCCCGAGGGCCCCACGAGGGCCACCCGCTCACCCGGCCGGAGCTCGAGGTCGAGCCCGCGCAGCGCCGGCGCGCCCGCCCCGGGATAGGTCGCGCCGGCGCCGGCCAGGACCACGTGCGCACCGACCGGCGAGCGCGGGAGCTCGACCGCGTCCGGCAGGTCGGTCTCCGCCGGCGCGTCCAGCAGCTCGACGACCCGCTCGACGCCGGCCGAGGCGGAGTAGAGCGCGGGCACGAGGTCGGCGAGGTCGCGCACCGGCCCGAAACAACGGGCCAGCAGGGTCAGGAACGCCAGCAGCCCGCCCAGGCTGAGCCGGTCCGTGGACAGCGCCCACACCCCGCCGAGCACGACCAGCAGCACGCCCGCGAGCTCGAGCAGGTCCACGACCGGTAGGAAGACCGCGCGCACGCGGCTGCCGACGAGCTCGGCGTCGGCGATCCCCTGGTTCTGCCGCTCGTAGGCCGTCAGCGCCTCGTCCCGACGCCCGTAGGTCTGCACGAGCGCGACGTTGCCCAGCGCCTCCTCGGTGACGCTGGCCAGGGAGCCTCCGCGGCGCCGCCGCTCGCGGGAGACCTCGCGGGTCAGTCGCGCGAGCGCGGTGGCGGCCCACCAGAAGAGCGGCGCGACGAGCAGCGCGAGCAGGGTGAGCTCCCAGGAGAGCCACGCCAGGGCGGCGACGGAGAAGATCAGCCGCATCACGGCACCGACCCCGACGGAGAGCTGGCCGATCATGAAGGACTCGACCGCGGACACGTCGCTGGTGAGCCGGGTGAGGGTGTCGCCGGCACGGCGCTTGTCCGAGACCAGCGCGGGCTGGTCGAGCACCCGGGAGAAGCAGTCGCGCCGCAGCGGGACGAGGAAGCGCTGGGAGACCCAGGTGGAGGTGTAGTCCTCGGCACCGCTCACCACGCCGCTGGCGAGGTTGAGCCCGAGGTAGACCAGTGCCAGCCACAGCAGCGGCCCGGGGTCGGCGGGCACCAGCACGTCGTCGACGAGCCGCTGGAAGAGCAGCACCTCGACCGTGGCGATGGCCGGCCCGAGGGCGAGCAGCAGGACGACGAGGAGTAGCCAGCCCCGCACCGGCCGCAGCCGCGGCCAGAACCGCCGGGCGATGGCGACGAGCGTGAGCCCGGGTGCCGCGTCGACCAGCGGGGCGTCGTCGGCCCGCGGGCGCAGCAGGGCGCCGAGCGACCTCTTGCGCTGGGTCCCGGTCATCGCGTCTCCTCCTCCACGCACCGGACGGTGAGCCCCAGGCTGTGTCCCTCGGCTCTCGGCCGTCGCGAGCGTCGTCCTGCGGAGTGCCTCGCAAGGCGGAGGAGGGAGGCGATGCGCCAGCATCGACGACCGACGACAACGCGGCGAGGTGCCCGCAGGGCGGCGCGCAGCAGGCCATGGAGCCGAGGGACACAGCCGTGGATGGGCTCCCCGTCCGGTCGCACTCGTCGAGCGCCTGGTGCTCGCGGTCAGTTCGTGCGCGAGCGGGTGTTGCTGCGGCGGTTGCGACGACGGCGGCGCCGGCGGCGGCCGTCGTTGCTGTCGGTGTCGGCGCGCCGCGCGGTGGTGGCCGGCGACAGGGCGGTGATGAGACCGGAACGAGCCATGGTGGTGTCCTTTCCGAGACGGATCCCGAGACGGGTCCGAGAGGGAGCCCCGGGGAGGGAGCCCCGGGGCCGCCGGGCTGGCTGCCCGACGAGAAGAACTCTGTCCCCGGCTCGTGAGGTGACCGTGAGCCGCAGATGAGGGCCTTCTCACGGGAGTTCCGCGGGCTCGGCCGTCGCCCGCGATGATGGGCGCATGAGCCTGCTGCACGAGCCCCACCACGACGGCTCCCCGCTCTACCTCGACACCGAGACCCCGGCCCTGGGCTGGCCGGTCAAGGTCCGCCTGCGCACCCACGCCGCGGACCCGGCCGGCGAGGTCGAGCGCGTCTGGCTCCGCACGACGTACGACGCCGAGCCGGTCTTCCACGCCTGCGCCCCGCACGTGCCCGACCCGGCGGTGGGCGCGGTCGGCGCGGACCCGGGCGCTCGCTGGTGGGAGGGCGAGCTGCCGGTGCACAACCCCGTCACGCACTACCGCTTCCTGCTGGCCCACGCCGACGGCACGCAGCGCTGGCTGACCGCGGCCGGCGTCGTCGAGCACGACGGGCCGGACACCTTCGACTTCAAGGTCAGCGCGCACCCGGCCGCCCCCGCCTGGGGCCGGGAGGCCGTGGTCTACCAGGTCTTCCCCGACCGGTTCGCGCGCTCCGCCGCCGCCGACGAGCGACCCGTGCCCGACTGGGCCGTGCCCGCCGACTGGGACGACGAGGTGGTCTTCGAGGGCACCGACCCGCGCACCCCGCTGCAGCTCTTCGGCGGCGACCTCGACGGGGTCACCGAGCACCTCGACCACGTGCAGGCGACCGGGGCGACGGTGCTCTACACGACGCCCGTCTTCCCCGGCGAGAGCAACCACCGCTACAACGCCTCGACCTTCGACCGCGTCGACGACCTGCTGGGCGGCGACGCTGCCTACGCCCGGCTGGCCGAGGGGCTGCACGCCCGCGGGATGCGGGTGCTGGGCGACCTCACCTCCAACCACACCGGCGACACCCACGAGTGGTTCCGCGCGGCGCTGGCCGATCCCGACGACCCCCACCGTGACTGGTACTGCTTCCGACCCGACGGCTCCTACGAGTGCTGGATGGGCCACCACACCCTGCCCAAGCTCGACCACACCAGCGAGGCGATGCGCGCTGCGATGGTCGAGGGGCCCGACTCGGTCGTCGCCCGCTGGATGCGCCCGCCGGTCCACCTCGACGGGTGGCGGATCGACGTCGCCAACATGACGGGTCGACTCGGCGGGATCGACGTCAACCACGAGGTCGCGCGTGCCGTGCGCCGCACCGCCGAGCACGAGAGGCCCGACGCCTGGGTCATCGGCGAGCACAACCACGACGCGTCCGCCGACCTCGACGGCGACGGCTGGCACGGCACGATGAACTACTCCGGCTTCTCCTGGCCGGTCTGGTCGTGGCTGCGCGACCCCGACTCCCCTGCTCGTGCCTTCGGTCGCCCGCTGCCGGTCGCCCACCGCGGCGGTCCGCTCGTGCACCGCACGATCCGCGAGTGGCAGGCCCGCTACGGCTGGCGCGCCACCGCCCAGTCCTGGAACATCCTCGGCTCCCACGACTCCGCCCGCATCCGCACCCTGACCGGGTCCGGCACCCTGCACCGGGTCGCGGCCGGGCTGCAGTTCACGCTGCCCGGCGTGCCGATGCTCTTCGCCGGCGACGAGATCGGGCTCGAGGGCGTCCTCGGGGAGGACTCGCGCCGCCCGATGCCCTGGCACCGCCGCGAGACCTGGGACGAGGCCACCCTGTCGACGTACGCCGCCCTGGCGGCCGCGCGCGCCGAGCACCCCGCCCTCGTGCACGGCGGCCTGCGGTGGGCGCACGTCGACGAGGACTGCCTGGCGTTCCTGCGCGAGCACCCCGCCGGGACCGTCCTGGTCGTCGCCCGCCGGGCCGCCGGCGCTCCTCTCGAGCTGCCCCTCCCGACCACCCCCGAGCTGCTGCTGACCACCGAGCCCGACGGCCCCGTCGACGGACCGTCGGTCACGCTCTGGCGGCTCTGAGCCGACGTAGGCTCCCCTCCATGCGGATCGTCGCCGCCCGCCCCGACCCCGGCCTGGTCCGGCTGCCCTGGTCCACGCCGCTGGAGGACTGGGGCACCGACGTCGTGGTGCCGCTGCCCCGGGGCCTGTCGCGTCACGTGGTACGGATCGTGCGCCAGGGCGAGCGGGTGTACGCCGTCAAGGAGACGGTCGAGGAGATCGCGTTCCGGGAGTACCGCACGCTGCGCGACCTCCAGCGGATGGGGCTGCCCGCCGTCGTGCCGCTCGGGGTCGTCACCGGGCGCACCGACGCCGCCGGCCAGCCGCTGCCGGCGTGCCTGCTCACCGAGCACCTGCGCTTCTCGCTGCCCTACCGCAGCCTGTTCTCCCACGGCGCCACCGCGCAGAACCTGCCCTCGCTCGTCGACGCCCTGGTGGTGCTGCTGGTGCGGCTGCACCTCGCGGACTTCTACTGGGGCGACGTGTCGTTGTCCAACGTGCTCTTCCGGCGCAGCGCCGGCGGGTTCGCGGCCTACCTCGTCGACGCCGAGACCGGCGAGCTCAAGGAGCAGCTCTCGCACCGCCTGCGCGAGCACGACGTCACCGTCGGCACCGAGAACGTCTTCGCCGAGCTGCTCGACCTGCAGGCCAGCAACGCCGTCGCCGGCGAGGTCTCGCCCCACGACGTGGTCGAGATGCTCGTGCGGCGCTACGACGAGCTGTGGGCCGAGCTCACCGACCAGGAGGAGTTCTCCACCCACGAGATGTGGCGGATCGAGCAGCGGATCGAGCGGCTCAACGACCTCGGCTTCGACGTCGAGGAGCTCGACATCGTCACCGACCTCGACGGCGACCGGGTCCGCATCCAGCCCCGGGTCGTCGACCTCGGCCACCACCGCCGCGAGCTGCAGGCCCTCACCGGGCTCGACGTCGAGGACGCCCAGGCCCGTCGCCTGCTCAACGACATGGCCTCGTTCTCCGCCCACCACGACCTGGGTCGCGAGGACCGCGGCATCGTCGCCTCGCGCTGGCTCACCGAGATCTACGAGCCGATCACCCGCCTGGTACCCAGCGGCCTGGGCGGGCGTCTGGAGCCCGCCGAGTTCTTCCACGAGGTGCTGGAGCACCGGTGGTATCTCTCCGAGCGAGCCGGCCACGAGGTCGACATCTTCGAGACCGCCCGCGACTACGTCGACACCGTGCTGGGCTCCAAGCCGGTCGAGGTCATCCCCACCGACTGAGCCCCGGCGGTGCGGGGACGGGCAGGCGGGCCGCTCGTGAGGGACGAGCGAGCGGCCTCTCCCAGCGACGGACGGACCGCGCGGCGCCGCGCTCGGCCGGGGGCGCGGCGGGGCGCGGGCCGACGACGGTGCCCCCGGAGGAGCGTGGTTGGGTCTGGCGGCCCTCCTCGTGAGGAACGAGCGAGGAGGGCTGGTAGCGACGAAGGGGGCCGCCGTCGTCGGTCCGCGCCCCGCGGCGCGTCCCCGGCCGAGCGCGGCGCCGCGCACCCCCGGAAGCGCCCTACGGCTTGCAGACCCGGCAGGCGGTGAGGTGGGCGGCGTTGGCGCCGGCGGGGCGCAGGTCGTCGCGGTGGGCGATCAGCGAACAGTCGCGGCGGTGCAGCGTGGTGCCGTCACCGGCGACGACGGGCAGCGCGTCGGTGTCGGTCTCCGGGGCGTGGATCGCCGCGGCCCGCGAGGTGACGTCGGCCAGCACGAGCAGGGTGTCGGCCAGGCGCTTGGAGGACTCGCGACCGTCGTCGGCGATCCGGGCCAGCCACGCCCCGAAGTAGAGGAACCCGCCCGCGAAGGTCAGGCCCAGGCCGAGCAGGCCGCCGGAGACCAGGTAGGAGATCTGGTCGTACTCGAAGGGCGTGTTGGCCGCGCCGTACCACCCCAGCACGATGACGACCAGGCCGAGCGGCAGCAGCACCGCACCGGCCCAGAACAGCACGACCTGGAGCAGCTTGTAGTTGTTGTTGACCACCGGCGCGGCGCCGGAGCCACCGCCCCGGGAACCGGCACGCGGCATCGCAGCACCCGCGCCGAGGCGCGAGCCGGAGGCGGGGGTGGAGAGGGTGGTGTCGGTCATCGCGGGTCTCCAGTCGATCGTGGCGGTGGCAGGTGCTGCGGGTGGGTACGTCGGCGCGGGGCCGGTCAGGCCTTGCGGAGGTCGGGCAGGCCCGACTGCAGGCCGTGGGCGCAGGCGGCCCCGCCACCGAGGGCGAGGATGCCGAGGCGTCGGAGGTAGGAGCCGAGCACCGTCGCCAGGATGATGGCGCCGAAGAACAGCGCGCCCGGGATGGAGAACAGCTCGGGGAGCCCAGCGCCGGCAGGCGCTGCATCGACCAGGGCGTCGTCGCCGATGGCGGGCTCGCCGCCGCCGGCTGCGGGGGCGTCGACCGGCGCGCCGGCTGCAGGAGCGCCGGGGACCCCGGCGGAGCCACCGGCACCGGGACCGCCGCCGGAGACCGGGCCATTCTGGCCGTTGTCGGTCTGTCCCGGCTTGACCTCAGGGATCTCGATCTCGGGGCTGGTGTCGACGGCCGAGGACGCGTTGCCGAGGGTGAGCACGATCTTCGGGGCGAGGTTGAGAGCGGCACCGAGCAGGCTCTTCAGCTGCGCCGCCTCCTCGGGGAACGGCAGGCCGCTGATCGCCTCGGAGATCTGGTCGATCGGCAGGACGTCGAGCTGACGGCGCAGGACGCCGGCGTCGATGACGATCTGCAGTCCGCCGACGGCGACCGAGCCCTGATCCTTGTCGGTCTCCTCGGTGGGCTGGGGCAGCAGCAGCTGGATGCCCAGCGCCTCGAGCGCCTGGTTGGGGTCGGCCGGCAGGCCCGGCAGGTCCTGGCCCTGCCCGGCGGCCTCGAAGCCGTCGGACCCGAAGCGGAACTTCTGGCCGGCGATGGTGAGGGTGCCGTAGTCGGTGACGCCGCGCGTGACGGCCTTCGCACCGTCACTGGTCACGGTGGCGGTCGAGACGACCCCGTCGAGGGTGATGACGCCGCCCAGGAGGCTGATCTCGCCGAGCGCGCTGCGCGAGATCGCGCGCACCCGCTCGATCCCGTCCTCACCCTCGCCGCGGGTCACGGTGGACGTGGCCCCCATGCCGCCGACGTCGATGAGGAGCGCCAGCTGCGCGGGGATCGGGCAGGCGACCTCCTCCTCGGCGCGGTTGCCCTTGCCGCCGAGCGCGCCGGTCAGCGAGCCGAGGCCGTCGCCGAGCCCGGAGGTCACGGTGCTCAGGCCGGTCGTGAGGCCGGAGAGCCCGTCGAGACCGGGGATCGGCAGCCCGGGCAGGCCAGGCAGACCGGGGAGACCGGGGATCGGACCCTCCTCGCCGCCCTCTCCGCCCTCGGCCGCGGCCTCACCGGGCTGCCCGAGCCGGCAGTCGGTGGAGTAGCCGGCCGCGGCGGTGGTCTTCTCGGCCGAGGCGCTGGTGCGCTGGATGGAGCCCGGGAACTGCTCGTCGGACTGGGAGGCGGGGCCGGCCGGGTGGTTGGAGTTCACCTGGACCGGGTAGCCCTGCTCGGCAATCGGCCCGGCCAGCTCCGGCGGGAGCCCGAGGTTCTCCACGATGGTCTTGAAGCCCTCACCGACGGCGGGACCCGGCCACAGCAGCGACGCGCGCCCACGCGTGGTGGAGGAGTCCGCGACGACGGAGCTGTAGCCGATGTTGAACTCGACCTCCGGCTTGGCCGGGATCGGGATGGTCGGCTCGAAGATCTCCAGCCGGACCGGCGTGGACGTCGTCGTGGCGGCGTACCCGGCGAACTCCGGGTCCGCAGCACGCACGGACGCGGCGGCGACCGGCGCGCTCGTGGGCGCCGGCGCCGCGGTGGCGCCTCCGGCCAGGGGCAGCGCGAGGGACACGACCGCCGAGGCGGCCAGGCCGGCCCCGAGGCGACGGGCGCGCGAGCGCCGGAGGACAGTGCGACGGCCGCTCATGCGGCACCTCCCAGGATGACGTCGGACATGGTCTCGAGGATCTCGTCGGGCTCGCCGGTGGCCACGACCCGACCGCCGGACATGACGGCGGCGTAGTCGGAGATCTTCAGGGCCGTGCGGGCGAACTGCTCGATGCACAGGATCGAGACGCCGGTCTCGGTGATCCGGCCGACGGTCTCGTAGAGCTCGTCGACGATCAGCGGGGCCAACCCCATGGAGAGCTCGTCGAGCAGCAGCAGGGCCGGGTCGGAGGCCAGCGCCCGCGACATCGCGACCATCTGCTGCTCGCCGCCCGACATCGTGCCCGCGAGCTGCTTGCGGCGCTCCTTCAGGCGCGGGAAGTAGGCGAAGGCGGTCTCGAGGACGGCCTCGGCCGGCACCCCGGCGTACGACATGAGGAGGAGGTTCTCCTCGACGGTGAGGTTCGGGAAGACCGAGCGGCCCTCGGGAATCGTGCACAGGCCGAGGCGGGCCAGCTCCTCCGGGCCGCCGGTGCGCACGTGCACGCCGCCGAGGTGGATGTCGCCCGAAGTGGGCTTCTTCTGCCCCGAGATGACCTTGACCAGCGTGGACTTGCCCGCGCCGTTGGGGCCGAGCAGCGCCATGACCGCGCCCTTGGGCACCGAGAGGTTCACCCCCCGCAGCACCTCGATGCGGCCGTACGCCGCGTGCAGGTCGACGATCTCCAGGATCGGCACGCTCACGAGCCCACTCCTTCGCGTGCGGCGGGGATGACCATCGTGTCGTCGGAGACGGCCGGCAGGTCGGTGACGGTGTGCGCGTCGGCGTCGGCCTCGTCGGAGTAGCCGAGGTAGGCCTTCTGCACCGCGGGGTCGCGGCGGATGGTGGCCGGGTCGCCCGAGGCGATGATCGAGCCGAAGTCCAGGACGTGGATGACGTCGCAGACCGCCATCACCAGGTCCATGTCGTGCTCGACCATGAGGATGGCGCGCCCCTCGGCGGCCAGGTCGCGCAGCAGGTCGCCGAACGCGTCGGTCTCGGTCTCGTCCAGGCCGGAGGACGGCTCGTCGAGGAGCAGCAGCTTCGGGTCGCCGGCCAGGCACCGGGCCAGCTCGAGCAGGCGCGCGGTGCCGGTCGGGATCGAGTCGGCGCGCTCGTCGGCGTACGCCGCGATGCCGACCCGCTCCAGCAGGGCGTCAATGTTCTTGCCGTGGCCCCCGGGGAGGAAGCCCTTGAGCACGCCGCGGTGGATGTCAGCGGCGACCTTGACGTTGTCGCGGACGCTGAGCGATCCGAAGGCCTCCAGGCGCTGGAACGTGCGGCCCATGCCGCGCTTGGAGCGCCGGTGGACGGGGGTCGAGCTGACGTCCTTGCCCTGGAAGCGCACGGTGCCGCGGGTGGGCTTCTGCAGCCCGGAGATGACGTTGAAGCAGGTCGTCTTGCCGGCGCCGTTGGGCCCGATCAGCCCGGTGACGGTGCCGGGGTCGGCGGTGAAGCAGGCCTCGTTGACGGCCGTGACGCCGCCGAACTGCACGACCACGTGGTCGACCTCGAGCAGCGGCCCGTCGTGGCGGCCGCTCGCGCGGTGCGAACCCGCGAAGGTCTCGGCGAGGCTAGACACCGGCGGGCTCCTTGTTCTCTGCCGGTCCCTGGTCGGGGCCGGGGGTCGTGGCCGCACCGCCGCCGAGTCCGACGGTGGTCAGCGACTGGTCGGCCGCGGCGTTGGCGTCGTGCTCGGCCCGGGCCTGCTCCCGCATCCCGCCCAGGCTGCCGCCGGGGACCGGGAGCACGGGGATCCGCTCGCGGATCCGGTTGCCGAAGCGGCGGTCGAGCAGGCGGCCGAGGCGGAAGAGCTGGTTGGCCAGGCCGTTGGGGTCGCGGGCCAGCAGGATCGCGCCCACGGCAATGACGACGAAGAAGAGGCCGGCGATGCCCGGGTAGTCGGCCTGGAGCACCGGGAGCATCATCAGCCCGACCCCGCCGAGCGCGGCGCCGGTCACCGAGGTGACGCCGAAGACGACCGCGAGCAGCAGCAGGGTGAAGGAGCCGAAGAACTGGAACTCGGCCGCGCCCACGGTGCCGCGCAGCCCGGCGTACAGCGCCCCGGCGATGCCGGCCATGCCGGCCGAGGCGGCGAAGAGGCCGACGCGGAACCAGCGCTGGTCCAGCCCGAGGGTGCCGCAGGCGGCGGGGCTGTCGCGCAGGGCGACGAGCATCCGGCCGAGCGGGCCGGCCCGGACGACGAGCAGGGCCAGGCCCATGAGGACGAAGAACACCGCCATCACCCAGACGTAGCCGGCCGTGGAGTCGACCTGGTAGCCGAGGATCGAGAGCCGCTCGGCCGAGAGCGAGCCGTTGAAGCCGAAGGCGAAGTCGGCCTGGAAGATCATCCGGTCCATGATCACCGCGAAGGCGAGCGTGGCCAGCGCGAGGTAGAGACCGGTCAGCCGGATCACCGGCAGCGCGACCAGCGCGCCGACACCGGCGGCGACCAGGCCGGCCAGCAGCAGGCCGACGAGGTTGGGGCTGTCGATCTTGATGTAGGCCAGAGCGCCCACGCCGACGAAGGTGATCTGCGCCAGGGAGACGTGCCCGCCGTAGCCGGTGAGCAGCACCAGCGAGAGCATCACGATGGCGTACGTCGCCGCCGTGCCGACCAGCAGCAGGTTGGCCTCGCTGAGGGCGCCGGCGACCAGGGCCACGCCCAGCAGCAGGGCACCGGACCACGACAGCGCCTTGAACGGGCTGGGCAGCGGCGCGGAGACGATGCCCTTGACCTGGCCGATGCGCAGCTGCGCCTGGGGCATCAGCACGATGACGGCGAAGAGGAACAGCGCCGGGACGACGTTGCGCACGGAGTTGAGCAGCCCGTCGGTGGGCAGGTAGCCCGAGGCGTAGGAGGTGACCAGGCCCAGCGCCATCGCCCCGACGAAGGTGAGCGGGAGGTTCTGCAGGCGGCCCAGGATCGCCGCGGCGAAGGCGTTGATGACCAGCAGCAGCAGCGCGAAGTAGTCCAGGCCCACGGTCGAGACGAGCAGGACGCCGGCGAGGGCCGCCAGCGAGGTGCCGATGGCCCAGGAGAGCGCGGCGACGCGCTCGGGCTGGCCGCCGAAGAGCTTGAGCAGCTCGGGGTTGTCGACCGAGGCGCGCATCGCGGTGCCGATGCGGGTGCGGTTGAGCAGGACGTAGAGCCCGACCGCCACCACCAGGGACAGCACGATGGTGATGATCTGGTGGGCGGTGATGAAGAACCCGAACATCTCGTAGGAGGTGCCGGCGAAGAACGGCTGCACCGAGCGGGCCTCCGGCGGCCAGACCTGCTGGGCCAGGCCCAGGGTCGCCACGAGGATCGCCACGGTCACCACGAGGGAGACCGAGACGGGCGCGTCACCCAGACCGCGGGCCACGAAGCGCTGGAGGAACCAGCCGATGGCGGGCGCGACCACGAAGAGCACCAGGAAGAGCGCCAGCAGCGTGGGCATCCCCTGCCGCACGCTGAAGTCCCAGAAGACGAAGGACAGCAGCATGCCGAGCGCACCGTGGGCGATGTTGAAGACGCGGGTCGTGGAGTAGGTCAGCACCAGCCCCGAGGCCGCGATGGCGTACGCCGCCCCCGAGACCAGCCCGAAGATGGTGAAGGCCAGGAACGAGCTCATCAGGAGACCTCCGTGACGCCTGTGCAGGTGTACTTGGTCCCACCGATCGGCACCCACTTGCCACTCTTGACCTGGACGAAGCGCCAGCAGTCACCGGTGCGCTTGGGACCGACGCCCTGCGGGGCGTGCATGCCGTTGGCGGTCCACTTGTCCACACCGCGCAGCGCCTCGACCAGCGCCGGGCGGGAGAGCTTGCCGCCGAGCTTGGAGGCCTGCTCGACGAACAGCCGCGCCGCCGACCAGGCGAAGAGCCCGAAGAAGTCGGGCGTCGCGCCGGGCTTGGTCTGCTGCAGCCAGCTCGTGTAGAGCTGCATCTCGGAGTTGGTGGAGGCCTCCTCGAAGGGCACGAAGTTGATGAAGGCCACCGTGCCCTCGGCCGCGCTGCCGGCGCCCTCGAGGTAGTCCGGGTGGTAGGCGGTCGGGTCGACCACGAAGACGTCCGGCTCGAAGCCCTGCTGCTCCATGGCCTGGGCCATCCGGACGTACTGCGGGATGCCACCCAGGAACTGCACGTGCCGGGCGCCCTCGTTCTTCAGCTCCTGGACGTACGGCGCGTAGTTGAACTCCGTGGTGTCCACGCTCTGCTGGTAGACGAACTTCATCCCGCGCGCGGTCATGGCCTTGGGCTGGATCTGACCGTTCTCGGCCGCTGCGCCGGCGCTGAGGTAGACCATCGCGGCGTTCTGCGCGGCCTGGGCGAAGTTCTTCTTCAAGAAGTCGGGGACGGCGTTCTGGAACTGGCTGGCGACCGTCGACTGGGCACCGAAGCAGGTGCTGCACTCCGAGCGTGCTCCGGTCACCGCGGTGGAGCGGATGTCCGGCAGCCCGCAGCCCTCGGCGGTGGAGGCGCCACCGGAGTCGAAGGCCGACATCGAGCCGACCATCGCGAAGACGTTGTCGCACCCGTCGACGTAGTTGCGCTGGTCGGCGCTCGCGTCGGTGCGGGAGTCGTAGTTCTTCAGCTCGATCGAGCGGCCGCAGATGCCGTCGGGGTTGCTGCGGTTGTAGTAGGCGACGAAGGCCTTGACCGCGTCCTGGGCCGACTCGAAGAGTCCGGGGACCGGGCCGGAGATGTCGGAGGCGTTGCCGATCGTGATCGTGCTGTCGGTGATGCCGGTGGTGTTCTTGAACCCCTCGCAGCTGCCGGTGGGGATGGGCGCGTCCGCGCCGGGCCCGCCGGCCGAGCCCCCGGTGCCGCCGGTGCCGCCGGTGCCCGCGGTGCCGCCGGACCCCGTCGTACCACCCGTGCCGCCGGCGCCGCCGGTGTCCCCGCCCACCGCACCGGGGACGGAGCCGTCGGCGGCCACGACCTGGCCGTCGGGGCCGACCACGACGCCGCCTGCGCCGAGGGTGCCACCGGCGCCCGCCACCTGGCTGGGGTCCAGCTGCGAGCCGCACGCTGCCAGGAGGAGCGCCATGCTGGCTGCGACGACCGTCAGGGCCGAGCGACGGATGTGCGTACGGGTGCGGACCGAGCGGGCCACGGGCACCAGACCTCCTGGGGTGATGAACAGCATTCACGTTCTGGGGAATCAACGACCACCTCAGTCAAAGGTGACGCCTCCCACACAGGCAAGGGGGTGGCGCGCTCCTCAGGCAGGACCGTCTCACCAAGTGGAACATGTTCTAGTTTTTCACGCGAGAGCACAGGTCGAACTGGCATCCGGCTGCCACGCGGCTCCGGCGCCGCCTACGCTCCCGGCATGCCCGCGATCTCGCCGCCGCAGCACGTCGTCGACCAGGCACTGGCCTCGCAGTCGCGGCCGGTCCCCTACCCGCGGCCGGGCGCCGACGCCCCCAACGTCCTGATGGTGGTGCTCGACGACGTGGGCTTCGCCCAGCTCGGCTGCTTCGGCTCCGGGATCGCGACACCGCGCATCGACGAGGTGGCCGAGCAGGGCCTGCGCTACCAGCGCTTCCACGTGACCGCCGTCTGCTCCTCGACCCGGGCGGCGTTCCTGACCGGTCGCAACCACCACGCCGTCGGGATGGGCGTGACCGAGGAGGCCGCCATGGGCTTCCCCGGCTACACCGGGCGGATCCCGCGCAGCGCGGCGACGATGGCCCGGCTGCTGCGCGACAGCGGCTACAACACGATGGCCGTCGGCAAGTGGCACCTCACGCCACGCACCGAGACCTCCGCGGCAGGACCGTTCGACCGCTGGCCGCTGGGCCAGGGCTTCGAGAAGTACTACGGCTTCCTCGGTGCCGAGACCAGCCAGTGGGCACCGGAGCTGGTGCGCGACAACCACCACGTCGAGCCGCCGGCCACGCCCGAAGAGGGCTACCACCTCACCGAGGACCTGGTCGACGAGACGATCCGGATGATCCAGGACCAGCAGCAGGCCACGACCCGCAAGCCGTTCTTCTGCTACCTCGCCACCGGCGCCGCGCACGCCCCCCACCAGGTCGACCCGGAGTGGGTCGAGCCCTACCGCGGCGCCTTCGACCACGGCTGGGAGGCCTACCGCGAGGAGGTCTTCGCCCGCCAGGTCGCCGCCGGCGTGATCCCCGCCGACACCGTGCTGACCGACCGCCCGTCCTGGGTCCCGGAGTGGTCCTCCCTCACCGCCGACGAGCAGCGGCTCTACGCCCGCTACATGGAGGTCTTCGCCGGCTTCCTCACCCACACCGACCACCACCTCGGACGCCTCTTCGACTTCCTCGAGGAGATCGGGATCGCCGACGACACGATCGTGATGGTGATGTCCGACAACGGCGCCAGCGCCGAGGGCGGACCCAGCGGCACGCCCAACGAGGCCGCCGGCTGGCTCGGCCTGCAGCCCGACGCCGCGACCGCGATGGACCGGATCGAGGACCTCGGCGGGCCCAACGCCTCCAACCACTACCCCTGGGGCTGGGCGTGGGCCGGCAACACCCCGCTGCGGCTGTGGAAGCGCTACTCCTGGCTCGGCGGGGTGCGCGCACCGTTCGTGCTGCGCTGGCCCAGCCGGGTCCCCGACCCCGGCGCCGTGCGGGGTCAGTTCACCCACGCCGTGGACCTCTTCCCCACCCTGCTGGAGGCCGCCGGCGTCGACCTGCCCGAGGCCGTCGACGGCGTGACCCAGCAGCCGGTGGACGGTGCGTCCTTCCTGGCCAGCCTGACCGACGCCGGGGCCGCCGAGCACCGGCCGATGCAGTACTTCGAGATGATGGGCTCGCGTAGCCTCTACCTCGACGGCTGGAAGGCCGTGACCGACCACGTCGCGAACCAGTTCGGCGAGCGCGACCACGTGACCGGCAGCTTCGACCACGCCACCGACCGCTGGTCCCTCTACGACCTGCGCTCGGACTTCTCCGAGAGCACCGACCTCGCCGACGCCCACCCCGACCTCGTACGCCGGATGGAGGGCCTGTGGTGGGCCGAGGCCGGCCGCAACCAGGTGCTGCCGCTCTTCGAGTTCCCCGGGTCGATGTTCCACCTGCACCCCGGCGAGTTCCCACCCCCGCAGGAGGCGACCTACCGTCCCGGCGGCGCCCCCGTGGTGGAGCCGATGCTGCCCGCCACCGGCGGCGGCTTCTCCCTGCGCGCCCACGTGGAGGTCCCCGACGAGCACGCCTCGGGCATCCTGGCCGCCATCGGCGACCACCAGGGCGGCTGGGGCGTCTACCTCCTCGACGGTCGTCCGACGGCCTGCTTCGCGCTGCTCGACGCCACCGACCGGGTGCAGGCCTCTGAGCCCGTTCCCGCCGGTGCCCACGTCGTCGGGCTCGACCTGCGTCCGGCCGGCGCGGACGGGCCGCAGCGCCTCGAGCTGTCCGTCGACGACCGCGTGGTGGCCTCCGGCGAGGTGCGCGGGACGTCCTTCCTGCCGCAGCTGTCCTCGGCCGCCGTGGGACTGACCGTCGGCCGCGACCGCGGGCTCCCGCTGTGCGGGGACTACCGCCCGCCCTTCGCCTTCACCGGCCGGCTGGAGAAGGTCGTCCTGCGCAGTGGCGCCGGTGCCACCTTCAGCGTCCCGGACACCGAGGACCGCGTGCGCGCGGCCGTCGCCGGCGACTGAGGTGCCGAGCCAGCAGACCGGCGGCGACCCCGCCGAGGACCCCGCCGAGGACCCCGTCCCGGGCGCGGACGACCCGCTCGCGCTCGGGCGCCGCGAGCAGCACAAGCGCAGCACCCGCCGCGCCCTCGAGGACGCCGCGCTGACCCTCTTCGCCCGTGACGGCTTCGACGCGACCACGGTCGAGGCGATCGCCGAGCGGGCGGAGGTCTCGCCCCGCACCTTCTTCCGCTACTTCGCCACCAAGGACGAGGTGCTGGACATGGGCTGGGCCGCACGGCGCGAGCGGATCCTGGCGCTGCTGCTCCTCGCACCCGACGGGCTCGACGACCTGGCCGCCGCCGTGTGGGTGCTGGAGAGGATGGCGATCGAGCTCGAGCCCGAGCGGGACCGGGTCCGGCTGCGCGCGGTCGCGGCCGCCACCTCACCCGCCCTGCGCGGTCGCTCGGCGGAGGCGCTCACCGCGTGGGAGGCGGCGGTCGGCCTCGGACTGGCCCGCCGACGCGGGCTGGAACGCCCCGACGAGGCCGCCTCGGTCGCCGCCGCGGTCTCGCTCGGGTTGTGGGGCTGGGCGGCCCGGCACTGGATCCACCCGCGCTCCGGCGTACCGCTGCGGGAGCTCGTGCGCACGGCGGCCTCGCACCTGCCCGGCCGCTGACGCCCTGGACGGCCCCGTGTCCCGACGGCTCAGCCTCCCGATCTGGGCTCAGCGCACGACGGTGGTGCCGTTGCAGGTGTAGTCGCGACTGCCGAGCGGCACGAACTTCCCGCCCCTGACCTGCAGGAAGCGGAAGCACTCGCCGGTGCGCTTGGGCCCGACGTTCTGCGGCGCGTGCAGGCCGTTGGCGGTCCAGTCGTCGGTGCCACGGATGGCCTCGAGCAGGGTCTCGCGCGAGAGCTTGCCGCCCAGGCCCGCCGCGAGCTCGACGAAGAGCCGCGCCGCGGACCACGAGAAGACCCCGAAGAAGTCCGGCGTCGCCCCGGGCTTGGTCGTCTGCAGCCAGTCGAGGTAGAGCTTGGTCTCGGGGCTGCGGTCGGCCTCCTCGAAGGGCACGAAGTTCGTGCAGATCGTGATGCCCTCCACGTCCTCGCCGCCCTGCTCGATCAGCGCCGGCTCGTAGGCCGTGGGGTCGATCATGAAGACGTCGGGCTCGTAGCCCTGCTGGGTCATCGCCTGGGCCAGGCGCACGAACTGCGGGACCGCGGCGGTCATCTGGACGTACCCCACGCCCTCGTCCTTGAGCTCCTGCACGAACGGCGCGTAGTTGAACTCCGAGGTCTCGATGCCCCGGACGACGGTGAACCGCATCCCTCGCTGGGTCATCGCGCGCGGCTGCAGCTGGCCGTTCTCGGCAGCGGCACCGGCGTTGATGTAGAGGCTCGCGGCGTTCTGGGAGGCGTCGCGGAAGTTCTCCAGCACGTAGTCGGCGACCGCGTTGTTGACCTCGCCCGCGATCGTCGACTGGGCACCGAAGCAGGTGGAGCACTCCTGGCGGTCGCCGGTCACCCCGGCGGAGCGGATGTCGGGCAGGCCGCAGGCCTCGGTCGTGGCCGCGCCACCGGAGTCGAAGGCCGACATGGAGCCGACCATGGCGAAGACGTTCTCGCAGGCGTCGACGTGGTTGCGCTGGTCGGCGCTGGCGTCGGTGCGGGAGTCGTAGTTCTTCAGGACCAGGGTGCGCCCGCAGATGCCGTCGGGGTT
Organism: Nocardioides sp.; assembly: GCF_030149505.1. Lineage (GTDB taxonomy): Bacteria > Actinomycetota > Actinomycetes > Propionibacteriales > Nocardioidaceae > Nocardioides. The sequence continues at coordinate 99,655 of NZ_JASBRN010000053.1, forward strand.
GACCCGGTTGAAGTAGGCGACGAAGGCCTTCGTGGCGTCCTGGGCGGACTCGAAGAGCCCCGGCACCGGGCCGGAGATGTCGGAGGAGTTGCCGATGGTGATGGTGTCGTCGGTGATGCCGGGGCCGTTCTGGAAGCCCTCGCACGACCCGGTCTTGATGGGTGGCCCCTCGCCCGGGCCGGCGCCGCCGCCGGTGGTGCCGCCCGTGGTGCCGCCACCGGTCGTGCCGCCGCCCCCGGTGGCTCCCGTCCCGGTGCCGCCCGTGGTGCCGCCGTCGGAGCCGGTGGTGCCTCCGGTGGTCCCACCGTCGGCGGACACCGGCTGGCCGTCGGCCCCGACCACGACCCCGCCCGGGGCCGTGCCTCCCGCCGCGACCACGTCTGCGGGCGCGAGCTGGGAGCCGCAGGCGCTGAGGACCATCACGAAGGCGACGGACACCGTCGCCAGCCTGGTGCGGGAGCGGGACACCGGACCTCCTCGTGGTCGCCTGTTGCGTCTGGGGGCTCAACGAGCCCCACCCCCGGAAGTGACGCGGATCACGAGAACGTGTTCTACCTGCCGTCGCGCCGATCCTGCTCCCGGGGGCGGCCGGTGGCGTCGTCGGCGTCCGGGCCCTGCTCGCGCGGGCCGGTGCCCGGACCGCTCGCCGGCCCCGGGTCCGGCGTCCCCGAGGGCGAGGGCACGAGGACCGAGCCCTGCTGCTCCTCGCCGGGCCCGCCGTCCTCCTCGGCGCCGGTGACGGTGTCGGGCCGGACCAGGACGGTGTACTCCCCGACCTCCCAGCGGCCGTTGGTCTGCAGGAAGACGCCCTGCAGACCGACCGGCCTACCCTCGCGGTAGGTCACCAGGGTCATCTGGGCCTCGCGGCGCGGCTTGGAGCCGAGCGCGATGGCGTACGCCGCCCCACCCGTCGTGCCGTTGGTGTAGCGGTAGCCCACCTGGCCCTCGGGACCGACCACCGGGTCGGGGCCCACCTCGACGTGCAGGTGCCCGCCCACCGCCAGGTCGGCGCAGCCGCGCGCGAGGGCCTCGGAGGCCAGGTTGACGTCGTGGACGAGCAGGGTGCCGATCGGGCCGTCCTCGGCGGCCGTGTCGCAGGCCACGTCGGCCAGCCGGCTGCCGACCTCCTCGAAGGAGAGCCCGGTCTCGTCGCGCCAGCTGCCGAGGCCGGAGGACCGCGGGTCGGCGACGCCCAGCAGGGTGCTGCCGCCGGGGCCCTCGACGACCTCGCCGTCGAGCATCGTCCACCCGTGGTCGGCGAGGTAGTCGGCCACGAAGTCGCCGCTGTCGTGGTTGCCCGCCACGCCGAAGCGGTCGTAGCCGTCGAAGGCGGCGCTGACCGAGTCCAGCGAGAAGGCCTCCCAGGTCGCTCCGGTCGAGGTGTCGTCGCCGGCGTTGAGCACGACCGTTGCGCCGGCCCGGTCGCCCACCGCGCGCGCCACGGCGTCCATCCCGATGTTGTCGTGGCGGTCGGAGACGAGGATGGCGACGGTCTCGTCCTCGGCCGGCTCGCGCAGGTCCAGCTCGAGCGCGTCCTCGGCGGCCTGGGCGTAGAACCCGCGCGACTTCTCGTAGGTGTCGACCGCGCTCTCGATCAGCCGTCGGGTCTGGCTGGTGGTGACGTCGCCGCGCACCTCCACCCCGTCCAGCTCCTCCGGCAGCGGCACCTGCGGACCCAGGAACTCCGCCAGCGGGATCCACGGCCGCGCGTCCTCGACCCGCTCGTCCGCCGGGGTCCACGGCTGCCACCAGGCCAGCCCCACCGCAGTGACGGCCGCGACGGCGACGGCCCCGCGCCGGCTCGGCACCGAGCGCAGCAGCTCGCGTCGGCGCGCCGGGCCGACCAGCACCCAGAACAGCACGGGTACGGCGCCCACGGCCGCCCCGCGCAGCGCGGCCTGCCACGCCATGTCGACCACGGCCTCGCGCACGCGGGCCCGGGCACCCTCGGGGCTGGAGGCGATCACGGCGTACCGGTCCACGAGCTCCTCGGTGCTGGAGGCGTCGGTCTTGCCGAGTCGCACGTCGACACCGAGAGGAGCCCCGGAGTCGATGCGCAGGTCGGGCAGGACCGGCCCCGTGCGCACCACGACCTGGCGCGAGAGCGTCGGCTGGAGCACGGCGTCGTGGCTGGCGAGGGTGACCTCGCGCGAGGAGCCGAGGAAGAGGGTCAGCCCGGCCAGGACCGAGAGGCCCAGCCAGGCCGCAGCCAGGGCCAGGACGTGGAGGCCGGCGCCGGTGCGTCGTGGCAGACGCAGGACGCGCCGCGGGCCCGCGGGCCCGTCGGTCACGCCCTGCGACGGCACGGGATCAGTCCCGGGCCCTCGCGACGGCGTACAACGCGACGCCGCAGGCGACCCCGGCGTTGAGCGACTCCACGGAGTTGGCCATGGGGATCGAGACGAGCAGGTCGCAGGTCTCGGCGACCAGGCGCGAGAGCCCGTCGCCCTCGGAGCCCACGACCAGCACCAGCGGCCCGTCGGCCAGGTCCATCGCCGGCAGCTCGACCTCGCCGTCGGCGGCGAGGCCGACGACCATGCAGCCGGCGTCCTGGTAGGCCTTCAGCTGGCGGGTCAGGTTGACGGTCTGGGCCACCGGGATGCGGGCGGCGGCACCGGCGCTGGTCTTCCACGCCGAGGCCGTCATGCCGGCGGCGCGCCGCTCGGGGACGACGACGCCGTGGGCCCCGAAGGCGGCGGCGCTGCGCACGGCCGCGCCGAGGTTGCGGGGGTCGGTGACGGAGTCCAGCACCACGATGAGCGGCTGCTCGCCCATCTCCGCGGCCCGGTCGAGCAGGTCGTCGGGGTGGGCGTACTCGTAGGCCGGGATGCGCGCCGCGAGGCCCTGGTGCACCGCGCCGCCGGTGTGCCGGTCGAGCTCCTGCTTGCTCACCTCGAGCAGGCTGATGCCGCGGTCGGAGGCGAGCATGAAGGCCTCGCGCAGCCGGCCGTCCCGCTCGGCGCCCTCGGCCACGTAGAGCGCGTTGACCGGCACGCCCTCCCGCAGGGCATCGACGACCGGGTTGCGCCCCGCGATCCACTCGGCGTCGCTGCTGGTGCGGCGACGCGGGCGCGAGGCCTGCGCCTGCTTCTCGGCGCGCTTGGCCGCCTTGTGCGCCTGGTGGTAGGGCCGGTCCTTCGCCTTGGGCGTCGGGCCCTTGCCCTCCAGGCCGCGACGCACGCGGCCGCCGGAGCCGGCGGTGGGGTTGCCCTTGCCGCTCTTCTTGATCGCGCCCTTGCGCTGGGAGTTGCCTGCCACGTCAGTGTCCTTCTTCGGTTGTCGAGCAGTGAGCGCCGGCGAGCGGCTCCACCGCTGGTCGAGCAGCGAGCGAAGCGAGCGTCGTCGAGACCCCGGCCATCAGGCGAGGCTCCACTTCTGTCCGTCGGGGGTGTCGGTGATCTCCACGCCGGCCTCCTTGAGCCGGTCGCGGATCGCGTCGGCGGTCGCGAAGTCCTTCTCCGCGCGCGCCTCGGCGCGCTGCTGGAGCAGCCCGGAGACGAGGGCCTCGACGACGGCCGCCATCCGGTCATCGCCCTTCTCCTCGCCCCACGCCGGGTCGGCCGGGTGGAGGCCGAGGACGTCGAGCATGGCCAGGACCGAGGCCAGGTTGCCGCGCAGGGCTGGGCCGTCCCCGCCCGCGAGCAGCTTGTTGCCCTCGCGGACGACCTCGTGGATCGCGGCGACCGCGGCCGGCGTACCGAGGTCGTCGTCCATGGCCTGCACGAAGTCCGCGCAGGCGATCCCGGGCTCGGGGAGCCCGCCCACCGCGTCGGCGGCACGCTCGACGAAGGCCTCGATGCGGCGGAAGGCGACCGCCGCCTCGCCGAGGGCCTCGAAGGAGAACTCGACGGTGGAGCGGTAGTGCGCTGCGACCATGTAGTAGCGCAGCTCGATACCGCGGAACCGCTCGAGCACCGCGGGGATGAGCAGGCTGTTGCCCAGGCTCTTGGACATCTTCTCGCCGGCGGTGGTGATCCAGGCGTTGTGCATCCAGTACGCCGCGAAGCCGTGCCCCGCCGCACGCGACTGGGCCAGCTCGTTCTCGTGGTGGGGGAAGCGCAGGTCGACGCCGCCGCCGTGGATGTCGAAGGCCTGCCCGAGGTACTTGCCCGCCATCGCCGAGCACTCGATGTGCCATCCGGGCCGGCCGGGACCCCACGGGCTGGGCCACGAGGCGGTCTCGGGCTCGGTGGACTTGCGCCCCTTCCACAGGGCGAAGTCGCGCGGGTCGCGCTTGCCGCGCGGGTCGGCGTCCTCGGCGGCCTCCATGTCCTCGATCCGCTGGTGGGTCAGCGCGCCGTACCCCGGCCAGCTGCGCACGTCGAAGAACACGTCGCCGGTGCCGTCCTCGGCGGCGTACGCGTGCCCCTTGGCGATGAGCTGCTCGATCAGCGCGACCATCTCGGGGACGTGGCCGGTGGCGGCTGGCTCGTAGGTCGGCGGCAGCACGTTGAGCGCGGCGTAGGCCCGGTCGAGCTCGCGCTTCATGTCGTAGGCGAGGTTGTACCAGGGGCGGCCCTGCACCTCGGCCTTGGTGAGGATCTTGTCGTCGATGTCGGTGACGTTGCGGATGAAGTCGACCGCGAACCCGCGGTGGGTCAGCCACCGGCGCAGGACGTCGAAGTTCACCGCGCTGCGCACGTGCCCCACGTGCGGCTCCGACTGCACCGTGAGCCCGCAGACGTAGACACCGACCCGTCCCTCCTCGAGGGGCACGAAGTCACGGACCTCGCGGGTCGCGGTGTCGTACAGCCTGATGCTCACCCGCCTCAGTCTAGGAGCGCGCCACCCCCACCCCCGATTCCCCGCTGAGTCGGCCCTCGTCCAACGGTGACTCGGCACCGGTTCGACGGTGACTCGGCACTGGTTCGAGCGTGAGTCGGCGCTGGTTCGAGCGCATCGTTCATCCTGTGACGCATGTGACAGGAGTGACGTACCCTCGATCGGGTGCGTCGCCTCCTCCCCTCCCTCGCGCTGGCCCTGACCCTCTCCCCGCTGGCACCCGTGACCCCGGCGGTCGCCGACACGTCCGCACCGGGTGCCCGCCGTGCGGCCGAGCATGCGGTTCAGCGTGCGGCCGCGAAGATCCAGACCGACCTGCGCGGCTGGTCCGGCGCGGACCTGGCCTCGGGCCGCACGGCCGGCACCGAGCTGCGTCGGGGCCGGCTCTTCCTCGCCGACCCGGTCGGCACCCGCACGCTCGGCGGCACGACGTACGACGTCGGGCGCTGGGTCTCGAGGTGGGCCCGTCCCGGGTTCGGCTTCACCGAGCTCGTCGCGAGCTGGGAGGCCAAGACCCCGGGTGACTCGTGGGTCGAGGTCGAGGTGCGCGGGCAGGACGCGTCCGGGCGCCGCAGCTCGTGGGACAGCCTCGGGCGCTGGGCCTACGGCGACAAGCACCTGCGCCGCACGAGCGTCCCCGGCCAGGACGACGACCTCGCCCGCGTCGCGACCGACACCTGGCGCACCGCCTCCGCGGCCGGCCTGGACCGCTGGCGCGTGCGGGTCAGCCTCATGCGTCGTACCGGCGCCACCACCAAGGCCCCCAGCCTCGGCCACCTCTCGGCCACCACCTCGCGCCGCCCCGACACCCGCCCGCCGACCTCGAAGCCGGGCGTCGTCGCGCAGGCCGGCGGCGCGGTGCTCGACGTGCCGCGCTACAGCCAGATGGTCCACACCGGCCACTACCCGCAGTGGGGCGGGGGCGGCGAGGCCTGGTGCTCCCCGACGTCGCTGTCGATGGTGCTGGCCTTCCACGACGCCCTGCCCCCGGCCCGCGACTACGCCTGGGTCCCCGACGGCCACGGCGCGCCCTGGGTGGACCACGCCGCCCGGATGACCTTCGACCACGGGTACGACGGCGCCGGCAACTGGTCGTTCAACGTCGCCTACGCCGCCCGCCTGGTCGGCCGGGCCGAGGTCTCCCGCCTCCCCGACCTGCGCGCCGTCGAGCGCCTGGTCGCCGACGGCCTCCCGGTCATCATCTCGATCGTCTTCGACGCCGGTGAGCTCAGCGGCGGCCCGCTCACCTCCTCCGACGGCCACCTGCTGGTCGTGGTCGGCTTCACCGCCGACGGCGACGTCGTGGTCAACGACCCCGCCGCCGACTCCCCCGCCGGCGTACGCCGCACCTACGACCGCGCCCAGCTCGAGCGGGCCTGGCTGGACGCCTCCACCGGCACCGCCTACGTCCTGCGCCCCTGACCCGAGCCCGCCCCGCGTCCAGCCCCGACCACCAGCCACGGAGGCGGGGGTGCGCGGCCGCGGTCGGATGGCCCGGTGCGCGGGGCCGCCGCCGGCTCACCCGGCCTGCGGAGGCGCGGCCGGACGCAGACGCCCCCGGAGGAGCGTGGTTGGGTCTGGCGGGCTCCTCGTGAGGGACGAGCGAGGAGCCTGGTAGCGACGAAGGGGGCGTCTGCGGGAGGCGGTGCCTCCGCAGGCCCTCAGGAGGCCGCGGCACCGCGCGGCCCCACCCGACCGCGGTCGCGCACACCCGACCGACCTACCGACGACCCACCCTCAGCAGCCGTAGCCCCCGTCGACGTCCAGCTTCTGGCCCGACACGAACCCGGCCCGGTCGGAGGCGAGGAAGCAGACCGCTTCGGCCACGTCGTCGGCGCTGCCGAAGCGCCCGAGCGGGATGTTGCGACGGGTGATCTCGAGGGCCTCGTCGGACAGCTCGCCGGAGCCGATGAGCCGGGCGGCCATCCCGTCGGTGAGCATGCCGGGACCGACGGCGTTGACCCGGACGCCGTACCTCCCCTCCTCGACCGCCAGCGCCCGCACCATCGCCTCGACGGCGGCCTTGGGCGCCGAGGAGAGCCCGTCGCGCTTGGGGAAGCGGGAGGTGGCGGCGGTGGTGACGGCGACGACGCAGCCGCGCGACTCGCGCAGGGCCGGGAGCGCGGCGCGCACCACGGTGAAGAAGCCGCCCGCGTCGTCGTGCAGCTGGGTGGCCATGTCGGCCGCGGAGACCCTCCCGAGGTGGACCATCGGCACGTGCGGGCCGGCGGCGTGCACGAGCGTGTGCAGGGCCCCGTGCTCGGCCAGCACCGCCGCGACGACCGCGTCGGCCTGCGCGGCCGCGTCGCCGGCCCCCAGGTCGAGCGGGTACGAGGCCACCCCCTCTGCCGGCGTACGACGGTGGGTGACGACGACCCGTGACCCGCGGGCTGCGAGCAGGGCCGCGACCCGCGCCCCGATGCCCCCGTTGCCGCCCACGACCAGGGCTGCCCCGGGGCGGCCCGCGAAGTCCTGCATCAGGAGTCCTGCGCGCTGAAGTCGACCACGTGGTGGCCGGTCGCCCCGTCGGGCAGCACGTCCCGCTCGACGGGGGTCTGCACGACCCCGTCCCCGTCGGTGGCGCGCACGCGCAGCAGGTGGTCGCCCGGGCCGACCTCGATCGAGCCGCCCCACTGCACCCACGTGTCGTCGCTGGGGACCCGTCCGAGCTCCATCGGCTGCCAGGGGCCGCCGTCCAGGGAGACCTCGACGGCGGAGATGCCGGTGTGCTGGTGCCAGGCGACGCCGCCGACCTGCACGGTGCCGCTGGGGACGCTCGACCCCGAGCGGGGCACGTCGATCCGGGAGGCGGTCTTGATCGGGCCGAGCTCGCCCCAGCCGCGCTGGGTCCAGTAGGCGTCGACGTCGGCGAACCGCGTCACCTCCATGTCCACGACCCACTTCGTCGCCGAGACGTAGCCGTAGAGCCCGGGCACGACCATCCGCACCGGGAAGCCGTGGTCGATGGGCAGCGGCTCGCCGTTCATCGCGACGGCCAGGAGGGCGTCGCGCCCGTCGGTGAGGGCCGCGAGCGGGGTGGCGCAGTTCCACCCGTCCTCGGAGGTCTGCAGCACCGCGTCGGCGCCGGGCAGCACCCCGGCCTGCTCGAGCAGGCCGTCGATCCGCACCCCGCTCCACCAGGCGTTGCCCACCAGCGGCCCGCCGATCGGGTTGCTCACGCAGCACAGCGTCACCCAGGCGTCGCTCAGCTCCTCGTCGAGCAGGTCCTGGTAGGTCACGACGACCTCGCGCTCGACCATCCCGTGGATGCGCAGCGACCAGTCCTCGGGTGCGATCGCGGGGGTCACGATGGCGGTGTCGATCCGGTAGAACTCCTCGTTGGGCGTCTGCCACGGCGAGATCCCCTCGACCTCGAGCCGCGACCCGGCGGGCACGCGCGGCGCCCGGACGTCGAGGCGCAGCAGCCGCCGGGTCTCCTCGACCTTGCGACGCCCGCTGCCGAGCAGCCGTCCGCTGACCCCGACGATGGCCGCGACCCCGCCGATCGCGGCGACCCTGATGAGGAACTCCCGCCGTCCCTTGACGTACGCCGGAACCGACCCGGCCCCCGGTAGCGGCCGCCCCGAGCCGGCTCCGGCGGGGGTCGCCCCGGCGTCGACGCGACGCAGGGGCTCGGTCAGCAGCGAGAGCGCGACGAGCCAGGTGACGTAGCCGATCGCCACGGGCAGCAGGTCGACGGTGGCCCAGCCCGCCGAGGAGACGACCGCGACCGCCGCGAGGACCGCGAGGAGCGAGTAGACCAGCACCGGCACCCACCAGCGGCGCCTGGCCCAGCGGCCGACGAAGAAGAACAGCGCGACCGAGAGCACCGTCATGACGCCGAGCAGGAGGGACTTGTTGTAGGCGCCGAAGAACTTCAGCGCGAACTGCACCACCGGTCCCGGGGTCGTGCGCACCACGAGCTCGGCGATCGCCACGAACGGCGCCTCGCGGATGGTGAGCACCATGGCCGCGGCGTAGCTCGCGACCACGCCGGCTGCGCCCGCGAGGAGACCGGCCAGCGGCCACGCGAGGGCTCGACGGTCGAGGGAGGGACGCTCGGGCACGGACCCATCATGTCCCAGGCACGGGTGCCGGACGGGAGCGCGGCGGTGACGGTCCGGTGACGGACGACCCTGGCGCTGGTCGCGGTGCGGGCGCCGCGAGCCACGACACCCCGCCGCACCCAGGTACCTGCGACACGCGTCCCGGAAAAACCCGGGACGGCCCCGCCCGGGGCCCCGCGGCCGTTAGCCTCCGAGGGTGACGACCCGTCTCCCCCGCGTGGGCACCGGCACCGACGTGCACCGGCTCGCCCCCGGCGTACCCCTCCACCTCGCCGGCCTCTCCTGGCCCGACGAGGACCACGGCCTCGAGGGCCACTCCGACGCCGACGTGGCCGCGCACGCCGCGTGCGACGCGCTGCTCTCGGCCGCGGGCCTGGGCGACCTGGGGTCCAACTTCGGCACGAGCGAGCCGGAGTGGGCCGGCGCCGCGGGCACCGCCCTGCTGGCGGAGACCGCCCGCCGGGTGCGGGCCGCGGGCTTCGAGATCGGCAACGTCGCGGTCCAGGTGATCGGCAACCGGCCGCGACTGGGTCCGCGCCGCGCCGAGGCCGAGGCCGCCCTGTCGGGCGCGGTCGGCGCGCCGGTGAGCGTCTCGGCGACGACCACCGACGGGCTGGGGCTGACCGGCCGCGGCGAGGGGGTCGCCGCGATCGCGACCGCGCTGGTGGTGCCGGCATGAGGACGCACGCCCTGCACGTCGACGACGGCGCCCGGCTGCACGTGACGGTCTACGGCCGCGAGGACGCCGAGCTCACCCTGCTGCTCGCGCACTGCTGGACCGCCGACGAGCAGGACTGGCACTACCAGGTGCGGCACCTGCTGGCGACGTACGGACCCGACCTGCGCCTGGTCACCTGGGACGCCCGCGGCCACGGCCGCTCCGACGTCGCCTCCGAGCGGGACTGCACCGTGCCGCGCCTGGCCCGCGACCTGGGCCAGGTCGTCGACACGTTCGCCACCGAGGGCCCGCTGGTGCTGGCCGGGCACTCGATCGGCGGCATGACGATCATGGCGCTGCCCGAGGTGCGCCCCGACGTGGTCGAGCGGGTCGCCGGACTGGTGCTCGTCGCGACGTCCTCCGGCGGCCTGGACACCGTGACCCTGGGCTTCCCCGAGATGGGGCCGCTGCTGCGCCGCCAGCTGCCGCGGGTGCTGGCGACCCGGGCCCGGCTGCTCACCCGCTCCGAGCGCCGCCGCACTCCCTCGATCGAGCGCTGGGTGGTCAACCAGATCCTCATGGGCACCCCGCTGCGGCTGCGCGACGCCGGCCTGGTCGTCGACCAGCTCGTGAGCTGCGCGCCCGCGACGATGTCGGGCTTCTACCGCGACCTCATGGGCCACGAGCGCACCGATGACCTCAAGGCGTACGCCGGTGTCCCCACCACCGTCATGGTCGGCAGCGCCGACGTGCTCACCCCACCCGTCCACGCCCGCCGGCTCGCGTCCGCGATCGACGGGGCCCGACTGCTCGTGCTCCCGGGTGCCGGCCACTACCTCCCGCTCGAGCGGGACGAGGCCGTCTCCGCCGAGCTGGTCTCAGCCGTCGAGCGGGCCCGCGCCGGGGTGCGGTCAGCGCCGGTCGCCCTCGCGCAGCGGGGATAGTCCGCACGCCCAGGCAGGTTCGCAGCACGCGACACCTGCGTGCGCGTGCGGACTACCCCGCTCCGCCAGCTCAGGCCGCGCCCTTGCGGTGCCCGACCAGCACCACCCCGTCCACCACCTTGACGTCGTACGCCGGCACCGAGACGTGCTCGTCGTCCAGGCACCGGCCCGTGCGGAGGTCGAAGCCGTGCCGGTGGCTGGGCGGCGCCACGAAGGGCACGTCCTCGCGGCGGCCCACGATGCCCCGGGCGAGCATCGAGGCCTTGGCGAACGGGTCGTGGTTGCCGAGCGCGTAGACCGAGCCGTCCTCGAGCCGGAACAGCGCCACCGCCTGCCCGTGCACCAGCGCCGTGGCACCCCGCTCGACCTGCAGCTGCTCGACGCGGCAGACCGGGTGCCAGTCCTCCCGAACGGTCATGGCTCCCTCCTTCGGCCACCGAACCTAGGAGCGCCGGCGTACCACCCGGGTTTCGCCGTGTAACGGCCGTGAAAACTCCGCCGCTCGTCCTCCCGACGGGATCCCCCTGCGGTCACTCCCGCGAGCAGCGCCGGGGACGGGCGCGCATCGGGACCACCCCCGGGACGGCCGCGGGACCGCGCCCCGGTCGGTAGCCTGCCGCGCGTGAGCACCGAGACCCCCGAGGAGGCACCTCGCCCTGGTGGCGTCACGGTGGTCGTGCTCGGCGCCGGGTCGGGGACTCGGGTCGGGGCGGACCGCAACAAGGTGCTGCTCCCCCTGCGCGACCGCCCGCTGCTGGCGTGGTCGGTGCTCCACGCCCTCGCCGCCCGCGGTGTCGACCGTGTCGTGGTGGTCACCGCCCCCGGCGAGCGGGACGAGGTGGCCGGGGCCCTGGCACCGCACCTGCCGGTCGACGGCCCAGCGGCGGAGGTGGAGGTGGCCCTGGTCGACGGCGGCCCCACCCGGCACGCGTCGGAGTGGAACGCCCTGCGAGCCGTCGCGCACCACGTGGAGGGCGGCCGCACCGAGGTGGTGGTGGTCCACGACGGCGCCCGCCCGCTCGCGAGCCCGGCCCTCTTCGACGCGGTCGTGACCGCCGCGCACGAGCACGGCGGTGCGCTCCCGGCCACCCCCGCGACCGCACTGGTGACCGGGACCCTCCGCCCCGCTGCCGGCCCGCTCGTCGGCGTGCAGACCCCGCAGGCCTTCCGCGCCGCGCCGCTGCTCGACGCCTACCGGGCCGCCGGGCGGGACGGCTTCGAGGGCACCGACACGGCTGCGACCTTCGAGCGGTACGCCGGGCTGCCGGTGCGTGCGGTCCGGTCCACCGCCGCCAACCTCAAGGTCACCTGGCCCGAGGACCTCGCCCTGGCCGAGACGCTGCTCGGGGGCTGAACCGCGGCGTGCGACCGAACGGTCCGCGCCGTCGCCGGCATCAGTGCGCGGTGAACGCCTCGAGCAGCCGCACGTCGGACTCGTCGGCCACCCGGCGCCCCTCGGGCGGGGCGGTGGCGGCCACGACGGGGAACCGCTCGGCGAGCACGCCGACGAGGGTCGCGAAGTCGGTGGACGGCAGACCGTCGAGGGCAGCCACGACCGCGGCGGGCAGCACCACCGGCGAGGTCACCTGCAGGACGGTGTCGCGGTCGACCCCCTCCCCGACGTACCCCTGCGGGTCGAGGCCCTTGAGCGTGTCGGTGACGGGTCGGGTGCCGACGACGACCGCCTGCTCGGCCTCGCAGCGCTCCAGGCAGGCGACGAGGAAGTCGGCGGGGGTCATGGGGCAGAGGGGGTCGTGCAGGACCAGCGGCTCCCCGGCCTCGACCAGCGCCTCCCAGGCGGTGCCGAGGTCGACCTGGGTCAGGCCGGCCTCCCCCAGCGCCCACGCCGCGCACGCGACGAGCGCCTCGCCGTGCAGCAGCGCGAACGGCAGCGAGCCACGGTCGGCCTCGACCAGGAGGCCGAGCGCCTCGCGCTCCTCGGAGTACTCACCCACGAGACGCACGCTAGCCCCTGTCTCGCCCGGAGAAGGACGAAGCCCCCGGGACCGTCCCGGGGGCTTCGTCGTGCTGCTGTGGAGGCGTTGCCTCAGCCTCGAGGGCTCAGGAGGCGAGCACCTCGTCGAGGATGGCCTCGGCCTTGTCCTCGTTGGTGTGCTCGGCCAGGGCCAGCTCGGAGACGAGGATCTGGCGGGCCTTCGCCAGCATCCGCTTCTCGCCGGCCGACAGGCCGCGGTCACGCTCGCGGCGCCAGAGGTCGCGGACGACCTCGGAGACCTTCATGACGTCGCCGCTGTGCAGCTTCTCCAGGTTGGCCTTGTAACGGCGCGACCAGTTGGTCGGCTCCTCGACGTGCTCGGCACGCAGGACGTCGAACACGCGGTCGAGGCCCTCCTTGTCGACGACGTCGCGGACCCCGACGAGGTCCAGGTTGCAGGCCGGCACGCGAACCACCAGGTCCTGCTGTGCGACGATCCTCAGCACGAGGTACTGCCGGTCCTCCCCCTTGATCTTCCGCATCTCGATGTCCTCGATGATGGCGGCCCCGTGATTGGGGTAGACGACCGTTTCGCCGACGGTGAAAGTCATATGTGAAGTTCCCCTTCCTAGGCGACCATCTTAACACGGGTTCTCGGCGTGTCGGCGCGCGTTTGTGCAGGTCAGAGCGCTAGGGAGGGCTTGACAGGACCGCGGTCCGCATGCTGGCGACCGCCCTCGACGACGTACGACGGCCGGTCCGCGATCCCCCGGGCCGGACGATCTCCCGGGCCAGTCGGGCGCCTGCGCGGGCGCCCGGGTCCCCGATGTCCTGCGGAAACACCCGGACGGCGCTCGTGATCGCGACATACTGCGGGGCATGGCCAGACCACACCTGCGACGACGTCGCACCGAGACCACCGACGCGCCGCCGTCGGCTGCTCCCGGCGCGGCCGAGGGAACCGGCGCAGACACCCTGACCGAGGAGCGGACCCCCGAGGAGGAGCGCCCGCGCCCCGGGAGCTGGCTGAAGCGACGCCGTGAGGCCGCCGCCCAAGGCACGGCGGAGGGCCCCGGGACGGGCTCCGACGACGCAGCGGTCCCGGTCACCGCCGCCGGGTCGACCGGGGGCACCCGCAGCGCCGTGCCGCCGCCGCCCGCCGTCGTACGCCGTCCGGTGCTGGACGCGACACCGGTGCTGCTCCTGCGCGCGGCCCACCCCCGCCAGGCCGTCGTGACCGCGGTCCTGGTGACCGTCGCCGCGGCACTGGCCGACCGTCCCACGCGCGACCTGGGCCTGGTCCTGCTCACCGTGCTCGTCGGGCAGACCCTGCTCGGCTGGCACAACGACGTGGTCGACCGCCGTCGCGACGCGCAGCACCAGCGCACCGGCAAGCCGGTCGCCGACGGGCGGCTCGAGCCCGGCGAGGTGTGGTTCGCGATCGCCTGCGGCGTGCTGCTCGTCGTGCCGCTGTCGCTGTCCAACGGCCTGGTCGCCGGCGGGGTCTACCTCGCCTCGCTGCTCATCGCCGGCCTGGGCAACCTCGTGCTGCGCACGAGCGTGCTGAGCCCCGTGCCCTGGGCGGTCTCGTTCGCGCTCTACCCCGCCTTCCTGTCCTACGGCGGCTGGGGCAACCACGACGGCGGCTCCGCGCCGCAGCCGGCGATGGTCGTGCTCGCCGCCCTGCTGGGCATCGGCGTCCACTTCCTCACGGCCCTGTGGGGCCTGGTGGCCGACCACGAGGACGGCTGGCGCTACCTGCCGCTGCGGCTGGGCATGAAGCTCGGCGCCGCGCGGCTGCTCGCGCTCACCACGACCTACCTCGCGCTGGTCAGCGCCGGCATCCTCGTCGCCGGCACGCTCGTCGGCCTGGAGGCCTGAGCCGCTCCGCACCGTGGCAGCCGGGGTGTGACGGACGCCCTGTCAGCGGCGGGTCACGGCCCCGCTAGGCTGTCGGCGCCCCCGTCGTACGACTCGAAGGCACTCCTCACATGCACATGCGCCGCCTCACGCCGGTCCTCGCCCTCGCGCTGGCCGCGACCCTGTCCTCCTGCGGGTTCGACAACGCCACCGACCGCGTCTACACCCCGGCCGCCGGCTCGATCGCCCGCGACGCCTCGGTCGACGTGCTGTCCGCCGTGATCGTGTCCAAGGCGCCCGGCTCCGGCACGTTCATCGCCGGGCTGTCGAACAACTCCGGCAGCGAGAGCGTGACCTTCGAGGGCATCCGCCCCGTCGGCGACGCCACGATCACCTTCGAGGACGTCGAGCCGGCCACGATCCCGCCGCTCGGCTTCTACAACCTCTCCGAGCAGGGCAACGGCATCCCCGTCACCGGCGACTTCCGCGCGGGTGACTTCGTCACCGTCGAGCTCTCCTTCGACACCGGCGAGGACGTCGAGCTGGACGTCGCCGTCGTCACCGACTGCGACGAGTTCGACGGCTTCGACATCAGCGAGGGCGGCCAGGGCGAGGAGTACGACTGCGAGGCCATCGAGCCGCTGTACGACGGCCGCTACGAGGGCTACGAGGGCTGATCGCCGTGAGCCACACCCTGGTCCTGCTGCGGCACGGCGAGTCCGACTGGAACGCCAAGAACCTCTTCACGGGCTGGGTCGACGTGCCCCTCACCGAGAAGGGCCAAGGCGAGGCCCGCCGTGGCGGCGAGCAGCTGCTCGAGGCCGGGGTGCTCCCCGACGTCGTGCACACCTCGCTGCTGCGCCGCGCGATCTCCACCGCCGGGCTCGCCCTCGACGCCGCCGACCGCCACTGGATCCCGGTCAAGCGGTCCTGGCGGCTCAACGAGCGCCACTATGGCGCGCTGCAGGGCAAGGACAAGAAGCAGACGCTCGAGCAGTACGGCGAGGAGCAGTTCATGCTCTGGCGCCGCTCCTTCGACGTCCCGCCGCCGCCGATCGACCTCGACGACGAGTTCTCCCAGGCCCACGACGTCCGCTACGCCGACCTCGGCCCCGACCTCCCGGCCACCGAGTGCCTCAAGGACGTCATCGCGCGGATGGTCCCCTACTGGGAGTCCGACATCGTCCCCGACCTGGCCGCCGGCAAGACGGTGCTCGTCGCCGCCCACGGCAACAGCCTGCGCGCGATCGTCAAGCACCTCGACGGCATCAGCGACGAGGACATCGCCGGGCTCAACATCCCCACCGGCATGCCGCTGGTCTACGAGCTGGACGACTCCTTCGCCCCCGTCACCAAGGGCGGGCGCTACCTCGACCCGGAGGCGGCTGCGGCTGCTGCTGCGGCCGTCGCGAACCAGGGCAAGTAGCGGGCCCGCGCGCGGACGTTTCATCGGCCGGCCGACAAACCCTGCGGTCGGCCGACAGGGCTTCATCGGCCCACCGCAAGGTTCAGCGGCCGGCCGATGAACCTTGCAAGCCGCCGGCCCAGGCCCGCCCTCAGGCCTCGGCAGCCGCCCGCGGGTCCTGGCCGGTGACGACGAAGACGACCCGGTTGGCGATGGAGACCGCGTGGTCGGCGATCCGCTCGTAGTAGCGGCCCAGCAGGGCGATGTCGACGGCCGCCTCGACCCCGTGGGCCCAGTCGTCACCCAGCAGCTGGGCGAAGCTGGCGCGACGCAGCTGGTCCATGATCTCGTCGTCGCGACCGAGCTCGATGGCGGCGGAGACGTCGCGGTCCACGATGATCTGGCGGACCCGGTGGACCATGTCGCCGGCGACCTCGGCCATCCGGGCCACGGTCGGGCGGATCTCCCCGGGGACGGCCACCTCGGGCACGCGCATGCGGGCGATCTTGGCGACGTGCACCGACAGGTCGCCCATCCGCTCCAGCTCGGTGACCATCCGCAGCGCCGCGACCACGACGCGCAGGTCGGTGGCGACGGGCTGCTGCAGGGAGAGCAGCTCGAAGCACTTCTCCTCCACCTCGATCCGGGCCCGGTCGATCACCTCGTCGCCGGAGATGACCCGCTCGGCCACCTCCACGTCGGCCTCGAGGAGGGCCTTGGTCGCCTGGACGACGGCGGTCTCGACCTGGCCGCAGATGGTGGCCAGGTCGCCGAAGACCGCGTCGAGCTGCTCGTGGAAGACGTCACGCATACGGCCACCCTAGGAGAAGCGGGTGACAGGACGGGGTGACGCCGTGAACGCGGGGTGAACGTTGCCTACGTCCGCGTCCAGCGGCGAACGCACGGTGTCGCCCGTGCGTACTCTTCCCTCCGTGGACCCCACGCTGCAGGCTGCTCTCGCGGCCGTGATCGGCGCCGTCGTCGCCGGCGGCGCGGTCCTGGCGTGGCACATCAGCGACCGCCAGCAGCACGCGGTCCCCGCCAGCGCCCAGCCGGTCGTCCCCGAGGGGGTCGGCACCGTGCTGTCGGTGCTGCGCTCCAGCGCGGTCGTCGTCGACGACAACGAGGAGGTCCTCAAGGCCTCCGCCCCGGCGTACGCGCTGGGGCTGGTGCGGGGCTCGCGGCTGGTCTCGGCCGAGCTCGCCGAGGTCGTGCGGCAGGTACGCCGCGACGGGCAGATCCGCGAGACCGAGCTGCTCATGGCGCGGCCCGGAGCGCCCTCGCGCTACGTCACGGCGCGGGTCGCGCCGCTGGGCTCGCGGCTGGTGCTGGCGCTGGTCGAGGACCGCACCCGCGAGAAGCGGGTCGAGGAGGTGCGCCGCGACTTCGTCGCCAACGTCTCCCACGAGCTGAAGACGCCGGTGGGCGCGATCCGGCTGCTCTCCGACGCGATGCAGGACGCCGCGGACGACCCTGAGGCGGTACGCCGGTTCGCCTCCCGGATGTTCGGCGAGTCCGAGCGGCTCGGCACGCTGGTGCAGCAGATCATCGAGCTCTCGCGCCTGCAGGCCGACGACCCGCTGGACGCGCCCGTCGCGGTGCACCTCGACGACGTGATCGCCCACGCGGTGGACACCAGCCGGACCGAGGCCGAGGCCAAGCACATCCAGGTGCTCGTCGGGGGCACCCCGGACCTGCAGGTCTTCGGCAACGAGCAGCAGGTCACCGCCGCGGTCTCCAACCTCGTGAGCAACGCCGTGTCCTACTCCGAGAACGACTCCACGGTCCTCGTGACCACGCGCGTCGACGACGGCTCGGTCGACATCTCGGTCGTCGACCAGGGCATCGGCATCCCCGCGGACGAGCTGGACCGCATCTTCGAGCGCTTCTACCGGGTCGACCCCGCCCGCCACCGCTCCACCGGCGGCACCGGGCTCGGCCTGTCCATCGTCAAGCACGTCGCCGCCACCCACGGCGGCGAGGTCCGGGTCTGGTCGGCAGAGGGTCAGGGGTCCACCTTCACCCTGACGCTGCCCCAGCACTTCGGGGCCGAGAGGAAGACACAGGAGGACAGCCCGTGACACGGGTACTGGTGGTCGAGGACGAGGAGAGCTACAGCGACGCCCTCGCGTACATGCTGCGCAAGGAGGGCTTCGAGGTGGCGATCGCCGCGGACGGCAACGCCGCGCTGGCGGAGTTCGACCGCAACGGGGCCGACATCGTGCTGCTGGACCTGATGCTGCCCGGCATCCCCGGCACCGAGGTGTGCCGGCAGATCCGGGCGACCTCCAGCGTCCCAGTGATCATGGTGAGCGCCAAGGACGACGAGGTCGACAAGGTGGTCGGGCTCGAGCTCGGCGCCGACGACTACGTCACCAAGCCGTACTCCCCCCGCGAGCTGGTCGCCCGCATCCGCGCGGTGCTGCGCCGCGGCACCGAGCCCGAGGCCGCGACCTCCACGCTCGAGGCCGGGCCGGTGCGGATGGACGTCGAGCGGCACGTGGTGACCGTCGATGGCACCGAGACCAAGCTGCCGCTCAAGGAGTTCGAGCTCCTCGAGATGTTCCTGCGCAACCCCGGCCGGGTGCTCACGCGCGGGCAGCTGATCGACCGGGTCTGGGGCTCAGACTACGTCGGGGACACCAAGACCCTCGACGTGCACGTGAAGCGGCTGCGGGCCAAGCTCGAGCCGGACCCGTCGGAGCCGAAGTACCTCGTCACCGTCCGGGGCTTGGGCTACAAGTTGGACCTCTGACGAGCAGGTCGGTCGAGCAGGCGAGCGCCAGCGAGCCGTCGTCGAGACCGCGTACGCCGGAAGCGGACCTCTGCCCCGAGCGGCTCGCGTGGGTGACGATCGGCGGCCGCCTCACGCGGTCTCGACGACGCCCTCGCCGAGGGCTCGGGCTGCTCGACCACCGGCACCACGTCCGAAACCCGCGCGACGCGATGCCATGGGCGTCCGTAGTCTTTGGTCGTGACATCGACGACCGCCCCCGAACCAGCAGCGACCGGCCCCGGCGCGACCGACCCGGCCCCGAGCGGGTCCGCCGCCGGCGTACCGACGTGGCTGCCGCTGGCGGCGGTGGCGACGACGCTGGTCTTCTGGGCCTCGGCGTTCGTCGCGATCCGCTACCTGGGTGAGGACTTCTCGGCCGGGCCGCTGTCGTTGGGGCGACTGCTCGTGGGGGCGGCGGTGCTCGGCGTGGTGGCGCTCTCGCGCGGGATGCCGCGGCCGACGCGGCGCGAGTGGGTGTCGCTGGCGGCGATCGGCGTGCTGTGGTTCGGGGTCTACAACGTGGCGCTCAACGAGGGCGAGACCCGGGTCGACGCCGGCACGGCCGCGATGCTGATCCAGCTCTCGCCGGTGCTGATCGCGGCGCTGGCGGCGGTGTTCCTGGGCGAGCGGTTCACGACGTACCTCGCGCTCGGGCTGGCGTTGGCCTTCGCCGGCGTCGGGCTGATCAGCATCTCCACCGACGGCGCGGAGAGCCGCGACGTGCTCGGGGTGGCGCTGGTGCTGCTCGCAGCAGCGGTCTACTCGATCAGCCTGATCCTGCAGAAGCCGCTCGTCGCGCGGCTGCAGGCGGTGCACGTGACGTGGCTGGCGTGCACGATCGGCGCAGTGGTGTGCCTGCCGTTCGCGCCCGCGCTCCTCGACGAGCTGGGCACCGCGCCGGCGTCGTCGGTGTGGTGGCTGGTCTACCTCGGCATCTTCCCGACCGCGATCGCCTTCACCACCTACGCCTTCGCGCTGCAGCACATGTCGGCCTCGTCGCTCGGCGTCACGACCTACCTCGTGCCGCCGCTGACGATCCTCATGGGCTGGCTGGCGCTCGGCGAGACGCCCCCGACCATGGCGTACGCCGGAGGCCTGCTCTGCCTGGTCGGGTTCGCCGTCGCCCGGCGCAAGCCGCGGGTGCGGGCGGACGCGGCCGCGCCTGCGTGAGGGGGGTAGTCCGACACTGTGAAGGTCGACCGCTCGCTCGTCAGCCGGATCGACCACTCCCCCGCCGACCTCGACCTGCTGCGCGCCGTGCTCGGGCTGCTCGACACCGCCCCGATGGAGGTCGTGGTCGAGGGCGTCGAGAACCTCGCCCAGGCGTCCGTCCTGCGCACCCTGGGTGTCCGGCTGGCCCAGGGCTACCACCTGGGGCGGCCCGTCCCGGCTGCCGAGCTGGTGCTCGGGGGATCGGGTGGGCCCGGGGGTCCGGGTGGGGCCGCTCGGCGGGCGGCTGTCTGAGGGGGCGCGGTCGGGATACTCCGAATCACTTCTGATCCTCAGCTCGAGCTGAGCATCAGAAGTGATTCGGACTACCCCAGCTCAGCCCTCGGTCGCCCCCGGCCGCTCGCCGGCCTCCAGCCAGCCGCGGAACGCCTCGAGGTTGGCGGTGGACTCGCCCCGCTCGGTGCGCCACTCCCACTCCTTGCGGATGGCGGTGGCGAAGCCGAGCTCGAGGATCGGGTTGAACGACTCGTCGGCGTAGGTCAGGACCGAGCCCAGCAGCCGGTCGAGCTCCTCGGGGCTGGCGGCGGCCAGGGGGATCCGGCCGTCCAGGTAGATGTCGCCGGTGCGGTCGATGGCGAAGGAGACGGCGTACATCCGTAGGTTGCGCTGCAGCAGCCAGCGGTAGACGCCCTCGTGGTTCTCGTCGGGGTTGCGGGCGACGAAGGCGTGGACCCCCAGCGAGTGCAGCGCGACGTCGAGACGCACGGCGGTCTGCAGCTTCTTCTCCCCGGGCAGCGAGAAGGAGAAGACGCCCTCGGGCTCCTCCTTGAACTCCAGCTCGCTGGCCCGCAGGTGCTCGCGGACGGTCGCCAGCGCGGCCTCGCGCTCGGGCGAGGTGGTGCGCTCGGGGCCCGCGCCCTGGACGTCGTCGGTCCCGCTCATGCCGAGGCCTCCGCCCGCAGCTGCCAGCGGGCCCGTTCGTAGGTGCGCAACATCGCCGCTGCGGTGGCGTCCCAGGAGAACTGCCGCGCCTGCAGCGCCGCGCCCGCCGCCAGGCGGTCGTGCAACCCGGGCTCGGTCAGCACCCGACCCAGCGCGTGCGCCCAGTCGGCCTCGTCGTGGGAGTCGACGAGCAGCCCGCTGCGCTCGTGGCGTACGACGGTGGGCAGCCCGCCCACGGCGGCGGCCACCACCGGGGTGCCACAGGCACCGGCCTCGGCCGCGACCAGCCCGAAGGACTCGTTGTAGCTCGGCACGGCGACCAGCGTCGCGGCGGCGTACCACCGGGCCAGCTCGGCCTGCGCCACCGGCGGCACGAACCGCACCACGTAGTCCAGCCCCAGCTCCCCGGCCAGCTCGGCCAGCGACTCCGGGTGCTCCAGGCCCGACCCGGACGGTCCGCCGACGACCGGCACCACGAGCGAGCCCCGCAGCTCGGGACGCTGCGCGAGCAGCACCGCCACGGCGCGCAGCAGCACGTCGGGGGCCTTGAGCGGCTGGATCCGGCCGGCGAAGAGCACGACCTGCGCATCGGTCGGCAGGTCCAGGGCGGCCCGCGCCCGGGCGCGCGAGCCGGGCCGGAACACCTCCAGGTCGACCCCGGGGTGGACCACCTCGACGCGGCTCGCGTCGGCGTCGTACAGGTCGATGAGCTGCTTGGCCTCGATGTCGGTGTTGGCCACGAGCACGTCGGCGGCGTCGACGACCGACTGCTCGCCGATCACCCGCGACGCCGGCTCGGGGGTGTCGCCGTCGGCGAGCGAGGCGTTCTTGACCCGGGCCATCGTGTGCATGGTGTGCACCAGCGGCACGCCCCACCGGTCGGCGGCGAGCGTGCCGACCTGCCCGGAGAGCCAGTAGTGGGAGTGCACGGCGTCGTAGTGCCCGCGCGGCTGGGCGGCCTCGGCGCGCAGCACCTCGCGTGCGAAGACGCACAGCTGGCCCGGCAGCGCGTCCTTGGGCAGCAGCTCGAACGGGCCCGCGTGCACGTGGCGCACCGTCACGCCGTCGGCGGCCTCGACGAGCGCCGGCAGCCGGGAGGAGGTCGCCCGGGTGAAGACGTCGACCTCGATGCCCTGCCGGGCCAGCCGGCGGGCGAGCTCGATGACGTAGACGTTCATCCCGCCCGCGTCCCCGGTGCCGGGCTGGTCCAGCGGGGAGGTGTGCAGGCTGATCATCGCGAGCCGGCGCATGGGCCGGGCGACAGCGCTCACGTGCTCCCCCTGGTGGGACGGCTGGTGGGACGGTGGGTGTCTGGGCAGGTCTTCGGGCGGGTCTCTGGGTCGGGGGCTGTCCCCGGACCGGGTCTGCCGGTCAGCACCAGTGAACACCGGTCCGCCCCCCGGCATTCCCACCCGGTCGGCTGGGGCTGCGCGCAGGGGTCGTCGGGTCGTCGACGTCCGGGGGTGCCGACCACCTGACGGACACGGCCCCTCCGCCGCCGTACGCCGCCGCCGTACGCCGCCGCAGGCAGCGGGCAGGGGACAGCGGGCAGGGGGCAGGGGACAGCGGGTCAGCGCCCGGGGCGGGACCGGCGGTCGGCCCGGCGGCGCGGCCCGGTCGGTGCCGCCTCCTCGACGGGCGCCCGAGCCGGCTCGGCGGCCGCTCCGGCCCCGGCTCCGGCGGGACCACGCAGGGTCCGCGGGAGGGCGGCCAGGCAGCCGAGGGCGACGACCGCTCCCACCACCCCGCCCACGACCAAGGAGTCCTGCACACCGACCACGGCGGCCAGCGACCAGGCCAGCGCGACGACGCAGGTGCCGACCACCACGCGCAGCACCACCGGCCGCACCAGGGAGGCCCCGGCGGCCAGCGCGACCACCGAGAGCAGCACCGCCCCCGGCCACAGCAGCGCGTCGACGTCGGCGACCCACCGGACCAGCCACAGCAGCCCACCGACCGCGCCCGCGATCACCACGACCGTCGACTCGCGCACATCCACCTCCTGGGTCCGGCACATCGTGCCAGCACCGCGGCCCGCCGACCAGGACGTCTCAGCCGACACCCGGGTCGGCTGCCCGACGAGCCCGACTCGTCGTGCCACTCGTCGCACCCGCGGCCTCGTCGAAAGACAGACCGAAGCAGCCGGCGCTGGCCCGTTCAGCGCTCGCCCAGGCGGGGGCGGCTGCCGGTCGCATGCGTTCGGTCTGCCTTTTGACGACGCCGCCCTGCTCCCCGGCCCCGCCCGAGTGGTTCGATGGCGCCCATGAGCACCCCTCGCACCGCCGTCGTCACCGGCGCCAGCAGCGGCATCGGCGCCGCGACCGCCCGGGCACTGGCCGCGGAGGGCTTCCACGTCGTCTGCGCCGCGCGCCGGGCGGAGCGGATCGCGGCGCTGGCCGAGGAGATCGGCGGCACGGCGGTGACCTGCGACGTGACCGATGCCGGCGACGTCGCGGTGCTGGCCGAGACCGTGGCCGGGCTGCGGGAGGGCGCGGGCGACGGCAGCCTCGACGTGCTGGTCAACAACGCCGGCGGGGCGTTCGGTTCGGCGCCGGTCGCACAGGCCGACGTGGAGCAGTGGCGCGCGATGTACGAGGTCAACGTGATCGGCCTGGTCCAGGTCACCCGCGCCCTCCTGCCCGCCCTGCTGCGCGCCCGCGACCAGGCCGGCATCATCTGCAACGTCGGGTCGACCGCCGGCCGGATCGCCTACGAGGGCGGCGGCGGCTACACCGCGGCCAAGCACGGCACCCAGGTCGTCACCGAGACCCTGCGCCTGGAGCTCTTCGACCAGCCGGTCCGGGTCACGGAGGTCGCGCCGGGGATGGTGCGCACCGACGAGTTCGCGCTGGTCCGCTTCGGCGGCGACCGCGAGAAGGCCGCCGAGGTGTACGCCGGGGTCGCCGAGCCCCTCGTCGCCGAGGACGTCGCCGACGCCATCACCTGGGTCGTCACCCGCCCGCGCCACGTCAACGTCGACGAGCTGGTCATCCGCCCCCGCGCCCAGGCCGCCCAGCACAAGGTCCACCGCGTCCACGACTGATCCGCGCGGCGACGTTCGATTCGTCGACCGATCCGGATCCGGAAGCGAACGTCGCTGAGCGGCACCCGACCGCTCCCGGACGCGACCCGCTCCCCGGACGCCCGGCCGAGCGCCGTACGCCGCGTGACAGACTCGCCGCATGCAGACGATCGGCCTGATCGGCGGGATGAGCTGGGAGAGCAGCGCCGCCTACTACGAGCTCCTCAACACCGGTGTCGAGAAGCGGCTGGGCAACCTCGCCTCGGCGCGCACGATCATGGCGTCGGTCGACTTCGCCGAGGTGACGGCGCTGCAGGAGAAGGAGGACTGGGACGGCGTCGCGCGCATCCTGGTCGAGGCCGCGCAGGGCGTCGAGCGCGCGGGCGCGGACTTCCTGCTGCTCTGCACCACGACCTTCCACCGCGTCTTCGACCAGGTCGAGGCCGCGGTCTCGATCCCGGTGCTGCACCTGGCCGACGTCGTCGCCGAGGCGTGCAAGGCCGCCGGGTTGAAGGAGGTCGGCTTCATCGGCACGACCTTCGCGATGGAGCGCTCGTTCTTCACCGACCGGATCGCCTCGCACGGCCTGACGGTCCACGTGCCGCCGGCCGACCACCACGAGGTCGTCAACCGGATCATCTACGACGAGCTGGTCCACGGCCGCGTGGTCACCAAGTCGCGACGCACCGTCGTCGGGCTGGTCGAGGACCTCTGGGACGCAGGCGCCGGCGGGGTCATCCTCGGCTGCACCGAGCTCGAGCTGCTCGTGCACCAGGCGGACGCCGACATCCCGGTCTTCCCCTGCACCAGCCTGCACGTCGAGGCCGCGCTGGCCCGCGCCCTGGGCTGAGCCGCCCGGGGCCGTCCGACCCCGCGCGTCCTCGGTCCGCGGGGCCCCGGTCCCGTCCCGTCCGGACCCCACGCCCCCGGAGCAGGCTCAGGTGGCAGGCAACCGCAGCCCGACGGTCGTCCCGCGCGGACCGGTGTCGACCTCGAGCCGGGTGCCGAGCAGCTCGGCGTGCGCCCGGGCGACGCGCAGCCCCAGCCCCCGGCCTGCCGGCGGGTCGGTGGGGCGTCGCGCGAGGTCGTGCAGTACCGCCGGGGGGAGCCCGGGGCCCTGGTCTTGGACCTCGACCAGCACCTCGCTCCCCTCGCGTCGGGCCGTGAGCGCGACGTG
The DNA here is from genome assembly GCF_030149505.1 of Nocardioides sp. Lineage (GTDB taxonomy): Bacteria > Actinomycetota > Actinomycetes > Propionibacteriales > Nocardioidaceae > Nocardioides. The sequence goes on from NZ_JASBRN010000053.1 coordinate 124,394, forward strand.
GGTACCGGCGTGCCGCACGGCGTTGGAGACCAGGTTGACCACGATCCGCGCGAGACTCTGGGGATCCATCAGCACCACCGGCTCGCCGTGGACCACGACCCGGACGGTCTCCCAGTCGAAGTCGCGCCGCACCCGCCCGAGCAGCTCTCGCACCGCGACCTGCTCGGGACGCACCTGTACCTGACCGGTCTGCAGCCGCGACACCTCCAGCAGGTCCTCCACCACGCGCCCCAGGCGGCCGGCCTGGTCGCGGATCAGCCGCATCGGCGCGCGCACGTCCTCGGGCGCGGCAGCCAGAGTCGCGTCGTCGACCAAGCTCGACGCGGTCACCATCGCCCCGACCGGGGTGCGGATCTCGTGGGCGAGGTGAGCGGCGAAGGCCAGCTCGCGTTCCCGCGCGACCGCCACCGCCTCCAGCCGCCGCCTCGTGAGCAGCCATCCGCTCGCCGTGAGGAGCGCGAGCAGGGCCACGGCGATGGCGCCGACCAGGACGCCCGAGCGGAGCACCCCGCGGGCGACCGGGCGCTCGGAGAAGAAGAGGTAGGCCTGGGCGCGCTCCCCCGTGCCGGGCTCGCTCACGGTGCCGCCGGCGACGAGGAAGTCCTGGCCGTCGATCGTCGTCCGGGTCGCGGAGACCGCCTCGCCGTCGGGGGCGGTCGCGAGGACCGCGCGCTGCAGCTCGTCGGGCACGTCGCCCAGGCCGAGTCCGTCGTCGGAGCCCTCCACCTCGGCCCGGCGCACGATGACGACCTCGAGGTCGCCGGGGCGTCGCAACGCTCGGGCCAGGGCCTCCGCGCCCGACCCCGACAGCCCGTCCGGGGCGGTCACCAGGACGCTGCGGGCCTCGGCGACGGCGCTCTCCTCGAACGCCCCGCGCCGCCAGTCGGTCACGAGGGCGAGCACGGCCACCGCCAGCAGCGCCAGCACGGGGGTCGCCACGAGCAGGGTCAGCAGCGCCTGGCGCCGCGGCGAACGGCGTACGACGGGAGGTGCGCCGCCCCTCACGGCCGCTCCAGGCGGTACCCCACGCCACGGACCGTCACCACGAGCCGCGGCTCGGCGGGGTCGTCCTCGACCTTGCCGCGCAGGCGCAGCACCGCCATGTCCACGACCCGCGAGTCACCCAGGTGGTCGTGCCCCCACACCAGCTCGAGCAGCTGCTGGCGCGACAGCGCCTGACCGCCGTGGCGCACCAGCTCGTCGAGCAACCGGAACTCGGTCACGGTCAGGTCGAGCTCCTCGCCGCGCTTGTGCACCCGGTGGGCCAGGGGGTCGATGAGCAGGGGTCCGACCTGCAGCGGCCCGGTGCGCGGCGAGGCACGGCGGCGCAGCGCCCGGGCGCGCGCGACGAGCTCGGGCGCCTCGAACGGCTTGGTCAGGTAGTCGTCGGCCCCCGCCTCCAACCCGGCCACGACGTCGGCGGTCGTGTCTCGCGCGGTGATGACGATGACGGGTACGTCGGAGGCGGCCCGGACCCGGCGGCACACCTCGAGCCCGTCGACGTCGGGCAGGCCCAGGTCGAGGACCACCAGGTCCACCCCGCCCTGCTCCACCGCGCGCCGGCCGCTCTCGCCGCAGGTGTGGCTGGACACCTCGAACCCGGCGCTGCGCAGGGTCATCTCGACCACCGTCGCCATCGCCGGGTCGTCCTCCACCAGCACCGCCTGTTGCATGCCCGCCACCGTAGGCACGGCCGCGGGCGGTCCGGTTCGCCCGAGCGGACCCCGCCGACGATCTGTGACGGACTCGTGACACGGCCATGGTCGACCGGTGACAACCCCGCAGCAGCGTGGGTGGTGACCAGGACACCCGACCTGCCAGGAGGACCCATGAGGACCACCGCCCGCACCATCCGCACCGCCCGCAGCACCACCGGCCGCTCCACCGCCCGCCGGGGCGTGGCCGCCCTCGCGGTCCTGGGGATGGTGAGCCTGACCGCGGCCTGCGGCGAGGAGGACTTCGGCACCGGCGAGGTCGAGACGACCTACGACGACATCGAGGCCTCCACCGAGGTGACGACCGACAGCATCGTGGGCCTGGAGGTGACCACGGTCGGCAACGTCGTCGAGGTGCTGTCCGACGAGGCCATCCGCATCGACCGCGACGGCCTCGGGTCCCCGGACGCCGACGACGACGAGGTCGTCACCGAGACCGAGGTCGTCTACGACTACGACTACTACGACTACGGCTACCTCACCGCCTACGACGGCGAGTTCGGCGACGACGACCTCGACCAGGGCGTGCTGGTCGTCGGTGCGCTGGACTCCCTGGCCGGGCAGACGCCCGCCGACGAGGTGCGGGTCAGCGGCACGATCCGCCGCTTCGACAAGGACGTGCTGGAGGAGGTCTACGAGCTCGACCTGCCCGACGACGAGCTGGACGAGGAGGGGGACGCCCTGGTGATCGTCGCCGACACCGTCACCGCGGTCGACGTGCCGCCGGACGGCAGCAACGACACGGTGCGCGAGGACGGCGCCGAGGAGGAGTCCAGCGAGGAGGCCGACCCGACGGCCGAGGCCACCGACGAGGCCACCGACGCGACCACCGACGCGACCGAGGAGCCCTCGGAGGAGACGACCGAGGGCTCCTGACGCGGTGCGGGTCGATGCCGCTGCCCTCCGGTCCCGGGCCACCGGGGCCGGACGGGGCCGGGGTCCCGCGGGGAGGGATCCCCGGATATCAGGCTTTCCTGCCACTTGTCAGGGGTTGCAACCCTCCCGAAGCGGCAGAGGAGCCTGATATCCGGTTATTCCTGCCACCCCGCGACGGGAGCCTCAGCCCTGGGGCGCACGGTCCGGCGGGAACCCGCCGGTGGCGATCGGACCCCAGTGCATCGGGGTGATGCGCAGCAGCGACTTGCCCTGGCGGCGCATCGCGGCGCGGTACTCCTCCCAGTCCGGGTGCTCCCCGGAGATGCACCGGAAGTACTCCACGAGCCCGTCCTCGGCCGCCTGCGACGGCATGTCGAGGACCGTCGCCTCGCCGTCGACCTGCACGTAGGCGTCGTCCCACTCCTCGCCGTGCACGAGCACCGAGCAGCGGGGGTCGCGGCGCAGGTTCACGGCCTTCGCCCGGTCGGGATACGTCGAGACGACGATCTTCCCGTCGCCGTCGACTCCACCGGTCACCGGCGACATCTGCGGTCTGCCGTCCTTGCGGAAGGTCACCAGGGTCATGTGGTGCAGCGGCCGCACGAAGTGCAGCAGCTCGTTGAGGTCGACCCGGCGGGTGGTGGCGATCGTGGGCATGACCTCGAACGTACGCGCCGGGCTTCACCCGCACGAGTGAGGTCGCGCACGGCCCGTGACGCACGCCGCAGCCGGCTGCCGTCGTACGCCGTCGCGGGCGGCGCCCACCAGCAACCCGCCACCCTCACCCGTTCGCGTGAGCGCCACGGGTCACAGTGGGGGCATGAGCAGCACCCGCCCCCCGTCCTCGACGGGCGACCCCACCGCGACCGGCACCGACCCCGAGACCCTGGCCGGCCTGCGCCGCTGGAACCTCGGCCTCACCGTGCTCCACGCCGCCCAGGCGGTGCTGGTGTTGGTGCTGGCCGGCGACTTCGCGATCACCGTCGTCGAGGCCTTCCCCGAGGGGCCGCCGGGCACCCCGCCGCCGGCGCCCGAGGCGCTCTTCGACGTGCGGATCGGCTTCGCGGTGGCGGCGTTCCTGCTGCTCGCGGCGGTCGACCACGGGCTCACGGCCACGGTCGCGCGCGCCCGCTACGAGCGGGACCTGCGGGCGGGGGTCAACGTCTTCCGCTGGGTGGAGTACGCCTTCAGCGCGACCCTCATGCTGCTGCTCATCGCCTTCTACAACGGGATCGTCGAGGTCTCCGCGCTCATCGCCATCATCGGCGCCAACGTCGCGATGATCCTGTGCGGCTGGATCCAGGAGGTCGTGAACCCGCCCGGCCAGCCGACCCGCACGATGCTGCCGTTCTGGGTCGGCACCGTCGCCGGCCTCGCGCCGTGGGTGGCCATCACGGTGAACCTGGTCGGCGCCGCCGAGGTGCCCGGCTTCGTGCTCGGGATCTTCGTGTCGCTCTTCGTCTTCTTCTCCAGCTTCGGCCTCAACCAGTGGCTGCAGTACAAGGGCGTCGGCCGATGGGCCAGCTACGGCTACGGCGAGAAGGTCTACCTCGTGCTCAGCCTCGTGGCGAAGAGCGCGCTGGCCTGGCAGATCTTCGGCGGCTCGCTCGCGGGCTGACCGCGACCACACGGACAGCCGCCCAGGCAGACACGGAGGAGAGACATGGACACCAAGGACGCACGCGTGCTCGTCGTCGGCGCCTCCGGCACGCTGGGCGGCGAGCTGGCCCGCCGCCTGCACGAGGGCGGCGCCCGGGTCGTGGCCGCCGGCCGTGACCCCGAGCGCACCCGCGCGGTCGCCGAGGACGTCGCCACCGATCCCCTGACCCTCGACGTCATCGACGTGGAGGCCTGCGCCGCCACGGTCGCGGCCGCCGTCGAGCAGCTCGGCGGGCTCGACCTGCTGCTGGTCACCGTCGGGGTCGCCGCCTTCGGCAAGGCCGCCGACCTCGACGAGGCCGTCGCCGAGGAGCTGTACGCCGTGGACGTGCTCGGCCCGGTCGCGCTGGTCCGCGCCGCGATCCCGCACCTGCGCGCCAGCCACACCGAGGGCCGCGGCGGCACCGTGGCGGTGATCTCCGCGGTGCTGGCCGACCTGCCCACCTCGGGCATGGCCGACTACTCCGCCGCCAAGGCCGCCCTCGCCACCTGGCTGCAGGTGCTGCGCCGCGAGGAGCGCCGCTCCCTCAGGGTGCTCGACATCCGCCCGCCGCACCTCGACACCGGCCTGGAGACCCGCGCCCTGGCCGGCGAGCCCCCGCGCCTGCCCGCCGGCCGCCCCGCCGGCGAGCTCGTCGACCTGGTGCTCCAGGCGATCCGCGAGGACAGGACCGAGCTGGTGGTCGACGGCAAGGAGATGGTCCTGCGCTGAGGGGTCTCGGGGCTCGGGCCGGCGTAGGGATCCCCGGATATCAGGCTCTTCTGTCACTTGTCAGGGGTTGCAACCCTCCCGAAACGGCAGCAAAGCCTGATATCCGGGGATCCCTGCAACCAGACGGTCCGCCACGAGACCCCCGTCACGCGGGCGAGCGACGAATCGGCGTACCGGCTCACCCGAACCTAGACTCGTGGTTCGTGTCCGAACTCCGCACCGCCTCCCTCCGCAACGTCGCGATCGTCGCCCACGTCGACCACGGCAAGACCACGCTCGTCGACGCGATGCTGCACCAGGCGGGGGCGTTCTCCGCGCACCAGGCCGAGGGCGTGGCCGAGCGCGTGATGGACAGCGGTGACCTCGAGCGCGAGAAGGGCATCACGATCCTCGCGAAGAACACCGCCGTGAAGTACGTCGGACCCTCCGCGCCCGACGGCATGACCATCAACATCATCGACACCCCCGGCCACGCCGACTTCGGTGGCGAGGTCGAGCGCGGCCTGTCGATGGTCGACGGCATCGTGCTGCTGGTCGACGCCTCCGAGGGCCCGCTGCCGCAGACCCGCTTCGTACTCCGCAAGGCGCTCAACGCCGACATGCCGGTGATCCTGGTCGTCAACAAGACCGACCGCTCCGACGCGCGGATCGCCGAGGTCGTCGACGAGACCTACGAGCTGTTCATGGACCTGCTCGACGAGTCGCACTCCCAGGACGCGCTCGACTTCCCGGTCGTCTACGCCTCCGGCAAGGCCGGCGTCGCGAGCCTGACCAAGCCCGAGGACGGCACGCTCCCGGCCGACAGCACCGACCTCGAGCCGCTGTTCCGCACGATCATCGAGACCATCCCGGCTCCGACGTACGTCGAGGGCGCGCCGCTGCAGGCGCACGTCACCAACCTCGACTCCAGCCCGTTCCTGGGCCGTCTCGCGCTGCTGCGCATCCACCAGGGCAACCTGAAGAAGGGCCAGACCGTGGCCTGGATGCGCCGTGACGGCGAGGTCAAGAACGTCCGGATCACCGAGCTGCTCATCACCGACGGCCTCGAGCGCAAGCCCGGCGAGGTCGCCGGTCCCGGCGACATCGTCGCCATCGCGGGCATCCCCGACATCACCATCGGCGAGACCCTGGCCGACCCGGAGAACCCCGTCGCGCTGCCGCTCATCCACGTCGACGAGCCCGCCATCTCGATGACCATCGGCACCAACACCTCCCCGCTCGTGGGCCGGGTCAAGGGCTCCAAGGTCACCGCGCGCCTGGTCAAGGACCGCCTCGACTCCGAGCTGATCGGCAACGTGTCGCTGCGGATCCTCCCGACCGAGCGCCCCGACGCCTGGGAGGTCCAGGGTCGCGGCGAGCTGGCGCTGGCGATCCTGGTCGAGCAGATGCGCCGCGAGGGCTACGAGCTGACCGTCGGCAAGCCGCAGGTGGTCACCAAGATGGTCGACGGCAAGCTCTACGAGCCGATGGAGCGCCTGACCATCGACGCCCCCGAGGAGTACCTCGGCACGATCACCGAGCTGCTCGCCGCCCGCAAGGGCCGCATGGAGCAGATGACCAACCACGGCACCGGCTGGGTCCGGATGGAGTTCGTGGTGCCGGCGCGCGGCCTCATCGGCTTCCGCACCGAGTTCCTCACCGACACCCGCGGCACCGGCATCGCCCACCACATCTCCGAGGGCTACGAGCGCTGGGCGGGCGAGATCCGCGGCCGCAACAACGGCTCGCTGGTCGCCGACCGCAAGGGGGCTGCGACGGCGTACGCCATGACCAACCTGCAGGAGCGCGGCGTCCTCTTCGTCGAGCCCACCACCGAGGTCTACGAGGGCATGATCGTCGGCGAGAACTCCCGCGCCGACGACATGGACGTCAACATCACCAAGGAGAAGCAGCAGACCAACATCCGGTCCGCCACCTCCGACAACTTCGAGAAGCTCATCCCGCCGCGCAAGCTCTCCCTCGAGCAGTGCCTGGAGTTCTGCCGCGAGGACGAGTGCGTCGAGGTCACCCCCGACGCCGTGCGCATCCGCAAGGTCGTGCTCGACGCCAACGCCCGCGCGAAGACCGCCAGCCAGGCCCGCAAGGCCGCCCGGGGCTGACGCCTCCGCTGGTCGAGGTGCGCGGCGTGCCAGCGCCGAGCCACGAGACCCCCCGCACGGGCCGGCGAGCCTGTCCTGATCGACGAGACCCACTGTGTGGCGTTCCGGTTCAACCTGGTGGCTGTTGCAAATCGCCGGGCGAGATCGGCCCGTTTTTGCGGCTGGGGCGAAATACTTGGGCATGGCTCGTTCGTATCGCCCAGTCGTGCGGGATCAGGAGTTCCTGCTCCCGC
>NZ_JASBRN010000059.1 GCF_030149505.1 Nocardioides sp.
TGGGCCTGGCCCCCTTCTCGTGAGGGACGAACGAGAAGGGTGGTTGCGACGAAGGGGGCGCCCCCGGCGGACCGCGGGCCCGCGCGCCCCACCCGCCGTTCGAGCGCGGCGGCGCGCACCGCACCCACCGACCACCGTCGGTGCCCCACCACGCCCGGGGAGAGCCTCAGCTGCCCTCCGCGAGCTGGCGCGAGCGGTCGCGGGCGGCCTCCATGGCGGCGAGGAACGCCGCCCGGACCCGGTGCACCTCGAGCTCGCGCAGCGCGGAGGCGGTGGTGCCGCCGGGACTGGTGACCTGCTCGCGCAGGACGGTGGGGTGGGTGCCGGTCTCGCGCAGCATCTTGGCGCTGCCGACGAGGGTCTGGATGACCAGCTCGGAGGCCGTGGAGCGGGGCAGCCCGAGGTGCACGCCGGCCTCGATCATCGACTCCACGACGAAGAAGATGTAGGCCGGGCCGGAACCGCTGATGGCGGTGACGGCGTCCTGCTGCCGCTCGGGGATGCGTACGACGCGTCCGACCGAGGCCATGAGCGACTCGGCCTCGGCGAGCTGTGCCTCGGAGCAGTGCGACCCGGGCGAGACCGCGGCCATGCCCTCGTCGACGAGCGCCGGGGTGTTGGGCATGACCCGGACGACCGCGACGCCCTCGGGCACGTGGGACTCGATGAACCCGGTCGTGGTGCCGGCGGCCAGGCTCACGAGCAGCTGGCCGGGGCGCAGCACGGGGGCGATCTCGGCCAGCACGTCGGCCATGTCCTGGGGCTTGACCACCAGGGCGACGGTGTCGGCCTTCTCGGCGGCCTCGCGGTTGCCGACGACGGTGACGCCGTACCGCTCCTCGAGCTCGGTGACCCGCTCGGCGCGCTTCTCGCCCACCAGCAGGTCGTCAACCCGGCGCCCGGAGCGCACGAGGCCCGACAGCAGGGTCTCCCCCATCACGCCGGCACCGATGATCGCGGTCTGGCTGGCCATGCTGTGTCCCCGTCCTGGGCCTGCGCCGACGGGCAGGCCCTACTTCTTCGAGATCAACGACTTCACGAAGAATGACAGGTTCTGCGGACGCTCGGCGAGGCGGCGCATGAGGTAGCCGTACCACTCGGTGCCGTAGGGGACGTAGACCCGCACGGTCTCGCCGGCCGCCGCCAGGCGGCGCTGCTCCTCGGGTCGGATGCCGTAGAGCATCTGGAACTCGTAGGTGCCGGGCGCGCGTCCCTGGCGGCTGGCGAGCGAGGAGGCGATCTCGACCATCCGCGGGTCGTGGGTGGCGATCATCGGGTAGCCCTGGCCGGCCATCAGCACCTTGAGGCAGCGGACGTAGGACTTGTCCACGTCGAGCCTGTCCTGGAAGGCGACCTCCTCGGGCTCGGCGTACGCGCCCTTGCACAGCCGCACCCGCGAGCCCTCGTGCGCGAGCTGGCGGCAGTCGGCCTCGGTGCGGTGGAGGTAGGCCTGCAGCACCGCGCCGGTCTCCGGGAAGTCCTGGCGCAGCTCGCGCAGGATCTCCAGCGTGGAGTCGGTGGTGGTGTGGTCCTCCATGTCGAGGGTGACGGTGGTGCCGGCGTTGCGCGCGGCCCGGCAGATGGTGCGGGCGTTCTCCAGCGCGATCGCGTGACCGCCGTCGGGCAACGCCTGCCCGACCGCCGAGAGCTTCACCGACACCTCGGCGCCGTGGGCGAGCCCGCGGGCGGAGAGCGCCGAGAGCATGTCGACGTACGCGTCCACGGTGGCCTGCGCCTGGGCGGCGTCGGTGGTGTCCTCACCCAGGAAGTCGAGGGTCACCTTGAGCCCGTCGTCCTGCAGCCGCGCCGTGGCGTCGACCGCCGACTCGGTCGTCTCGCCGGGCACGTAGCCCTGCACGATCCCCGCCGAGACCGGCATCGTCGAGACGACCTTCTTCACCGCCTCGCTGCGCGACAGGAGCAGGAGCGGCTGGCGGAGCAACGACATGCCCGACAGGCTACGTCGGGCCCCTCGTCAGGTCGCAGGCACGGTGAAGTGCTCGCGGGCGAACTCCAGCGACTGCCGCAGGTCGGCCTCGCGCTCCTCGGCGTCCGCGCAGCGGCGGGTGTTGATCTCGAGCACGATGTCGCCGCCGTACGCCGTGCCGAAGCCCGTGGCCGCGAGGTGCCGCAGGAAGCGGGCCGCACCCATGCCGCCGCGGCCGGGCACCAGGTGCTCGTCCTTGGCCGAGCCGGAGCCGTCGGTGAGGTGCACGTGGTGGAGCCGCTCGCCGAGCCGCTGGGCCATCTCGACGACGTCGTCCTCGGCGATGGCGGCGTGGGAGAGGTCGATGGTGGCGTGGGCGTACTCCTCGGCCGAGGGGTCCCAGCCGGGGAGGTACATCTCGGTGCCGGCGGTGCGGCCACGGACCTGGGCGCGCCAGGGGTACATGTTCTCCACCGCGAAGGCCAGGCCGGTGGAGGCCTCGAGGGCGGCGATGCCCTCGACGAACCCCTTGGCGTACTCCTTCTGCCAGCGGAACGGCGGGTGCACGACGACGGTGCCGGCGCCCACCTCGTGGGCCATCTCCGCGGACCGCTCGAGCTTGCCCCAGGGCTCTGTGCCCCAGACACGCTGGGTGAGCAGCAGGGTCGGCGCGTGCACGGCGCAGATCGGCAGGCCGTGGTGCTCGGAGAGCTGGCGCACCGCCGCGGTCTGCTGGGAGAGGGCGTCGATGCCGACCATCACCTCGACCGCGTCGTACCCCAGCCGCGCGGCGTAGGCGAAGCCGTGCGCGGTCGACTCGGGGTACACCGAGGACGTCGACAGCCCGATCCGCGTCGTCACGTGCCCATCCTCTCGCGTCGGTGGTTGCCCGGTCGTCGGTCCGGGGCGCCCCGGGACCGCCCGCCGGTCCCAGTGTGGTCTCAGCCGAGGACCGAGAGCTGGTCGAGCTTCTCCAGGATGACGCCCTCGCGCAGCGCCCACGGGCAGATCTCCAGCGCCTCGAGGCCGAAGATGTCCATGCACGCCTCCGCGACCAGCGCACCGGGGACGAGCTGGTGGGTGCGGCTGGCCGAGACCCCGGGCAGCTCGGCGAGCGCCTCGTCCTCCATGTCGACCAGCTTGGGGATCCACTCCCGCAGGTCGGCCAGCGGGAGCACCCGCGGGACCAGCGGGCCCTCGGAGGAGGGCGCGGCGCCGCAGATGCGGGCCAGCGAGCGGAAGGTCTTCGACGTGGCCGCGGCGTGGTCGGGCGGGCCGATGCGCAGCAGGTGCCCGGCGTCGCGGGCGATCTCGGTGCGGATCTCCTTGCGCAGCGCGCGCACGGTGTCCTCGTCGACGGGGCCTCGGGCGAAGTGCGTCCTGGCCAGCCGGGCCGCGCCGAGCGGCAGCGACCAGGCCACGTCGGGGGCCTCGTCGGCGCCGCCGGCGATCTCCAACGACCCACCGCCGATGTCGAACACGGCCAGCCGGCCCGCGGACCAGCCGAACCACCGGCGTACGGCCAGGAAGGTCAGGCGGGCCTCGTCCTCGCCCGAGAGCACCTCGATCCGCTGACCGGTCCGCTCGTGCACGTGCTCCAGCACCGCGTCGGCGTTCGCCGAGTCGCGCACCGCCGAGGTCGCGAACGCGAGGATCTCCTCGCACCCCTTGTCCTCGGCGACCTGCAGGGCCTGGGCGGTGAAGTCCGTGAGCGCCTCGATGCCGGTCTCCGACACCGCGCCCTCGTCGGGGCCGGCGGGCACGAGGTGCTCGGCGAGGCGCAGCGGCTCCTTGTAGGAGTACGCCGGCAGCGGCGCCGCGCCCCCGTGGGCGTCGACGACCAGCAGGTGTCCGGTGTTGGACCCGATGTCGAGGACCCCCAGGCGCATGGGCCCACCGTACTGCTGCGAGACCTCGCCGCCGGCCGCGTCCTGCCGGTCGACGCGCACCAGTGACCTAGCCTGTGCGCCGTGCCCGAGGTGATGCTGGACTTCCCGCGTGCGTGGGTGGAGTTCCCCAACCCCGCCGACGCCGACGAGGTCCTGCGCTGCGACCTCACGTGGCTGACGTCGTCGTGGACGTGCATCTTCGGCACCGGCTGCGCCGGGATCTACGCGGACGCCCCCGACGTCGGGTGCTGCACCCTCGGGGCGCACTTCGCCGACGACGAGGACGAGGAGCGCGTCGCCGCCGCCGTCGAGCGCCTCGACGACTCCCTGTGGCAGCACAAGCCCGCCGGAAAGCTCAAGCGCAAGGACTGGGTGGAGAAGGACGACGAGGGCGCCCGCAAGACCCGCACCATCGAGGTCGACGGGCAGCAGGCGTGCGTCTTCGCCAACCGCCCCGGCTTCCACCCCGGCAACGGGATCGGCGGCGGGGGCTGCGCCCTTCACGCCTTGGCCGTCCGCGAGGGCCGCAACCCGCTGGAGACCAAGCCCGACGTGTGCTGGCAGCTGCCGGTGCGCCGCACCTTCCGCGACGTCGAGCGCCCCGACGGCACCTCCTACACCGAGGTCTCGATCGCGGAGTACGACCGGCGCGGCTGGGGCCCGGGCGGGCACGACCTGGACTGGTACTGCACCGGCAACACCGAGGCGCACGTCGCCGTCGAGCCGGTCTTCGTCACCTACGGGCCGGAGCTGACGGAGCTCATCGGCCCCGCGGCGTACGCCGAGCTGGTGCGGCACTGCGAGGCCCACGTGCGCTCGCGGTCGGCGCTCGCGCTGCACCCCGCCGACCCGCACTGAGCCCATCCCCCACCCCGGACAGACCCTCCACGGACCGGGTGTCTCGACGTCGAGAGACCTCGACCCCGATGCCAGGAGTCAAGGGGTCGTCTCCCACACTGGACGCCATGCGCCTGGACCACCTCTCGTACGCCGCAGGACCCGATGGTCTGGAGAGCACCGCCCGCCGCATCGGTGCCCTACTCGGCTGCGAGTTCCTCGACGGCGGTGTCCACCCCCGCTTCGGCACCCGCAACATGGTGCTGCCGCTGGCCGACCGGACCTACCTCGAGATCGTCGAGGTCCTCGACCACCCCGCCTCCGACAAGGCCCCCTTCGGCCAGGCCGTCCGCGCCCGCTCCGCCCTCGGCGGCGGCTGGCTGGGCTGGGCCGTGGCCGTCGGTGACATCGCCGTCCCCGAGGAGCGTCTGGGGCGCGCCGCTGCCCAGGGCAGCCGGCACCGTCCCGACGGGGTCGAGCTGCGCTGGAAGCAGATCGGCATCAACGGCCTGATGGCGGACCCGCAGCTGCCGTTCTTCATCCAGTGGGAGGTCGGCGCGGAGCTGCACCCCAGCAACGGTGCCGACGGCGCCTACAGCCTGGCCTGCCTGGAGATCGCCGGCGACCCGCAGCGGGTCAGCGAGTGGCTCGGCGAGTCGGTCGAGGCGCCGCTCGAGGACGTCAAGGTCGAGTGGGTCGCCCCGCACGGCACCCCCGGCATCATCGCCGTGCAGGTCCAGACCCCGCAGGGCCTCGTCCGGCTCTGACCGGCGCGTGAGCGCTGCTGACCCGGGGTCGCCGGAGACGCCCGCGGCTCCCGAGGGCACCCGCCCCTCCCCCAACATCTGGCACCACACCGAGACCTACGAGGTCGAGAACCGCGCCTTCGACCCCGACGGGCTGGTCGAGGCCGCGATCGCCTCGGTGCTCCCCGGCAGCTCCTGGGCCGGGCTCGACGTCCTGGACCTGGGCTGCGGCACCGGCTTCCACCTGCCCCGCTTCGCGACCACGGCCGGCTCGGTCGTCGGGGTCGAGCCGCACGCCGACCTGCGGGCCATCGCCGCCCGCCGCACCCGCCGGCTCCCGCACGTGCGGGTGGTGGAGGGCACCGCCCAGTCCGTGCCGTTGCCCGACGCCTCCGTCGACCTCGTGCACTCGCGGTGGGCCTACTTCTTCGGCCCCGGCAGCGAGCCCGGTCTGGCCGAGGTCGCCCGGCTGCTGCGCCCCGGCGGCGTGCACGTCGTGGTCGACAACGACGCGTCCCGCTCGACCTTCGGGTCGTGGTTCGCCCGGGGGTTCCCCGAGGTGGCCACGCCCGCGGAGAAGCAGGCGTACTGGGAGTCGGCCGGGTACGCGCGGGTGCCGGTCCTCACGCGGTGGTCCTTCGGCTCCCGCGAGGACCTCGAGGCCGTCGTCTCGATCGAGCTGCCCGGGCCGGTGGCGGGCGAGGTGCTCGCCGACCTGCCGGCCGGGACGCTGGAGGTCGACTACGCCGTGGACGTGCTCTGGCGGCGTACCTGAGGCTCGGCGGTCAGCGGCGGTCAGCGGCGGTCAGCGGCGGTCGGGGCCGGAGGAGTCGCGCACCTCGAGCGTGGGGGTGAGCAGGACGCCGCGGTGCGCGACGCGCGGGTGGCCGAGCAGGCCCTCCAGGGCGGAGACGACCTCGACGGCGACCTCCTCGAGCGGCTGGCGCACCGAGGAGAGGCCGGGGCGCACGACCTGGGCGACCTGCGAGTCGTCGAACCCCACGACCGCGACGTCGTCGCCGGCGCGCAGGCCGCGCTCGTGCAGCGTGTGCAGCACCCCCATCGCGAGCGTGTCGGAGGCGCAGACGAAGGCCGTCGGGCGGGCCTCGTCCAGCAGCACCCCCGCGGCCGAGCGGCCGGAGGCCACGGTGTCCTCGACGCGGGAGGCCAGGCCGGTGGTCGGCAGGCCGCGGGCGTGCATGGCGCCGTGCCAGCCGGAGCGGCGGTCCTCGCCGATGAAGGAGTCCTTGCGCCACCCGATCCAGGCGATCCGCTCGTGGCCCTTGTCGAGCAGGTGGTCGGTGGCGAGCCGACAGCCGGCTGCCCCGTCGACGTCGACCCAGGCGTGGGTCGCCCCGGGGTTGTCCCACGGCCGCCCGAAGGCCACGAACGGGGCCCGGCGCGAGTCCAGCCAGGTCGCCTGCGGATTGCCCAGGTAGGTGTCGGTCACCACGAAGGCGTCGACGGCGGTGGAGCGCAGGAGGTCGTCGTACCCGGCCAGCGGGTCGCCGACGTCCCCGGAGAAGAGGAGCACGTGGTAGCCCGCCTCGCGCGAGGTCTCCACCAGGGAGTGGACGAAGCGGTCCATGGTGGCGTTGGCGGTGCCCTCCTGCACCGGCTGGATGCGCAGGCCGATGAGGTGGGAGGAGCGGGTGCGCAGGTTGCGGGCCGCGCGGTTCGGGAGGTAGCCGAGCTCGCTGATCGCCTCCTGCACGCGCATGAGGGTGTCGGCGCGCAGCAGGTCGGGGTTGTTGACGGCGTTGGAGACGGTCTGCCGGGAGACCCCTGCACGCTCGGCGACGTCGGCCAGGGTCGGCGGCGTGGTCGGCATCCGACCGGGGATCCGGTTCACCGCACCTCCTCGCCCTGACTGGTCGGCTGGCTGCCGCGCCGGGATGGATCGATCCAACGACGTACGCCGCAGCATATCCGCGCCCGGGACGGACCGGCCCTGGTCGGGTGGGGTGCGGCGCTCGAGCGGCGCCGTGCAGGCTGGGGCGCGCGTCGCCCCGACCACTGTCGGCGCCCTCGCCTAGCGTCTCCCCCATGCCAGCCGCCCGCACCGCCAAGCCCGCCCGTCCGGGTTACCGCTGCTCCGAGTGCGGCTGGGAGACCGGCAAGTGGGTCGGTCGCTGCGGGGAGTGCCAGGCCTGGGGCTCGGTCGCCGAGACCGCGGCGCCCACGCTGCGGGCCGCGGCCGCGCCGGTCACCACGCCCGCGGTCCCGATCGGCCAGGTCTCGGTGGAGGAGTCGGCGTTCCGCAGCAGCGGCGTGGGCGAGCTCGACCGGGTGCTGGGCGGAGGCCTGGTGCCGGGTGCGGCGATCCTGCTCGCGGGCGAGCCCGGGGTCGGCAAGAGCACGCTGCTGCTCGAGGTGGCCGCGCAGACCGCGCGGCAGCGGCACCGCACCCTCTACGTCACCGGCGAGGAGTCGGCCTCCCAGGTGCGGCTGCGCGCCGACCGCACGAGTGCGGTCGAGGCAGAGCTGTTCCTCGCCGCCGAGACCGACCTCGGCGCGCTGCTGACCCACGTCGAGGAGGTGCGCCCGACGCTGCTGGTCGTCGACTCGGTGCAGACCATCGGCGCCTCCGGCGTCGACGGGGTGCCCGGCGGCGTCACGCAGGTCAAGGAGGTCGCCGCGGCGTTGATCCGGGTGGCCAAGACCCGCAACATCACCACCGTCCTGGTCGGCCACGTCACCAAGGACGGCTCGATCGCCGGGCCGCGGGTGCTGGAGCACCTGGTCGACGTGGTGCTGCACTTCGAGGGCGACCGCAACAGCCGGTTCCGGATGGTCCGCGCGATGAAGAACCGCTTCGGCCCGGTCGACGAGGTCGGTTGCTTCCAGCTCGACGCCTCCGGCATCGAGGCCGTGGCGGACCCCACCGGGCTGTTCGTGGAGCAGCACCACGGCAAGGTCGCCGGCACCTGCGTGGGCGTGACCATGGAGGGGCGGCGCCCGCTGCTGGCCGAGGTCCAGGCGCTGGTCACCCAGTCGACCCTCGACAAGCCGCGACGCACGGTCAGCGGGCTCGACGGCCAGCGCACCGCACTGGTGCTGGCCGTGCTGGAGCGGCACTGCGGCATGAAGCTCGCCGGGCTCGACGTCTTCGCCTCCACCGTCGGCGGCGCCCGGCTGCAGGAGCCCGCGAGCGACCTGGCCCTGGCCGTCGCGCTCGTCTCCTCCTACCTCGACGAGGCGGCCCCGGTGGGGACGATCGCCATCGGCGAGATCGGCCTCTCCGGCGAGCTGCGCCGGGTGCGCGACCTGCCGCAGCGGCTGGCCGAGGCGGCCCGGCTGGGGTTCAAGGTCGCGGTCGTCCCCGCCGGTCCTGACCAGCGGGGCCGGCCGGCACCCGCCCGCACGGTCGACGGGATGCGGGTCCTGGAGGTGCCGAGCGTCATCACCGCTCTCGACGTGCTGCGGCTGACCGGGCGCAACGCCGGCCGCGCCCCCGCGGTCCCTGACTTCTAGTCCCTGCTGGGGTCCACTGCGCCACCGACCTCTCCCCGACAGCGGCGTCGCCCCCACCCCGAGGGGTGCGCATGTCACACGACCGCAGGGAGGTCCCCGCCCTACACTGCCGAGGAGTGGCGCGCACGGACGCGCCCGAGGCCCGAGGAGACCCGTGGCGACCGACCGCACCGACGACACGCTGCGACTGCGCGAGACCCTCGCGTCGATCGCCCCCGGCACGCCGCTGCGTGACGGGCTCGAGCGCATCCTCCGCGGCCGCACCGGCGCCCTCATCGTGATCGGCCGCGACCGCGTCGTCGACGGCATCAGCACCGGCGGGTTCGAGCTCGACGTCCCGTTCACCGCCACCGGCCTGCGCGAGCTGGCCAAGATGGACGGCGCGATCATCGTCGACGCCAACCTCAACCGGATCATCCGGGCCGCGGTCCACCTCATGCCCGACCACACGATCCCCTCGGAGGAGACCGGCACCCGCCACCGCACGGCCGACCGCGTGGCCAAGCAGACCGGCTTCCCCGTGATCTCGGTGAGCCAGTCGATGCAGATCATCGCGGCGTACGTCGGGGAGACCCGGCACGTGCTGGAGGACTCCGGCCAGATCCTGTCGCGCGCCAACCAGGCGCTGGCGACCCTCGAGCGCTACAAGCTGCGTCTCGACGAGGTCTCCTCGACCCTGTCGGCGCTGGAGATCGAGGACCTCGTCACCGTCCGCGACGTCGCCGTCGTGGCGCAGCGCCTGGAGATGGTGACCCGGATCGCCCGCGAGATCGAGGACTACGTGCTCGAGCTCGGCACCGACGGTCGGCTGCTCTCGCTGCAGCTGGAGGAGCTCGTCACCGGCGTGGACTCCGAGCGCGAGCTGGTCGTGCGCGACTACCTCCCCGACGCCCACCCGCTCGACGACCCCGCCGACCTGCTCGCCACCATGGCCGCGCTCTCCCCCACCGACCTCGTGGACCCCGCGGCCGTCGCGCGGGTGCTCGGCCTCGGGAGCGGCGACCACCTCGACGGCGCGGTCGCCCCCCGCGGCTACCGCCTGCTCGCCAAGGTCCCCCGCCTGCCCGGCACCGTGGTCGACCGCCTGGTCGAGCACTTCGGCACCCTGCAGAAGCTGCTCTCCGCCGGCGTCGACGACCTGCAGGCCGTCGAGGGCGTCGGTGAGCTCCGGGCCCGCTCGGTCCGCGAGGGGCTGTCGCGCCTGGCGGAGTCGACGATCCTCGAGCGCTACGTCTGAGGCGCGGGTCGGGGTAGTCCGAATCACTTCTGATGCTCAGCGCGCGCGGGGCATCAGAACTGAGTCGGACTACCCCGCGCCCAGCACCGCCAGCCCCGCCTCCAGCAGGACCGGGACCGCCTGGCCGGCGGTGTCGAAGCCCGGGCCCGAGGTGGCGCCGGCGCGGTGGCGGTGGTCGATGCCGGCCGCGATGACGGCGAGCTTGAGGTGTCCGAGCGCGAGGTGCTCGTCGAGGTCGACGAGGGCGACGCCGCCGGCGGCCTCGTACGCCGCGGCCAGGCCGGCCGCGTCGGGGAGCCGCGGGCTGGTCCAGGCGGTCGGCTCGCCGATCACCAGGTCCAGCGCGGCGTTGCGGTAGACGCACATCATCGCCACGTCCGCGACCGGGTCGCCGATGGTCGAGAGCTCCCAGTCCACGACGGCCGACACCGACGGCGGCACGGCCGGCACGCCGTCGAGGGCGAGCAGCGTGTTGTCGATCCGGTAGTCGCCGTGGACGATGCCGGTCGCGGCCTGCCGGGGCAGCCGGTCGCCGAGGCCTTCGACGAGGGCGTCGGCCATCGCGCGCACCGACGGACCGGCCTCGGCCCCGACGATCTCCCACTGGCCGGCCCAGCGGGTGAGCTGGCGAGCGGCGTACGCGTCCGGGCGGCCGAAGCGCTCCAGCCCCACCGCCACGTGGTCGACGTGGTGCAGCGCCGCGAGGGTCGAGGAGAGCGCAGTGACCACGCCGTCGGTCGTCGTGTCGGTCAGCTCGTCGAGCTGCGCGGCGGTCTGGATCGTGCGGCCGGGCACGAAGCCGGCGACCGCGAAGGGTCCGCCGATGAGCGAGTCGTCCTCGCAGAGCACGACGGCCGGCGGCACCGGGACCCCGCTGCCGGCCAGCGCCGAGGTCACCCGGAACTCCCGCGCCACGTCGTGCGCCGACGGCGTGCGGCCGGCCCGCGGCGGTGTGCGCAGCACCCATGTCGACGTACCGTCGTCCAGCCTGAAGGTCAGGTTGGACCGCCCGCCCGCGATCAGCCGCGCCGACAACGGACCCGCCAGGTCGACCCCGGCACCGGCCATCACCTCCGCGACCGCGGCGAGCTCGGTCTCGGAGAGGGCAGGTACGCCGGCGCCGGCCGCTGCGCTCGCGTCCCGGCTCACGACCGGCCCGCGGCCGGGTCGCCGGGCTCGGCGGTGATCGCCCGCACGGCGCGACGCGCGATCGACCAGCGATGCACCTCCGAGGGACCGTCGTAGATCCGGAACGGCCGCACCTCGCGGGCGATCTTCGCCACCGGCAGCTCGGTCGAGACCCCCAGACCGCCGCACAGCTGCTGGGACCGGTCGGCCACCCGGTGCAACGCCTCGGCGGCGAAGGTCTTCGCGATCGAGGTCTCCTTGTTGCCGCGCCCGCCGTCGTCGAGCACCCGGCAGGCCTCCATCAGCAGTGCCCGGATCGCGGCCAGGTCGATCTCGTTGTCGGCGACGAGCTGCTGGACCATCCCCTGGTCGGCCAACCGCGACCCGAAGGCCTCGCGGGAGGCCACGTAGGCCACCGCCACCTCGTGGGCCCGCCGCACCGCGCCGGTCCAGCGCATCACGTGCGTCATCCGGGCCGGACCCAGCCGCACCTGGGCGTAGGCGAAGCCCTCGTCGACGCCGCCGAGCACGTCCTCGTCGGGCACGAAGGCATCGACGTACTCCACCTCGCAGTGCCCGCCCAGCATCGAGGTGTCGACCATCCCCACGTGCCGCACCACCCGCAGCCCCTCGGTCGAGGCCGGCATCAGGAACATCGTCGCGCCACCCGCACCACCGGGCTCGCCGCTGGTGCGGGCCATGGTGATGAAGAAGCCCGCCCCGTCGGCACCGGTGATGAACCGCTTGGTCCCGTTGACGACCCAGCCACCGTCGACCTTCGTCGCCCGGGTCGCGAGCAGCGACGGGTCCGAGCCCGCGCCGGGCGACGGCTCGGTCATCGCGAACGCCGAGCGCACCTCCCCACGCGCCAGCGGCTCGAGGTAGCGCTCACGCTGGGCCGCCGAGGCCACGTGGTCGAGCAGGTGGATGTTGCCCTCGTCGGGAGCGTTGATGTTCAGCGCCATCGGGCCGAAGAGCGAGTAGCCCGCCTCCTCGAAGACCGGCGCCCGGTCGACCATCCCGAGCCCCAGACCGCCGCAGTCCACCGGCGCGTGCGGTGCGAAGACCCCCGCCTCCTTGGCCGCCGCCTGCAGCCGTGCCCGCAGGTCCTCACCGCCGGCCGCCTCCACGTCGCCGTCGTGGGCGTCGTCCAGCGGCAGCACGACCTCACGCACCAGGGTGCGGGTGCGTTCGACGACCGACCGCACGTGCTCGGGGAACCGCCCCAGGTCGTGGCTCATGACGCTCCTCCTCGGGACCGGTACGCCGGAGCCGAGCGGCTCCGACCGAGCGGTCGCTCGGTTGTCCGGCCGCCAGGATGCCAGGGCTCAGCCGGGTGCGCCAGCCATCCGCCGCGCCAGCACGAGGTGCCGCTCGACGACCTGGTCGGGGGTCAGCGGCCCGTCGGGGCGGTACCAGGAGGCCACGCCGACGCACAGCGAGGAGATCGCCCGCGCCACCTCGTCGGGGTGCTCAGCAGCGAGGACCCCGGCGGCCACACCGTCGCGCACCGCGTCCTCGACCAGCTGTTGCGCAGCGTCGCGCCGCGCGACGTACGCCGCCCGGTTGTCCGGCTCGAGGCTGCGGATCTCGCTCGAGCCGACGAAGGCCTGCGGGCGGCGGGACATGTGGAACCGCACGAACGACTCCACCAGCGCGTCGAAGCGGGCCGCCGGGTCGGTGCCGGCCGAGGCCAGCGCCGCCTCGCAGCGGCCGAGGAGCTCGTCCATGGCGACGTCCATCAGCGCCCGCAGGATCTCCTGCTTGGAGCGGTGGTGGTGGTAGACGCCGGGCACCGAGAGCCCCGCGGCGGAGGCGATGTCGCGGATCGAGGTGCCGTGGTAGCCGTGCTCGGCGAAGGCGGTCAGCGCCGCGCCGAGGATGCGGGGCAGGTCCGCGGTCGGGTCGGCGGCGTAGTCACGCCACCGAGCCCAGCTGCCCGTTCCCGCGGCCGGCTCGACGCTCACGCCCGGCACCGTAGCCCAGCGCGGGGGCACGGTCGCGTCGACGGCCCGCCGCGAGCCCCGGCCCGCCGCTCCGCCGGACCGGGGGTCAGGCCCGCTGCGCCGCCACGGGCCCGGAGGCGACGTCGTCGATGATGGACGCGACGTTGCCGAGGGCGGTGAGCAGCGCGCCGTACAGGGGCCAGTGCCGTCGCGGCAGGCCCTCGTCGGAGAGGTCGGCGACCAGGCGCTCCAGCTCCGGACGGGCGTCCTCGACGTCCAGCCCGGGATCGGCGACACGTGACCCCACCTGGCGCAGCAGGTCGGTCCACCGCAGGCGGAACCGCTCGTCCCACTCCTCGCCCCGCCCGACCGACTCGTGGACGACGCGGGCGATGGCGCGGGTCTGGGCCACGCCGTCCTCGAGCCGCACCAGGACCTCGGCTGCAGCCTCGGGGTCCCCGGTGCGGGCCGAGCGGTGGCGCAGCGGGTTGGCCCAGCGGCTCTCGCGCGCGAAGGACAGGTGCTCCTGCGCCCGGTCCAGCCGCTCGTCCAGGTCGCGGGTGGCCTCGATCCACCCGTCCGTGACCTCCTGATCCACGTCGGTGCGCAGGTCGCCGGCCATGCCCACCAGGAGCCGACCCATCCGGCCGCTGACGTCCTCGAGGGCGCGCTCGGCGACCCGCTCGTCCAGCGGCGGGGCGATGAGCAGGTTGACCAGCAGCCCGATGGCGACGCCGACGAGGGTGTCGAGCAGCCGCTGCGCCAGCAGCGACTCCTGGGCGGCGTAGCCGGCGGTGATGACGAAGATCGCGGTCGTCGCCACGTTGACACCCTCGTCCCGGGCGAGGAAGACGCGGGAGAGCAGCAGGCCCACCAGCACGGCGACCAGCAGGGCCGGCGCCGCGACCAGCTGGTAGCCGAGCAGTGCCACGGCGGCGTACGAGACCACCAGGCCCAGGCCGGCCGCCAGCACGGCCTGTGCGCCGTTCCACACCGACCGGTAGACGGTCGCGTGGACGGTCAGCAGCGCGACCCACGGGGCCAGGAAGGCGGCCTCGAGGTCGAGGACGCGCGCCGCCGCCACCCACGCGAGGCCGGTGGCGAGGACTGACTTCGCGACCTGGACCAGGTCGGCACGGGTCTCCGGGCTGGGACGACGCATCGTCCCAGGCTGGCACCGGAGCCTCCGTGGACCAGCGCCCGGACGGGCGAGCCGCCCGGCTACCCGCTCAGGGCTGGCCCGGCTGGCCCTCGTGGCCGCACCACTCCTCGGCGGGCACCATCGCCCGGGCCTCGGCGACGTGCTCGCCGCAGCCCGCCCAGGTGGTCTTGCCGCACTGCCGGCAGGTGGTCGGTTGGCACATGGGTCTCTCCTGGGGTGGTCGGGTGGAAGAGAGGGTACGGCGGGGGTGCGCCCGCCCGGTCAGCGGCCGAAGAGGCGAGCGAGGAACCCGCCGCCCTGGCCCTGACCCTTCTCGTCCTGGTGGCCGTGGCACCACTGGTCGGCGGGGACCATCGCCTTGACGGAGGCGACGTGCTGGCCGCAGCCGGCCCAGGTGGTCTTGCTGCACTTCTTGCAGGTGGTCGGTCGGCACATGGGTCTCTCCTGGGGTGCGTGGTGCGGACGGGGTGGTGGGGGCGGGTCAGGCGACCCAGGTCGGGACGGCGGCGAGCAGGTCGGGGACCGCACGCACGGCGGTGTACATGGCCACGACGAGGGTCAGCACGGCGAAGGCCGCCTGGAGGCGCACGGCGTCGGCTCGGTGACCGACGCGGGCGCCCAGCACGGCGCCTGCGGCGGCGACCACGGTCAGGACGAGCACCGGGGTCCAGTCGGGGACGGTGCCGGAGCCCGCCCGGACGGCGAGGGCGACCGCGCTCGTGACGGTGATGACCACCAGCGAGGTGCCGACGGCGTCGGGCATGGGCAGGTCGAAGGCGAGCAGCAGGGCGGGCACGACGACGAAGCCGCCGCCCACCCCGAGGAAGCCGGTCAGCAGGCCCACGACGGTGGCCGTGACCAGCAGCTTGGCCGCCCGCGGGCAGTCGCAGCGGAAGGCGCCGAAGCGCCCGTCCCCGCGCGACCACCCGACGATCGGGTCGTCCAGGCCCGGCCGCGGGCCCTGGCCGCTCTCACGGTGCCGGCGCAGCCGACGCACCATGAGCGCGCCGACCAGCAGCATCAGCAGCGCGAAGAGCGCCATCAGCACCTCGGCCGGCACCGCCGCCGCCGCCACTGCGCCCACGACCGCGCCGCCGGTGGCGACCAGGCCGAAGGCCACCCCGCGACCGAGCCGGACGTGCCCGGCCCGGCGCGCGGCGACCGCCCCGACCACGGAGGTCAGGCCGACCACGACGAGGGAGCCGGTGGTCGCCTGCGTCGGCGACTGGCCGAGCAGGTAGACCAGCACGGGGACGGCGAGGATCGACCCTCCGCCCCCGAGGGCTCCCAGGGCCAGCCCGATCAGCAGGCCGGCGGCGACGGCGACGAGCAGCACGGTGCGATCAGGCCTCGGGCCCGACCATCGGCAGGCCGGCCTCGGCGGCGTGGTCGAAGGAGTCGTCGATCGCGACCAGGTCGCGGCCTGCGGCGGCGATGAACGAGGCCGCGACGGAGGCGCGGTAGCCCCCGGCGCAGTGCACCCACACCTCACCGGCCGGGACCTCGTCCAGGCGGCGCGGCAGATCGTGGATGGGGATGTTCACTGCACCCTCGATCCAGGTCTTCTCGTGCTCGTCGGCGCGCCGGACGTCGAGCACGACCACCTCGCGGTGGTGGCGCACGGCGGCGAGGTCGGCGAACGTCGCGGTCGCGAACCGGCCCAGCGGGCGGTCGCTCCAGTCCTCGGGACCGCCGGTCGACTGGGCTGCCGGACGCTCGATGCCGATCCGGACCAGCTCGCGCTGGGCCTCCGCGACCTGCTCGGCGGTCTCGCCCAGCAGGGTCACGGCGGTGCCCCACTCGATCATCCAGCCCAGGTAGGTCGAGAACGCCCCGTCGAGGCCGAAGTTGAGGGTGCCGGGAGCGTGGCCGGCGGCGAACGCGGTGCGGTGGCGCAGGTCCACGACCCACTCCCCGGCCTCGATCCGGCGCCGCAGCTCGGCGGCGTCGGCGTGCTCGGGCGTGCTGAGGTCGGGGGCGCCGGGACCGGCGCTGTTGGCCGGGCCCATGTGGGCGTAGTACGCCGGGTAGGCAGCCAGCCCGGCGAGGAGCTCGCGGACGTAGGTCTCCTCGTCCTGGGTCAGGACCGGGTTCTGCTGCTTCTCCTGCCCGATCGTGGAGGAGGTCGAGTCGGACTGGGTCGCGGAGCAGAACGAGCCGAAGCCGTGGGTCGGGAAGACCTCGGCCTCGTCGGGCAGCTCGCTGGCCAGCCGGTGGGCCGAGGCGTGCTGGTGGCGGACCAGCGCGTCGGTGTGGTCGGGGCCGAGCAGGTCGGGGCGACCGGTGGCGCCGTACAGCAGCGAGCCGCCGGTGAAGACGCCGACCGCGCGGTGCCATGCCGCGCCGTGGTCCTCGAGCGCGTAGGACAGGTGGGTGAACGTGTGGCCGGGCGTGGCGATCACGCGTACCCGCATGCGGTCACCGACCGACAGGACGTCTCCGTCGCGGATCGGGACGCGGTGGAAGGAGACCTGGTCCTCGGCGTTGACGTGGTACGCCGCACCGGTGGCCTCGGCCAGGGCCAGCCCGCCGGTGACGTAGTCGTTGTGGATGTGGGTCTCGAAGACGTGGGTGAGCCGCACCCCGTCGGCCTCGAGGACCTCCAGGACACGGTCGATGTCGCGCTGGGGGTCGACGACGAAGGCGACCCGGCCGTCGTGGACGAGGTAGCTGCGGTCGCCCAGCGAGGGGGTCTCGACGACCCGGACGGTCAGCTCCTCGACCTCGGGCGTCTCGATCGGACGGCCCGCGCGGGCCCAGGCGACGGTGCCGCCGAGCATGTTGCTGGCCTCGAAGCCGTGGGCCAGCAGGACGTCGGTCATGGCGTCGCTGCGGTTGCCCGAGCGACACACGACGACCTGGCGGCGGCTGCGGTCCAGCTCGCCGAGGCGGCGGTGCAGCTGGCCCATGGGGATGTTCACCGCGCCTGGCACGTGGCCCGCGGCGTACTCCTCCGGCTCGCGCACGTCGATGGCGGCGGCGCCGCTCTCGATCAGCCCGGCTGCGTCCTCCACGGTCACCTCGCGCATGCTCTGCTCTCCCTCTCGATGGACTCCACGTATCCCCCCCATGGGTTCATGTCGACCACCGTAACACAACCCCCTGGGGGGTTATTTCGATCGGGATGAGCGCAACGCGAAACGCCACGGCAGGCCTCGCGGGAGCGAGACCTGCCGTGGCGTTCCGACCGCCCCCGACGGGGCGGCGGACTCAGAGGTGGGACTGGATGCCGGCCAGGAGCTGGCGGGCCATGACGATGCGCTGCACCTGGTTGGTCCCTTCGTAGATCTGGGTGATCTTGGCGTCGCGCATCATCCGCTCGACCGGGTAGTCCTTGGTGTAGCCGTAGCCGCCCAGCACCTGGACGGCGTCGACGGTCACCTGCATGGCCACGTCGGAGGCGAAGCACTTCGCGGCCGCGCCGAAGAAGGTCAGGTCGGCGTCGCCGCGCTCGGAGCGGCCGGCGGCGGCGTACGTCATCTGGCGGGCCGCCTCGACCTTCATCCCCATGTCGGCCAGCAGGAACTGCAGGCCCTGGAAGTCGCTGATGGACTTGCCGAACTGCTGTCGCTCCTGGGCGTACTCCAGCGCGTAGTCCAGCGCGCCCTGGGCGACGCCGACGGCCTGGGCGGCGATGGTCACGCGGGTGTGGTCGAGGGTGCGCATGGCCAGCTCGAAGCCGGTGCCCTCCTCGCCGATCATCCGGTCGGCGGGGATGCGGACGTTGTCGAGGTAGACCTCGCGGGTCGGGCTGCCCTTGATGCCGAGCTTCTTCTCGGGGGCGCCGAAGGAGACGCCGGCGTCGGACTTCTCGACCACGAAGGCGGAGATGCCGCGGGTGCGCTTGTCGGGGTCGGTCACCGCGAGCACGGTGTAGAACTCCGACTCCCCCGCGTTGCTGATCCAGCGCTTGGTGCCGTGGAGCACCCAGTCCTCCCCGTCGCGGACCGCGCGGGTGCGCATCGCCGCGGCGTCCGAGCCGGCCTCGGGCTCGGACAGGCAGTAGGAGAAGCCTCCCTCGCCGCGCGCCAGGGCGCCCAGGTAGTGCTTCTTCAGCTCCTCGGAGCCGGCCAGCTGGACCGGGAGCGAGCCGAGCTTGTTCACGGCCGGGATGAGGGAGGAGGAGACGCAGGCGCGGGCGACCTCCTCGATCACCAGCACGGTGGCGAGCGCGTCGGCGCCGGCACCGCCGTACTCCTCGGGCACGTGGGGGGCGTGGAAGTCGGCGGCCAGCAGGGCGGCGGCCGCCTCGTGCGGGTAGCGGGCCTCATCGTCGACGAGGGCGGCGTACGGCGCGACCTTGGCGTCGCACAGCTCCCGCACCGCGGAACGGATGGCCTGGTGCTCCTCGGACAGGGCGAAGAGGGGGCTGGTGTGGGTGTCGGGCACGGGTTCCTCCGGCGGGCGTCGATCGAGAGCGGTACTCAGTACCGTACGCTCGGGACTCGGTCCCACCAACCTGTGGGTCCCCAGATCGGCTCACCACCTCCGGAGGGCGCATGCCGACCACGGCCGCGGGCAGCACCGGCCCTACGACCGGCACCACCACGACCGACCCCACCACGACCGACACCGCGGCGCGGCTGCGGCAGGCGGCGTACACGCTCTTCGAGCAGCAGGGGTACGCCGCCACGACGGTGGACCAGATCGCGGCCGAGGCCGGGGTCGGCCGCACGACGTTCTTCCGGGTCTTCGGGTCCAAGGAGGACGTGATCTTCCCCGACCACGAGGCGCTCGCGGCCCGGGTCGCCGCCCGGCTCGACACGCTCGGGGACGACCCGGGTGCCGCGCCGCTCGGCGCGACCGAGGCGGCACGGATCGTGCTGGAGCACTACCTGGCCGAGGGCGACCTGGCGCGGGCCCGCTACCGGCTGACCGCCACGGTCCCCACGCTGCGCGACCGCGAGGTCAGCTCGACCGCGGGGTACCGCCGACGCTTCCGCGACGCGCTGCGCGGCTGGACCGGCGAGGAGCCCGGTGACGACCTGCGTGCCGAGGTGGTCGCCGGCTCGATCGTCACCGCGCACAACCACGTGCTGCGGCGCTGGCTGCGCGGGGCCGTCGACGACGACGGGGCGCGGCGTGAGCTGGACCGGGCGCTGGGCCTGGTGCTGGCCTCGGTCGCGGCGACCGGCCGGTCGGGAGGCGCCGACCAGGCCCCACCCGACCAGGTCCCACCCGGCGTCGGCCGGCCCGGCACGTCCGCCGCTGGCAGCACGGTCGTCGTGCTGCGCTCGGGCGCGACGCTCGAGGAGGTGCTGCCCGAGCTGCAGGCGGCGCTGGCCCGGGTCGAGGTGGGGGTCGAGGCCTGAGGACGCGCCTGGGCACGGCTCCCCACCGCGACTCGCACCGCGACCCGCACCTCGACCCGCACCTCGACCCGCACCTCGTCCCGCCTCGGAGGCCCCGTCAGCACCCTGGTCGTCACAGGTGGAGGTCCTCTCCGGCACCTGGTGCCGGAGAGGACCTCCAGCCCGGGTGCCGCAGGGTCGGCTCGCGGGTCCGGCCGCCCGCCCGGAGTAGCCCGCCCGGAGTCGCCCGGAGCCCAGCACACAGGGCCCTCACGCCCTTAACCTGGGCCCATGGCCGAGGAGAGCGAGCGGGACGAGGGCGGCAGCGACCTCTTCGACCGGTGGCTCTCGCACCGCCAGGAGAGCACCGGCGAGGCGCCGCGGCCGCGCACGTACGGCGTGCCGCGGACCGGACTGGCCGGCGCGGACCCGGCCGACCCCGGGGCGGCCGCCGCCGAGGAGGGGACCCCGCCCGCGGCGGCGGACGGCACCGAGCACCCGGAGGCGGAGACAGCGGCCGACGCGCTGGGCGTCGCGGCGCCGGACGCGGCCGCGGCCGAGTCCCCCGAGGACGGCGCGGCGAGTAAGGACGACGAGCCCCAGGTGCCCGCGGACCCCGCACCGAGTCCCGCGGCCGCCCCGCAGCCGCCGACCCACCGGGAGCCGGTGGGGCTGGACGAGTTCGAGCCGGTGGTCATCGC
Organism: Nocardioides sp.; assembly: GCF_030149505.1. Classification (GTDB taxonomy): domain Bacteria; phylum Actinomycetota; class Actinomycetes; order Propionibacteriales; family Nocardioidaceae; genus Nocardioides. The sequence goes on from NZ_JASBRN010000059.1 coordinate 20,339, forward strand.
GTCGGTACGCCGCCAGGCCGAGGCCCCGGTGGAGAAGCGGTCGCGGCTCGCCCGGTTCCGGCGGGCCGGGCTCGAACCGGACCCGGCCGGCGAGGAGCCTGCCGACGACCGACCTGCCGACGAGGTGGCGGTCGGCATCGGGGTGGCCGACGAGGTGGCGGACTACGCCCCCGGAGCGGTCGAGCACGGAGCGGCTGACGAGGTGGCGGACGACGCCTCCGGAGCGGTCGAGCACGGAGCGGTCGAGCACGGAGCGGCCGAGCACGGAGCGATCGACGACGGAGCGACCCCGCACGAGGTGATGACCCGCGCGACCGTCGGACCCGCGCCTCCCGCACCCGAGCGTGGAGCGCCCTCGACCGAGCCCCACCAGGGGTACGACGAGCCCCCGTGGCCCGCAGAGCGGCCGACGCCGTACGTCGCTCCCGCCCCGTCAGTCCCGCCGCACCCCGCCGAGGTGCCGGTCGCCGGCCCGTCGGACGGCGGCGACGAGCCCGCGGCCGCGGCCGCGAGCGGTCCCGACCCGGATCCGCGGACCGCCGCGCCGCCCTCGCCCTCCGCGCCGCCCTCCCCGTCCGCGCCGCCCTCGCCGCCCCCGCGGCCGAGCGCCGCCCCACGCGGAGAGCAGGACGCCGCGGCTGCGGTGTTCGCCGCCTTCAACCCCGGTGCCTTCAACCCCGGTGCCGCCAACCCCGGTGCCGCGCCCGCCCCGGCACCCCCGGAGGCGCGCGGCACCACCACACCCGCCACTCCCACGGCGACCCCACCGGCAGCAGCACCGCCGGTCGCACAGACCACCCCCGAGTCGCCGCGGCGCGCACTGCGTCGGCCGCGACCCTCGCTGGGGTCGTACGTCGAGGCGGCGCGCACCACCCTGGACCGCTCGGTGCGCGGCACGCCGGAGGAGCGGGTCGCGAGCGGAACGGCCGCAGCCGCCCCGGCCCCGACCGAGCAGCCCGTCGCACCGGAGACTGCCGCGCCTGAGGGTCCGGCGACCGAGGCCGCGCCCGCCCGCTCGGCGTACGACGAGCTCCGCGCGCAGCGCGAGGCCGCCGCTCCCCCGCAGCCCGACGTCGTGCCGCCGAGCATCGACTTCCGGCCCCGCACCCTGGCCCGGCGCGTGACCTCGGTGCTGCTGCTGGTGGGCCTGGTGGCCACCGGCATCGCCGCCTGGCGCGCCTACGACAGCCGGGACGAGACCGACATCGGCCTGGCCGCGATCCTGGCCCTGGCCACGGGCGTCGTGTGGGCGATCCGCGCGGGGTCGGTGCCCACCCGGGTCGGGCTGCACGGGGGCGTACTCGAGGTGCGCTCGCAGGCGGGACGGTTCGTCTTCGAGGTGACCGGCGCGCACACCCGGCTCGAGGTCGTCGGGTCGCCGGGCCGCCGCGGCTCCCGGCTCCTCGTGCACCGCCGCGGGCTGGCCCCGTTCGAGATCACCCCCGCGATGGTCGACCTGCGCCGGCTGGTGGAGGCACTGCGGTACTACCGCCCCGACCTCTGAGCACCCACCCTCGGCCCGACCACCAGCCCAGAACGAGAACGTGTTCTAGAGTCCGGCCATGCCCGGCTACGTGCGTGACGACCTGCCCGAGGAGGAGGTCGAGCGCCAGCGCGACCTCTACGGACCCTTCACCCAGTCCATCCGCGAGCTGGTCGACGCCGGCCTGCGCACCCTCGTCGCGGACGAGGAGGTGCTCGCCGTCCAGGCCGAGGTCGAGGCGCTCACGGCCCGGCTGCGGGCCTCGCAGCTCGACGGGGCGTACGGCGTCCGCTTCTCCGCCGAGGGCCGAGGCCGCCCCTGGGGCAACACCGTCGTGGGGCTGCGCAACGCGGTCGCGCCGCCGCTGAAGATCGAGCACCACCCCGACCGCGACGGTCGCGTGTGGTCGGACTTCCACCTGGGCGCGGTCTACGAGGGCCCTCCGGGCCTCGTCCACGGCGGCGTGTCCGCCCTGGTCCTCGACCAGCTGCTCGGTGAGTCCGCGGGAGCCGGTGGCAAGCCGGGCATGACCGCGACCCTGACCCTCACCTACAAGCGCGGCACCCCGTTGGGCGAGCTGCGTGGTGAGGCGTGGATCGAGCGCGCGGAGTCCTACAAGACGTGGGCCCGCGGGCACCTCATCGGACCCGAGGGCGTCACCGTCGAGGCCGAGGGCCTCTTCGTGCTGCCGCGCTGGGCGCGGGAGGCCCTCGCCAAGCAGGACCCGGAGAAGGCGCCGCCGCGCTACTTCGAGTAGTCGATGGAGCCTGCCTGACCGCGACCCTTCCCGACAGGAGACCGGGTCTCGTCCCGCCCGTCGCGACCTCGTCCCTCGGTCGCGGGGCTCGCTCGACCTCTTCGGGTCACGCCGGGTCGCTTCGCTCCCCGTCGTGCCTCAGACGCGGACCCCGCGCTCGCCGGCGTCGGTGAGCCGGACCTCCTCGAGGGCCTGCTCCTCCAGCGCGACCCGGCGGGCCTGCTCGTCGGCGAGCCGCTTGTCGGCGTACTCCCCCGGGTCGGAGACGAGGTCCTGCACGCCGCGCTCGAGGCGGGCGAGGGCGGTGCGGCCGAAGATCTGCTGCTCGGTGGCGGTGCGCTCGGCGCGGCCGCGACCCAGGAACGAGACCAGCCAGTGCAGGACCGCGGTCACGCGGTTCTTGAAACCGGTGATGTAGACGAGGTGGACCGCCAGCCACATCAGCCAGGCGACGAAGCCGGTGATCCGGATCCTGCCGACCATGGCGACGGCACGGAAGCGGCTGATGGTGGCCATCGAGCCCTTGTCGAAGTACGTGAACGGCTTCTGGGCGGGCTTGCCCTTGAGCCGGCCGTCGATCTCCTTGGCGGCGTACTTCGCGCCCTGGATGGCGACCTGCGCGACGCCGGGCAGGTTGTCGAGGGCGATCATGTCGCCGACCACGAAGACCTCGGGGTGGCCGGGCAGCGTGAGGTCGGGGTTGACCCCGATCCGCCCGGCGCGGTCCAGCGGCGCGCCCGTCTGCTCCGACAGGGTGCGCGCGAGCGGGCTGCCCGCGACGCCGGCGGCCCAGATCTTGGTGACGGCCTCGATCCGCTCCTCGCTGCCGTCCTTGTGCTTGACGACCAGCCCGCGCTCGTCGACGTCGGTGACCATCGCGCCGAGCATGACCTCGACGCCGAGCTTCTCCAGCTCCTTCTTGGTCTTCTGGCCCAGCTTCTTGCCGAAGGGCGGCAGCACCTGGGGCGCGGCGTCGGCGAGGATCACCCGCGCCTGGCGGCTGCTGATCGCGCGGAAGTCGCGGGTCAGCGTGCGGTGGGCGAGCTCGGCGATCTGGCCGGCCATCTCCACACCGGTCGGCCCGGCACCGACGACCACGAAGGTCAGGAGGTGGTCGACGTCCTCGCCACGCAGCGCCCCGAGCTCGGCCATCTCGAAAGCGCCGAAGATGCGGCCTCGCAGCTCCAGGGCGTCGTCGATCGTCTTCATGCCGGGGGCGAACTCGGCGAAGTGGTCGTTGCCGAAGTAGGACTGGGTGGCACCGGCGGCGACCAAGAGGGAGTCGTACGGCGTCACCGTCTCGCGACCGAGCACCTGGGAGACCACGAGCCGCCGCTCGAGGTCGATGTCGGTGACCTCGCCGAGCAGGACCTGGGCGTTCTTCTGCCGGCTGAGGATCTCGCGCGTGGGCGGGGCGATCTCGCCCTCGGAGAGGATGCCGGTCGCCACCTGGTAGAGCAGCGGCTGGAAGAGGTGGTGGGTCGTCTTGGCGATCATCGTGACGTCGACCGCCGAGCGGCGCAGCGCCTTGGCGCCGAAGAGCCCACCGAAGCCGGACCCGATGACGACGACCCGGTGCTTGCCCGCGCCCTCCTCGGTCACGCCCTGCACGGCGGTGTCGGTCCCCTTGGTCATGGCTCTCCCTGCCTACGTCTCTCGCCTCTGTCCGACCACGGGTCTCGTGGCCCTGGCCCGGGCGCCCCGTCTGGCGCCTGTGGACCACTCACCAGTGTGGCTCCCCGGCACCCCCCTCAACCAACCCGTACGGGCGTCTCCTGCCTCACACTCAGGTCGGCCCCCGGTCGGGCCGATAACCCGTGCAGGGCTTGACAGTGGTGGTCCATCGGCGGCACACCCCTGGTCAAGACGGGCCCTCACCCGGCAGGGTGGGGGCAGGAAAATATTCAACGACCCGGTTTGTCGCCGGGCCTGCGGGGGAATCCGCCCAGCCAGGACGGCACCCCCGTTCTCCTCACCAGCCGACCACGGGAAGTCACGCACGTGCCGCTCAACCGACCAGCGCTCTCGCTCGGAGCGGGTCCCCGCAGCGTGCAGGACGCGCGCCGGTGGGTGGTCGACACGTGCCGCGACATCGATCGGCCCGAACTGGTGGAGTGCGCCGAGCTGGCGGTCTCGGAGCTGGTGACCAACGCGTTGCTCCACGGCGAGGCCCCCATCCAGGTGCGGGTGCGCGGCACCCGGGAGCACCCGCGGGTCGAGGTGCGCGACGGCTCGCCCGAGCGTCCGGTGCTGCCGAGCGCCGAGGACGAGGGCGACGACGTCCTGCTCACGTTCGGCCGTGGCCTGGCGATCGTCGGGCGCTGCTCGGACGCCTGGGGCGCCGAGATCGAGGCCGACGGCAAGACCGTGTGGTTCGCCCCCGCCCGCACCTTCTCGGACACGGTGACCCCGGGCCTGATCACCGGCGTGGCCGCCGAGCCCGACGAGGTCCCCGCGGACGCGGTGACCGCCGTGGTCCGTGACGTCCCGGTGGAGGCGTTCCTGGAGTTCGGTCGGCACTTCCGCGAGCTGCGCCGCGAGGTGCGCCTGCTGTCCCTGGCCCACGAGTCCGACTACCCGTTGGCCAAGGACCTCTCCGACCTCTTCGGCGACCTCGAGCGCCAGCTGCGCGCGGGCACCGACGACACCCCGGTCCTGCGGGCCCAGGCGGACGGTGCGGAGCGGGTCGACCTGGACGTGGTCGTCTCCCCTGCCGCCAGCCGCACGATCGAGCGCTTCATCTCCCTGCTCGACCTGGCCGACGAGTTCTGCCGCCAGCAGCGGCTGCTGTCGCTGGCCCGCAGCCCCGAGCAGCGCACCTTCCAGGAGTGGTACCTCCAGGAGCTGGTCCGCCAGTCCCGCGGCGAGCCCTCGGTCCCCGCCCCGCGCGGCGACTTCGCGGCCGTGCCGCTGCAGCGCCTGGGCTGACCGCCGCCATCCCCGACCGCTAGCCTCCACGGGTGCGTCGAGAGCTGCTGGCCGTCGCGGTCGGCGGCGCCGCCGGGGCGCTGGCCCGCTGGTCGCTGTCCGGTCTCGCCCCCGAGGACCAGGGCTTCCCGTGGGCGACGCTGGCGATCAACGTCGCGGGCTGCTTCGCCCTCGCCCTGCTCCCCGCCCTGCCGGCGGTGCGCGACCGCGCCCTGCTGCTGGTCGCGCTCGGACCCGGCCTGCTCGGCGGGTTCACCACGCTGTCGGCGTACGCCGAGGAGGCGCGGGCCCTGGTCGCCGACGGCCACCCGGGGCTGGCCGCGGCGTACGTCGTGGGCACGCTCGGCGCCTGCCTGCTGGCCGTCTCCCTGGCCGTCTCCCTGGCCGCAGCCTTCACGTCGGGCCCGGGAGCGAGGAGGTCGCGGTGAGCACGCTCGCGACGGCCGGTCTCGTGGCGCTGGGCGCGGCCGTGGGGGCGCCGTTGCGGTACTGGCTGTGGCGCCGGTGGGACGCACCTGGCCGACCGGTCGGGACGCTGGTCGCCAACACCGCGGGCTCCCTCCTGCTCGGGGTGCTGTCCGGGCTCGCGCTCGGCGGGCACCTGCTCGCCCTGCTCGGCACCGGGCTCGCCGGCGCGCTGACCACCTGGTCGACCCTCGCCCTCCAGACCCACGGCCTGGGACGGCGGGCGGGGTCTGCCTACGTCACCACGACGCTGGTGCTCGCACTGGGGGCGTGCGCGGTGGGGTTCGTGGCGGGCTCGTGGCTCGCCTGACGGCCGGTCTCGCTGCTCAGGCGTAGCCGAGGTCGTGCAGCCGGGCGTCACTGATGCCGAAGTGGTGCGCGATCTCGTGCACGACGGTGATCCCGACCTCGCGCACCAGCTCCTCCTCGCTGCTGCACATGTCCAGCAGCGGGTTGCGGAAGACGAAGACCCGGTCGGGCAGGATCGTCGGGGAGAACGAGTCGCGGTGGGTGAGCGCGACCCCGTCGTAGAGACCGAGCAGGTCGGCGGGCTCGTGCTCGGGCGGTTCGTCCTCCACCAGGACAACCAGGTTGTGCACCAGCGAGGCGAGCTCGTCGGGGATGGCGTCGAGGGCCTCGTCGACGAGCGCCTCGAAGCGGTCGCGGTCCATCTCGATCGGCACGGGTCCATCGTGCCAGCCCGGCGGGCGGCGGGCCGGGGCGAGCCGGCCCGGGAAGCACGAGAGCCCCGGACCTGGTGGTCCGGGGCTCTCGCCTGTGTGGCGACCCCGACGGGACTCGAACCCGCGGCCTCCGCCGTGACAGGGCGGCGCGCTAACCAACTGCGCTACGGGGCCTCGTGGTGCTGCAAGATGAAGCGGTGGTGCGCTCCTGCGGCTCGCACCGAGGAAGCGTCGGAACTCTAACCCATGCCCACCACGGCACCCAATTCGCGTGCCACCGCCCCGTCCGGGGACGGCCCGCGAGGGCCGGGGACCGTCGCCGTGACCACCGCCGGTACCGCGCGTGCGCCATCATCGAGAGGTGGAACCCGACCTGCTCGCCGCCTGCCGCACCGTGGACCCCGCCGTCCTCGGCCCGCGCGTGCGCGCGGCCCGGCTGCGCGCCGGTCTCACCCAGGCCGAGGCGGCCGGGAGCGAGATGTCCACGGCGTACGTCTCCCGGATCGAGGCCGGTCAGCGCCGCCCCGACCCGGCTCTCCTGGCGGCGCTCGCGGGGCGGCTCGGCACCAGCGTCGAGCAGCTGCTGACCGGCGTCACCCGCGAGCAGGAGCCCGAGCTGCGGACCCTGCTCTCCTGGGTCGAGCTGAGCCTCACCACCGGCGAGCCGGAGCGGGCCGCCGAGCAGCTCGTCGGGGTCGACGAGGAGCTCGCCGCCCTCCCGGACGACGCGCTCGTCGACCTACGTCGGGAGGCGACGTGGCTGCGGGCCCGGCTGCGCGAGGTGAGCGGCGACCTGGACGGCGCGATCCTGCTGCTCGAGGACCTCGTGTCCTCCGGCGCCACCGACCTGCGGTGGCTCGAGGTGATGACGGCACTGAGCCGGTGCTACCGCGAGTCCGGCGACCTCGCCCGGGCCGTCGAGGTCGGCGAGCGCGCCGCGGACGTCCTGGCCGACCTGGAGCTCGGGGGCAGCGACGAGGCCGTGGCCCTCACCGTCACCGTCGCCGCCGCGCACGTCGAGCGCGGCGACGTCGCCCACGCGGCGCGCACCTGCCGACGCGCCGTGGAGCTCGCGGAGAGGCTGGAGTCCCCTCGGGCCCGTGCCGCGGCGTACTGGAACGCCTCGATCATCGAGTCCCTGCGCGGCCGCCCCGCCCAGGCGTTGCCGCTGGCCCAGCGGGCGCTGCGGCTGCTCGAGGAGGGCCCTGGCGGACGCAACCTGGCCCGGCTGCGCAGCCAGCTCGGCCTGCTGCAGCTGCGGCTCGACCCGCCTGCGCCCCAGGAGGCGTGGGAGCAGCTGCGGACGGCGGAGGAGGCGCTGCTCGCCACCGACGCGGGCGTGCTCGACCTGGCCGCAAACCGGCTCGGGCAGGCGCGCGCGGCGCTGCTCCTCGGACGCGCGAGCGAGTCCCAGCGGCTCGTGGAGGACGTGCTGGAGCAGGTCGGCGAGGAGGCGCCGCTGCTCGCCGCCGAGGCGCACCTGCAGCTCGGCGAGGTCGCCCTGGCCCGCGGGCACGTGGCGGCCGCGCGGACCGGGTTCCAACAGGCGGTGATGCGGCTCAGCGCGGTGGGGGCGGACCGGCAGGCCGCGCAGCTGTGGTTCGACCTGGGCGCCCAGCTCGAGCAGGTCGGTCAGGCCGCGCTGGCGCTCGATGCCTACCGCCGGGCCGCCGCGGCGACCGGGCTGCGGATGCAGCGATCCCCCGCCGTCGAGGTCGGGGCCGGGGAGGAGCGCGTGGGCGAGGCCGAGCGCTGACGTCAGAGGACCCGACGCCTGGAGGGCGTCGGGTCCGGTGAGGGCGTGGTGTTCAGCGCAGGACCGGGAACTTCTGCACGATCCCCGTGCTCTTCCACCAGCGACCCAGCCCCCACGTGCTGCCGGCCGCGCTGAGGCCGAGCACGACCATGACGATCACACCCACGAGGTGGTCGTCGACGACCGGGTTGTTCTCCAGCGGGAGGACCGCGGCGTACATGAAGGCGTACATGAGGGCGCCTGCCGCCGCGCCGATCCGCATCCCGACCCCCAGGAGGAGGGTCACGCCGATGCCCAGGAGGCCGGCCATGAAGATCCAGTCGACCCAGGCCTGGCCGGCGAGGGAGGTGAAGAACCCGTGGAAGGGGTTGTCGACGGGGACGCCGAAGGTCAGGAAGCCCTCGGTGGGGCTGCCGCCGTTGAGCCAGGCGGCGTCCTGGGCCATGACGTCGATGCCGGCGCGGGAGCCGTCCTCGGCGAACTGGGCGCCGGTGCCGAAGCCCAGGGCGAAGGTCTTGTCGAGGAAGGCCCACAGGAAGGTGATCCCGAAGGCGATGCGGAGCGTCGCGAGAGCACGGGCGAACCCGACGCTGCGGACCTCCTCGGTCTCCGACGTGGTCACACCCTCGGCGGTGATCTGGTGGTGGCGGTGGATGACGCTCATCGTCATCTCCTCCTTGCGGTGATGTGGTTGCTGGGTCACCACCAGACTCCGGCTCCCGCGGCCCGGGCGGCAGGGCCGCCGGTCACCGTGGTGGGGGGACCATGGTCCCCGCCCACTGCCCTCGTGGGGGGACCATGGTCCTGCGCGCCGAGAAGACAGCACCCCCAACGGGATTCGAACCCGTGCCACCGCCGTGAAAGGGCGGGGTCCTGGATGGCCCGCCCGCTGGACGATGGGGGCCCTGGCCCCACGGTGACCACGTGGCACCCCCAACGGGATTCGAACCCGTGCTACCGCCGTGAAAGGGCGGGGTCCTGGGCCGCTAGACGATGGGGGCCAGTGCTGGCGAACTCTACCTGGCGGGCGGGGTCGGCCCGCGCGCGGTGAGCCCCTCGGGCATGATCGGGACCAGCCCACCCACCGTCGACCCGAGGAGCCCGGCGATGCCGAAGGTCACGCTCCAGTCGATCGCCGACGAGGTCGGGGTGAGCCGGATGACGGTGTCGAACGCCTTCTCCCGCCCCGAGAAGCTCTCCGCCGACCTGCGCGCGCGGATCCTCGCGGTCGCCGAGGAGCTGGGGTACGTCGGTCCCGACCCGGCGGCGCGGGCACTGGCCCGCGGGCGCACCGGCACCGTCGGGCTGCTGCTGACCGGCCGGATGAGCGAGCAGGCGGCCGACCCGGTGGCGACAGAGTTCCTGGTGGCGGTCGCCGACGCGCTGTCCGACCACGGGCTGGCCCTCACCCTCATCACCGCCGGCGTCGGTGGGGAGACCGTGCCCGCCCGCGACGTGCCGATGGACGGGGCGCTGGTCTACGTCTGCGAGCCCGACTCCACCGACCTGGCCTGGCTGCGCCGCCGCGACCTGCCGCTGGTGACCGTCGACCAGGAGGCGCTGCCCGGCGCTCCGGCGATCAACGTCGACGACCGGGCCGGCGCCCGCGCCGCCGCCCAGCACGTCGTGGACCTCGGGCACCGTCGGGTAGGGCTGCTCAACCTGCACCCCGTGACCGAGGAGGCGCCCGAAGCCACCCCGCCCGACGCCCCGTGGAACCCGCCCGCCGCCGAGCGCGACCGCGGCTGGCGCTCGGCGCTCAGCGCGGCCGGGATCGATCCGCTGGAGGAGCTCGCGGCGTTCCGGCCGGTCGAGGCGGCGTACGACGCTGCCCGGCGGCTGCTCGACCGACCCGCCGCGGAGCGACCGACGGCGCTGCTGTGCTTCTCCGACGGGTACGCCGCGCAGGCGATGCGGGCCGCGGAGTCCCTCGGCCTCAAGGTGCCCGAGGACGTGTCGGTGGTGGGCTTCGACGACTCCTCGATCGCCACCGCCGTGCATCCCGCGCTGACCACCGTCAGCCAGCCGGTGACCGAGAAGGGGCGGCTGGCCGTGGCCGCGCTGCTCGACGCCATGCGTGGCGGCGGCCCCGGCGAGACACCCGCCGACCCGGTCCGCACCGTGCTGCCCACCTCGCTGGTCGTCCGCGGCAGCACCGCTCCCCCGCCCGCCTGACCCGCATCGCCGAACCGTCGGTTTGGAACCCACGAACCGTCACTTTCGAACCCTCGAGTCGTCACTTCGGAACCCGCCAGAAGGACGGGTCGTCGCACGACCGCTCGAAACTGACGGCTCGGGGGTTCGGAAGTGACGGCTCGGCGGTTCGGAAGTGACGGCTCGGCGGTTCTCAGGAGCAGGCGCGGACCAGGCTGAGCACGAGGGTCTCGGTGACCCGGACGAGCTCGGCGACCTCGACCGACTCCCGCGGGCCGTGGGCGAGCCGGACGTCGCCGGGGCCGTAGTGCAGCGTGGGGATGCCCGCGGCGGAGTAGAGGCGCAGGTCGCTGCCGTACGGCGCTCCGCGCTCCCGCGGCGGCGGACCCGCGACCACGTCCGAGTGGGCCGCGGAGACGAGGTGGGCCAGGGCGCGGCCGTGGGCCCCGTCGTACCGCCCGCTGGCGAACTGGCCGCCGGGCCACGTGACCACCGGCGGGTGCTCGCGCAGCCACGGGTCGGCGGCGGCCGCCTCGGCGACGGCCTCCTCCAGCTCGGCGCGGGCGTCGGCGGGGTCCTCGTCGAGGGCGACCCCCAGGCGCCCCTCGGCGACCAGCCGGTCGGGCACGCTGCTGGCCCAGTCGCCGCAGGTGACCCGGCCGACGGAGAGCGGGTAGGCGACGGGGTACTCGCCCATGAGCGGATCGACCCGCTCGTTGCGGCGCGCTTGGAGGCCGGCGAGCGCCGCGTGGAGCGGGAGGTAGCGGTCGAAGGCGCTGACCCCGGCGTACGCCGTGCTGCCGTGGGTGGCCTGGCCCGCCACGGCGATCTCGAAGGTGAGCGCGCCGGCGTTGGCGGTGGTGAGGGTGCCGCTGGTGGGCTCGGTGATGACGCAGGCGTCCGCGCGGTGGCCGCGCTGGAGGGTCGCGAAGGCACCGAGGCCGCCGTCCTCCTCGCCGACCACGAGGTGGAGGCCGAAGGTGCGCGGCAGGTCGAGGCCGGCGGCCAGCACCGCGCGGGCCGCGGCGAGGTTGGCCACGACCCCGGCCTTCATGTCGCAGGTGCCGCGGCCGTGGACCCGACCGCCTGCGACGCGGGCGGTGAAGGGGTCCCCGTCCCACTGGGCGAGGTCGCCGGGTGGGACGACGTCGACGTGCCCCTGGAGGACCAGCGCCGGAGGACCCGCCTCTCCCTCGGAGCCGGGGGCGGTCGCCACCAGGCCCCACGCCTCGCTCCGTGAGGCCTCCCAGCCGGGGAAGTCCGGGTGCGCCGTGGTGGCGTCCAGGTCGACCTGCCACAGGTCGACGTCGAGGTCCAGCGTGCGCAGCTGCTTGGCGAGGCGGTGCTGCACGTCGCACTCCGCGTCGCTGCCCGAGACGCTCGGCACCTCGGTCAGGGCGACCAGGTCGCGCACGAGCTCGCGCTCGTCGACGAAGGCGAGCGCGCGGAGCTCGCGGTCGGAGAGGTCTCGGGGGCCGCTGTGGGACATGCGCGCAGTGTGCGGCCGGCGTGACGGCGTACGCCGGGGATGGCCGGGAATGGACCCGGACTGACTACCCGGCACCCTCCGGGTGGGCCACCCGTTCGGGGAGGGAACCGATTCGTGGGCGCCGACACGGCTGCGGTAAGGTGACCGGCGCTCGGGCAGGTAGCTCAGTTGGTACGAGCGATCGCCTGAAAAGTGATAGGTCGGCGGTTCGACCCCGCCCCTGCCCACGAGCACCACGGACAGCCCCCGCCGGTCACGGCGGGGGCTGTTCCGCGTCCGGGGCTCGTCGAAACGCAGACCGAAGCACCCCGCCGTGCAGGTCGCTAAGCCTGAGGACCGGCGCCAAGGGAGCTCCCAGAGCCTTTCGGTCTGCGTTTCGACGAACGGGGTCGTCCGTCCGGACGGGGAGCGGCCCCCACCCGGGCCATCCCGACCGCTCCACTCCCACGGCGGCGGCGCGCGGCGTACCGTCGTCGGGTGCTCGAGAACTCGCGGTCCCGGCGCCCACGCTCCCGACCGTCCACCGGCCTGCTGACCGGCGCCCTGGTGGCGACCGCCCTGCTGCTGTCCCAGGCGGGGGCGGTGCCGACGAGCAGCGTCGACCCCGTACCGACCGCGGCGACCGCGGCCACCGAGCCGGCCGAGCAGGGCCGTGCCGGGTCCGGCCTGGAGCTGGGCCGGATGGGGCAGGTGGACGCGCGGGTCGGGCGCAAGCACGACGGGCGGGTGCGGGTCTCGGTGGCGAACATCCCGAACCGCACGAGCAAGCGGAAGATGCGCGTCTCGCTGCGGCGGCTGACCTCCGACCGGCAGGACTTCGTGCTGCTCAACGAGGTCGGATCCCGGGACCTGGGCTGGCTGGAGCAGCACGCGGGGCCCTACCAGGCCTACCGCGACCCGGTGCGCGACACGACCCGCGGCGGCAGCCAGTCGATGAACAACGTCGTGATGTGGCGCCCGAAGCGCTGGGAGCTGCTCGACGCGGGGCGCGTGAAGGTCGTCGACGACGACCGCGGCTACCGGGCGGGCGAGGAGTTCGTCTGGGACCGCTACGTGACCTGGGCGGTGCTGGGCCGCACGACCAGCCGAGCCGTGGTGTCGGTGGTCTCGCTGCACATGCCGACCAACCCGGTCGTCTACCCGGAGCAGCCGGGCAAGGACAAGCCGTCGCGCAAGCGGCGCTGGAAGCAGGGCATGGCCCGGGTGGTCGACGTCGTCCAGCGGCTGGCCAAGCACGGGCCGGTGCTCCTGGGCGGCGACATGAACTCCCACCCCCACCAGGGCAAGTGGACCGCAGCGGCAGCCATGGGCCGGATCGGCCACGGCTACGCCAAGGAGGAGGTGATGTACCTCTTCCACCCGCCGGGCAGCGAGGTCGTCGAGCACCGCCGGGTCGAGGTCCACTCCGACCACCCGGCCCTCTCCACCACCCTCGACCTCACCGGGGTCGGACCCCGCAGGTGAGGCGAGGCGCAGCCGGAGGCCAGGCTCAGCAGGCGGTGCCGCGGTCCACCGACAGCACGGCGCCGGTGACCGAGGCGGCGGCGTCGGAGGCGAGGTAGGCGACCGCGTCGGCGATGTCGCGCGGCGGCATGAAGCCGTAGCGCGCGCCCGCGGTCTCCATCAGCAGGCCCCAGTCGAGGTCGGTGTCGGGGTGCTCGGCGGCGGCGTTGGTCGGCAGGTCGGTCTGCACCCCTCCGGGGCAGATCGTGTTGACGCGGATGCCGTCGGCGGCCAGCTCGAGCGCCAGCGACTTCATGAGCATGACGACGCCGGCCTTGGAGGCGCAGTACGCCGCCTGGTAGGGCTGCGCGCGGAGCCCGGCGATCGAGGCGATGGTCACGACGTTGCCGCGCGACTCGCGCAGGTGCGGCAGCGCCGCGTGGGTGACCAGCATCGGACCGGTGAGGTTGACCCCGAGGTGCTGCTGCCACGTGGCCACGTCGAGGTCCTCGAAACGGCGGAACCGGTCGATCCCGGCCACGTTCACGACCACGTCGAGGCCCTCCAGCCGGCGTACGGCCTCCGCGACGGCGGCGCGCACCGAGGCCTCGTCACTGACGTCGCAGGCCAGGACGCCCTCGGACTCCGCGAGGTCGAGGCCGACGACGCGGGCGCCCTCCTCCTCGAGCAGCTCGACGGTCGATCGCCCGACCCCACCGGAGGCGCCCGTCACCAGTGCCCGCTTGCCCTCGAACCGTCCCGCCACCACGACCACCTCTGTCCGTGCGCACCCCGGTGGCGCGCCCGGCGATCGTAGGGGCGACGGCACGGGCGTGGTGCGGCGTCCCGAAACAGCGGGACGCCGCACGAGCCGGGACGCCTCAGGCGCCGGCGACCGCCTGCTTGAAGCCGGCGGCGGGCTTGAAGGCCGGCGCCACGGAGGCGGCGATCTCCATCGTCTCGCCGGTCTGCGGGTTGCGGCCGGTGCGGGCCGAGCGCTGGCGCGACTCGAAGGTCCCGAAACCGGCGATGGCGACCTTGTCCCCACCGGCGACGGCGGCGACGACGCCGTCGACGAGCGCCTTCAGCGCTGCGTCGGCCTGCGCCGTGCTCAGGTCGGCCTCCCGCGCGATGGTCTCGACCAGGTCCTTGCGGTTCATCCAGTTGCTCCTTGCGTGTCGGTGCACGCGGGCCGGGTCGACCCGCGCGGCCCCACTGTGCCATAGTTGGGAATGAGAACGATTCTCATTAGCAATGGACTGTCGTCGCAGGAGGACGAGTGAAGAAGGACATCCACCCCGAGTACGGCCCCGTGGCCTTCCGTGACCGGAGCACCGGGCGGCTGTTCCTGACCCGGTCGACCCTGGCCTCGCGCCGCGGCGGCGAGCAGACCGTCGTCGACGGCATCGCCTACCCGGTCGTCGACGTCGACGTCTCGAGCGACAGCCACCCCTTCTGGACGGGCACCGCCCGCACGCTCGACAGCGAGGGCCGGGTCGAGAAGTTCCAGCGTCGCTACGGGAGCCGGGCGTGAGGACCCCGCTGCTCGTCGTGACCGGGGTCGACCCGGTCGCCATGGACGCGACCATGCTCAGCCTGTCCTGGGACCTGCCCACCGCCGTCGCGGTGCGCCACGTCATCGACCCGCACTCCCAGGTGCTCACCCGCACCGTCAGCGACGCCACCGGCGTGCTGGAGCGCGAGCAGGTGCAGCTGGAGCACGCGTGCGTGAGCTGCGCGTTGCGCGAGGACATCCTGCCCACGCTCGAGCGACTCGCCCGCGACGGCCGCTGGAGCAGCATCGTCTCCGGACTGCCGATCGGCACCGAGGCCGGTCAGCTGGCCCACGTGCTCGGCACCGACTCCCGGCTGGCCCGGCACCTGAGGCTCGCGGCGGTCCTGGCTGCGGTCGGCACCCGGGACGTGGCGCGCGACCTGCTCAGCGACGACCTGCTGCGCGAGCGGGACCTGCACACCAACCCCGGCGACGACCGGGGCGTCGGCGAGGTCGCCTGCGCCCAGGTCGAGGCCGCCGACCTGGTCGTGCTCGACGGCGAGGGTGGCGCCACCGAGGAGGAGCACTCCCTGGTCCGCGCACTGGCACGGCCCGACGCGCCCGTCGTCGCCGGCGCCACCACCCTCGACGTGGCGACCCTCCTGCAGTCGCGGCACGACCAGGCCCGCACGCACGCCTGGTGCTCGCCCGAGCTCGAGACCGTGGTGCCCGCACTGGAGGACGATCACGTCTGGCGTCTCGACCTCTGCTCCGCTCGACCTTTCCACCCCGACCGGCTGCTCGACCGGATCGAGCGGCTCGGGAGCGGCCCGTTCCGCTCCCGCGGCTCCTTCTGGTTGCCCACCCGCCCGGGGAGCCTGCTCGAGTGGTCGGGCGCCGGCGGCCACCTCAGCATCGGCGCCTACACGCTGTGGGGACGTCGCACGCCGGTCACCCGACTCGTCGTCACCGGCCTCCGCGACGGGTCCGATCGGGTGCCCGATCGGCTCGCCGAGGCCTTCGAGGACATCCTCCTCACCCCCACCGAGGCGTTGCTCGACCGACGCACCTGGGACGTCGCCGAGGACGGCCTCGAGCCGTGGCTGGGCGACATCCGCGACGTCGCCTGACCCGTACCCACCGCACCCACCGCCACACCAGAAGGAGGAGAGACCGTGGCCGTCCCCAAGCGCCGTACCTCTCGCAGCAACACCAGGCACCGCCGCTCGCAGTGGAAGGCGAGCGGCACCCACCTCGTGCCCGTCGAGGTCGAGGGCGAGACCTGCCTGGCCCCCCGACGACTGGTCCGCGCGGTCGAGCGCGGGTACGTCGAGCCGTGGCGGGCCGCGCGGTGAGCGCCGCCCCCCGCACGCGCACTGCATCGCGCAGCCGCTCGACCGGAGCGCGACGAGTGGGTCGCGGTCACGGGCACGCACGTCACCGGCACGGGAGTCGAGCCGCCCTTCGAGGTGGTGCTCGCAGCAGAGTCGGTCGCGATCGTCGACGAGCCCCTGCAGACCTACGAGTGAGTCTCCCTAGACTCCCCTCATGACCTCCGCTGACGGCACCGTCGTACGCCGCTCCACGCGGCAGCGCGCGCTCGTGCGCGAACTCGTGGGCGAGCTCGACTCGCTGGCCAGCGCGCAGGAGATCCACGCCCAGCTGCGGGCGCGCGGGGAGACGGTCGGGTTGTCGACGGTCTACCGGACGTTGCAGACGCTGAGCGAGGACGCCGAGATCGACAGCGTCCGCAACGAGGCGGGCGAGGTGCTCTACCGCCAGTGCAGCCCGCAGCACCACCACCACCTGGTCTGCCGGCAGTGTGGGCGCACCGTCGAGCTCACCGGTCCGGCCGTGGAGCGGTGGGCGCACGCGGCTGCCGAGGAGCACGGCTTCACCGACGTCTCGCACACCGTGGAGATCTTCGGGCTGTGCGCGGAGTGCAGCCAGGCCTGACCCGGCCAGCGGCGTACGCCGCCCTCAGCCCTCCCGGGCCTCGCGACGCTCCTGCAGCCGCTGCTGGGCCTCGGCGAGGTAGGCCAGGCACGGGGCCTGCTCGTCGGGATGCTTCTCGACGAGGTGGAAGGTCCACCGGTCCATGGCCGCGAGGTAGCCGTTGTCCTCCCCGCGGCGGTACGTCGACCACTGGCCGCGCCCGCCGGCGGCCCTGCAGGTGGTGCAGTCGATCCGGTAGGCGAACGACTCGTCGGAGGCGAGGTCGATCTTCACCGTGGCGAGCGTGCCCGCCTCGGCGCTCGCCTTCCGGGCTCGTGCGGACCTGCTCGCCACCATGGCGCGGAGCCTACGGGGCGCCGGGTCCCGCTCAGTCGGTGACCTGCACGCCCTTCCAGAACGCGACCCGGTCCGCGACCTGCTCGGCGCCTGGCAGCGGGTCGGGGTAGTACCAGACCGCATCGGCGTTGCGCTGGCCGCCGACGCTGAGCGAGTAGTACGACGCCCGGCCCTTCCACCCGCAGGTGGTGTGGTGGTCGGAGGCCTCCAGCACGTCGTCACGCAGGGCCGAGCGCGGGAAGTAGTGGTTGCCCTCGACCACCACGGTGTCGTCGCTCTCGGCGATGACCTCGCCGTTCCACACAGCCTTCATCCGGTTCGCTCCTCGCTCGGGCGGGCGGTGGCCCGCGATCCCCTCCACTGTGCCGGAGCACGGCAACTCGAAGAACGGTCACAGCGCCAGGGTGTGAGCCGGGCGCTGAGCGGGTCGCCCGACCCGTCCCACGAGCCTGGGCCCCGGGGGCGCGAGTCCCGGTTCGTCGTCAGCCTGCCGACCGGCTGACGCGTGCGGCGTACGCCGGACGGGCTACCGCGTCCGGCGCCCGCCCCTGGACTCAGGCCAGCGCCAGGAAGAGCTTCTCCACCCGGGCCCGCTGGCTGCCGTCGAGGTCGTCGCCCTCGAGCAGGCACTGCTCCATGCCGCTGGCGACGAGGGCGAAGCCCGCGCGCGAGAGCGCCTTGTTGACCGCGGCCAGTTGCATGAGGACGTCCTCGCAGTCCGAGCCCTCCTCCAGCATCCGGATCACCGTCGCCAGGTGCCCGTGGGCACGCTTCATGCGCGTCACGAGCGGCTTGGTGGCCGCCTCCTCGAGCTGCATCAGGATCCGTCCTCGACCCGGGCGATGACGCCGAGCAGGCGCTCGCGGGCGTCCTCGGCGACCTGGCGGACCGCCTCGGAGGCGTCGGCCATCGAGATCATCACCTGCGGGTCGAACGCCTCGACGACCGCGCCGTCGCCGTCACCGCGGACGACCACGTTGCACGGCAGCAGCGCCGCCACGGACGGGTCGGCGGCCAGCGCCTGGTGCGCCAGCTGCGGGCGGCAGGCCCCCAGGATCACCTGGGGCGTGACGTCGACGTCGAGCTTCGCCTTGAGCGTCGCCTTGAGGTCGATCTCGGTGAGCACGCCGAAACCGGCGTCGGCGAGCAGCTCGCGGACCCGGGCGACGGTGTCGTCGTACCCCTGCTTCGAGCGTGCGGTGAGCGTGTAGCCGGCCATGCTTCCTCCTCGGACTTGCGTAACCCCCATGGGGGTTGCTTTCATGTACTCATCGTAACCCCCCGGGGGGTTCTCGCCAAGAGCTGCTCCCAGGAGGAGAGTCCATGACAAGCACCGCCCCCCACGCGCCCGCGCGGACCGCGGGGAAGCCGTCCGGCATCCCCCACGGCCCTGGCCCGCTCGGCCGGCTCGGCACCTGGGTGCTCGACCACCGTCGCGCCGTCTCGATCGTGTGGGTCCTGCTCATCGTCGGGCTGGGCGTCTTCGCCCCGCGCGTCGAGCACGACCTCTCCGGCGCCGGGTGGCAGGCGGACGGATCGGACTCGGTGGCGGCACGCGAGTTGGCCGTCGAGCACTTCGGCGGCAACGCCTCCTCCGCGATCCAGGTCGTCGTGCGCTCGGAGTCGGGCCCGGTCACCGAGGGCGAGGGGGCCGAGGTCGTCGCCGCGGTCACCGAGGTGCTCGAGGGTGACGACCGGATCGCGCAGGTCGTGCCGCCGCAGCCCGGCGCCACGCTCTCGCAGGACGGTGACACCGGCGTGGTCCTGGCCGGCGCCGGCGCCGACACCAACGACATGGTGCGCGCCGCGACCGACCTCAAGGACGAGCTCACCGGCCTCTCCACCGACACGGTCAAGGTGACCCCCACAGGGTCCTCGCTGCTGTGGAGCGACTTCAACGAGGCCAACCTCGAGGCGATGCTCACGAGCGAGCTGATGTCGTGGCCGGTCACCCTGGCCATCCTCGTCCTCGCCTTCGGCGCGCTGGTCGCCGCCGGGCTGCCGCTGCTGCTGACCCTGGCCGGCCTCGTGGCCTCCGCCGGCTCCCTGGTGCTCATCAACGAGCTGGTGCCGGTCTCCATCTGGGCGATGAACTTCGCGATGATGTTCGCCCTGGCGCTCGGCATCGACTACGCACTCTTCATCGTCGTCCGCTACCGCGCCGCCCGGGCCGCGCACCCCGGGCCCCACGGCGTGGAGCCGGCCATCGCGCAGACCATGGACACCGCCGGCAAGGCCGTCCTCCTGTCGGGCCTGACCGTGCTGGTCTCGCTGTCCGCCGTGATGCTCGTGCCCTCGCCCTCCTTCCGGTCCATGGCCGGCGGGATCATGATCAGCGTCGTCTTCGTGCTGGCGGCGACGCTCACCCTCCTGCCGCTCGTGCTCGGCTGGCTCGACCACCGCATCAACAAGGGCGCCCTGCCCTGGTCGCGCTCCGGTGAGCACCGCTCGAAGCGCTTCGAGGCGTGGGGCGAACGCCTCTGGGCCCGCCCGTGGACCTGGGGCCTGGCCTCGCTGCTGGTCCTGCTCGCGCTCGCCGCACCCGTGCTCGGCCTCAGCACCGCCATGCCCTCGATCAAGGTGCTGCCCGAGGACGCCTCCGCGCGGATCGGGTACGACGTCGTGCAGTCCGAGCTCGGCGAAGGTGCCCCGGGTGCGATCGGCGTGGTCGTCGAGGAGGGGCAGGCCGAGGAGACCGCAGCGGTCCTCTCCGAGGACAGCGGCATCGCCGGCGTACTGCCTGCCATGCCCGCCACCGACGACTCCGGCCTGGTGCTGGTGCAGGCCGTGCCGACCGTCGACCCGTCCGACCCCGAGCTCGGGGAGACCGTCGACCGGCTGCGCGAGGAGCTGCCGTCCTCGGCGCTGCTCGGCGGCGCCGCCGTGGAGAACCTCGACCTGAAGACGCAGCTCGACGAGTCCACCCCGATCGTCATCGGCGTCGTGCTGGCACTGGGCTTCCTGCTGCTGCTGATCGCGCTGCAGGCCCCGCTCATCTCGCTGCTGGGCACGCTGGTGAGCCTGCTCTCGACCGCCGCCGCCTTCGGTGTCGCACGGCTCATCTTCCAGGAGGGCTACGGCGCGGACCTGCTGGGCTTCGAGTCCCAGGGCTTCCTGGACGCGTGGGCGCCGGTGTTCTTCTTCGCGATGATCTTCGCGATCGCGATGGACTACACCGTCTTCCTGCTGGCCTCGGCCAAGGAGCACCACGAGCGCTCGGGTGACGCCAAGGAGGCGATGGTCGGCTCGCTGGCCCACTCCGGCCGGGTGATCTTCGCCGCCGGCGCGGTCATGGTGGCGGTGTTCTTCACCTTCGCCCTGTCCGGCCCGATCCCGCCGAAGGAGATGGGCATCGTGCTCGGCGTCGCCGTCCTGCTCGACGCCTTCCTGGTGCGGCTCGTCCTGCTGCCCGTGCTGCTGCGCCTCACCGGCGACGCCGCCTGGTGGTCCCCGGCCTGGCTGCGCCGGGTGCTACCCACCATCTCCTTCGCCCACGACTGAGCCCCGGCTCACCGCTCTCCTCCGAAAGGCAGTCCTGACATGAACCTCGATCGCGCCGTCCTCGCCCTGGCGGGCACCATGACCCTGGTCAGCGCCCTGCTGGCCGCCCTGGTCTCGCCGTGGTGGCTGCTGCTCACCGCGTTCGTCGGCCTCAACCTGCTGCAGTCCAGCGTCACGGGCTTCTGCCCCGCGGCGATGGTCTTCCGCAGGGCCGGTCTCGCCAGCGGGTGCGCCTTCCGCTGACCTGACCGACCCACCCCCGATCGCGGTGCGCGGTCGAGCCGTCATCCACCCCCGGACGGCCCGGCCGCGCACCGCTCCTCTTCGGGCGGGGAGCCGGAATGCTCCGCACTTCTTTTCACCCTCAGCTCGAGCTGAGGGTGAAAAATCGTTCGGAGTACCCCTCGTCCGGCACGCTCTACCTCGTGGACCACGAGAAGACAGCCGAGCGGCTCGCGACCTGGCTGGCCTCGCTGGGGCTGGTCGAGCACCTCGAGGAGTCGGGGATGCTCCGGCTCGAGCGCGACGACGCGGGCGACGCGCGGTGGGTCGACATCGGCACGGGCGAGGAGCTCGACGAGGACCGGCTGCTCCAGGTCGAGCGGTTGCTGCGCTCGCACGGCGAGGAGCCGCAGCACGCGGTGCCGGTGCCGCTGGTGCAGGCAGCGCACCTGGCGCGGGTACGCCGGGAGCTGCTCGACTCCGAGTGGTTCACCTACGACACCCTGGCCGAGCTGCGCGGGGCGAGCGTGGACGCGACCCGCTTCGCGGTCACCCGCGCCGTCTCCGAGCACCGGCTCCTCGGCGTACCGACCGAGCTGGCGCTGCTGGTGCCGGCCTTCCAGCTGGACGCGTCGGGTGAGCCCCGACCCGAGCTGGCGGGGGTGTTGTCGCCCCTGCTGGCAGCCGGGGTGGACCCGTGGCGGGTGTGGGGCTGGCTGACCCGGCCGGCAGCCCTGCTCGGCGGGCTGGTGCCGGCGGATGCGGCCGTCGACCCCACCGCGGCCGCCGACGCCGTGGCCGCTGCCGAGGCACTCGCGCGCCGCGGGCGGGTCTGAGCCGCGGCCGCGGCGGCGAGCACTCGAATCAGCGCCGAGTCACGCTCGAACCAGTGCCGAGTCACCGTCGAACGGGCGCCGAGTGAGCATCAGCGCAGGAGCAGCACCAGGACGATGACGGCGATGATCAGGGCCACGATGGCGATGGTGCGAGTGTTCACGAGACTCCTCCTCCTGTCGGACGCAGGTGCGCCCGATCTCGGCACGGTGTTCCCCGTCCGGCGCCGCCCACCTCACCCTCTCGGGTCTCGTGGCTCGCTGCGCTCGCACCTCGACCAGCGGGAGGGGGCGCTGGCACCTCGACCAGCGGCGCCGGCGACCGGGGCTGCCGGCGCGGGGGCTAGCCTCGCGGGAGCCCGACCACGCCCACTCCTCGGAGGTCCCATGCACGGCGAGGTGCTCCGCACCCAGCAGCTCACCCCGGCCCTCGTGCGACTGGTGCTCGGTGGCCCGGGGCTGGACGACTTCCGGGCGGCCGACGGCACCGACTCCTACGTCAACGTGGCGATCCCTCCGGCCGGCGCGACGTACGGCCCGGTCTTCGACCCCGACGAGGTGAAGGCGACCCGGCCACGAGAGGAGTGGCCCGCGCGGCGGCGCTACACCGTACGGCGGTGGGACGAGGCCGCGCGCGAGCTGACCCTCGACGTCGTGGTGCACGGCGACCAGGGCGCGGCCGGCCCGTGGGCCCGGGCCGCTCGGCCCGGGGACGTGCTCGTGATGACCGGCCCCAGCGCCGGGTACCGCCCCGACCCCGCGGCCGACTGGCACCTGCTGGTGGGCGACGAGTCGGCGCTCCCCGCGATCGCCGCGGCCCTCGAGGCGCTGCCAGCGGGCGGTCGTGCGGTCGTGCGGCTGGTCTGCGACGGGCCGGAGCACGAGGTGCCGCTCGAGTCCGCGGCAGAGGTCGACCTGCTGTGGCTGCACCGCTCCCCTGACCGGCCGACGCCGCTCCCCGACGCGGTCGAGGCGCTCGACTTCCCCGCCGGACGGGTCCACGCCTTCGTGCACGGGGAGGCCGACGAGATCCGGGCGATCCGCCGTCACCTGCTCACCGAGCGCGGCCTGGCCCGCGCGGACATGTCCTGCTCGCCGTACTGGCGGCGCACCATGACCGACGAGGCCTGGCGCGCGGTGAAGAAGGAGTTCGTGGCCGCGATGGACGCCGACGCCTGACCCTCCCCACCGCCGAGCCGTCACTTCCGAACCCCCGAGCCGTCACTTCCGAACCCCCGAGGCGTCACTTCCGAACCCTCGAGGCGTCGCGTCCGTACGCCCGAGGGACGCCTCGCACCCGGTCGTATCGTGGTGGCGCAGCGACCCTGCACCCGCGCCACCCCGATCGACCACCGACCCCGCCGACCGACCCGCTGGAGCCACCCATGCCTGCCCGCCGCGTCCTCGACACCGAGGAGCACGCCGACCTGCTCCGCCTCACCCGCGAGCTCATGACCGTCGAGCTCGGCCCCCTCGTGGCCGCCGCCGAGCGTGACGAGGTCTTCCCGCGCGACGCCTTCCGCACGCTCGGCAAGGCCGGCCTGCTCGGCCTGCCCTACGCGGAGGAGCTCGGCGGCGGCGGCGTCCCCTACGAGGTCTACCTCCAGGTGCTGGAGGAGATCGGCTCGGTCTGGGCCTCGGTCGGGGTCGGGACGTCGGTGCACGCCCTGTCCTGCTTCGCCCTGGTGACCCGCGGTACGCCGGAGCAGCAGGCCCGGTGGCTGCCGGAGTTCCTCGCCGGCGACCTGCTCGGGGCGTACTGCCTCTCCGAGCCGCACGCCGGCTCCGACCCCGCCGCGATGCGCACGCGGGCGGTGCTGGAGGGCGACGAATGGGTGCTCACGGGCGCGAAGGCCTGGACCACCCACGGCGGGCACGCGGACTTCTACACCGTCATGGCGCGCACCGGCGAGGCCAAGGGCGACATCTCCTGCTTCCTGGTCCCGGCCGACACCCCCGGCCTGTCCGCCGACGCCCCCGAGAAGAAGATGGGCCTCACCGGCTCGGCCACCGCCACCATGCGCCTCGACGGCGCCCGCGTGCCGGCCGACCACCTCGTCGGCGAGCGCGGCGAGGGCCTCAAGATCGCCCTGGCCGGCCTGGACGCGGGCCGCCTCGGCATCGCCGCCGTCGCGACCGGGCTGGCCCAGGGCGCCCTCGACCACGCCCTCGCCTACGCCCGGGAGCGCGAGGCCTTCGGGCAGCGGATCCTCGACCACCAGGGCCTCGGGTTCCTGCTCGCCGACATGGAGGCCGCGATCCAGACCGCCCGCGCCGCCACGCTCCACGCCGCGCGCCTCAAGGACGCCGGCCTGCCCTACGGTCGCGAGGCCTCGATCGCCAAGCTCGTCGCCACCGACCACGCGATGAAGGTGACCACCGACGCGGTGCAGGTGCTCGGCGGCTACGGCTACACCCGCGACTTCCCCGTCGAGCGCTACATGCGCGAGGCCAAGGTCATGCAGATCTTCGAGGGCACCAACCAGATCCAGCGCATGGTCATCGCTCGCGCGCTCGACCGCACCCCGGACGACTCGATCACGCACCTGGGCTGAAGCCCGGGTCCCGGTGGACCTGTCGAGGTGCGGGTCGAGGTGTGGGTCGAGGCCTGGTGGCGCGCCACCGCGCGTCCTGGGGCCTCAACCCACACCTCGACCCCGGCCACGGCTCACACCTCGACCCCAGCCTCGGGCCGGACCCGCGCGGCCGACGCCGGCAGTTCCTGGCCGAGGGGTCAGTCGGTGCTGAAGTGCTGGTAGTCGGCGAAGCTCGCGCCCCACTCCCAGCCGCGGGAGGTGAAGGCCCGCACGACGACGTCACCGGCCACGATCACCCCGGGCTCGGCGTCGGCCCCGGGTGAGCGGTCGACGTCGGCGTACGCGCGGCCGGAGGGCGGGAGGATCCCGCTGCTGAGGACGTACGGGTTGCGCACGGGGTTGATGTCGATCGCCTTGCCGTAGGCGTGGTCGGAGAGGTTGTCGGACCCGGCGACGGTGCGGCAGTTGTAGGCAGAGGTGTTGTCGGCGGCCATGGAGCGGTCGTCGTCACCGCCGTAGGCGTCGACGAGCTTCATCCGCCTGATCGGGAACCGCGCCTCGTGCAGGTCGCGGAAGATCCCGACGACGTCCTGGGCGACCTCGCGGGCCACGACCATCCGGCCGACGCGGTCGACCCCGTCGTACCCGACGTAGGACAGCCGCAGTAGCCGCAGGTCGTTCCAGCCGAGCGGGCACGCGGCGGGACGGTGGCTGACGCCGAGCATCCGCTGGCGAACAGCGGGTCCGAGGGGGCGGACGGTCCCGACGAACTCCGCGGGTACGGCGGGAGCAGCCGGCTCGCCGGAGGCGCCGTCGCTCTCGCCGGACGGGCCGTCCGGCTCCCGCTCCGGCCGGTCGAGCGGGGCCAAGCCCGCAGCCGGGCCCAGCGCCCGCCAGGCGGTGACCGCGGCGGGGCGCTCGGCCCGCTCCAGCGGCTGCGGGACGCCGCCCTCGACCGGGATCCGTCCGGGGACCCACTGGTCGCGGACGACCTCGCCGTCGCGGACGGTCAGGCGCAGGACGCCGGTCTCGGACTGACGACCGTGGTACCAGGCGAAGTTGCCCAGCCCGTAGCCGACGTAGGTGTCGCCGAGCATCCCCGCACCCTGCAGGACGTGGGAGTGCGCACCGACGACCACGTCGGCACCGGCCTCGGCGAGGCTCTCCGCGAGGGCCTGCTGGGCGGCGGTGGGCGCGACCTGGAGCTCCTCGCCCCAGTGCAGGTAGACGACCACGACGTCGTCGCGCGCGGCCGCGTCGCGCACGGCCGCGAGCAGCGCGGGGGCGTCGGGTCGGCGGGCCGCGGCCATGCCCACGCCGGTCCCGGGACCGATGGCCCAGGTGCGCTCGGCGCTCTCGCGGGGCGAGGCGTCGGCAGCGAGGACGGCGATGTCGGTGCCGCGGACGCTGGTGCGGTACGGCGCGTACGCCTCCTCCGGCGTCCGACCGACCCCCACCAACCCGACCGGGGAGCCCTCCGCGGCAGCGAGCGCCGCGCGCAGCCCGGCGCGGCCGTAGTCGGCGCCGTGGTTGTTGGCTATGCTGACCGCGTCGACGCCGGATCGCTCCATCAGCCCCAGCACCGACGGCGAGGCCGAGAACCAGTAGCGGTTGTCCGGGTCCTCCAGCTCCTTGGAGGCCATCGGCAGCGACCCGTCGCTGATCGCGCTCTCGAGGTTGACCACCGCGACGTCGGCGGTCGAGAGCGCCCGCGACATCGGGCCGAGCGTCGAGCCGGACTGGTCGTCGAGCCCGGCGAGGATGCCCTCGAGGTGGACGTCGCCGGCCAGGGCGATCGTCACGGCACCTCGCGGCCCTCCGTCCGCGCCCCCGGCCCGCACGGTGCCACCGTCACGGGCGCCGGACCGCTCGCCGGGCCGGTCCTTCATGTCCTCGGCACCCGCCGGCCCACTGCTGCGCTGCTCCACGAGCAGCACGGCACCCAAGGTCAGCACGGTGCCGAGGGCCACGAGCGCTCGTCGGACGGTGCGCGGCGAGTGCCGGTCGGCGGTCTGCTCCGTGGCCATGTGGATCCGTCTCCCGAGTCGATGACGGGTGGTTGAATGATCACCAGTCTTACCGGGCGATCAAGATCGCCGGGGTGAGGTCGGGGACCTCGTCCCGGCCGGGGGATGACTGTGGGCGCCCTGCTGCGGTGGACGGAGCGAGGCCGGCACGGGCCCGCGCGTCCCCCCACGGACGCGCGGACCCGCGGGTCTCAGCGCACGCTCTTGGCGGACACCTTCACGACGTCGTACGTCGTCTCGGGGGTCGGCGGCGTGCTGAAGCGGGCGTTGGGCAGGTAGAGCCGCTGGCCCTTGCGCGCGACAGTCGTCGGCACGTCGAAGTCGCTGTGGGTGATGCCACCGACCCGCTCCCCGGACAGGCCGTTCGGCTTCATCCGCAGGACGGTGACGACGTTGTCGCGGTTCTGGACGACGTACAGCGTGCGGCCCTGCAGGAGCATGCCGTCGCCGTTCGTCAGGGACGCACCGCCCAGGTCGACCTCGGTGGCGACTCCGGTGGTCGGGTCGACGCGGTAGAGCAGCCCGCTGGTGGAGTTCACGACCAGCAGGGCGCGACCGTCGGGGGTGAGGGTCAGGCCGTTGGCGTTGAACCCCTCGACCTGCTGCCAGTCGCCGGTCAGCGGGACCTGGCGGACCTCGGCCTGGGTCGGCAGCGCACCGTCCTCGCCCAGCGGGACGACGTGGAGCACCGCAGCCTGGGAGTCGGTGAACCACGCGGCGTCCTCGGTGAGCACCACGTCGTTGACGAAGCTCGCGCCGGTGTTCAGCGTGTAGTCGGCGAGCAACTCGCCCGTGGTGCCGTCGACGACGCGGGCCGTGCCGGCCGGGCCGCCGGCGATGAAGAGCCGGCCCTGGTCGTCGACCTTGAGACCGACCGAGGCCGTGCCCGGACCCTCGCTGATCCGCTCCCCCTCACCGGTGCGCAGGTCGGCGCGGTAGACGTCACCGTCCAGGCGCGAGCCGAACCACGCGAAGCGGCCGGAGATCGTGATGCCCTCGGGCTGGAAGCCGTCCGGGAGGGCGAGGGTCTCGGGGAAGTTCCCCTGCGGCCCGGCCGAGGCGGGGCTGAGCAGGCCGGCGGTGAGCACGCCGGCGCCCAAGGTGGCGGTCAGGGCCGCAGCGAGAGCGGTACGGCGGCGGGCCGGTCGGGTGCGGCGGGCGGGGAGGTGGGACATGCGCGCTCCAGGGGATCGGGTCGGCGCCTGTCCTGCGACGCCGAGTCGTCGGGATGGTTGAACTCGAAAGTACGTGCGTCCTCAAGCAGACCGGTCACCCGTTCGGTCCGTCCGCCGCCCGGTGGGGTGGCGTGGGCACGACCGCGAGCGGGCACCGCCCGAGGCATGAGCATGCGCGCGCCCGGCACGAGCACGACCCTCGAGCAGCGCCCCGACGCCGACCACCCGGCCAAGCCGGACTCCCCCGACGACCTGACCAGGCGGTCCTGGCTCTACGTCCTGCGCAAGACCGGCCGGGAGTTCAGCAAGGACCAGTGCACCGACATCGCGGCAGCACTGACCTACTACGCCGTGCTGGCGCTCTTCCCGGCGATGATCGCGCTGATGAGCCTGGTCGGGCTCGTGGGGCAGGGCGACGAGGCCGCCCGCACGGTTCTCGAGGTGCTCCGCGACCTCGGCGCCGGCTCGGTCGCCGACACGCTCGAGCCGACCCTGCTCGAGCTCTCGGCCACCGACACCGCAGGACTCGGCCTGGTCGTCGGTCTGCTCGGCGCCCTGTGGTCGGCCTCGGGGTACGTCGGGTCCTTCGGCCGTGCCATGAACCGGATGCACGAGATCGGCGAGGGCCGTCCGATCTGGAAGCTGCGCCCCTGGATGCTGCTGGTGACCCTGGTCGAGGTCGTCCTGGCCGCGCTCGTGCTCGTGGGCCTGGTGCTCACGGGTCCTGCGGCGGAGGTCGTCGGGGACCAGGTCGGCCTGGGCGGCACCGCACAGCTGGCCTGGGCCGTCGCGAAGTGGCCGGTGATGCTGGCCGCCGTCGTGGCGATGGTGGCGATCCTCTACTACGCCGTCCCCAACGTGCAGCAGCCACGGTTCCGCTGGATCTCGGTCGGGGCCGCCCTCGCGATCCTGGTCTGGGTGCTGGCCTCGGCCGCCTTCGGGCTCTACGTGTCGCAGTTCTCCGGCTACGACCGCACCTACGGTTCGCTGGCTGGCGTCATCGTCTTTCTGCTGTGGCTGTGGATCACCAACCTCGCGCTGCTCTTCGGCGCCGAGCTCGACTCCGAGCTCGAGCGCGGTCGCGAGCTCCAGGCCGGCCTGCCCGCCGAGGAGCGGCTGCTGCTCCCGCCGCGCGACACCCGCGGCATCGAGAAGGCCGAGGCCAAGCAGCGCGAGGACGTCGCTCGCGGCCGGGCGCTGCGCGAGTCGCGCGGGGCCGACGACCAGGCCGAACGGGACGACGCCCGGGACGACACCGCGGACCACGACCGGCCCACCGGCCCGAAGCACGTGCGCAACGACACGACCGAGTCGCCCTGACGCACGCCGGTCCCGCATGGGGCCGCCGGATTCCCTCCGTGTCGCGCTGGAACGTGTTCTCATGCACCGGTGACCCTCGTCGGCGCGACCCTCGCCCACCACCTGGCGGCCGCCTCCGCGTCGACCTCCAGCACGACCGGACCGACAGGCATCGACTCCTTCAGCCTGGAGATCAGCGGCGGCTTCGACGTCGCGATCAAGGCGATGATCGCCCTGCTCCTGCTGGGGATCGCCCTCGACGTGCGCACCGAGGACCTGCGCGACGTCGCCCGTCGTCCGGCCGTGTTCGCCGCGGTGACGCTGGCTCAGTTCGTGCTGGTCCCGGCCCTGACGCTCGTGCTCGTCGCGGCCTTCGACCTGGCCCCCTCCGTCGCCCTCGGCATGCTGCTGGTGGTCTCCGGACCGGCCGGCTCGATGTCCAACCTGCTCACCCACCGCGCCCGCGGCGACGTGGCCCTCTCGGTCTCGCTGACCACGCTGTCCAGCGCCCTGGCGGCAGTCGTGACCCCCGTGGCACTGGCCTTCTGGGCCTCCCGCTCGCCCCAGGCCAGCCAGGTGCTGGACTCCGTCGACCTCTCGCCGCTGGAGGTCCTGCTCGAGGTGCTGCTGCTCATCGTGGCGCCGTTCGTCGCCGGCATCCTGCTGGCACGGCTGCTGCCCCGGGTCGCCGGTCGGCTGCGCGCGCTCGTCGAGCCGACCGTGCTGGTGATGCTGCTGCTCATCGTCGTGGGCGGGCTGGCCTCCAACCTGTCCGGCTCCGCGGCGTACCTCCTCGAGGTCGGCCCGGCCGTCGTCGCCCAGAACGCCATGTCCCTGGCGGTCGGCTTCGCCGTCGCGCTGGCCTGCCGCATCCCGGCGGCGGCTCGTCGCGCGGTGACGCTCGAGGTCGGCGTCCGCAACACCGCACTGGCGCTGGTGCTGGCGATCAGCTTCTTCCCCGAGTACGGCGGGGTCGCGCTGGTCGCCGCCCTCTGGGGCTTCTGGGACGTGGCGACTGGGCTGGCCCTGGCCACGTGGTGGCGGCGGCGGACCGGGGAGACGGGCGGCGACCGCGCGCCCGACCGGCTCAGATCGACGGGACCGACACCGCCCGCTCGGTGAGCAGGACGTCGACCCGGTCGATGAGCTCGCCGAGGTCGAAGGGCTTGGCGAGGTAGTCGTCGGCGCCCGCGATCAGCCCGGCGCGCACGTCGCTGCGGCTGCACAGGGCCGAGAGCATGAGCAGCACCGGCTGGACGATGCTCTGGTCGGCGCGCACCTCGCGGACCACCTCGAGCCCGGTCATCCGGGGCATCAGCACGTCGAGCACCGCCAGGTCGATCGGGCGCGAACGCAGCAGGGCGAGCGCCTGCATCCCGTCACGGGCGGCGAGGACCTCGTGGCCGGTCATCCGCAGGGCGGCGACGAGGAGCTCCAGCAGGTCGGGGTCGTCCTCGGCGACGAGGAGGGTCGGCGTGCCGTCGGTGTTCACGAGATCCGCTCCGACCGGCGCTGCATGCGCTCGCAGTCCACGAGCATCCCGACCAGGTCGGCGTCGCTCACCCAGCGCCGGGGTGCCGGCCGGCGCTGGATGAGCGACCGGACCACCTCTCCGCGCATCGGCTGCCCCAGGCGCAGCTCGTAGACGGTCTCGGTGGGCGTGAACCCCAGGCCGACCACCTCGGCGCAGCGGCACACGCCGTCCAGCGTGCGCACGACGAGGAGCTGGCCCGGCTCCAGCGGGTCGCTGGTCGCGATCCGGTGGTGGGGGACGTCGATCCCGTCGTACCCATGCAGGTCGGCATCAGCGAGAGGAAGGTCCGCGATGATCATGAGGGCTCCTGGGTGGGGACGGATTCGGCTTCCCCCTCAGGATCGGCCGGGTCCTGAGGGGCTCCCAGGAGTCGGGCGGGATCTTCACGTGTCCTTCAGGGTCGGGGGACCGAGGTCCCGAGCGCCGCCGCCGCCGCCGCAGCCGGCACGTCGGGGTCGAGCCGCGGCAGCTCCAGGACGAAGCGCATGCCGCCGCCCTCGCGTCGCTCCGCGCGCACGCTGCCGCCCTGCGCCTCGGCGAGCGCGTGCGTGACGGCCAGCCCCAGGCCGGTGCCGGGCAGCTGCCCCTCGCGGGCGCTGCTGGCGCGGTAGAACTTCTCGAACAGGTGCGGGAGGTCGGCCTCGGCCACGCCGATCCCGGTGTCGAGCACCTCGATCTGCACGCGGTCACCGGCCTCCCCTACCGCCAGCCGCACCCGACCTCCGGGTGGGGTGTACTTCACGGCGTTGCCGACCAGGTTGGCCAGCATCTGGTGCAGGCGCCGCGGGTCGCAGTACGCCGTCAGGCCGCTCGGTCCGGTGTCCGCGACCTCCAGGTACACCTCGCCTGCGCGCGCGGCCGGCTCTACCTCGGCGGCGGCGTCGTGGACGGCCGCGGCGATGCCGACCTCGGCCAACTCCACCGACACCCTGCCGGAGCGCAGCCTGGCCAGGTCGAAGAGGTCGTCGACCAGGGCCTGCATGCCCTCGACGCGTCGCCGCATGGTCTCCAACGAGCGGGCCTGGTCGGGCGAGGGCGCCGTGAGGCCGAGCAGCTCGAGGTTGCCGCTGATGACCGCGAGCGGACCGCGCAGCTCGTGACCGGCCATCGCCACGAACTCGTCCTTGAGTCGGTTGACCTGCTCCAGCTCGTCGCGCTGCCGGCGAGCCACGTCGAGGGCGTCCTCGAGCTTGTCGGTCAGCGCGCGCCGCTCGTCGACGTTGGTGGCCACGAGGTCGAGGTAGAGGTCCTCACCCTCCCGCCGCGGCGTCCCCCGCAGCCACACCCACCGCACGAGACCGTCGGCTCCCGGGACCTGCAGCTCGACGTTGACCGCGCGCCCCGCCCGCACCTGCGCCGCGACCACGTCCAGGGTGCGCGTGGAGACCGGGTCCAGGTCGGGACCGTCGGGCGCGCCGGTCAGGCGGGCCACGACCGGGCTCAGCAGGCCGACGGGGTCCGGTGTCGCGAAGTGGCACCAGATGCGTCCCCGGACGTCGACGCGCAGCGTGCAGAACTGGTCGTCGAGCTGCCCGATGCTGCGGGAGAACCGCGCCCGCTCGTGGCCCAGCTCCCGCGCGGTCTGCTCGGCGCGCTCCCACGCCTCGTCACGTCCCTCGCGCAACGACTCCACCAGCGTCTCGAGCTCGACCTGCGCCGCCTGACGGGCGACGTCGACCGCCTGGAGCCGTCGCCCGGCCACGAGGGCGAGCGCCACGCTGACCGTGGCGCTGCCGAGCACCATGAGGGCCAGGCCGAACACCCCGTCGTACCACCCGGCCCGCTCCCCGGCCAGGCGCAGCGACCCCAGCAACGGCAGTCCGACCAGCGCGATCGGGACCAGCATCCGCCCGACCACGGCGCCGGGGTCGCGGCCCTCGAGGAGCCAGGGCACGTAGCCTCCCGGCTGCCGCGCCAGCACGGCGACCGCGAGCAGCACCAGCACCACGGCGGTGTGCGGCGCGACCGTGGAGTAGGCGACCACGGCGTACAGCGAGGAGACGCCGTAGGCGTAGCCCAGGACGGTCACGAAGCCGACGACGAAGGTGAGCGCCGAGAGGACCTGGGGGGTGCGGACCCTGCCGCGGTCCTGGCTCAGCAGCGCAACCGCGAGCGCCGTCAACGCGATCGCCGTGGTGATCGCCATCCGTCCCGGGAGGTTGGCACCGGCAGTGTGGGTGAAGTCGTCGACCAGCAGCTCGTCGATGCCCAGCGAGGCGCCGCTCACGTGCTCGGCCAAGGTCGCGAGGGTCAGCACGACGACGGGCACGGGCAGCCACCGGTGCCCGGGCACCAGTCGACCTGTCGAGACCGCGAGCGCGAGCAGGCACAGGGCCGTGTTGAGCTTCATGCTCGTGAGCCCCGGCAGCACCGTCACCAGGACCTCGACCTGCAGGACCCACCCGACCAGGACCGAGACGGCGATGGCCGCCACCACCAGTGCCAACACGCGCGACAGCCGAGCGGGGCGGTCGAGCGCGGCATCGGTCACCAGACGACGGTAGGGGTCCGGACCCGTCCCCCTCACGGGTTGCGGCGAGGTCGGGACCTTCGTCCCGTCCGCTGCCGGACGACCCACGGCAGGGGGTTTGGCGCCCCGACCCCGGCGACATCATGGGAGCGTGCGCCGCTCCCGTTCCGCTGCTCGTCCCCGCACCCGTGTCCTGCTGTCGGCCGGCACGGGACTCGCCGCCCTGCTGCTCGCCGGCTGCGGCGGCACCCCGGTGCTCGAGCGCGCCGACCTCGAGCGCGACGTCGCGCAGACGCTGGCCGGCCAGGTCGGCACCGAGCCCGACGTCAGCTGCCCCGGGGACCTCACCGGCACCGTCGACGAGTCGGTGCGGTGCGAGGTCACCCTCGACGGCGACCAGGTGCCGGTCGAGGTGGTGGTCACCGAGGTCGACGGCGCCGACATCGCCTACGAGGTGGCGCCCACGCTGCTGAGCACCTCGGTGGAGCAGGAGGTCTCCGCGCGCCTGGCCGAGCAGGTCGGGGTCGCCCCCGACGACGTCTCGTGCCCCGACGACCTGGTCGGCCGGGTCGGGGAGGAGCTGCGCTGCGTGCTCACCGCCGGCACCGACGAGCTCGGCGTGACCGTGACGGTCACGGAGGTCGACGGGACCGAGGTCGGTTTCGACGTGCAGGTCGACGAGGAGATCTCGTGACCACCCCGCCGCCGGAGGTCACCGCCCTGATGCAGGGGGTCGAGCGGGCCGCCGAGGGCACGCCGTACGTCGTCACGCCGACCGCCCAGGGCTTCGACGTCTCCCTCGACGTGGTCGACGCGCAGTGGTTCGGGCTGTTCAACAAGGCCGGGCTGAGCAAGGTCTACGTGCACCACGTGGCCGTCCCCGCCCCCGGCACCTACACGATCACCGACGACGCGCGCAGCGTGGAGTGGGTGGCCGGGACGCCTCGGGTCGCGGCCACCGCCGAGCGCCAGTACGGGCGGGTCAAGGAGCTCGGGGCGCAGAAGGTCTGGGCCTTCGACGAGCAGGGCCGCTTCGGCGTCCAGGCCGACTTCCGCTTCGGCTCCGAGGAGGGCCGCGACCTGGTCACCGGCGTGGCCCAGCAGCTCGGGCTGGAGCTGCGGCGTGGTGGCGCGGAGCGGGTCGGCCTGTGGGCCGCAGGCCTGGTCGGCGTCGGGGCGGTCGTCGGGCTCGTGCTGACCGTGGTCCTCGCCCTGACCGGCTACTTCGGCTGAGGCTCGGCCTGCGACCCGGGCTGCTGCGGGACCACCTCGACGGTGGCCATGAAGGCCTGGAACTCCGGCACCATCTGCTCCCACTGCGCGAAGGTGCAGGTCAGGGTGTAGATCATCACGACCCTGCGGGCGGAGTCCTCGACGTCCACCAGCCCCTGCACGACCTGGGCCTGGCGGAGGTCCTGGCGGCGCCCCTCGACCGTGGCGACGGCCCCGACGGCCTGGGTGAGCGCCGGTGCGTGCTCAGTGCCCAGCGACCGGCGCTGCAGCAGCTCGACCTCCTCGGCGCCCTCGGCGCGCAGCTTCTCGACCGACTCGTCGGCGATCTGCTCCAGGCTGGCGGCGTCGCCGCGCCACCCGCCGGAGACGGTGATCGTGGGGTGGTACTCCCCCGCAGCCCCGCCCCGGAGGGCCAGGAAGGCGGCGTTGCGGACGCCGAGCGACTCCGGGTCCACCGGCGTCCACGCCTCGTCGGGCAGCGCGAAGCGCACCGGCAGGGGCAGGGTCGAGCTGCTCACAGGAGGTCTCCGATCGCGTCGATGATGTCGCCGCCGGTCTCCATGACCTCGCCCGGGTCGATGGTGATCGAGCCGCTGATCTTGCCGCCGAGGCCCCACGCCACGCCGCCGGAGCCGCCGATCTCGATCTTGCCGTCGCGGTAGCCGAGATCGAGGTCACCCGCGATCCCGGCACCGGCCCAGCCCTCGACCGAGGCCTCGCCGCCGATGCCCCCGAGGTCGGCCTGGCCACCGATCTCGGCGCGCGCTCCGGCGAAGAGCTCGCCGCCGGCGTGCACGCCGGTGGGCCCGAGGGTCAGGTCCCCCTCGGCGCGGGCCTCGGCGCTGGCGCTGCCGCTGACCTCCCCGCTGAGGTAGCCGTACTCCCCGCCCGCCGTGCCCTCGGCCCCGAAGAGCGTGAAGGCGCCGTGGCCGTGCGCGACCAGGCCGTTGGCGTCGATCCGGCCCCCGGCTGCCCCGTCGAGACCCACCGCCCGCAGCGACCCGTCGGCGTGGACCCGCACGTCGCCCCAGTAGTCCTCGACCGACCCGTCGGCGCCCCAGAGGTACATCTCGCCCTCGACCTTGCCGAAGTTGATCGCGAACGGGCTGCTCGGGAGGCCGCCGTCGTACGTCCCGTCGGGACCGTGCGCGGGGTTGCGCCCGAAGGTGTCCTGCCAGTCGCCCCAGTCGATGCTCGGACCCTCGGCGCTGCCGGACATGCCAGGACCGCTCGAGCCCTCGGTCCGCGCACCGGGCAGACCACCCAGCGCGCGCACAGCGGCCGTGCCGGCCTCGTCGAGCGCCTCCCGGGCCTCGGCGAGGATCTCCTCGGCCTCCCGGCGCAGCGACTCCCCCGGGTCGACGAAGGGTCCCGGCCGGGACGGCCCGATCGAGGGGACCACCGGCCCACCGCCGTACGTCGGCACGCAGACCTGGCGGCTGACATAGCTGTTGTAGGCCTCGACGGCCTCGTTGTGCTGCTGGACGGCCGCGCGGGTGGCCTCCTCACCCCGCTCCCACGTGGCGATCGCGTCGGCGGCGCGGCTCTGCGCGGTGGTGAGCGCCTCGGCGTACGTCGTCAGCGTCTCGGCGGTGGTGCGCAGGACGCCCGCGTAGGCGGTCCACTTCTCCTGCTCGGCCGCGCGGGCGGCGGCGTACGCCGGCTGGCCCCAGCCCCCGCTCCAGCCCGCGATGGCGATGCCGTCGACGTCGCGGGCCAGCCGCTCGACCCGGGTGGCCTCGTCGGCCAGCGTCGTGGCGTTGGTGCGGACCGAGCCGGGGTCGCCCTGGACCAGCTCGGCGGGGTCGCTCGTGCTCCCGAGCACCGCGCCGTCGGGGAGCGTCACGGGGTGCCGCCCGCGGGAGCGGTGGGCCCCGTGGAGCCGCTCGGGCTCGGGGGCCCGAGGACGGGGCCCTGGCCGGGTGTGAGGAACGGGCTGAGCGGGTCGAGGAACGGGGAGGGGCGCCGGAACATCTCGGCCACCCCGTCGTCGGTGCTCTCGTAATGGGTGGCCGCCGTCGCCAGGTCGTCGGCCAGGTCGACCGCGCCGTCGTGCAGCGCGCGGCTGGCCTCGGTGCACTGCTCGGCCACCGCCCCCAGCCACGCAGCGAGCTCGACGTGCCCGAGGCTCTCGGGGGTCCGGTGGGTCAGGCAGATCGAGCCCGGGCCGAGCTCCTCGGCGACGGCACGGTAGTCGCCGGACGCGGCGCGCAGCTCCTCGACGAGCACCTCGTAGGTCATCGACGTCTCCCCAGGTCGTCCCTGCGCACGCCTTTACCCTGCACCAGCTCCCGGGAAACCGCATGCCCCGGCGTCGCGCCACGCTGTTCCGGGGCGACCTCCCGGGGGTCCGACTCGTGGCCCCTGTCTCTCCCCGGGCCAGCGAACCGCCAGGATGCGCAGGTGCGAGAGATGAACGGCCGCGTGGCCGTGGTGACCGGAGCGGGCGGCGGGATCGGCCGTGAGATCGCCCTCGGGCTGGCTCGGCGCGGCGTGCAGGTCGCGTGCGCCGACGTACGCCGCGAGGGGGCCGAGGAGACCGCGCGCCTGGTGCGCAGCACCGGCGGCGTGCTCGCGAGCACGCACGTCGTGGACGTCTCCTCCGCCGAGCAGGTCAGGGGCCTGGCCGACGCGGTGGTCGCCGAGCACGGCGCCTGCCACGTGCTGGTCAACAACGCCGGCGTGACCTCCGCGGGCTCCTTCGAGAAGGAGACCCTCGAGGACATCCACTGGATCATGGACATCAACGTGTGGGGCGTGGTCCACGGCTGCCACGCGTTCCTGCCGGTGCTGCGGCAGCAGGACGAGGCGCACATCGTCAACATGGCCAGCATGGTCGGGCTGCTCGGACTGCCCCACAACGCGGTCTACGCGATGACCAAGGGTGCGGTGCGCTCCTTCTCCGAGGCCCTCCGCGGCGAGCTGGTCGGGTCCCCCATCGGGCTGACCACCGTGTTCCCCGGCGCCCACCGCACCGGCATCACCGAGTCGGCGCGGGGCTCGCAGCGCGCGCTGCTCCAGGACATGGGCCGCCACCGGATGGCCTCGGTGATGATGCGCTCGCCGGCCAAGCTGGCCGAGCAGGTCGTGACCGCGATCGAGAAGGACAGGGCCCGGGTGGTCGGCGGCGTCGACGCTCGCGCCCTGGACGTCTGGTCGCGCCTGGCCCCGGGCCGCACCGGTCCGCTCGGGCGGCTCACCGGACGCGCCGACCGCGGATAGTCCGCACGATTTCTCACCCTCAGCTCGCACTGAGGGTGGGATCGCGTTCGGAGCACACCACCGCGACCCATGACAAGGGCGACTAGAACGTGTTCTCATGCGGCGGGGGCCAGCGTCGAAGGAGAACGATGACGATCCGCGTGGTGCAGTGGGCGACCGGTGGCGTGGGCAGGGCGGCGATCGAGGCCGTGCTCGCCCACCCCGACCTCGAGCTGGTCGGGGTGTGGGTGCACTCCGAGGCCAAGCACGGCAAGGACGCCGGCGAGCTGGTCGGTCGTGAGCCGATCGGGGTCCTGGCCACCACCAGCAAGGAGGAGATCCTCGCCCTCGACGCCGACTGCGTGGTCTACAGCCCGCTGCTGCCCGACGAGTCCGAGGTCGCCGCGCTGCTGCGGTCGGGGAAGAACGTCGTCACGCCGGTCGGCTGGGTCTACCCCCGTCCCGGCACCACGGACGCGGTCGACGCCGCGTGCGCCGAGGGCGGCACGACGCTCCACGGCACCGGCATCCACCCCGGCGGGATCACCGAGCGCTTCCCGCTCATGGTGTCGGCGCTCTCGCGCGACATCACCCACGTTCGCGCGGAG
This sequence comes from Nocardioides sp., assembly GCF_030149505.1. GTDB lineage: Bacteria > Actinomycetota > Actinomycetes > Propionibacteriales > Nocardioidaceae > Nocardioides. Next base: position 57,924 of record NZ_JASBRN010000059.1, read on the forward strand.
GAGTTCTCCGACATCCGCACCTACGGCGCGCCGCAGGTGATCGCCGACATCATGTTGTTCGGCAAGACGGTCGAGGAGGCGCGAGCCAGCATCAT
>NZ_JASBRN010000062.1 GCF_030149505.1 Nocardioides sp.
CAGCAGCCGTCAACCTCCAGCGACTTCACAACAACGCACTGACCACCTGAGCACCGCTCCGGGCACCCCCGTGCCCGCCACGTCCCAACACCCATCAGGCAAAGCCCAACAGCCACCTGCTTGAACCGGAACGCCACGCAGTCCAGTCACGGCCGGACGTCAGTCCACCAGGACCGGGATGAGCATCTCGTCGGGCGTGAGCGAGCCGTGCAGCCCGACGAGCGTCGCCTCGTAGCCCCACTCCTCGGTGGAGAGGATCGCCACGTCGTCGTGGCAGGCGACGACGACGTCGCCGATGCGCGGCCCGACCCCCGGGCCGACGGCGCCGAACCACCCGCGGGCCACCGCCTCCTCGCGCCGCAGGACCGTCGCGCGGTCGCCGAGGATGCCGGTCCAGGTGGCGACGACGTCGTCGACCGCGCCGCGCTGGCAGTAGAGCTGGCGGAAGCGGGCCTCACCGCCGAAGAGGGCCAGGCCGTCGCGCAGCTCGGTGGTGGTGTCGACGTCGATCCGGGCGGAGTCCGGGGAGTCGACCATCCCGTGGTCGGCCACGACGACCAGCCGCACGTCGCGGGGCAGCGCCTCGCGCAGCTGCTCGGCCTCGGCGTCGATCATCGCCAGCTGCTGGAGCCACTGGGACGAGGAGACACCGAACTTGTGGCCGGTCCAGTCGAGGTCGGCGTCGTAGAGGTAGGTCAGCGCGGGCCGCTCGACGGAGGCGGCCACCGCCGCGGCGATCCGTTCGCCCACCTTGTCCGCGCCGACGTAGTCGGCACCCCGGTGGGCGGCGAGGGTGAGGCCGCTGCCGCGGAACTCGCGCTTGTTGACCACCGTGACGTCGACGCCTGCCGAGCGCAGCCCCGCGAAGGCGGTCGGGTGCGGCTGCCACTCCTGCGGGTCCACGCCCTTGTCCCAGGCCAGGGCGTTGAGCAGCCGGTCGGTGCCGGGGATGCGGGAGGTGAAGCCGACGACGCCGTGGGCACCCGGGACCAGCCCGGTGCCGAGCGAGGTCAGCGAGGTGGCGGTCGTCGACGGCACGCCGGCGGTGGTGTCGGGGGCGACCTGCCGAAGGGAGGAGAGGTACGGCGCGGCGTGGGAGTAGCGCTCGAGCAGCCGCGCCCCCAGCCCGTCGACCAGGAACACGACGTACGCCGGGGCCTCGGGCAGGTGCAGCCCGCTCGGCCCGTCCTCGGGGCCTCCGACGCCGAGCGCTCGGCCGACGGCGGGCACCACGTCACCCAGCGACCGGTCGCCGTACGCCGGCTGGAGGAACCCCACGCGAGTCAGGAACGGGTCCGGGCGCTGAGCTGCTCGGCGAAGGCGAGCAGCCCCACGACCGCGTCGTCGCCGTCGGCGGCGGCGGAGACCCGGAGCGAGAAGTCGTCGGAGGCCAGGACCCCGGTGTAGCCGTGGTCGGCGTCGCAGCTGGGGTCGTTGCAGCCGGCCGGCTCGAGGTCGACGCGCGAGACGCCACCCCAGCCGATGGTCACGTTGGCCTCGGCGGGCCGGCTCGGGCCCTTGGTCGGGTTGGTGATCATCCGGGTCACCACGACCGAGCGGACCGCGGCGAGCGAGATCGCCTCGGTGGAGGTCGAGGTGTAGGGCTCGGGCAGCAGGTCGTCGCCGGCGTGCTCGTCGGTGTGTGCCAGCAGCAGCCGGGTCGGGGTGAGCACGACGACGCTCTGGTGGCGGCGTACCTCGTCGTGCTCGAAGGTCGGCTCGTGGTGGACGTAGAAGGAGACCACCTGCTCCCCCGCGACCGCGGAGGCGACGGCGTCGTGGACGACCTCGGGGTAGTAGCCGGTGCGCTCGATTGCCTTGCGCAGCTCGGTGGAGAGGTCGCGGTCCTGGGTGGAGCGCATCAGAACTCGTACCCGAAGGCCTGCACGTCGCGGGCGAAGACGGCCTCCACACGGTGGCGCATCTCGTCGGTGTAGTGCTCGCGGTAGCGGGTGTCGCGCCCGCCGAGCTGGGGCGCGCCGGTCTTGTAGTCGGGGCGCGAGCGGTCGATGTTGACGCTGGAGAGCGGCGTCCACTCGATGTCGAACTTGGCGTGCACGGCGCGCAGGTCGTCCTCGAGGGTCTCCTGGCGGCCGATGAAGTCAGCGCGCCGGGTCTTGGTGGCCAGGTAGCGCCACTGCGGGGTCTGCAGCCGCTTGAACTCGTCGAGGCCCTTCATGACGAAGGACTCGAAGTCGGGGCAGGTCTCCCCCACCGACCGCATGAAGTTGTTCTTGCGGTCCAGGCGGGCCGCGCCGCCCTCCTTGGAGGCGCGGAAGCGGTCGACCATGTTGTACCAGGACAGCATCCGGGCCCAGGGGTTCCGGACGAACCCGAAGGTCCAGTACGTCGAGAGCTCCGGCTCCAGGCGCAGGATCTGGTTCAGGGTGCCGTGCCGGTCCACGCCCTTGACCTGGCGGGCGTCCGGGAGGACCTCCGTCAGCCGGTTGTGGATCGTCGACCCGCCCGTCTTCTGCACGTGCACGAAGAGCAGGCGTGCCCTGTCGGAGATCACCATGGCGGGCAGCCTACTTCCCGGGCGTCCCGCCCCGGCATCAGGAGGGCAGGGTGTCCCCGGCCTGCGTCGGCATGCGGCGCACGAACCAGTCCGAGCGCGCGTCGGAGACCGGCTCCAGGCGCGCCTCGGCGCTCAGCACGCTCGAGCCGTGGGGCCCGGCGAGGACCAGTCCGAGCTCGAGGGCACTGACCTGGGGCATGTCGTTCTGCAGCTGCGCGACCCGCCGGATCAGCCGCTCGACCTCGCCGACGTCGACCACCTCGGCTCCCCGGTAGCCGAAGAGCAGCGGCGCCGAGCGCACCTCGCGCACCATCGCCGCGGCGTCGCGCGAGCCCAGCGGCGGGATGCGGTAGGAGCGGTCGGCGAGCAGCTCGGTCATCGGTCCGGAGATGCCGAAGGAGACGACCGGGCCGAAGAGCGGGTCCTCGATGCTGCGGATCGCGATGGGGACCCCCGGCGGCGCGGTGCGCTGGACGATGAAGCCGCCGCTCTCGTCGTCGCCGACCAGCGCGTGCAGGGCCGCCCAGGCGTCGCGCATGTGGTCGGGACCGTCGATGTTGCGCCACACGTGGGCCAGGTCCGGGCGCTCGCGCAGGTGCTCGGCGGTGGCCTTGAGCACGACGTCCCAGCCGAGCTCCTCGCCCGCGGCGATCGCCTCGTCGACGGTCGTCACCGCCGGCGCGGGCCACAGGTCGATCTCGTAGGCGGCCAGCAGCTCGCGCAGCTGGTCGCGGGAGACGTCCACGCCGCTGGGCCGGTCGCCCAGGAGCCGGGTGACGATCGCGCGGGCGCCGTCGCCGTCGACCTCGTCGGGGTGCGGCGGCGGACCGTCGGGGGTGCGCAGCCACACGGCGTACTCCACGACGCGCGCGAGGGCGCGCACCGCCGCCTCCACCGCGGGGTACGACGGCACGGAGCCGCGGCCGGCGGTCGACCCGGCCACGTCGGGGACGCGGAGCAGCTCGGGCACGCCCTCGACCCCGAGGAAGGTCGAGACCAGGGGCTTGTCGGACTGCTCCCCGATGGCTGCGAGGACGTTGGCGACCTCTTCCCCGGAGACGTTGAGCGGCGGGATGTAGACGGCGACGACCGAGTCGACGTCGGGGTCGTCGATGGCGGCGTCGAGGGCGTCCTCGAAGTCCTCCGCGCCGGCCTCGGCGCCCAGGGCGACCGACTTGTTGACCACGAGCCCGACGGCGGCGGCCGCGTCGGCGGCCAGCAGGCCCAGGGCGTCGGAGTTGCCGACGATCGCGACCCGGCGCCCGCGCGGCAGCGGCTGGTGGGCGACGAGCTGGGCGACGTCGAACATCTCCTCCAGCGTGTCGACCTGGATCACGCCGGCCTGGCGGAACATCGCGTCGACGGCGGCCGGCGGCGCGGCGATCTTGCGCACGGCGTGGCCCATCGGCACGCCCTGGGTGGTGCGGCCCGAGCGCACCGCGATGATCGGCTTGCGCAGGCTCACCCGGCGCGCGATGCGGGAGAACTTGCGCGGATTGCCGATCGACTCCAGGTAGAGCAGGACGACCTCGGTGGACTCGTCCTCCTCCCAGTACTGCAGGAGGTCGTTGCCGGAGACGTCGGCGCGGTTGCCGGCGCTGACGAAGGTCGACAGGCCCAGACCACGGTTCTGCACCTTCTCGAGGATCGCCGAGCCCAGGGCACCGGACTGGCAGAAGAAGCCCGCGCGCCCGCGCGGCGGCATCACCTGCGACAGCGAGGCGTTGATCGAGACGCCCGGGTCGGTGTTGATGATGCCCAGGCAGTTGGGGCCGATCAAGCGCAGGCCGTAGGAGCGGGACAGCCCGACGAGGCGGCGCTGGCGCTGCCGGCCCTCCTCGCCGGTCTCGGCGAAGCCGCTGGAGATGACGACCAGGCCGTGCACGCCCTTGGCGGCGCAGTCGAGCACGACGTCCTGCACGGCGTCGGCCGGGACCGCGACGATGGCCACGTCCACGTCGTCGGGGATGTCGGTCACGGACTTGTACGCCGGCAGGCCCGACACCGCGCCGGCCGTCGGGTTGACGGCGTACACCCGCCCGGTGAAGTCGCCGTTGACCAGGTTGCGCACCAGGGTCTGGCCGATCGTGTCCTGGCGACGGCTCGCGCCGATGATCGCCACGGAGCGGGGGTTGAAGAAGCGCTCGATCGAGGCGGCCTCGGCCCGGTGCTCGCGCCCCTGCATGACCCCGATCGCGGTGTCGGTGGCGTCGATGGGGAACTCCAGCACCAGGACGCCGTCCTCGTACTCCGTGGCCACGCGGTAGCCGGCGTCGCGGAAGGTCTGGATCATCCGGGAGTTGTCGGGCAGCACCTCGGCGATGAACTTCTCCAGGCCGCGCTCGCGCCCGGCCTGGGCCAGGTGCTCCAGCAGCAGCTGGGCGATGCCACGGCCCTGGTGCTGGTCCTCGACGAGGAAGGCGACCTCGGCCTCGCCGGCGCGCAGGGTGTCGTAGCGCCCCACGGCGATCATCCGGCCCTGGAGGGTCAGCACCAGCGCCACCCGGCGGTCGTGGTCGACGCGGGTGAAGCGCTGCACGTCGCGGTCGGAGAGCCGCGGCATCGGGGAGAAGAAGCGGTAGTACTTCGAGCGATCCGAGACCCGGCTGTAGAACTCGACGAGCAGCTCGTCGTCCTCGGGGCGGATCGGCCGGATGTGGGCTGTGCTGCCGTCGCGCAGCAGCACGTCGGCCTCCCAGTGCCGCGGGGGCTCGGTGGGAGCCGGGGCGGGGGGCTGCTCCGACGCTGAGGTCACACAGGGAAATGTAGCGGTCGGCGTGCCCCGCGCCGCAGCGTGGAGGCCGGCGGCGAGAATGGGCGCATGGCACGGCGCACGAAGAACGAGGTCCCCGACGACGACTTCGAGGAGCACATCCTCGACACCGACATCCGGGACGAGATGCAGGCCTCCTTCCTGGAGTACGCCTACTCGGTCATCTACTCCCGCGCGCTGCCCGACGCCCGCGACGGGCTCAAGCCGGTGCAGCGACGCATCCTCTACACGATGCAGGACATGCGCCTGTTCCCCGACCGGGGTCACGTCAAGAGCGCCCGCGTCGTCGGCGAGGTCATGGGCCGGCTGCACCCGCACGGGGACGGCGCGATCTACGACGCCCTCGTGCGGCAGGCCCAGTCCTGGACCGTGCGGCTGCCGATGGTCGACGGCCACGGGAACTTCGGGAGCCCCGACGACCCGCCGGCGGCCATGCGCTACACCGAGGCCCGGATGACGCCGGCGGCGGTGGCGATGACGGAGTCGATCGACGAGGACACCGTCGACTTCCGACCCAACTACGACTCCCGCGAGATGGAGCCCTCGGTGCTCCCCGCGGCCATCCCCAACCTGCTGGTCAACGGCACCAGCGGTATCGCGGTCGGCATGGCGACCAACTGCGCGCCGCACAACCTGGTGGAGGTCGTGCAGGCGCTGCGCCACCTCATCACCCACCCGAAGGCGACGGTGGAGGACCTCATGCGGTTCATCCCGGGCCCCGACCTGCCGACCGGCGGCAAGATCATCGGGCTCGACGGCATCCGCGACGCCTACGAGACCGGCCGCGGCTCCTTCCGCATGCGCGCCACCGCCCGGATCGAGACCATCGGGCGCCGCAAGGGGATCGTGGTCACCGAGCTGCCGTACAACGTCGGCACCGAGAAGGTCGTGGAGCGGATCAAGACCCTGGTCCAGGGCAAGAAGCTCCAGGGCATCTCCGACATCAAGGACCTCACCGACCGCCAGCACGGCCTGCGGCTGGTCATCGAGGTCAAGAACGGCTTCGTCCCCGAGGCGATCCTCGAGCAGCTCTACCGGCAGACCCCGATGGAGGAGTCCTTCGGCATCAACACCGTGGCCCTGGTCGACGGCCAGCCGCGCACGCTGGGGCTGCTGGAGATGCTGCGGGTCTTCCTGGAGCACCGCTACGACGTCGTACGCCGGCGCTCGGCGTTCCGCCGCACCAAGAAGGCCGACCGGCTGCACCTGGTCGACGGCCTGCTGGTGGCCCTGCTCGACATCGACGAGGTCATCGCCGTCATCCGCTCCAGCGACGACTCCGGCGCCGCCAAGGAGCGGCTCATGGGCGTCTTCGACCTCTCGACGCTCCAGGCGGAGTACATCCTGGAGATGCAGCTGCGCCGCCTGACCCGCTTCAGCCGGATCGAGCTGGAGAAGGAGCAGGAGCAGCTGCGCCGCGAGATCGAGGAGCTCGACGCGATCCTGGCCGACGAGGGGCTGCTGCGGAAGGTCGTCTCCAGCGAGCTGGCCGAGGTCGCCAAGACCTACGGCACCCCCCGGCGCACCGTGCTGCTGCAGTCCGACGGCACCGAGAACCGCAAGGCCACCGTCGCCCCCGTCGAGGTCACCGACGACCCCTGCCTGGTGCTTCTCTCGTCGGCCGGGCTGCTCGCGCGCACCGCCGGCGTCGACGACGTCGGACGCGGCGGGGACCGGGTCAACCACGACGTCGTCGTCTCGGCGGTCACCACGACCGCGCGCGCCGACATCGGAGCCGTCACCAACCGCGGCCGGCTGCTGCGCCTCAGCGTCCTCGACGTCACCGCGGTCCTGCCCGCCTCGGCCAACGACCCCCACCTGCAGGGCGGCATCCCGGTCAGCGAGCTGCTCCAGCTCGACAACGGCGAGCGCGTGCTGACGCTGTGCACCCTGGCCACCGAGGGTCCCGGGCTGGCGCTGGGCACCCGCGACGGCGTGGTCAAGCGGGTCAACCCCGAGGTCCTGGGCCGCGACGAGTGGGACGTCATCGGCCTCAAGGACGACGACGAGGTCGTCGGCGCGGTCGAACTGCTGACCGGGGGCGAGACGCTCTGCTTCGTCACCTCCGACGCCCAGCTGCTGCACTTCGGCGCCGACGGCGTCCGGCCGCAGGGCCGCGCCGGCGGCGGCATCGCCGGGGTGCGCCTCGCCGCCGGCCAGCGGGTGGTGTGGTTCGGTGCGGTGGACCCCGACGCCCCCGAGGGCTCGGTGGTCGTCACCGTCTCCGGCTCGTCGGCGGCCCTAGCCGGCACCGACGCGGGCGCGGTCAAGGTCGCCCCGTTCTCCGAGTACCCCGCCAAGGGTCGGGCCACCGGCGGCGTGCGCTGCCACCGCTTCCTGAAGGGCGAGGACACGCTCGTCCTGGCCTGGGTCGGCACGGCCCCGGCGCGCGCGGCCGCCAGCAGCGGCGCCCCGGTGGAGCTGCCCGAGGCCAGCGGCCGGCGCGACGGCTCGGGCGTCCCGGCCCCCCAGCCGATCGCCGCTGTCGCCGGACCGGTGGCCAGCCGGGTCGGAGCCGACACCGGCGCGGGCACGGCCGGGGACGCACCCACGCCTGTGGAAGGCTGAGGCCATGCGCGCCCGCCTGCTGACCCGCCCCTCCGCGACCGGGGGGACCGCCCGGGCGGCGGCCCCGCTCGTGGCTGCCGCCCTGCTCCTCTCCGCGTGCAGCGGGGAGGACTCGGCGGCCGAGCCCGACCAGGACCCCGCCGAGGTGCTGGCGGAGGCCAAGACCACCTTCGACGAGACCAGCGGCGTGCGGATCGTCCTGGAGACCGACGACCTCTCCGAAGGCGTCGACGGGCTGCTGCGCGCCGAGGGCTACGGCACCCACGACCCGGCCTTCGACGGCGAGATCGTGGTCCGCTTCGCCGGCATCGAGCCCACCGTCCCGGTGGTCGCGGTCGACGGCACCGTCTTCGCCCAGGTCCCGCTCACCACTGGCTGGTCCGAGGTCGACCCGGCGGAGTACGGCGCTCCCGACCCAGCCGGGCTGATGGACCCCGACACGGGCTTCTCCTCCCTGCTGGTCGCGACCGAAGAGCTCGAGCAGGGCGAGCAGGTCCGTGGCGGCACCGACAACCGCGACGTCCTGACCACCTACTCCGGGACGGTCGCCGGGGACGTGGTCGCCGGGATCATCCCGAGCGCCGAGGGAGACTTCGCGGCGTCGTACACCGTCAGCGACGACACCGAGCTGCGCTCGATGGAGCTGACCGGGGACTTCTACGGCGCCGGGTCGATGACCTACCTCGTCACCTTCGACGACTACGGTGCCGAGCCGTCGATCACCGCCCCCGAGTGACGGGCCGCTCGGACTCGTGAGCCAGCCCCACAGCCCGCCGACGCGCGTGCCTGCCGGCGCCCGGCTGATGCTGGGCCTCGCGGCCGGGGCGGTGGCCTTCGCCGCCGCCGACACCTACGTCGTCGTCCTCGCGCTGGTCGACATGATGCAGGGCATCGGGCTCTCCCCCGAGCAGCTGCAGCGGGCCGCGCCGATCATCTCCGGCTTCCTGCTGGGGTACGTCGCGATGCTGCCGCTCATCGGGCGGATCGCCGACCTGCGCGGCCGGATCCCGGTGCTGACGGCCTCGCTCGTCGTCTTCGCGCTCGGCTCGATCATCACCGCGGCCGCCTACGACATGCCGACCATGGTCACGGGGCGCTTCCTGCAGGGCGTCGGTGGCGGCGGCCTCGTGCCGGCCACGCTCGCCCTGGTCGCCGACCTCTACCCACCCGAGCGCCGCGCCGTCCCGCTCGGCCTGGTCTCGGCGGTCCAGGAGATCGGCTCGGTCCTCGGCCCGCTGCTGGGGGCGGTCGTGCTGGCCGTGGCGGACTGGCGCGCGATCTTCCTGCTCAACCTCGCCGTCGGGCTGGTGCTGGCCGCGGCCATCGCCGCGGCCGCTCGCCGGGTGACCGCCGACCACCCCGACGTCCTCCGCACCCACCGCGGTCCACCCGACGTGGTCGGTCTCCTGCTGCTCCTCGTGGCCCTGGTGACCGGTGGCCTGGTCTTCCAGCCACCCACCCAGCTGCTGACCGACCTGACCTGGGGCCAGCTGTTCATCCCGTTCGTCGAGGACGGCGGTCGCTGGCTGACCCCGGTCGGCGCCGTGACGGTCGCAGCCGTGGTGCTGCTGGTCGTGCGGTGCCTGACCGCGACCCGTCCGCTGGTCGACCTGCGCGCCTGGGGCCGGTCGCTGCGGGAGGCCGACGTCGTGGGCGCGACCTACCTCGCCGTCGCCCTGGGCGGGGTGATCCTGGCCTTCGCCACCGCCGACCCCAAGATCGAGGTCTTCTCCGACCAGGGCTGGTGGTACCTCCTCGGCGCCGTGGTCGGCGCGGTGGCCTTCGCCGTTCACCTGCGCCGCGCCGAGTCGCCGCTGCTCCCCCGCGGTGCCCTCGCCGCCCGTCCCGCCTGGGGCTCGGTGGTCGTCAGCTTCTTCGTGGGGGCCGCGCTCATCGCCGCCCTCATCGACGTGCCGCTCTTCGCCCGCACCACCGTCTACCCCGACAGTCAGCTGATGGCCGCGCTCGTGCTCGTGCGCTTCCTGGCGGCGCTGCCGGTCGGCGCGGTCGTCGGCGGCTACCTCACCCGGGTCCTGCCCGCCGGCGTGGTGACCGCGATCGGCATGATGATGGCCGCGGCAGGGTTCCTCGCGATGTCGCGCTGGGACATCGACAGCCTGGAGTCCTGGACCGCCACGATCCCGCTCGTGGTGGGCGGCCTGGGCTTCGGCCTGGCGCTCGCCCCGGTCAACGCGGCCGTGCTCGCCGTCACCGCCGACGCCGTGCACGGTCTGGCCTCGGCCATGGTGGTCGTGGCCCGCATGGTCGGGATGCTCGTGGGCATCTCCGCGCTCACCACGATCGGCCTGCGCCGCTACTACGCCGAGCAGGCTGCGGTGCCCCCGGTGCAGGACGTGTGCCCCGCCGGCACCACCCGCTGCGCGGAGTACTCCGACCTGCTCAAGGCCGCCGGCATCGCGCAGGAGCAGACGGTCTTCCTCGGCGCGGCCGGCTGCGCGCTCGTCGCCGCGGTCCTGGCGCTGTGGCTGCTGCGGGGGGCTCCGACGCGTGGGACGACGCCCCTCCGGGTGAGCTCCATCGGCTAGGTTCCGGGGCTGTGGTGAATACGTTCGAGGACCTGCTCAGCGCGAACCGCGAGTTCGCGACCGACTTCGCCTTCGGCGGCTTCGACGGGATCGCGAAGGCCGGCGTGGCCATCGTGACCTGCATGGACAGCCGGATCGACCCGCTGCGGATGATCGGCCTCCAAGCCGGTGACGCCAAGATCTTCCGCAACCCGGGCGGGCGCGTGACCGAGGCCGCCCTCGAGGCGATCGTGCTCGCGGTGCACCTGCTCAACGTCGACCGCGTGCTGGTCGTGCCGCACACCCGCTGCGCGGTCGCCTCCAACACCGAGGAGGTCCTGCGGGAGAAGGTCGCCGAGTCCGCCGGCACCGACGTGACGTGGCAGCGCTTCCACGTCATCGAGGACCAGGTCGCCACCCTCGGCCTGGACGTGCACCGGGTGGCGTCGCACCCGCTCGTCCCGGACTCGGTGCAGGTCGGCGGCTTCGTCTACGACGTCGACACCGGTCTGCTCGAGCAGAAGTACTGACCGCTCGACCCTGACGGCTGGGGCCATGACCCGTGGGGCCCGGCCCCCGGGGCTGCTCAGCAGCCCTGCCGCGGCACCCCGGTGACCGGCACGGGCAGCTGCCCCGGCGCCCGCTGGCGACCCAGCAGCACGGCCACCAGCGCGGCCATGGACGTGCGCCCGGCGCCGTACGTCGCCAGGCGGGTACGGGCCCGCGTCGTGCCCAGGACGTAGGGCCGGTCGGTGGCCACGACGACGCCGGAGGCCGGGGCCGGGTCGCCGGGCCCGAGCAGGTGGACGGCGGTGCCGTCGACGACCCGCCGCGGCTCGGCGGTGCGCCACGCCTGCAACCGCGCACGGTCGCGTCGCGGGTCGCCCGTCGGCTCGGGGCGCGATGGACGCACCGTCCGGACCTGCCCCAGCGGCAGTCCCGCGCGGCGGGCAGCGGCGCTGAACGTCGCGACGACCGCGGCGTCGCCCAGCGGCACCGCGCGCCGCACGAGCCGGCCGCGGCACGGGCCGCCGACCGAGGTGGTGGCAGCGTCGGCCAGGCGGCGTACGGCGCCGGCGGCCGTGCCCGGTGCAGCGGGCCGCGGGCGTTGCCAGGCCTGGACCGCCAGGACCCGGGCGGCGGCCTGCTGGAGGCGCCGCAGCGGCAGCCGACCCGCACGGACCGCACCGACGATGCTGCGGACCGTGGCCGCGGGGTCGGTCGGCATGAGCACGACGTCGCCGCCAGCCCGCAGGAAGCCCACGGCGGGGCGCGGGACCCCGCGCAGCGCCGCCATCTCCAGCGCGTCGCTGACCACCAGCCCGTCGAACCCCAGGGCCTCGCGCAGCAGGCCCGTGACGACCGGGCGCGACACCGTGGCCGGGACGTCCGGGTCCAGCTCGCGCACGGCGATGTGGCCGATCATCACCGCCGGGAGGCCGGCCTCGACAGCGGCGCGGAAGGGCACCAGGTCGGTGCGCTGCAGCTGCGCGACGGTGCGCGGCTGCACCGGCAGCGCCAGGTGGCTGTCGACGCTCAGCGAGCCGTGACCGGGGAAGTGCTTGACCACCGGGAGCACCCCGGCGTCGCGGAGCCCGCGTGCGGCGGCGACGCCCTGCCGGGCGACCGTCCTCGGGTCGGAGCCTGCGGAGCGGGAGCCGATGACCGGGTCGCGGGGCCCGGCGGTCACGTCGGTGTCGGGAGCCAGGTCGACGTCGATCCCGGTCCAGGCGAGCTCGCGTCCCACGGCGGCGTGGGCGGCGCGGGTCAGCGCCGGCTCCCCCGCGGCGCCAGCGGCCATCAGCGCCGGCAGGGACGTCACCTCGCCCCGGATCCGCTCGACGAGGCCGCCCTCCTGGTCCACGGCCAGCAGCAGCGGCCGGCCGGCCGCCCGCTCGAGGCCGCGCGCGGCGGCGCGCAGACCCGCCGCGGAGGCGACGTTCTCGTCGAAGACGACCAGCCCGCCGAGGTGGAGGTCGCGCACGAGCCGGGTCGGCGGCAGCGTGCCACCGGTCCACCGGGCCACCACCACCTGCCCGGCGAGGTCGGGCAGCGGCATCGCACGCGCCTGGCGCGCGGCGCGGTCCAGCTGGGCACGCGAGGGGCCCCACCCGGTGGCCAGGCCCAGCCGCTCGGAGGCGGACGGGGCCGGAGCCTCCTCACCGGCCGACGGGCTCGCGGGTACGTCGTCGCGCGACGGCTCCTCCGACCCGTCCTCGCCCGTGCAGGCGCCGAGCAGGAGGGCGCCGGCGAGCAGGACCGGCAGCAGCCGGCCAGAACTCACGCGGCGGCGCGGCGCGGGTCCCGGTGGCGCACCCAGATCTCCACACCCGCGACCAGCAGTCCCCACACCACGATGGTGACACCGGCGTACCAGGCACCCCACAGCACCCCGAGGTCGCAGTCGGAGGCCTCGGCGGTGCAGTAGGTGCGCTCGGCGTAGGCCACGCCCTGGTCGAAGGCCAGCAGCACCGAGGCCAGGAGGAGCGTGACCCACATGGCCGCGCGGCGCGGGGCGCTCACGCGTCCAGGGCGTCCACGTCGACGTCGTAGGCGCCTTGGACGATGAACTCCTTGCGCGGCGCCACCTCGGAGCCCATCAGCAGCTCGAAGACCTGCGTGGCGCCCTCGGCGTCGTCGATGGTGAGCCGACGCAGCGTGCGGTGGCGCGGGTCCATCGTGGTCTCGGCCAGCTGGTCGGCGTCCATCTCGCCGAGGCCCTTGTAGCGCTGCACAGGGTCCTTCCAGCGCACGTTCTTCTTCTTCAGCTCCGCCAACTTCCGCTGCAGCTCGGCGTCGGAGTAGGTGTAGACGTACTTGTCCATCCCCTTCTTGGGGTTGGAGAGCTCGATGCGGTGCAGCGGCGGGACAGCGGTGTAGACGCGGCCGTCGCGGATCAGGTCGGGCATGTACTTGAAGAACAGCGTGGCCAGCAGGCAGCGGATGTGGGCGCCGTCGGAGTCGGCGTCGGCCATGAAGATGATCCGGCCGTAGCGCCGCGCCTCGAGCTCGAAGGTCCGTCCCGAGCCGGCGCCGACGACCTGGATGATCGAGGCGCACTCGGCGTTCTTGAGCATGTCGCCGACCGAGGCCTTCTGGACGTTGAGGATCTTGCCGCGGATCGGCAGCAGCGCCTGGAACTCGGAGTTGCGCGCGGCCTTGGCGGTGCCCATGGCCGAGTCACCCTCGACGATGAACAGCTCGGTGCGGTCGTTGTCATTGGCCCGGCAGTCGTTGAGCTTGGGCGGCAGAGCGGAGGACTCCAGCGCGTTCTTGCGGCGCTGGGTCTCCTTGTGCTGGCGTGCGGCGATCCGGGTCTTCTGGGCGCCCGCGACCTTCTCCATCACCAGCTTGGCCTCGGCCTTCTCGGCCCGCTTGGTGCTGGTCAGGAACGCCTTGAGCTCGCGTGCCACGACCTTGCGCACGATGGTGCGCGCCGCCGGGGTGCCGAGGATCTCCTTGGTCTGGCCCTCGAACTGCGGCTCGGCCAGCCGGACGGTCACGACCGCGGTGAGGCCCTCGAGCACGTCGTCCTTGATCACGTCGGGGTCGTTGACCTTGAGTGCTTTGGAGGCGCGCATGACGTCGTTGAAGGTCTTGGTCAGGGCGTTCTCGAAGCCGCTGACGTGGGTGCCGCCCTTGGGAGTGGCGATGACGTTGACGAAGGCGCGCAGCTCGGTGTCGTAGCCGGTGCCCCACCGCACGGCGACGTCGACGGTCAGCTCGCGCTCGACCTCCTGCGGGGTCATGTGCCCCTTGTCGTCGAGCAGCGGCACGGTCTCGGTGAAGGTGTCGGAGCCCTGCAGCCGCAGGACCTGGGTGACCGGCTCGTCGTTGCTGAGGAAGTCGGCGAACTCGGTGATGCCGCCCTCGTGCTTGAAGCTCTCCTCGACCGGCTCCTCGCCACGCAGGTCGCGGACGACGATCTCGAGGCCGGGGACGATGAAGGAGGTCTGGCGCGCGCGCGTCAGCAGCTCGTCGTAGACGTAGCCGGCGTCCTTGGTGAAGATCTGACGGTCCGGCCAGAACCGGATGCGGGTGCCGCTGCGGCCCTTGGCCACGCGGCCGCCCTTGCGGGTCAGGCCGGACCGGGGGGTGAAGTCGGTGCCGGGGCCGTCGGCGGCGAAGACGCCGGGCACGCCGCGCTGGAACGAGATGCCCTGGACCGCCGGGGAGCGCTCGACGTCGATGTCCATGCGCGCCGACAGCGCGTTGACCACCGACAGGCCCACGCCGTGCAGGCCGCCGGTGGCGACGTACGAGCCGCCGCCGAACTTGC
>NZ_JASBRN010000081.1 GCF_030149505.1 Nocardioides sp.
CCCCGTCGAGACCTTCCCCTGGGGCACCGCGAACTCCACCAGCAGCCACACCCAGATCGACCACGAGGAACCCTGGCAACCACCCCGGCACGAACAGCCACCCGGAGCCGAACACCCCCAGGGACAGACCCGCGTCGACAATCTCGGCCCCCTCCACACCTTCCACCACCGCCTCAAGACCCACGGCGGCTGGCAGGTCCGCGAACCCTTCCCCGGCATCCACCTCTGGCGCGACCCCCACGGCCACACCTACCTCCGCGACGCCACCGGCACCCGCGCCCTGCCGAGCACCCCGGGCGAGGCCGCCCGCCGCACCACCGCAACCGTCGTCGAGATCTACCCGGGCCGCGCGGTCGAGCTCGTCGACGACCTCGGACCTGCCGGCTGGGCGGCCTGACCCCTACGGTGGCACCGTGGGGTCTCGGGTGCTCGTGAAGGTCGCGGCCGTGGTCGTCGTGCTCGCCGGCCTCGGCGTCGCGTGGGTGACGGTCCTCCACGACGATCTCGTGACCTACCGCCACGACCAGGCGACGTACGCCGACCAGGCACCACCGGCCCGCGTCATCGAACTCGCGGGTGACGAGGCAGCCCTGTCGGTCGGCAGCCCCGACGGTCGCGTGCTCACCGTCCAGTGGCGCGACCCCGACGGCGAGGGCTGGACCGCGCCCGAACAGGTCTTCGCGCTCGACGGCCGCGGCCGCGACCTCGCCGACACCACGGCGCGCGAGGCCGGCGGCACGGTGGCCGTGCTGGCGCTGTTCTCGAACGGCAACGAGGACGACGGGGATGACCTCGATGTCGGCCTCGTCTGCCGGGAGCAGCAGTGCTGGGTCCAGCCACGGCCCGGCTTCGGCGGCGAGCCGGAGGTGGCGCCGGACGGTGCGACCGCCTACCTCGGCGAGGACCCCGAGGGCGCCTGGCTCTGGGACGAGTCCGATGGCATCCGCCGCGTCCCCTGGTCCGGCCACCCGTCGTACGGCGCCGGGCCGGTGTCGGCCTCGCAGCCGGCGCTGGCACCGGACGGGTCGCTGCGGGTGGTGAAGGCCCGCGTCGTGCCCGGCGGCTGCCGGTTCACGCTCCTGGTCTCGGGCCCGCTCAGCGGCGACCTCACGCCGGTCGTCACCACCACCCGCCCCCGCGACGCCCCGGCCGACTCGGGGTGCCGGCCTTTCCTCACCGCTCCCGGTCCGGACCGGGTCGAGGTGCGTCCGGTGGACCCCGGCCAACGGTCCTTCGCCTGGGACCGCACCGGGGACGGGTGGACCGCCGGGCCGCTGCGCCGGTGAAGCGGGTGAACGTCTCGGCCCCCAGGGGCTAGCGTGCCTCGGGTGGACACGACGACGCACGGACTGGCCATCGCCGAGGGGGAGCTCCCGGCCCGCGAGGACCTGCTGGACCTCTACGACGCCGTCGGCTGGACCGCCTACACCCGCCACCCCGACCTGCTGGAGCGAGCGCTGGCCGGGAGCACCACCGTGGTGACGGCGCGACGCGAGGGACGGCTGGTCGGGCTGGCTCGCGCGCTGTCGGACGGGGCGACCATCTGCTACCTCCAGGACATCCTGGTCCGGCCCGAGGAGCAGCGCCACGGCGTGGGTCGCCTGCTGGTGCGTCACGTCCTCGACCGGCACGCCGAGGTGCGCCAGCGGGTGCTCGTGACCGACGCAGAGGCGGGCCAGCGCGCCTTCTACGAGTCGCTCGGCTTCACCGAGCTGCACGAGGTCGGGGCCGAGGACGGCGAGGCGGGGCTGCGGGGGTTCATCAGCTTCGGCTGAGTCCGCAGCCGCACCGTCGAGGCCTGGCAGCCGCGCTCGCGGGGGTGAGGCTGGCCCCGGCCGGCGGCGCCTAGCGTCGGGACATGTCCGAGAGCGAGCCCGAGCAGACCACCAGCGGCGTCCCCGACGAGCAGCTGCCGCCCGACCTGGTGCCGGGCGAGGACAACCCGCTCGCCGAGGGACTGCCCGACGGCGAGGGTGCCGAGCTGCTCGAGGGTGGCAAGACCGCCGACGAGATGGACGACAGCGCCGACGACACCGCCGATGAGGGTGCCGAGCAGGACGGGTCCGGCGCGTCCTCCTGACCGCGACCCGGTCGGCTGCCTAGCCTCGTCAGGTGACCGACCGCTACGGCTCCGACGTGCTCTCCACCGACTGGCGCGCCCCCAAGCGCGGCCGTGCCGTCGAGGCACCGGCCACGATGGGTGAGGTCGTGGAGGAGGTCACCACGGACTTCTGCGGCGAGATCGTCTCGGTCGACCGCGACCTGGACGTGCTCACGCTCGAGGACCGCCGCGGCACCCGGCGTACCTTCCCGCTCGGCCCGGGCTTCCTGCTCGAGGGCCGCCCCGTCGTGCTCGTCGCGCCGGTCACCCAGAAGGGCCCGGCCAAGCCGGCCCGCACCGCGTCGGGCTCGGTGGCCGTGGAGAGCAAGGCCCGGGTGGCGCGGGCCAGTCGGGTCTTCGTCGAGGGCCGCCACGACGCCGAGCTGGTCGAGAAGGTCTGGGGCGACGACCTGCGGGTCGAGGGCGTGGCCGTGGAGTTCCTCGGCGGCGTCGACGACCTCGCCGACCACCTGCGCGACTTCAGGCCAGGCCCCGGCCGCCGCGTCGGCGTGCTCGTCGACCACCTGGTGCCGGGCTCCAAGGAGAGCCGGATCGCCCAGGGCATCCTCCGCTCCCCCGTCGGCAAGCACGTCCTGATCGTCGGGCACCCCTTCGTGGACGTGTGGCAGGCGATCAAGCCCGAACGGGTCGGCCTCACCTCGTGGCCGACCATCCCGCGCTCGATCGAGTGGAAGAAGGGCGTGTGCCAGCACCTCGGCTGGCCGCACCGCGACCAGGCCGACATCGCCCGCGCCTGGAAGCAGCTGCTCGGCCGGGTCCGCTCCTACGCCGACCTCGAGCCGGCACTGCTGGGCCGGGTCGAGGAGCTGATCGACTTCGTCACCACCGACCAGTCCGACCGCTAGACCAGGGAGACCGATGAGCCAGACGCCCCCGCCGCCGCCGGGCCCTCCGGGTCCTCCTCAGGGGCCGCCGGGTCCGCCGTACGGCCAGCAGCCCGGCTGGGGCCCTCCCGGGCCCCGCCCGATGACCCCCGACGAGGAGCGCACCTGGGGCGGTGCCGCCCACTGGTCGGCCTTCGTCGGCGCGTTCGTGGCGCTGGCGTTCCTGGGCCCGCTGCTGGTGCTGCTGCTGAAGGGCAACGAGTCGGCCTACGTCCGGCGTCAGGCCGTCGAGTCGTTGAACTTCCAGCTCTCGATGCTGATCCTGACCATCCGGATGGTCAGCTGACCCCCAGGGTCACGCCAGCAGGTCCCGCACGACCCCGTCCGCCAGGAGCCGGCCGCGGTCGGTGAGCACGAGCCGGTCCCCGGCCACGCGCACCAGCCCGGCGGCCACCTGGTCGGGCACGGCCTCGCGGCCGGCCTGGTCGAGCACGTCCAGCGGCAGCCCGTCACGCAGCCGCAGCTCCAGCAGCACCCGCTCGACGCGCCGGTCCTCCGGCGACAGCACCTCGCGCGCCAGCGCGGGGCTGACCCCCGAGGCCAGCCGCTCGGCGTACGCCGCGGGGTGCTTGACGTTCCACCAGCGCACGCCGCCGACGTGGCTGTGCGCGCCGGGGCCCACACCCCACCAGTCCGCGCCGGTCCAGTAGAGGAGGTTGTGCCGGCAGCGGGTGTCGGGCCCGCTCGACCAGTTCGACACCTCGTACCACTCCAGGCCGGCGGCGCGCAGGTGGTGGTCGGCGAGCTCGTACTTGTCTGCGAGGTCGTCCTCCTCGGGCATCGGCAGCTCCCCGCGCCGCACCCGGCGGGCCAGGGCGGTGCCGTCCTCGACGATGAGGGAGTACGCCGACACGTGGTCGGGCCCGCAGTCCAGCGCCGCCCGCAGCGAGGTCTCCCAGTCCGCCACGGACTCCCCCGGAGTGCCGTAGATCAGGTCGAGGGAGACCTGCAGCCCCGCCTCGCGGGCCCACTCCACGGCCCGCGGCACCCGTTCGGGGTCGTGGGTGCGGTCGAGCACCGCCAGCACGTGCCGCACCTGCGACTGCATGCCGAAGGAGACCCGGGTGAAGCCGCCCTCGCGCAGCCGCGCCAGGCCCTCGGGGGTCACCGAGTCGGGGTTCGCCTCGGTCGTGACCTCGACGTCGGGGGCCAGGCCGAGCTCGTCGCGGGCCGCGGCCAGGACCGCGACCAGGTCCTCGGGCGGCAGCAGCGTCGGGGTGCCCCCGCCGAGGAAGACGGTGTCCGCGCGCACGTCGAGCTCGCCGAGCACCCCGCGGATCCGGCGGACCTCCGCGACGGCTGCGTCGGCGTACGTCGAGCGGGAGGCACCGGGGACGCTCGCCGGGCCGAGCTCCTCGGCGGTGTAGGTGTTGAAGTCGCAGTAGCCGCAGCGCACCGCGCAGAAGGGCACGTGCACGTAGAGCCCGAAGGGGCGCTCACCCACCCCCTCCAGCGCGCTGGCCGGGAGGCTGCCGTCGGCCGGCGCGGGCTCGCCGTCGGGGAGGGTGGAGGGCACCGACCCATCCTCCCCCGTCCCCGGACGCGACGACGCCCCGGCCCGTGCGAGGTGCACGGGACCGGGGCGTCGCGCCAGATGATCAGTCAGGCGGTGGCCGCGTCGATCAGCTGTAGAAGCTGTCGATCAGCTGCTTGTTGTTGTCCTCCACGACGGTGCGCTTGACCTTCATGGAGGGGGTCAGCTCGCCGGACTCGATGGTGAGGTCGTGGTCGAGGATCTCCCACTTCTTGATGGTCTCCCAGCGGTTGAGCTTGCCGTTGAGCTCCTCGACGTAGCCGCCGATCATCTCCTTGACCTGCGGCGAGCGCACGATCTCGGTGTAGGACTTGCCGGACATGCCGTTCTCCTCGGCCCAGCCCGCCATGGCGTCGGGGTCGAGGGTGACGAGGGCGACGACGAAGTTGCGCTCGCTACCGAACACCATGAACTGGCTGGCGTAGGGGCACAGCGCCTTGAACTTCGACTCGATCGCCGGCGGGGCGATGTACTTGCCGCCGGAGGTCTTGAAGAGCTCCTTGATCCGGCCGGTGATGGTGAGGAAGCCGTCGGCGTCGATCTCGCCCTTGTCACCGGTGCGCAGCCAGCCGTCCTCGGTAAACGCCTCGGCGGTCTTGTCGGGCAGGTTGTGGTAGCCGGCCATGATGTGCGGGCCGCGCAGCTGGACCTCGCCGCCCTCGCCGATGCGGACCTCGGAGCCGGGCAGCGCGGGGCCCACCGTCCCCATCTTGTAGTGATCGGGGTGGTTGACCGTGGCTCCCGCGGCGTTCTCAGTCATCCCGTAACCCTCGAGGATGAGGATGCCCGCAGCATGGAACCATTCAGCGATCTCGGCATTGAGCGCAGCGGCTCCCGAGATGAAGAAGCGTACGCGTCCACCGAATCGCTCGCGAACCTTGCTGAAGACAAGCTTGTCGAAGAGCGCGTGCTGGATCTTGAGCGGCAGCGGGATGCTTCTCCCGTCACGCTTGCGCTCGTTCACCTGCATCCCGACCTTGAAGGCCTGCTGGAAGATCTTCTCCTTCAACCCTCCCTCGGAAGCCGTCATGGTCACGATGCGCGCGTGTGCCTTCTCGAAGATGCGGGGCGCCGCGCCCATGAACGTCGGCTTCACCACCGCCAGGTTGTCGATGATCTTGTCGACCCTGCCGTCCACGGCGGTGGGGAACCCGCATGCCAGCTGGGCCGAGATCAGGACCTTGCCGAAGGAGTGGGCCATCGGCAGCCACAGGAACTGCAGGTCGTCCTCGTGCAGGATGTCCTGGGCCTCGATGGCGGCACCCTCGTACACCCAGGTGCGGTGCAGCAGCCGGACTCCCTTGGGCTTTCCCGTGGTGCCGGAGGTGTAGATCAGGGTGGCCAGCCCGTCCGGCTTGATTGAGGCGACGGTTTCCTCGATGGCGTCCGGGTGCTCCGCGAGATAAGCCTCACCGAGCGCCTCGAGGTCGGCCAGGCCGATGATCCAGTCACCATCGGTGGCACCGTCGAAGACGACCACCTTCTTCACTTCGGGCGTCTCCGCTTTGCGCTCACGGAGCTTTGCTACCTGCTCCTCGTCCTCGGCGAAGACGACCCGGCACTCGGAGTCGCTGATGATGTACGCGACGTCCTCGGCATTGGTCGTGGGGTAGACCGTCGTCGTGGCACCGCCTGCGCACATCACCGCCAAGTCGGCCAAGATCCATTCATAGCGAGTACCTGACGCGATGCCGACGCGCTGCTCGCTGCTCAAACCCAAGGCGAGCAGACCGGCAGCGAGGCGGCTGACCCGCTCGCCGGTCTGCTTCCACGTGACGGACTCCCACGCCTCGCCGACGGGGAATCGGTACGCCTCCACCTCCGGGGTCTTGGAGACACGGTCCAGGAAAAGCCTGGCCACGCTGGGCGAGAGTCGGTCGAGAAAGGCGGTGTCGTGGGTGATGGGCATGACGCTCCTGTGCAGGGGACAAGGGGCTTCCGGCGCTACGGACGCCAGGACATTGCCACGTAACCTATGTCACGTGACCTACTGGCGCGTAGGAACCCCGGACCTCTTCCGGCCACCGGACGCCTCAGGACGCCGCGCCGCGCCCCCGGGCCCCTTGGACGAAGGCCTCGGCCCGCTCCCGCGCCTTCGGCAGGAGGTCGGGGACCTCCAGCAGCCGGGGCAGCAGGGAGTGGTCGGTGTTGAGCGCGCGGAACATCGTGCTGACCGTGACCCCGTGACCGGGGCGGTGCACGACGGTGAGCTCGTCGCCGGCCGCGAGCGTGCCCTCGCCGAGCACCCGCAGGTAGGGCCCGGGGCGCGCGAGCTCGGCGAAGCGGCGTACCCACGCCCGGTTGTCGTAGCCCGAGCGCCCCATCCACTGCTTGAAGTCGTTGCACGGGGTGCGGATCGAGCGGACCTCGAGCAGCACGTCGCCGACCTGCCAGCGCTCGCCGATCTCGGCCTCGTTGACGTCGATCCCCTGCGTCGTGAGGTTCTCCCCGAACTGGCCGTCCGCGATCGGGGTGCCGAGCTCGCCCTCCCAGTGGTCGAGGTCCTCGCGGGCGAAGGCGTAGACCGCCTGGGCGGGCCCGCCGTGGTGGAGGGTGTCGGAGACCTCGTCGCCGTCCAGCCCGAGCCGACCCACGCGCACCGGACCGCGGACCGCGGTCTTGTCGATCGAGGTGCGGCCGATGCCCGCCCACGCGGCCTCGCGGGGGCGGCCGACGCTGACGGTGAGGATGCGCGACATGGCGGCATCCTCCCAGGCGGGCGGGGCCGGCGCCCCTCGATTGTCGTCCCCGCAGCCAGAACGCTTGCCTCACTGGAAAGCGATACCTATGCTTTCCGTCATGGAAACTTCTCGGACCCATGACGACAGGGAGCGCGAGGCTGCGCTCCAGCAGCTCCAGGACATCGAGCGCGCCCAGGCGGCGACCTGGCTGGACCACCCGGCCACGCCGTGGTGGTGGGCGCCGTACTTCGCCGTGTGGTCGGGAGCCCTGGTGCTCTCGGTCGGCTACCTCCCCGGCTGGGGCAGCGCCCTGGGCAACCTCGCACTGGTCGCTGCCTCCGGCTTCCTCATCGGCTACCACCGTCGCCACCGCGGCACCTGGCCCACCGGCGACATCCCGCGCGAGCTGCACCGACCTCTCTGGATGCTCCTGGTCGGGGCCGGGGTGGTCATGGCGGCCGCGACCGCGATCGGGTTCCTCGTCTCCGTGTGGGTGTCCGCGGTCGTGACCGACGTGCTCGCCGGGCTGCTGGTCTGGCGCTACGAGCGCGACTACGCCCGGGCGGCCGAGCGCGCGCGGCGGCGGCTCCCGTGAGCGCCCCTCCCGAGGCCGGGCACGAGGCGGCGCCCGCACCGCTGGCCGACCTCGACCCCGTGCTGACCGCCCCCAAGCGGCTCGCGTTCATGGCGGTGCTGGCCAGCTCGGCGTCGACGGACTTCTCCTTCCTCCGCCGGCACCTCGGCGTCAGCGACTCCGATCTCTCCAAGCAGGCCTCGGCGCTGGAGTCGGCCGGCTACCTCACGGTCACCAAGGACGGGCGGGGTCGGGGAGGCACGACGACCTTCAAGATCACCAAGGAGGGACGGCGCGCCTTCGAGCGGCACCGCGACACGCTGCGCGCCCTGCTGGGCTGAGCCCTGAAGGAGCCGGGCTCAGTCCGCGATCGCCTTGACGACGGTGAGCATCCGGGTGACGTACGCCGGGTCCGGCTTCCCGTCGCGGACCGCCCAGAACGCGTTGAGCACCAGCCGGACGGTGGCCCACGCGCGCGCCCGGTCCTCGTCGAGTCCGGCGGCGTCGACCACGGCGTGGAAGCGGGCCCGCAGCGCCCGGCGGACGTCGCCGGCGACCTCGTCGAAGCGGTTCCACAGCAGCGGGGCCGGCTCCCAGTGCGGGTCGCCGCTCATGGCGTGCGGGTCGATGGCGACCCAGTCCCCGCCGGAGTCACTCGCGGGACGCACCAGGACGTTCTCGTAGTGCAGGTCGCCGTGGACCAGCGTGCCGGTACTGGCCGGGTCGGTCGTCAGGTCGCGCAGCAGCGCGACGCACTGCTCGACCATCCGCCGCGGCAGGCCGGCGTCGCGTGGCAGCGCCGCCAGCGGCTCCAGGTTCCGCCCGACGTACGACGTCAGCAGCACCACCTGGGGCGGTGCCCGCACGTGCAGCAGCCCGTAGAGGTCGCCCACCACCTCGCACGCGTGGACGTCCCACTCCTCGGTGAGGTCGCGTCGCTCGAGCCGCTCCAGGAGCACCGCTCGCCGGTGGGGGTCGGCCCGCAGCAGCCGCACCGCGCCGCGACCGCCCCACTTCTGCAGCGCGAGCGCCTCGTGCTCGGTCTCGATCCCGGGGTCCGCGACCTTGAGCACGGCCCGCTCGCCGTCACCGGTGCGCACGGGGACCGCGACGGAGAAGCGGCCCCAGACCTCGTCGGTCTCCCGCTCCAGGTCCCACTCCTCCAGCAGCCCGCGCAGGACGGGCGGCAGCGGCTCGGGCACTACTTCTTGGACTTGTCCACCGAGCTGCCGGCACCGTCGTTGCTGAGCGCGGCGACGAACGCCTCTTGGGGGACCTCGACGCGGCCGACCATCTTCATCCGCTTCTTGCCCTCCTTCTGCTTCTCCAGCAGCTTGCGCTTGCGGCTGATGTCGCCGCCGTAGCACTTGGCGAGCACGTCCTTGCGGATGGCGCGGATGTTCTCGCGGGCGATGACCCGGGCGCCGATGGCGGCCTGGATCGGCACCTCGAACTGCTGCCTCGGGATGAGTTCCTTGAGCTTGCCGGCCATCATCACGCCGTAGGCGTAGGCGGCGTCCTTGTGCAGGATCGCGCTGAAGGCGTCGACGGGCTCGCCTTGCAGCAGGATGTCGACCTTGACCAGGTCGGCGGCCTGCTCGCCGGAGCGCTCGTAGTCGAGGGAGGCGTAGCCCTTGGTGCGCGACTTCAGCTGGTCGAAGAAGTCGAAGACGATCTCGCCCATCGGCAGCGTGTAGCGCATCTCCACACGGTCCTCGGAGAGGTAGTCCATCCCGCCGAGCGTGCCGCGCTTGGTCTGGCACAGCTCCATGATCGTGCCGATGAAGTCGCTGGGGCTCAGGATCGTGGCCCGGACGACGGGCTCGCGGACCTCGGCGATCTTGCCCTCGGGGAACTCACTGGGGTTGGTCACCTCGACCTCGGTGCCGTCCTCCATGAGGACCTCGTAGACCACGTTGGGTGCGGTGGAGATGAGGTCGAGGCCGAACTCGCGCTCGAGCCGGTCGCGGGTGATCTCCATGTGCAGCAGGCCGAGGAAGCCGCAGCGGAAGCCGAAGCCCAGCGCGCCGGAGGTCTCCGGCTCGTAGGTCAGTGCCGCGTCGTTGAGCTGGAGCTTCTCCAGCGCCTCGCGCAGGTCGCCGAACTGGTCGCCGTCGATCGGGTAGAGCCCGGCGTAGACCATCGGGTTGGGGTGCTTGTAGCCGCCGAGCGCCTCGGTGGCGCCGTGGTGGAGGGTCGTGACGGTGTCGCCGACGCGGGACTGGCGCACGTCCTTCACCCCGGTGATGAGGTAGCCGACCTCGCCGACGCCGAGCTCGCCGGCCTTGACCTGCTCGGGGCTGATGACGCCCACCTCGAGCATCTCGTGGGTCGCACCGGTCGACATCATCTTGATCCGGTCGCGGTGGTTGAGCTTGCCGTCGACCACGCGGACGTAGGTGACCACGCCGCGGTAGGTGTCGTAGACGGAGTCGAAGATCAGCGCCCGCGCAGGCTTGTCGGCGTCACCGACGGGCGGCGGGGTCTGCTTGACGATCTCGTTGAGCAGCGCCTCGACACCGAGGCCGGTCTTGGCGCTGACCTGGAGCACGTCCTCGGGGTCGCAGCCGACCAGGCCGGCCAGCTCCGCGGCGTACTTCTCCGGGTTGGCGCTGGGCAGGTCGATCTTGTTGAGCACCGGGATGATGTGGAGGTCGGCGCCCATCGCGAGGTAGAGGTTGGCCAGCGTCTGGGCCTCGATCCCCTGCGCGGCGTCGACCAGCAGGATCGCGGCCTCGCATGCCTCCAGCGACCGGGACACCTCGTAGGTGAAGTCGACGTGGCCCGGGGTGTCGATCATGTTGAGCACGTAGGTGCCCGGCTCGGCGCCCTGCTCGTTGTCGTCGGCCACCGCCCACGGCAGCCGCACGGCCTGGGACTTGATGGTGATGCCGCGCTCGCGCTCGATGTCCATCCGGTCGAGGTACTGCGCCCGGGCCGCGCGGTCGTCGACCACGCCGGTGAGCTGCAGCATCCGGTCGGCCAGCGTCGACTTGCCGTGGTCGATGTGGGCGATGATGCAGAAGTTCCGGATGATGGCCGGATCGGTCTGGCCGGGGACGGGCCAGGACTTCGGGGGAACGGCAGGCACGGGGGTCTCAGGCGTCTCTCGTACGTCGGGACGGACTCCGCCATCCTCCCACGGCACCCCACGAACCCCCGCCACGCCGAGGCCCCGGGTCCCGGGCTTCGGGCGTGACGCGGGCCACGATGGGCCGGTGCCCACCTCTTCCCCGGCGGTCGCGCCTGCCGTTGCGTCCCCTGCACCACCGACACCCGCGCCCGTGCACACCTACCTGCCGTGGGGTCGCACGGCCCGCCGCCTGGACTGGGCCCACCTGCCGCCGCAGGTGCGCTTCGAGGTCGAGGCCCGGCTCGGCTCCCCGGTGGTCTCGGACGCCACGCTGACCCATGGCTTCGTGCCGGTCGTCGAGACCGTCCTCACGTGTGCCGACGGCAGCACCCACCTGCTGCGGGCCGCCTCCGCCAAGGCGCAGTGCTCCTTCGCCGCCGCCCTGCGCAGCGAGGCCCGGTGGCTGGCCTCGCTGCCGGCGCAGGTCCCCGTCGTGGGGCTGACCGCCTTCCTCGACGGCGACTGGGTCGTGCTGCTGCTCGAGCACCCCGTCGGCACCGCACCAGCGCGACCCTGGTCCGAGGAGGAGCTGGAGCGCTGCCTGGCCGCGCTGGCGTCCGTGGCCGAGGTCCTGACCCCCGCGCCCGCGGGCCTGCGCGACTTCGCCGAGGACCTCGCCGACTGGCTCGGGCGATGGGACATCCTGGCCGAGCGCGAGGACCTCGGTACGCCGATGCAGCTGATCACCGCCGGCAGGCTGGCCGGTCGCCTCCCCGAGGTGACCGCCGGCGACACCCTGGTCCACACCGACCTGCGCGACGACACCCTGCGCCTGGCCTCGGACGGGCGGGTCCTCCTCGACGGCTGGGCCTGGCCGGTGCGCGGCGCCGCCTGGCTCGACTCGCTGCTGCTGCTGGTCGGGCCGTGCGGCGACGGCGTCGACGTCGAGGCCGTGCTCCGGCGTACCCCCCTGCTGGCGGAGGTCCCCGACGACCACGTCGACTGCGTGCTGGCCGCGATGGCGGGCTTCTTCCTCACCAGCTGCGACCTGCCCGTGCCGGCACCCTCGCCCTGGCTGCGGGAGTTCCAGCGGTGGCAGGGTGAGGCTGCCTGGGGCTGGCTGCGCCGACGGCGCGGCTGGTCGTGAGGCTCCCCCGGCAGGCGGTCCCACGCGATTTGGGTGCGCTCCGGCGCCACTGTTAGATTCTCCTGTCGCTTCCGTTGGCGCGCCTCTGCGCGCCCGTTGCGACCGTCAGCTCCACCAGACCAGCACGTACCGACACATGTGAGGCGGGCCCCGTGGCCAACATCAAGTCCCAGATCAAGCGCAACAAGCAGAACGAGAAGCGCCACGAGCGCAACAAGGCCGTCAAGAGCGAGCTCAAGACCGCCATCCGTCGCTTCAACGAGGCCGCCGAGGCCGGCGAGACCGAGAAGGCCGTCCTCGCCTCCCGCGTCGCCACCAAGAAGCTCGACAAGGCCGTCTCCAAGGGCGTCATCCACAAGAACCAGGCGGCGAACCGCAAGTCGTCGATCGCCAAGAAGGCCGCCACACTCTGATCCTCCCCCGGGTTCGACCCGGTCTGGGACGCTGACAGCGACCCGCTCCACTCCGGTGGGGCGGGTCGTCGGCGTTTCCGGGACCCGGCCTGCGCCTCAGGAGCGCAGGGCGGTAATGGTGAGCACCAGCCGCTCGAGGGTGTACGCCGGGTCGCTGGCCGCGCCCTTGATGTCGGCGTCGGCCTGCGCGACCGCGCGGATCGCCGCGACCAGGCCGTCGTCGCTCCAGCCCTTGACCTGCTCGCGCAGGGTGCGGATCTTCCACGGCGGCACGCCGACGTCGCGCGCCAGGTCGGCGTCGCGGGCGCCCCGTCCGCGGGACGTAGCGGCCTTGAACCGGGCCAGCCCGCGGGCGCTGCCGGCGAAGGCCGAGGTCACCAGGACTGAGGCCGTGCCGTTGTCCAGCGCCCAGCGCAGCTCCTCGAGCGCCTCGAACCGGCGTCCGGCGAAGGCCGCGTCGGCGACGACGAAGGACTTCGCCTCGGCCCGTCCCCCGAAGTACTGCGAGACCCGCTGCTCGGCGATGGTCTCGCCCGGGAAGTCGTGGGTCAGCTGGTCGACGGCCGCGGCGAGGGCGCGCAGGTCCTGCCCGATCGCCTGCACCAGCAGGGCGGCGGCGCTCGGCTCCATCCGCGACCCCAGCATCCGCGCCTCGGCGAGCACGAACTGCGGGAACTCCGAGGCCTTGAGCTCCTCGGTCTTGACCTCCGTGACCGGCCCGAGCTTGCGCAGCTTGGTCAGGGTGCCCGAGCCCTTCGGCCCGCCGCTGTGGACGAGCACGAGCGCGACGGCCTCGGCGGGGGCGGCGGCGTAGTCGAGCAGCGCCGCGACCGACTCCTCGGGCAGGTGCTCGAGCTCGCGCACGACGACGCAGCGGGTGCTGGAGAACAGGCTGGGTGCCGACATCTCCCCCAGGGACCCGAGGGTGAGGTCGGAGCCGACCGCCTCGGCCATCTCGGCCTCGGCGTCGTGGGCGCGGACCGCAGCGCGCACGGCACCGACGGTGCGCTCGCGCAGGAACTCCTCCTTACCCGTCACGAGGGTGACGTGGCCCAGGACGTCCCCGGGGGCCGGACCGGCCTGGCGGGCGGGAGCGGAACGGGTGGCTGCCATGGTGCGGCTCAGCCTGCCACAGCGCACCGACGGTGCCGCCCGCACCACCTCACCGCACCTCGCCGCACCTCACCGGGCCGTGAGGGTCGCGGGCGCCCCGGCGGCGTCACCGTCGCCGAGGACCGCGAGCGCCCCGTCGGTGTCGGTCCGCAGGACCCGCGTGCCGGCGCCCTGCAGGGTGCGGACGAGGTCGGGCGAGGGGTGGCCGTAGCCGTTGTCCTCCCCCACGGTGAGCAGGGCGACCTCAGGGCGCAGCGACAGCAGCCAGTCGAGGTCCTGGTGCCGGCTGCCGTGGTGCGGCACCTTCAGCACGTCCACGTCCAGCCCGGGCAGCGTCCGGGCGAGGGCGGCTTGCCCCGGCGGCTCGACGTCGCCGGTCAGCAGCACCCGCAGTCCGTGGACCTCGGCCAGCAGCACCACGCTGGCGTCGTTGGCCGCGCTGCCGTCGCCGGGCCCCGGGGCCGGCTCCCCCGCCGTCGGCCACAGCACCTGGAGGCGCACGTCGCCGGAGGTCCAGGTGCCGGCGTACGGCGCAGGGCGGACGGGGACACCCTGCTCCCGGGCCAGCGCCAGGGCCTCGCGTGCCCCGTCGGTGGGGTCGAGGACGCGCGAGACCCAGACCTCCCCGACGGCGCGGTCCTCGAGCGCCCCGCGCAGGCCGTCGACGTGGTCGGCGTGGAAGTGGCTGAGCACCAGCAGGTCGAGGGTCTCGACCCCGAGGTCGTCGAGGCAGCGGTCCACCGCCGCGGGGTCGGGGCCGACGTCGACGAGCACGGCGCGACCCGGTGCGGTGGCGAGCACGAGGGCATCGCCCTGCCCGACGTCGCAGGCGACCACCGACCAGCCGCGCGGCGGCCAACCCGGGGTCGGGGGTCGGACGAGGACGGCGACGACGAGGACCAGGCAGAGCAGGACCCCGCGCGCGCGGGAGCCCACGAGCCACGGGCCGCGCCACGCGAGGAGCACCGTCAGCGCCGTGAGCACGACCAGCGCGCCGGCAGAGGTACCCCAGTCGACGGCAGCCGTCGGCAGCGCTGCGCCCCGGTGCGCGACCTCGACGATCCAGCCCACGCACCAGGTGGCCAGCGTCCCGACCTGGCGCCCGGCCCACGGCCACACCAGTCCCAGGCAGCCGGCGAGCAGGCCGAGCACGGTGGCGGGGCCGACGGCCGGGGCCGCGAGCAGGTTGGCGGCGACCGCCACCAGGCTCACCTGGCCGCTGAGGCCGGCGACGACGGGGGTGCAGGCCAGCTGGGCTGCCGTCGGGACCGCGATCGCCTCCGCCAGCCACCGCGGCAGCCAGCGGGCGAGGGCGTCGCGCCAGCGCGGCGCGAGCAGCACGATGCCGGCCGTCGCCAGGACGGACAGGGCGAAGCCCGGGGCGACCGCCAGGGCGGGGTCGAGGAGCAGCAGCACGAGGACCGCGACACCGAGGCTGCGCACGGCCCTGCCACCACCGCCCCGGGTCAGGGCGAGCAACCCGACCACGCCCATGACGGCCGCCCGCAGCACGCTCGGCTCGGTGCGCGCGAGCAGCACGAACCCCAGCACCCCCAGGAGGCCGAGCAGCAGGAGCGCGCGCCCCCGCAGCCCGACCGCCCGGGCCGTGAGCAGGAGCGCCCCCAGCAGCAGCGTGAGGTTGGTGCCCGAGACCGCGAGCAGGTGCGTCAGACCGGTCGCGCGGAACTCCTCGGCGACAGCGGGGTCCAGGCCCGCGTCGTCGCCGGCGACGAGGGCAGGCACCAGGACCCGCTCGGGCGCGGGCCGGTGGGCCACGGCCTCGCGCAGCGACGCGCGCAGGGCCGCGGTGGCCCGCCACCAGGGGTCGGGCGCGGCTCCGCGCCGCGGTTCCCCGACCGCCACGACGACCGCCGAGAGGTGACGCTCCCCCGGCTCGGTCTCCTCGAGCCGGCCGGCGAACCCGACCTCGGCCCCCAGGGGCACCTCGGCCCACGAGCCGGGCGCGATGACCAGCACCGGGGAGCGCACCCGCCACGTGCTGCCCCGGCCGGTCAGCTCGCGCACCTGGGCCCGCAGCACCACCGCGTCGCCCCGGGCCGCGGCGATCGGCCGCGGGTCGCTGGTGAGGACCAGGGACCCGCTGACCGCCGCCCCGTCCCGCGCGAGCGCCGCGGTCGGGTCGGTGCCGACCCGCTCCGCCCGCAGCTCGGCGACACCCAGCACCGCGACCAGCGCGACGCCGCACGCCAGCGCCGTGGCTCCCCAGGCGGTCGCGCGCCACGCGAGCAGGAGGGGTACGACGACACAGAGCCCTGCCACGACGAGCCGCCACCCACCGGGCAGCAGCCCCGCGGCCAGGCCGCCGCCCCAGGCCGCGACGCCGACCAGCCCCATCCGGAGGTCCGTGCGGACCGGCCCCGCGGGCGGCACCTGCCCGCTCAGACCGTCACCAGCGGGGCGAGCGTCTCCAGGGTGGCGGGGCCGATGCCGTCGACCTCGAGCAGCTCCTGCACGGCGGTGAAGCCGCCGTTCTCGGTGCGCCAGGCGAGGATGGCCTGCGCCGTCACGGGCCCGATGTCCGGAAGTGCCTCGAGCGCCGCCTGGTCGGCGGTGTTGAGGTCGACGAGGGCGGCCGGGGCGGTGGCGCCGGGCACAGGGGGCGCTGCCGTCCCGGGCACCGCTCCGACAGCCGGTGCCGGCTGCGCGCCCACCAGCACCTGCTCTCCGTCGACCAGGACCCTCGCCAGGTTGAGGGCGCTGAGGTCGACGCCGCCCCGGACCCCGCCAGCGGCCTCGAGCGCGTCCACCACGCGCGACCCGACGGGCAGCTCGACCACACCCGGACGCCGGACCCTGCCGGCCACGTCGACCACCACGACCCCTGCCCCCGCCTCGGCCGCCCCCGCCTCGGCCGCGGCGCCGACGGGGGCGCCCTCGGGCTCGAGCAGAGTCAGGGGCGCGGCCGTCTCCCCCGGGCCGGGAGTAGCCGGCGCGGCGACCGGGACCGGGTCGGAGCGGACGACCCACCAGCTCGTGAGGGCCAGCGCCAGCGCCACCGCGACCGCGAGCACCGCGAGGTGGGCGGGCGCCAGCAGCAGCGGGCCGGTCGGCAGCCCCGGTCGGGCCCGCGGGCGTCGCGACGCGTGCCGACCCGGCACGGGCACCCGGACCGCGGACGGGGCGGCCTCCGTCGGTGGCGGGGTCGGCGGCGGCACCCGGGTCGCCGGGCGGACCACGTGCTCGGGCCACACCCCGGCCGGCTCGCTGGGCGGCGTCGGAGCAGGTGCGGAGCCGGGGTCCTCGGCCGCCGTCGCAACCGCGGCGTCGTCGCGCACACGCGTGTGGGTCCCCCACCACGGCGACACCTCCGCACCCGGACCGGGCTCCCCGGGCGGTCCGGCCATGCGAGCAGGGTCACCGCTCCCCGGCACCGGCGCGAGCAGGGAGAGCCGGTGGGCGACGACCTCGCGGCGGTCGGGGTCGGAGCGGCGGCTTCGCATGGACCCACGCTAGGAACGGCGCGACGCCCTGCCCGCGGGGACGCGCGCCGCTGGGGACGCGCCCGCAGCGCGGCACCGCTGTGGACGACCGGCGGGCCGTCAGCGTGGGCGCGGGGCGACGCAGGCGGCGATCATGCCCGGGCCGACGTGGGCGCCGAGCACGGCGCCGAGCTCCCCGCACGTGACCGGTCGGCCGTCGAGCCGGCCCGCGAGCCGCTCGGTCAGGTGGGCCGCGAGGGTGGCGGCGCGCTCAGGGTTGGCCAGGTGCGCGACGGCGACGTCGACGTCCTGCTCAGGGCCCAGCGCCTCGGCTGCCTCGACCGCCAGCTCCTCGAGCCGGGCCAGGGCGCGACCGGAGGTGCGGACCTTCTCGAGCGGGGCGACCCGGCCGTCCTGGATCTTCAGCAGCGGCTTGACCGCGAGCGCACCGCCGAGGAGGGCGGCGGTGGCGCCGATCCGCCCGCCCCGGCGGAGGTACTCGAGGGTGTCGACGTAGAACAGCGACGCCGCCTCGCCGGAGCAGGCCCGGGCCGCCTCGGCCGCCTCGGCCGCGCTGGCACCCTCGGCGACAGCGCGCGCCGCGGCCAGCGCGGCGAACCCGGTCGCCACGCCCACCTGGCGGGTGTCGACGGTGACCACCGGGATCGGCGACTCCAGGGCTGCGAGCTGCGCGGACTCGTAGGTCCCGCTCATCTCCGACGACAGGTGGATGGAGACGACCTCCTCGGCACCGACGGCGGCGACGTCGCGGTAGGTCTCGAGCATCACCGCAGGCGACGGTCGCGAGGTCGAGACCGGGGTCCACTCCCTCAGCGCCTCGGCCACGCGGGTCGGGGTCGCCCCCTCCGAGCCCTCGTCGAGCACCTCGGCGCCGATGACGACCTGCAGCGGCACGACGACGATCCCGTGCTCGGCCGCCACCTCCTCGGGGAGGCTGGCGGTGGAGTCGGTGACGACGGCGACGCGGTGGTGTGCTGCCACGGGTCTCAGACCACCACGTTGACCAGCTTGGGCGCACGCACGATCACGGTGCGGACCGTCGCATCGCCGATGGCGCGCTGCACGTCGGGATCGGCCAGCGCGGCCTCGCGCAGGGCGTCCTCGGTGACGTCGGGCGCCACCTCCAGGCGGGCCTTGACCTTGCCCTTGACCTGCACGACGCAGGTGACGGTGTCCTCGACCAGCAGCGCCGGGTCGACGGCCGGCCAGCCGGCGCGGGCCACCGTGCGGTCGTGGTCGGGGTTGTTGCCCAGCCGCTCCCACATCTCCTCGGCGACGTACGGCGCCACCAGCGACAGGAGGACGGCGACCGCCTCCACGGCCTCGCGCACCGCCGGGTCGGCGGGACCGCACCCGGAGTCGATGGCCCTGCGGGTGGCGTTGACCAGCTCCATCACCCGCGCGACGACGACGTTGAAGCGGTAGGACTCCACCAGCTCGGCCGCGTCGTGCACGGTCCGGGCGGTGACCCGGCGCAGCGCGACGTCACCGGTGTCGAAGGAGAGCCCGGGCTCGGAGGTGACGTCTCCCGACAGCCGCCAGGCGCGCTGCAGGAACTTCAGCGAGCCCTCGGGCGACATGTTCGCCCAGTCGATGTCGTCCTCGGGCGGGCCGGCGAAGACCAGCGTCAGGCGCACCGCGTCGACGCCGAAGGCGTCCAGCTGCTCGCCCAGGTTGACGCCGTTGCCCAGGGACTTGGACATCTTCTTGCCCTGGTTGATGACGAAGCCCTGGTTGAGCTGGGCCGACCACGGCTCGCGGAAGTCGACCAGGCCCATGTCGTTGAGGACCTTGGTGAAGAACCGTCCGTAGAGCAGGTGCAGGACCGCGTGCTCGACGCCGCCGACGTACAGGTTGGTCGGCATCCACGCGTTGACCTTGGCGCTGTCGAAGACGCGGTCGGTCTCGTGCGGGGAGCAGTAGCGGAACATGTACCAGCTGGAGTCCACGAAGGTGTCCATCGTGTCCCCGTCGCGGGTGGCCGGGCCGCCGCAGGTGGGACAGCTGGTGTTGACCCACTCGGTCGCCGCGGCCAGCGGCGAGGTGCCCTGCGGCTTCAGGTCGGCGCCGCGCAGCTCGGGCAGCAGCACCGGCAGCTGGTCCTCGGGCACCAGCACCTCGCCGTCCACCGGGCAGTGCACGACCGGGATCGGGGCGCCCCAGTAGCGCTGGCGGCTCAGCAGCCAGTCGCGCAGGCGGAAGTTCACCGCGCCCCGGCCGACCTTCATCTCCTCCAGGAAGTCGATGGCCGCCCGCTTGGCGTCGGCGACCGACAGCCCGTTGAGCGTCAGCGCCGAGGCGACCCCGGGTGCCGGTGAGTTGATGGCCGGGCCCTCCCCGGCGTACGCCTCCCCCTCGAAGCCCTCGGGGACCTCGGTGGTGCGCACGATCGGCAGCCCCATCGCGGTGGCGAACTCCCAGTCGCGCTGGTCGCCGCCGGGCACGCCCATGACCGCGCCGGTGCCGTAGTCGGCCAGGACGTAGTCGGTGGCCCACACCGGGATCTGCTCGCCGGTGACCGGGTTGGTGGCGGTGACGCCCAGGTCGACCCCGGTCTTGGGTCGGTCGGTGGCCAGGCGCTCGATCTCGCTGGCCTTGCGGACCTCCTCGCGATAGGCCTCGAAGGCCGGGCGCTGCGCGTCGGTCACCAGCTCCTCGGCCAGCGCGGCGTCGACGGCCACGACCATGAAGGTGGTGCCGAAGATGGTGTCGGGACGCGTCGTGTAGACCGTGACCGGCTCCTCACGGCCCTGGATCGCGAAGTCGACGTGGGCACCCTCGGAGCGGCCGATCCAGTTGCGCTGCGCGGTGACGACGCGGTCGGGCCAGGTCCTCTCCAGCTCGTCCAGGCCGTCCAGCAGCTCCTGGGCGTAGTCGGTGATCTTGAAGTACCACTGGGTCAGCTCCTTCTTCGTCACCTCCGCCCCGCACCGCTCGCACGTGCCCTGCACGACCTGCTCGTTGGCCAGCACCGTCTGGTCCTGCGGGCACCAGTTGACAGGGCTGTTCTTCCGGTAGGCCAGGCCGCGCTCGTAGAACTTCGCGAACAGCCACTGGGTCCAGCGGTAGTACTCCGGGTCGCTGGTGTTGAAGGTGCGCGTCCAGTCGAAGGACGCGGCGTACTTCTGGCAGGACTCGATGGACTTGGCGATGTTGGCCTTCGTGTACGTCGCCGGGTGCTCGTCGTTGCGGATCGCGGCGTTCTCGGCGGGCAGGCCGAAGGAGTCGAACCCCATGGGGTTGAGCACCTCGAAGCCGCGCTGCCACCAGTAGCGCGCCACGACGTCGTGCAGGGCGAAGACCTCCGCGTGGCCCATGTGCAGGTCGCCGGAGGGGTAGGGGAACATCGTGAGCGCGTACTTCTTCTCGCGCGGGGAGTCGTCGTCGGCGCGGAAGGGCTGCAGCCGGTCCCAGACCGGGCGCCACTTCTCCTCGACGGCCGTGACGTCGTACGTCGTCGGGTCCTGCTCCTGCTGGTGCTCGCTCATCACTGTCTCTCTCGCGTCTGGCTCACGTCGGTGGACCTGGCTCGTGGTCTGGCTCCGGGCACAAAAAAACCCCTCGGGCACGAGGGGCAGCCGCGGCGGCGTGGTGCTGGCCGTCGCGGCTAGGTAAGGAGCAGGTCCTGGCGCACGGGGTCGATGCTACTCGCCCCCGGCGCGCCCGTCACAGCGAGCCGACCAGGGCGGCCACCTCCTCGACCTGGCGCACGTCGGAGCCGGTGGGGATCAGCTGGACCTCGTCGGCGCCGGCGGCAGCCATCCGCAGCAGCACCTCGCGCAGCCCGGCCAGCGTGCCGGCGTACCCGGTCGTCGGGGCCATCGCGTCGACGAGGTCGGCGGGGATCCAGTTCATGTAGTGGCGCAGGTGGCGGTGGACCTGGGCCCGCGCCGACCCGTCGCCGTCGTCGAGGGCGAACCAGAACGACGTGGCCAGGTGCGGTGCGGGCTTCCCGGCCTCGGCCCAGGCGGTGCGGGCGGTGTGGAAGAGGGCCGCGACGCCGGCGGGGTCGAGGTCGAGGGTGACGCCGGCCAGGCCCTGGGCCCACGCGGCGGCGTGCCGGACGGTGCGCGGTCCCATGGTGCCGACGTGCACGGGCGGACCGCCGGCCTGCAGCGGCGGCGGCCCGACCGGCAAGGTCGCGCCGGTGACGTCCTCCCCCGCCCAGACCCGACGCATCACCGCGACCCGATCAGCCATCTGCTGCATGGTCTGGGTCGCCGGGTCGGCCCCCGCCGCGCGGTAGTCCTCCTCGCGTCCCCCGACGCCGACCCCGACGGTCAACCGACCGCCGCTGAGCCGGTCGGCGGTCGCGAGCGCCTTGGCGAGGGTGACCGGGTCGTGCAGCTGCGGCACCAGGACGGTGGTGACGATCGGGACCCGCGAGGTCCAGGCCGCGACCGCGCCGAGCAGCGTGAGCGAGTGCGGGTTGGCGAAGGCCATCCGCTCCCCGAAGCAGAGGCTGGAGAACGGCCCCTCGTCGATGGTGCGCGCCCAGCGCTCGAGGGTGTCCGGTGCGTCCCAGAGGTCCGGCTCCATCACGGGGAGCGTCATGCCCAGCTGCATGGCCGGATGCTGCCACAGCAACAGCGCTCGTCCGCGCGGACGACTGATGGTCGAGCAGGCGAGCGCCAGCGAGCCGTCGTCGAGACCGCAGCAGCGGACTGTGGTCGCCGCCCACAGGCAGCTCACCCGGTCTCGACGACGCCCTCGCTAGCGCTCGGGCTGCTCGACCAACGGGTCGGGGACCGGTCGGCGCAGCAGCGGGGCGAGGACCAGGAGGGCGAGCAGCGGGAGGGCGGCGAGGACGACCAGGGCCGTGCCCATGCCGACGGTGTCGCCGAGGCCGCCGACGACCGCGGAGCCGACCGAGCCGCCGGTGAGGAACACCAGCGTCGCGATGCCGAGCGCGACCCCGCGGACCTCGGCGGGCACGGCCTGGCCGACGGCAGCCGACAGGGCCGGCTGGCCGAGCAGGAAGGCGAAGGTGACCACGACGACCGCGGCGGCGATGACCGCGACCTGGGAGGTGCCGACGCCGACCGCGGAGAGCGCGAGCGCGAAGGAGGCGCTGCCGGCGCTGATCGCCAGCGAGCGCGAGGGTCCGATCCGGCTCAGGAGCGGGCCCGTGACCCGCGGCACCACCAGCGCGACCAGGGCGCTGGGCACCAGCAGCATCCCGACCTGCCACGGCTCCCACCCGTCGGCCACCAGCACCGCAGGCACGGCGATGAGCAGCCCGAACCACGCGGCCGGGACCGCCGCGGCCGCGGTCGCGCTGCGCACGACGGCCGGGTCGGTGACGACCACGAGCGGGAGGAACCCCTCCGGTCGGCGGCGCACCCGCCGGGCCGTGACGGGGGCGCCCAGCACCAGCAGCACCGCACCGACCAGGGCGACGACGAGGCCGGTCGAGGGCGACTGCACCAGCAGCACCAGCCCGGCGGCCGTGAGCCCGACCAGCACCGCACCCGGGACGTCGAGGTCGGCGCCGCTGCCGGTGGCGCCCAGGGCGTGCCAGAGCAGCGGCAGCACCAGCAGCCCGAGTGCCGGCAGTGCGAGGACGGCCCGCCAGCCGAAGGCGGCCTCGATCGCCCCGCCCATGAGCGGGCCCAGGCTGGCGACCACCGCCGACCAGCCCGCGAGCCGACCCAGCGCGAGGTTGCGGACGGCGCCGTCGTACCGCGCGCTGAGGGCGGCGACGCCGAGCACGGGCACGGCGGCCGCACCGGCTCCCTGGAGCAGGCGGGCGAGCAGGAGGAGGGGGTACGTCGGCGCCAGGGCCGCCGCGACGGCGCCGCCGGCCATCAACGCGACGCCGACGAGCAGCGGGGTGCGCACCCCGACCAGGTCGGAGATCCGGCCGTGCACGGCGGTGGTGACGGCGAGCAGCAGCGCGTAGAGGCTGATCACCCACGCGGCCTGGCCGACCGAGACGTCGAACTCGGCCGCCACGTCGGACAGCACGATCGCCGCGGAGGCCGAGCCGGAGGCGGACAGGCCGAAGAGGAGACCGAGGACGGTGCTCACCCGACGGGAGTCGTCGCGCTGCTGGTCCGAGGTCACGACCGGGCACAACACCGGGGCGCGGCGGCTGATTCCGCCGGCCGATGGAACGTGCCCGCTCAGCCGCGGAAGGCGGGCTTCTCCTTGGCCAGGAACGCCCGGACGCCCTCGGCGAAGTCGGGTCCGGTGTAGACCTCGCGGAGCATCTCGGCGTCAGCGGCGGGCGAGACCTCGAGCCGGCGGGCGCGGTCGAGCAGCTGGCCCTTGGTCGCCCGGATGGTGACCGGGCTGGCGGCGGCGAGGCCCTCGAGCAGCCGGGCGAGCTCGGCGTCGAGCTCCTCGGCGTCCGGGGCCACCGTCATCACCGCACCGACGGCGTGGGCGCGCGGGGCGTCGACCAGCCGGGAGGCGAGCAGCATCTCCCGGGTCAGCGACTCCCCGAAGACGCTCGCACAGCGGTAGACGATCGAGCCGGCCAGCGCGTTGCCGAGGGTGCGGGCGATCGGGTAGCCGAACCGGGAGCCGGCCGTGGCCAGGCGCAGGTCGCAGTGGGTGGCCACGGCCAGGCCTCCGCCCACACAGACCCCGTCGACCACCGCGACCGTCACCTGCGGCAGGGCGAAGAGCGCCTCGAGCAGCTCGCGGATCCAGTCCTCGTAGGCCACGGGCTCCTGCTCCAGGAAGTCGGAGATCTCGTTGCCGGCGGCGAAGGCCCGGCCACCGGCCCCGCGCAGCACGAGCACCCGGGTGTCGGGGTCGGTGGCGAGCTCCTCGCAGAGCGCGCGCATCGCGGCGTACATCTCGCGGGTGAAGGCGTTGTGGCGGTGCGGCCGGTCGAAGGTCACGGTCACGACGCCGGGCGCCCGCTCGATCCGGAGGTCGCGGGTCGCGGGGTCCTGGGTGGCGGGGTCCTGGCTCACGCGCGCCGACGGTACGGCGTCGGGGCAGCCTCGCGGGTCTCGTCCCGGCTCGCGAACCGCCGCGCCGCGACGAGCCCGCCGACCGCCCCGAAGAGGTGCCCCTGCCAGGAGATCCCGGGCTGTCCGGGCAGCACGCCCCACAGGATGCCGCCGTAGGCGAGGAAGAGCAGGGCCCCCAGCAGCACCTGGCCCAGGCTCTGGGCGAACCAGCCGCGCAGCACCAGGAAGACCAGCCAGCCGAAGACCAGCCCCGACGCCCCGACGTGCACGGTGTCCGAGGGCGCGACCAGCCAGGTCCCGATGCCGGCCACGAGCCAGATGACGGCCGTCACGGCGAGCCCGCGGCCGATGTTGCCCAGCAGGGTCAGGAACATCAGCAGCAGCACGAGCGGGGTGTTGGCCTCCAGGTGCCCCCAGCCGCCGTGCAGCAGCGGCGCGAGGAGCACGCCGAGGAGCCCCTCGGAGCTGCGCGGGCGGATGCCGTCGTCGTCGAGCACCGCGGGTGTCCACTGGTCCCAGGCCTCGAGGACCCACAGGAGTGCGGTGAACCCGAGGGTCAGCGCCGCGGCCGTCGGCCACGTGCGCGGTCGGCTACCGGTGCGGGTGGAGGAGGCGGGTGCCATGCCCCCGAGCGTACGGGCCGCGACACGGGACCGAGCGAGTGATCGGTCCGGGATCGCCGCTCCCCTACGATGCCCGCATGAGCACTCCGAGCACCGTGCCCGACATGTTCCGCCTCGACGGGAAGGTCGCGATCGTCACCGGCGCCTCCAGCGGCCTGGGCGTCGCCTTCGCCCAGGGCCTGGCCGAGGCCGGCGCCGACGTCGTGCTCGGCGCCCGCCGGGTCGACCGGCTCGCCGACACCGCGAAGCTGGTCGAGGCGGCCGGCCGCAAGGCCCTGTGCGTGGCGACCGACGTGGCGAGGCCGGAGGACTGCACGAACATCGTGGCGCTGGCGATGGAGGAGTTCGGCCACGTCGACGTGCTGGTCAACAACGCCGGCATCGGCACCGCCGTCCCGGCCACCCGCGAGAGCGTCGAGCAGTTCACGAACGTCATCGACGTCAACCTCAACGGCTGCTACTGGATGGCCCAGGCCTGCGGCCGCGTCATGGGTGAGGGCTCGAGCATCATCAACATCTCCTCGGTCCTCGGCATCACCACCGCGGGCCTCCCCCAGGCGGCGTACGCCGCGTCCAAGGCCGGCCTCAACGGGCTGACCCGCGACCTGGCGCAGCAGTGGACCGGACGCAAGGGCATCCGGGTCAACTCCATCGCCCCGGGCTTCTTCGCCTCCGAGATGACCGAGCAGTACCCGCCCGGCTACCTGGAGTCCCAGCAGGGGCGCATCCCCGCCGGCCGCAAGGGCGACCCGCGCGAGCTGGCCGCCGCCGTGGTCTTCCTCGCCAGCCCGGCGGGCGGGTACGTCACGGGGCAGACCCTCGCCGTCGACGGCGGCATGACGATCACCTGACCACCCGGTCGCGTACGCCGCACGCACCGCGCCCCCGGGACCTGGCCGGTCCCGGGGGCGCGGTGTCGTGCTGGGGCGGGGCGGGTGCCTGCGCTCAGCGGCGCCGGAACGCGACGACCACTGACGGGCGCGGGAAGTCGTCGGTGTGCGGCCAGGTCGAGGCCTGGTTCTCGAAGGTCGCCCCGTCGACCTCCCCCGGGTGCTGGACGGCGAAGAACAGCGACCGGTTGGCGTCGGTGATGAGCGGCCCGCACGCCTCCGCGCCGCGCGGCATCGTGACGAACTGCTGGACGTTGCCGCGCTCGGGGCCCTCGGTCGGGACCCGGAAGACGCCGTCGTTGGACCCCAGGACGTTGCCGTCGGTGGAGATCCACAGGTTGCCCTCGGAGTCGAAGGCGACGTTGTCGGGGCAGCTGATCGGGCTCACCTGCGCCTTGTCGAAGCCCGCGAAGTAGGTCTCGGGGGCCTCGGGGTCGCCGCAGACCAGCATCAGGTCCCAGGTGAAGGTGTCAGCGGTGTGGTCGTTGCTCGGCGCCGTCATCTCCAGCACGTAGCCGTTGCGGTTGCCCGACGCCGGCGTCAGCGGCGCACCGAGGGCCGAGCGCACCATCGAGCTCGTGATCGGGTTGGCCTCGTCGGCGGCGAACCGGCTGCCGCGCTGGGAGTTGTTGGTCAGCGCGGCGTAGACCTTCCCGGTGGCCAGGTTCGGCTCGACGTCCTCGGGACGGTCCATCGCGGTGGCCGACACCGCGTCGGCGGCGAGCCGGGTGAAGATCAGCACGTCGGCGACCGACATGCCCGGCACGAAGGACTCGGTGTCGCTGCACAGCGGGATCCACTCGCCGCTGCCGTCGAAGGTGCCGTCCTCGGTGCCGTCGCCGACCAGCTTCGCGACGTACAGGGTGCCCTCGGTCAGCAGGCGCTTGTTGGCCAGCCGGGCCTTGCGCGAGGTGCCCTTGGCGACCTTGCGCTTGGAGACGAACTTGTAGAGGTAGTCCCCGCGCTCGTCGTCGCCCATGTAGGCCACGGCGTAGCCCTTGGACACGATGACGTTGGCGCCCTCGTGCTTGAAGCGGCCGAGCATCGTGTGCTTGACCGGCGCCTCGTCGGGCTCGTAGGGGTCGACCTCGACGATCCAGCCGTGGCGGTGCGGCTCGTGCGGCTCGGTGGTGAGGTCCCAGCGCGGCTCGACGAGGGACCAGTTGCGGCCCGAGCCCGTGGCGTTGATGCCGTAGCGGGCGTACTCGTCGGTGTAGCGGGGGTCCAGCTCGCCGCTGGCCTGGAAGTACTGGTTGAAGTTCTCCTCGCCCGAGAGCGACGTGCCCCACGGGGTCATCCCGCCGGCGCAGTTGTTGAAGGTGCCCAGCACCCGGGTGCCGGTCGGGTCGTCGGCGGTCTTGAGCCGGTCGTCGCCGGCGGCCGGCCCGGTGACGACGAACTCGGTGCGGTGGTGGATGCGCCGGTTGTAGCGCGCCCTCTCGAGGTCGGTGACCGGGTACCACGAGCCGGGGACCAGGCCGCGGCGCAGCTCCACGATCGACATGCCGTGGTTGGCCAGGCCGATCTCGGCGACCTGCTCGGCGGAGTAGGCGTCGGCGGGGAACATCAGGTTCTCGTCGGTGTACTCGTGGTTGACCACGAGCAGCGCCCGGTCCTTCCTGTCGTTCCTGGCATCGCGCAGCGGGTGCACGCCCACGTAGTCGCAGTTGTAGCCGAACTGCATCCGGGCGGCCTCGCCGGACTGGTTGCGCACGTCGAAGTCGGGGGCGCCGGCCACGACCTTGTCGCCCCAGCGGATGACGACCTCGTGGTCGAAGCCGGGGGCGGTGACCACGGCGTCGCGCTTGTTGGGGCGCACCGCGGTGAAGGCCGCGCGGGCCAGGTCGGCGGTCGGCGCGCCCGCACGGGCGGCGGCACCGCCGCCGGACGTCGCGGCGGCAGGCGCGGCGACGGCGCCGGAGGCCAGGCCACCGAGGACCAGGGCGCCCGAGCCGGCGGCCGCGCCCTTGAGCACCGAGCGCCGGGCCACGGCCTTGGCGATCTCGTCGCGCACGTGGCCGTTGCCCGAGGTGTTGGGCTCGGGGTGGTCGCAGGCGTTGCCACAGCGGAAGAAGCAGGTCATCCGGCTGCGCGAGCCGTGCCGGTTGCCCCGCACGTCGGGGCCGTCGAGCTCGGCGAGCGGGGTGATGGAGAGCAGGGTGCGGCCCTCGGGCGCAGGAGTCATGGGGGACTCTCCCTTTCAGGGGATGGGCGGGTCGGGGGCCGGGGTGCCGGCCGCGACGAAACCTAGGAAGCGCGCAGGTGCGGTTCGGCGGCCTCGACCTGTCGCCGGGACGACGGTTCGGTGAACGACCGGTGGTCTGGACCGCGAGCTGCCCTGCCCGCGTCCCTCAGCGGGCAGCGCTCGGCGGCCGACCGGTCCAGCGCCGGTGCGCCCGGGTCAACGGCGCGGTCTCGGCGTAGCCCAGCCGGACGGCGACGTCGGCCACCGGGAGCCCGACGGCGAGCAGCTCGGCGGCCAGGCCGGAGCGCACCTCCTCCACGAGCGCGCGGTAGCCCGTGCCCTCGGCCGCGAGCCGCCGACGCAGCGTGCGCTCGGTGACCCCGAGGGCGGCGGCCACCTCGGCCATCGGCGCCCCCTCACGCAGCCGCTGGGCCACCAGCACCCGCACGTCGGCCACGACACCGGTGCGCTCGCGGCGCGGGAGGGCGAGCGCCTGGCAGGCGGCCTCGGCCGCCGCGTGGTCGGCGCCCCGCTCGCGCACCAGGGGCCGGTCCAGCTCGCGCGCGGGGAAGCTCAGGGTCGCCCGGTCCCCCTCGACCACCTGCACCAGCCCGACCCCGCCGGGCACGAGCGAGGTC
The DNA here is from genome assembly GCF_030149505.1 of Nocardioides sp. Classification (GTDB taxonomy): domain Bacteria; phylum Actinomycetota; class Actinomycetes; order Propionibacteriales; family Nocardioidaceae; genus Nocardioides. The sequence goes on from NZ_JASBRN010000081.1 coordinate 28,265, forward strand.
AGCACCGTGGCCACGGCCGTGGCGTCGCGCTCGAGCAGCCAGCGTCGTACGTCGCGGGGCAGGGCGGACGCGTCGAGCTCGGCGACCACGTGCTCCTCCCCCGGCTCCCCCTCCAGTCGCGCCTGCGGGATGACGAAGGCGAAGCTGAGGTCGATGAAGCTCAGCGCGATGCCGACCGCCTCCCCCAGCGTCGCCGAGGCGCGCATCGCCCAGCCCATGACGCCGAAGGAGGCCGCGGTGTAGCGACGTCCCACGTCGGCACCGCTGTCGGGCAGCAGCCGGGCCAGCGCACGGACCACGCGCAGCTCCTGCGCGGCGGTGACGACCTGGACCCGGTCGAGGTCCTCGGCCCGCAGGCCCGAGCCCACCAGCAGCGGCTCCACCGGCAGGCCGGCGCGCTCGGCGTACGCCAGGAGGTGCCGCACGCCCGCGGCCGAGCGCGGGAAGTCCCAGGCGGTGGCGCCGGGCGGCGGCAGCGTGCGGGACATGTCCGGAATGATCAACCACGTTTCCGCCGATGTCTCCCCCGGGGCCGGGTCCGCTCCTAGCCTCGGAGCCGTGACCAGCACTCCCGACCAGACCCCTGGCCCGCGCACCAGCCCGCGTGTGGTGATCGTCGGTGCCGGCTTCGGCGGCCTCGGCGCCGCCCGCGCCCTGCTGCGCCGCGGCGTGACCGACGTGACCGTCCTCGAGCGCGGCGACTCCGTCGGCGGCGTGTGGCGCGACAACACCTACCCCAAGGCCGCCTGCGACGTGCCGTCCCCGCTCTACTCCTGGAGCTGGGCGCCCAACCCACGCTGGGGCCGGCGCTACTCCGAGCAGCCGGAGATCCTCGACTACATCCAACGCACCGCGCAGGAGGAGGGCCTGCTGCCCCTCGTGCGCACCGGCACCACCGTGCTCGGCGCCGAGCACGTCGACGGCGCCTGGCGGGTGCGCACCGCAGGCCCGGACGGCTCCGCCGGCCAGACGTACGACGCCGACGTGCTCGTCCTGGCCACCGGCCAGCTCTCGGAGCCGGTCGTCCCGCGGCTCCCCGGCCGGGACACCTTCGAGGGCCCGGCCTTCCACTCCGCGCAGTGGCGCCACGACGTCGACCTGACCGGCAAGCGGGTCGCCGTCGTGGGCACCGGCGCGAGCGCGGTCCAGCTCGTCCCGGGCATCGTCGACCGGGTCGGGTCGATGACGGTCTTCCAGCGCTCGGCGCCCTACGTCGTGCCGAAGCCGGACCAGGCCTACGCCTCGTGGCACCACCGGCTCTTCGAGAAGCAGCCCGCCGTGCTCGCGGCCGAGCGCAACGTCGTCTACTGGCTCTCCGAGCGGCTCAACGGCGCCCTGGTGGGCAGCTCGCCGATCAGCCGACCGTTCCTCGCCGCGCTCAAGACCGTCTGGCGCGCGCACCTGCGCCGCCAGGTCCCCGACGCCGAGCTGCGCCGCAAGCTCGTGCCCGACTACGACATCGGCTGCAAGCGGGTGCTGTTCTCCAACGAGTTCTACCCCGCACTGGCCCGGCCCCACGTGGAGGTCGTCACCGAGCCGGTGACCTCGGTCGAGCCGACCGGCGTGGTCGACGCCACCGGTCGCCTGCACGAGGTCGACGTGATCGTGTGGGGCACCGGCTTCGCGGCCACCGACTTCCTGCGTGGCATGGAGGTCAGCGCGCCCGACGGTCGCAGGCTCGACGAGGTGTGGGCCGACGGCGCCCGTGCCCACCTGGGCCTCACGGTGCCGGGCTTCCCCAACTTCTTCACGATCTACGGCCCCAACACCAACCTCGGAGGTTCCTCGATCATCGGCATGCTCGAGGCGCAGGCCGACTACGTCGCGCAGGTCGCCGCCGGCATCCGCGAGGGCCGCCACCACGCTGTCGCCCCGCGTGCGGAGGTCTGGGACGGCTTCGACCGCGAGGTCCAGGGCCGGCTGGCGAGGTCCGCGTGGGCCGGCTGCGACAGCTGGTACACCGACGGTCGCCGCATCACGACGAACTGGCCCGGGCTGGTGCAGGAGTACAAGGACCGGTTGGCGGAGGTCGACTGGTCGGAGCTGGAGGAGGTCTCGTGAGCGAGCAGGTGACGGGTCGGGAGCAGGAGCCGAAGGCCGTGGACTACCCGCCGGAGCCGTGGGACCTGGCGGGCACGGGCGCGATCACGACCTGGCGGGTGCCGGTCGCCGCGCTACCGCGGCTGCCCAGCGGCGTACGTCCTGCCGCGTGGCGGGGCACCGCCCTGGTCACCACCGCCTTCGTCCGCTACGACGAGCGCGGGCTGATGGCCTACGACGAGCTGCTCGCCGCGGTGCTCGTGCGGCACGGCCGCGGCCTGGCGCTGTCGATCACCGACATCTGGGTCGACAGCCCGACCTCGGTCGCCGGCGGCCGCGGGCACTGGGGCATCCCCAAGGACCTCGCGACCTTCGGTGAGCGGTACGCCGAGACCGCGGACGGCCCGATCGCCGCGGCGTCCTTCTCCCCGCGCCGGGCCCCGGACCTGCGGCTGCCCCTCCCCCTGCGCGGGTCGGTGGTCCAGACCCTCGACGGGGCCACGAAGGCCAGCCCGATCCGGGCCGGCGGCACCGTGCGGCCCGCGACCGCGCGCTGGGACCTCGCGGAGACCGGCCCGCTGGCCTGGCTGCGCGCCGGTCGCCCCGGGCTCAGCCTGCTGGCCCGGGACTTCTCGATGCGGTTCGGATCCTGAAGGCCCCGACCGCCCGCCGGTTGAGGAGGCGCGCCAGCCCGACCGCCCGCCGGTTGAGGAGGCGCGCCAGCGCCGTCTCGAAACCCCTATCCTCCGCACGTGACGTCACTGGGCAGGCGGGTCCTGAGCCCGCTGGTGCAGGCCGGCTGGGCCTGGCTGGACCGCGTGGGCGAGATCGTGCCGGGCACACGCGCGGCCGCCCGCTTCGGCTCCTTCGGCGAGGGCTCGGCCATCGGCTTCCCGACCGCCACGATCATGAACCCGCGCGCCATCCACGTCGGCCGCGACACCCTGGTCGGGCGCCAGGTGACCCTCTCGGTCGGGTACGGCGTCGACGACCCCGGCATGCCCGAGCGCGGGCTGGTCATCGGTGACCGCTGCATCATCGGCGCCCGCTGCACCCTCACCGCCCACGAGTCGATCGTCGTGGGCGACGGCGTGTGGTTCGGTCAGGACGTCTTCGTCTCCGACGCCGGCCACGGCTACCAGGACCCGGACGTGCCGATCGGCGAGCAGTTCGGCAGCCACGACCCGGTCGTCATCGGCCCCGGGTCGTGGATCGGCCACGGCTCGATACTGCTTCAGGGCACCCGGCTGGGCCGCAACGTCGTGGTCGCCGCCGGCTCCGTGGTGCGCGGGGAGGTCCCGGACCACGCGGTCGTCGCGGGCGCCCCGGCCCGCGTCGTACGCCGCTACGAGCCGGGGGTCGGGTGGGTCGGCCGCACCGGGGACGTCCGCCCGGTGCTGCGCGCGGACTACCTCCAGCAAGCGCTGACCGAGCTGCGCGAGGCCTGAGGCGGGGCCCGGGACCGCGGCTTCCCCCAGGACCTAGGTCCCGACCTCGGGGGTCGTCGGTCCCGACCTGGCGCCCTGCCTCTCAGGTCGGTGCCCCGGGGACCGATGCGACTCACGCAGGCGGGGGTGAAGCCTCATCCGCGCCGGCCTCCCAGGGGGTGGGAACCATGCGCATCGTCCATCTGTCACGTCTCCCCCGGGCCCCGTGGCCCGGCCAGCGGCTCCGCGTCGACCACGCCAGCCTGCTCGGGCTCGACTCCGGTCTCGATCCCGGCGAGGTGGTCGTGTTGCGGGTCCGCGGGACCCTGCACCGCGCCGTCGTGCTGCGGGTCTCCTTCGGCCTCGACGAGACCGTCTACGACCTGCAGGTCGGTGCGGTCGTGGAGCCCGACGGGCTCGACGGTCTCGACGCCGCCGCGGTGGAGCACCGGCACTGGGAGGCCGAGGACGTCATGGCCGTCCTGTGCCGGCTCAAGCGCACCGGGACCGGGTGCGAGGAGACCTGCTCGGCCTGCGCGCTCAACCCGGACAGCCCGCAGGGATGGATGCTCCAGCGCGCCGTGCGCGACCTCGGCTGACCGGGCGCGAGGCCCCAGGGGGTGCTGGCGCGGGCGGCAGAGCGACCTAGGCTCGACCCGACCGTGACCCGAGTTGAAGGAGAGAGTCCTTGATCTTCATCACCGCCCGCTTCCGCATCAAGCCCGAGCACGCCGAGGACTGGCCTGAGATCTCGCGCGAGTTCACCGAGGCGTGCCGGGCCGAGCCGGGCTGCCTGTGGTTCGACTGGGCGCGTGCGCTCGACGACCCGCACGAGTACTTCCTCACCGAGGCGTTCGCCGACGACGACGCCGCGGTCGCCCACGTGCAGTCCGCGCACTTCCAGAAGGCCACGGCCGAGCTGCCGGCGTACCTGCTCGAGACGCCGCGCATCGTCAACGCGAAGGTCCCCGGCACGGACTGGTCCGAGCTCGGCGAGATGGCCGTCTCCTGACCGGGAGCCCGTTCGAGGCGCTCGGGCCGGACCTGGTCACCACCGACCCCGACCTGCTCGCCTCCGTCGCGGCGGACCAGGGCTGGGCCGGCGCCGGGACCGGTCCGGCGCCGAGCACCGGACCGGTGGCGCTGGTCCGCCCGCGCACGACCGCCGACGTCGCGGCGGCGCTCGCGATCGCCCACGAGCACCGGGTGCCCGTGGTCGTCCGCGGCGCCGGATCCGGCCTGGCCGGGGCGGCCACCGCTCCCCCGGGATCGGTGGTCCTCTCCACCGCGCGGATGACCGGGATCCTCGAGCTCGACCCCGTCGAGCGGCTCGCGGTGGTGCAGCCGGGCGTCGTGACCGCCGACCTGCGCGCGGCCGCCGCCCAGGCGGGACTCGCCTACCCGCCCGACCCCGGCTCGGTGGCCTTCTCCACGATCGGCGGTAACGTCGCGACCGACGCGGGCGGCATGTGCTGCGTGAAGTACGGCGTCACCGGCGACTTCGTGCTCGGCCTGGAGGTCGTGTGGGCCGACGGCACCGTCTCCCGCACCGGCCGCCGCACCGTCAAGGGCGTCGCCGGCTACGACCTCACCTCGCTGCTCGTCGGCTCCGAGGGCACCCTCGGGGTGGTCACCGAGGTGACGCTGCGGCTGGTGCCGGCTCCCCCGCCGGCCCTGACGCTGGTGGCGACCTTCGGGACCCTCACCGCCGCAGGGGAGGCGGTCGGCGCGCTCGTCGGCGCCGGCCTGGACCTCTCCGCCCTCGAGGTCATGGACCGCACCACTCTCACCGCCGTCGACGACCTCACCGGCATGGGGCTGGCCAGCGGCGCAGGGCCGGACCGACGTACGCCGGCAGCGATGCTGCTCGTGCAGTCCGACTCCCCGGCGGCCGCCGAGGTGCTCGCCCGCGCCGCTGCCCTGTGCACGGACGCAGCGGACCTGGCCGTGGCCGAGGACCCCGCCGAGGGCGAGGCCCTGATGGAGGCGCGTCGTCAGGCGCTCCCGGCGCTGGAGCGGCTCGGGGACTGGATCCTCGACGACGTCTGCGTCCCGCGCAGCCGTGTCGTGGCGCTGCTTCAGCGGGTCGAGGAGGTCGCGGCGGCCGAGGGACTGGTCATCGGCGTCTTCGGGCACGCCGGCGACGGCAACATGCACCCCACGATCGTCCACGACCGCAGCGACCCGGCGTCGCTCGCCGCCGCGCAGCGCGCCTTCGACGCCATCACCACCGCCGCACTGGACCTGGGCGGCACCATCACCGGCGAGCACGGCGTGGGCAGGCTCAAGCGCTCCTGGCTGGCCCGCGAGCTGGACCCCGGCACGCTGGCCGCCTCCCGCGCGGTCAAGGCCGCCCTGGACCCGCACGGCATCCTCAACCCGGGCGCGGTGCTGTAGCCCGAGCCACGGAGCCCAGAGACGCAGAAGGGCGGCCCGCCGGGCCGCCTTCTCTGTCTTCCTGTGGTCCTAAGTGGACAACTTTCGAACCCCCCTCGACCCCTGTTGCGGATGCTCCGGGGTGAAGCCGCCAAGGTCACGACGCATCCCAATCAGTCCACGTCAGCCCCCGAGCGTCAGCGCCAGGTCCACCTGCCCGCCCAGCGCCAGCGCGATCTGATCGAGCAGTACAAAGCCGGCGCCACACACAACGGGAGCTGGCGGGCCAGTACGGCGTTCACCGGACCACCGTCACCAAGATCTTCCAACGCCACGGTGTCGAAGCACGGCGCGGCCTGCATCCTGACCTGATCGACGAAGCCGTCCGGCGCTACGAGGACGGCCAATCCCTCGCGACCGTCGGACGGGCACTCGGCGCCGATCCCGGCACGATCAGGGCCAGGCTTGTCGAGCGAGGCGTAACCATGCGGGACACCCACGGTCGACCCCGGTGAACCGAACGCACCTCTTCGACCGCTCGGCGAAACCGCAGACACGCCGATACCAGCGCGCCGCGTGTTTCTAGACCACGAATGCGGTAACGTTTCGCGCAGTAGCCCCATCGACCAGGAGGCGCGCGATGACCCTGACCACTGCTCCCGAGTTCGAGCACGGCGACGAGCAGCGTCTGGCTGCATTCGGGCTCTCCTACACGATCTTCCACGATGGCCTCCGCGCTGGCGCGACCCGCGCCGCCAACCGAAGCGCGCTGGCACTCGACACCTCGCCCGGCACCGACATTTATCACGACGGCATGGAAGGCCTCGCCCAGATTCTGGCGTCCGACGGCTGGCGGCTGATGTACGTGGACAAGCAGCCTCGACTCGTTCACCCCGAGGGGATCGTCTCCTTCGCCGTGTCCTCCGGAATCAATGTGGGCAAGGCGAACATGCGGGTTCCGCGCACCCGGAAGAAGGGCATCGCTACACGCAACAGCCTGGCCCCCGCTCCCAGCACCCCGAGCCTGTTCGATGACCCTGAGAACGACCGGCTCGCAGAATTGGCGCGTGCTGCCGAGAAGGCACCGTTTTACTTCCTGCTGTTCGAACGCGTCACCGTCGGCAAGTCCGGCCTGCTCCTCGAGTTTTCGCGCCCCGCTGAAATGACGGACGGCGGCAGCGTTGTGGAGTGGGCCGACCGAATTGCTGTCCCCATCCTCGACCTCGAAGGCGACCTGTCGATGTTCGACGAGCCCGGCGATGACGAGTTCGACGTTGCCGTCGAGCCGCGCTGATACAGGTCGACGACCAGCGAGCATGTTCACGCCATCACGACTGCGGCTGGCCCGGGCCCGTCTTGGACTGACCCGGACAAGACTGGCCGACCTCAGCGGTATCTCGCTTCGCACCCTGACGGAGTACGAGAACGAAGAGCGCGCCCCCAGCGAGGACAACCTCGTTCGCTTGTCCGAGGCTCTGTCGGTGCCTCGGTCCTTTTTCGAGCGCGACGCGATCGAAGCTGTCCCGGTCGAGGCGGCCAGCTTCCGAAAGCTCAGCAAGGCCTCGGCGACCCGGCGGGACGCGGTGCTTGCCAACGCCGCCTTGGCGCTGGAGTTCTTCGAGATGCTGGAGCAACACTTCAAGCTGCCCACCCCGGCGATCCCAACGTTGGACAAGCTTGGGCCGGCGCGCGCGGCCGACCTGGTGCGGAACCAGTGGGCTCTTGGCGATCGACCGATCTCCAACATGCTGCACTTGCTCGAGTCCAAGGGTGCGAGAGTCGCGTCCCTCAATCACGAATACGGGGACATCGACGCGTTCTGCTTCTACCGCGATGCCGCTCCTTACGTCTTCCTCAATACGAGCAAGTCCGCTGAACGGCAGCGGTTCGACCTCGCCCACGAGCTTGGCCATCTGGTGCTTCACAGCGAGACGGAGATGGAGACCGCCTCGTCGAAAGAACGGGAGGCCCAGGCCAACGAGTTCGCCGCGAACTTCCTGATGCCGACCAGCGCGGTTCGCCAACAACTGCTGTCGGGCGCAAGCGTGGAGCGGATTCTCACGGCGCGCAGCTACTGGAAGGTCTCGGCGATGGCCATGACCCACCGCCTAAAGGAACTTCACCTGCTGAGCGACTGGCAGTACCGGTCAACCTGCATCACGCTTTCCGAGCGAGGATTCCGTCGACAAGAACCTGGCGGCGTGGCCCCCGAGACTTCTCAGCTTCTCCGAAAGGTGCTCTACGGAAGCTCCGCGCGAATCAGCTTCAAGGCAGCCGCGCTGGAGCTGGATCTGACCCCGAACGAGATCCGCTCCTTCGCACGAGATCTAGTACCGATGGGCGCCTGAACTTCCGCCGCTATCGCCGAGCGACTTGCGCCAACGGCGCTGGCTTGGCCATCCGAAGGCCGCAACCGATCGAAGCATGCTGGCGAAACCACAGTGCAGGCCGTCACAACAGGTCCTCAAAGTCGACGGAGGCTTCGTCTCCGATCTCGACGCGGTCTTCTTCGGGCATCGAGTTCGCGTCGATACCGCCACCATCGACGAGGCTGGCCGCGTTCTCCCGGGCAAACCCGGACACATGAACGGCGCTGTCCGACAAGTTCCGAGCGTGTCGAAGGAGCCAGTCCCAGGAGTGGATCGCGATCCGCTGCCCTTCCTCCCATTGAGCACGCGACGCGTCACGTTCCGCCTTGGGATCGTCACGGCCGATGATGACCAGCCCCGGAGCCTTGTTGGTCAAGCCATAGAGGTGCAGCCCGGTCTGGGCGTACGCCACGTGACTCGTCAGCCATTCACGCCAGTCCTGAACTTGCTTGACGCCTTGGCGAGTGGGACCGGATAGAGAGCCGTCCTGGTTCAGGATCTTGTGACGTGGAGCTTCCAGCTCCACAGTCACCCACTCGGGGCCGACGCTGTTGAGCCCGAGGACCAAGAAGTCCGGCACATACTCTGATCCCAGCCGCTGCTTGGGGATTACGAAGGTCTTCCAACCGCCAACGACCGTTGACGCCAGCAGGGCGGGGTAACGCGTGACGAGTTTCTGGAACGGCTCTTCGTCGGTGACGCCAGATTCGAGAAGCTCCTCCAGCGAGCGAATGGCTTCTGGTGACGGGACATGGGTGTCGAGGGCGAAGGATCGCAACTCCGCTAGCTTGGCGAAGTTGCTCGTGTACGTCGCTTGGTTTCGAAGGATCGCGTCGATCTCCCTAACCGCGGCCGGGTAGCCGGGGTCAGCGACGCGTTCGACAACCTCGACGTGGTTCGGCCATGAGCGGCGAGTAGGACGGCCCTTCATGTAAACGCACCCGTCGGGGCCGATCGACGAGATGACACGCTTCTCGCCAGCCCAGCCAAAGCGGACGACGTCACCCGGTTCGGGCATCACATCCCTCAACGCACGCGCTGTCATGACCATGTACCTCGCGGCGAACCACGCCGATACCTCGGCTCGAGAGTCGGTGATGAGGTACGCACGTGCAGTGATACCCAGCTCGTCTTCAAGTTCGGTCAGGGAGTCCGGAATCTCGGCACCGCCGCGGACGGGATCGAAGAGAACCTTGCTGAGCCCGGCCTTAAGCACGACAGCGGCAACAGGCGCTGGGAGGCCGGCGGGCAACTCAACGCCCACCGCCTCCGAAACTCTGATCTGTTCCGCCGTCGGCCCCGATATCAGCATCTCGAGATACTCCGCGACCGCACGCCACCGCGGCACCTCGGGCGTCGAACTTGAGCGGTCAGCCTTGGCGATCACGCTGGGACCCTCTTCCCGAACGCTCGTCGGTAGCGCGATCGATCTGCGTTGTACAGCGCCGCCAATCAAGCGTGAACCACATGAGGTACTCCATCCTTGGTCAACTTGGCGACGACCTCATTCTTCCTCGATTCGTGCGTTGCCAGGATGAGGAGTTCTTGGGCCCTAGAGGCGCCGACGTACAGGACTCGGCGCGACTCCCCAGGTTGATCGGAAAGCCATTGGTCAATGCCGTCGTCCTGGGAGCCCGCTTGCGCCTTCGGCAGAATCAAGGCAACCGCGCGCTGCTGAAGTCCTTTGAAGCCGTGAATCGTTGCGTGGCGCAACGCGCTCTCATTCTGGCTCGGGCGGACTGGCCACTCGTCCCCGCTCGGGGTCCGGAGCATCGAGAGGTTGCACGTCAGGACCTGATGGGCACGAAGCAGCTCGGACAACTCGGTCTTGAACCTGGAGGGCGGTCCGCCAAACGGGGGCTGGAGCTCGGTAGCGATTCGCAAGCAGCGCTCAGCGAGTGAACGCTCGGTGAGACCACGCGACTCGAGGTAGTCAGCCTCCGATTCCTCGCCGCCGCCGAGTTCGCACATAAGCCGCTGCACCTGGCGCAGTGCCTCTCGCCGCGTTGATGGCGAACTTGCAACCGACTGAAAGCGATGTACGGCGATAGCAAGAGAGACGAACCGGCTGTCAGTTGAGCGCATGGATCCGCCAGCGCCCGCGCAGCCACGGCTCGTTGCAGCCGCGTGAGCGAGGACGATGACTTCATCCTCCGGGATCCCCCGAGCTTCAAGGATCTCGATCACCCTGGATCGGACGTCGGTCGGCCGACGGAATACGGCCACCGCGACTGACCCTGTGACCCCGGAGGCATCCCCGACCGCCACGTCCGACTCGTTGCCCTGACGCAGACTACCTACCGCAGTGCAGATCGCCGGTGAGCTCCGGAAGTTCCCATCAAGGCGATCCCCGACAGCCAGGCGATCGAGAAGGCGCCCGAGTGACTCCGTTCCCGAGCCACGAAACCCATAGATCGCCTGATCAGGGTCACCAACGCAGATCAGCCTGGGTCCAGCTTCTTTGATCATCTCGAGGAGGAGAACGTCCTCTTCCGTGCAGTCCTGAACCTCGTCGACGATCACCTCGGCAAATCGGGCATCGAGAAACCCGTGCAGACGGTTCTTGGTCCCCTCGTCTTTCAGGTATTCCGCCATGAGTTGCCTCGACGTCGTCGCATCGAGAATGCCGCGTTCAACCAGCGCGTTCCATCTCGCGCTCGCAGCGCTCACGATCTTGTCGAGCTGATCCCGCCTGAGCGATCGTGCGCCGGTACGTCTGTCTGGCGGGATCCGCTGGTAGACGAGTTCTGCATCGCCGTCGAGCGTGAATTCGAACCAATCGAGTGCATAGGCACCAGCAACTCCCTTGACGCTGATCCGAGTCCCCGGCACCGATGCCCAGGTGTCGCGGAAGGATGGTGCCCGCCCGGTGCGTGCGACGTGAACCGGACCAACGATGAACCGGTTGATGAACGCGTCGATGGTTCCGACAAAGTTGGGGACCTCCAGCAGCTCTGGCACCGCGGCACAGCGAGCACGAGCTTCGTCAACGGCAGCGTTCGTGAAGGACAGCAGGGCTACCCCTCGACGAGGGTGGTTGGCGACCGGGCGCTCAATGAACCGCTGCACGATGGCTTGCGTCTTGCCGGCCCCCGGACAAGCTTCGACGTACGTGGCCTCTGTCGCGTCGATGAGCGCTCGCTGCTCCGCAGTGAAGTTCAGCGGTGCAACGATCGTCATGGGTTCTCCCCGACAAGCCACTCCAGTCCCGCCTTGATGTACGGCGGGCTGACGAAGGCGGCACCTTCACCAATCTGGTTGGCTACGTCGAAGGCGAACTGTCCCTTGCTTACCAGCTTCTTGTTGGCCCGCAGGAGCTCATAGAACTTCTCAGTTGGATCGTCAGCCGACGCGATCGTCGACCACTTCGTCAGCGAGCGCGGGTGCTGAAGGAGATACGCCTTCTTGAGGACGTCGGCATTCGCGGACTCCGGCACAAGTAGGTCGGCCTCGAGCGTATGCGGCGCTTCGGCGACGAAAAGCACTTCGTTCGCTTCGAGGCCAGCAGCGAGGGCGCGAAGCGCGTCCGCTCGGTTATACGTGATCGTGTCAGCCGTTGGATCGGCAACCTCCTCCTCACCATTCGAGTCAGCGGCCTCGCCCCCGCTCACGCCCGGATCGGCATCCGTCACAACCAACAGCGCGTCAACGAGGCGATGCCCGTTGATGGGCGACAGGAGCAGTTTGAGGTACGGCGTGAAGTCGACCGAACCGATGTGGATCGTCGATACCCCGCGCAGCTTGCGGCGAGATCTCACTGCTTCCTCACCGTCGCCAACGAACACGCAGTGGCGCGCGATCACCGGAAACAAGACCGCTTCAGCGATGCCCTCGACGAGGATTGCCCGCCGGGCGAACAGCAACTCGGAACGCGAGACATCGAGATACTGATCGATCTTGCGCCGCTCCACCTCATCCAGGTTGATCTGGCCTAAGGGCAGCGCCACCGATTCGGGCGCCACGACGTCGCCGGCTGGATACGCGGTGCGGATGACCACGACGTTGGATGATCCGACCGCGCTGGCCAGGTTCGGCGAATGCGTGGTCGCGATGACCTGGATGCGTCCAGCCGGTCCCTGCGAGTCATCGCGAACAGACTGCTCGGCCTGCTCCAGTAGGAAGTCCAGCAGGACAGCTTGGAGCTGTGGGTGCAGGTGCGCCTCTGGCTCCTCGACCAAGAAGATGGTCAACTCTGAGTCCTTGGCGTACTGCAGCTCCAGAATCACGGTCGCCATGAACAGCAGGTTCGCGTAGCCGAGACCCGACGAAGCGAGGTCGGCGAACTCAACATCCCGCTCGGCCATCTTGAGTCGAAGACCGCGGGCCAGCCTCGTAAGCTCTGGTGGGTCGAACCCAGCGGAGACGAGCTGTTCACGGGAAGCATCGGTTAGGCCGCTCAGATGACCCTGCAGGTTTTGGCTAACCGTTTGGATCGTTGGATGCTCCGCAAGCGCCTTCATGCCTTGTTGGGCTTGTGCAACAAAGGCTTCACGCTGCTCTTCAGGCACCAGGTGACGAATGATGGTCGCCAGCCGAGTTCCCGACCCCGAGTCGAGTTCTCGCTGCGCGTCACGCAGGGGTGCCAGATAGACGTGGTTGATGAGATCACGCCTCTCAGGCTCAGGATCGGATGCCATCGCCACGCCCGCTAGTCGCTCCGTACGCCCACGCGGATACTCGTCGCTCGGCACGTGGTAGCGCACGCCATGCATGATCGTGCCCGTGTTGAGGTCGACGCCGCCAACGAAATGGGCTTGTTGAAACTTGCTCGCGCCCTCAAAGATCAGCATGAACTCCACGGGCGTGTCCCAAGTCCGATTGACGTCCTCAACGTCAAAGTATCGAGTTCGTCGGCCGCTGAGCGGTGGCGTAGCCAGGCGCAAGGCCTCAATGATGTTCGACTTTCCTGCGTTGTTCTCCCCAACAAGCAAGGTCAAGGTTGGCTGAAGTGGCACTTCAACAGAGCGGCATGAGCGAAAGCCCTCGATCTTGACTCTCGCGAGATGCATCGCTTCGGGGCTGCCATCAGTCTCGTCCTCAACTGATTCCGTCATGGCATCGTCGGCTTGGCGCTGCTCCCTCATGCTTGACCTACACGCTCCCCTCGCCCGAGCTGAGCCCAAAAAATCGATCGAAGAACTCACCGAGGCGGTCGAGAACGCGTGCCTTCTTCTCGCCGTGGCCTCCCCCGCTAGAGAAGCGGGATGCGGGCGGAAGGATCTTGGTGATCGCGGTGCCTGTCGTCGGGATGGAGCCGTCGCGGAAGGCGTGGTCGACGAAGGCGCGGGTCTCGTCGGGCTTGAGGTTCTCGTCGTTGATGATCGCCTCGAGCTCGGTGCTGCGCTGGGCCTGGATGTAGGCGCGCCACTCATCATCGATCTCACCCGATGCCGAAACACGGTCGACGAAGTCGAGGATGAGGTCCTTCTTGTTGCGCAGTGTCGGGCTGGAGTCGACCGAGCGTTGGATGTCCATGAGCGCGGACATCTCCTTGTCAGCACCATTGCCTCGTGTATCACGCCACTTGGCGACGAGCATGAGGATGTAGTCGACGTTGATCTCGACCTGCTTGATGAGCTCGATCTCGAAGACGACGTCGTCGTTGATCGACTCCTTCTCGCTCTCGCCCTCCTTGCGGAACTCGGCGTAGAGGTTCAGGTAGATGCTGCGGTAGTCCTGCATCTGGCGAGCGGTGATGATTTCGTTGCCCGCGAAGTCGTCGAACGAAGTCAGGATGTTCTGCAGCCGCAGGATAGCGCCAAGCAGCGCGATGAACTCCTTCTGCGCGGTCTCACCGACGATCTGTCCCTCGAGCGGGAACTTCGCCAACAGCTCGGAGGCCTTGTCGGCGTACTCGTCGTAGTACTCGCCGTACGGCTTGAGCAGGACGATGCCGCGTGCGTCCTTGTTTCCGAACAGGGCGATGGCCTCGTTGGTCTCTTCCTCCAGGTCCCGGAAGGAGACGATGTTGCCGTAGGTCTTGACCGAGTTGAGGATCCGGTTGGTGCGCGAGTACGCCTGAATGAGGCCGTGGTTCACGAGCCGTTTGTCGACGAACAGCGTATTCATCGTGGTGGCGTCGAAGCCGGTCAGGAACATGTTGACCACGATGACGAGGTCGATCTCGCGGTTCTTCAGCCGCAGCGACAGGTCCTTGTAGTAGTTCTGGAACTTGTCGGCCGAGGTGTCGTAACTAGTGCCGAAGAGCTTGTTGTAGTCCTTGATCGCCTCATCAAGGAAGTCGCGTGAAGACTGGTCGAGCGAACTGGTCTCGAAGCCCTCTTCGTCGAGGTAGTCGTCGCCGACGTCCTCGTTCGCTGCGTAGGAGAAGATGGTGGCGACCTTAAGGCGCTGGTCAGGCAGGAGGTCGGCCTGCTGCTTCTTGAACTCCAGGTAGTAACGCTTCGCTGCCTCGATCGAGGCGGTGGCGAATATGGCGTTGAAGCCCTTTACACGGCTGGCCTGCTTGAGTTCGGAGACCTTGTTGCGGCTGCCGACCACGTCGGCGACGTTGGTCACCACGGCGTAGTCGTAGCCCTGCGTCCGCTTGGTCTTCTGCTCGAAGTGCTCCAGCGTGTAGGCCGCAACCTGGCGCAGACGCTCCGGGTCGAGCAGCGCTCGCTCGGTGTCGATGGCGCTGACCTGCTTGTCTCCGACGCTGTCGGGCACCTTGACGGTGTTCACGTAGTCGATGCGGAACGGCAGGACGTTCTTGTCGTTGATCGCGTCCACGATCGTGTATGTGTGGATCGCCATCTGGTGATCAGCAGGCGGGCAACCTGCCGGGGCGCCGTGCTGGTAGCAGCCGAACGCCTGTGGCGTGGTGCGCAGCTTCGGGTTGCCGCCACTTGAGGAGTTGACCGCGAAGATCGGCGTGCCGGTGAAGCCGAAGATGTTGTAGCGCTTGAAGGACCGGGTGATCGCCGTGTGCATATCGCCGAACTGGGACCTGTGACACTCGTCGAAGATCAGGACGATGTGGCCGTCGTAGATGGCGTGGCCCTTGTTCGCGTTGATGAACGTCGCAAGCTTCTGGATCGTCGTGATGATGATCTTCGCGCTCGGATCCTCAAGCTGCCGCTTCAGCACCGACGTCGAGGTGTTGGAGTTCGCCGCGCCCTTCTCGAAGCGGTCGTACTCGCGCATGGTCTGGTAGTCGAGGTCCTTACGGTCGACCACGAACAGGACCTTGTCGACGCTCGCCATCCGCGACGCGAGCTGCGCAGTCTTGAACGAGGTCAGCGTCTTGCCAGACCCCGTTGTGTGCCAGACGTAGCCGCCCGCGCCCACGGTGCCGAGCTGCTTGTAGTTCGTGGCGATCTCGATCTTCTGGATCACCCGCTCGGTGGCGACGATCTGGTACGGACGCATCACAAGCAGAAGCCGGTCAGCGGTGAGTACGCAGTACTTCGTCAGGACGTTGAGCAGCGAGTGCTTCGCGAAGAAGGTCTTGGTGAAGCCGGTCAGGTCTTGGATCGGGCGGTTCGCAGCGTCGGCCCACCAAGAGGTGAACTCGAACGAGTTCGAGGTCTTCTTGCCGCGCTTGGCGCCCGTCGCTTCCTTCACGTGTTGGAAGCGCGTGGTGTTCGAGTAGTACTTGGTCAGCGTGCCGTTGCTAATCACGAAGAGCTGGACGTACTCGAACAGCCCTGACCCAGCCCAGAAGCTGTCACGCTGATAGCGATCGATCTGATTGAACGCCTCGCGGATATCGACGCCGCGGCGCTTAAGCTCGACGTGAACGAGCGGCAGGCCATTGACGAGGATCGTGACGTCGTAGCGGTTGGACCGGCGGGCACCGCCGTCGCCCTCGCCGATCTCGTACTGGTTGATGACCTGCAGTCGGTTGTTGTGGATGTTGGTCTTGTCGATGAGCTGGACGTTCTTCGTCGTCCCGTCATCCCGCTTCAGGACCTGGACGTGGTCCTCTTGGATGCGGACGGTTTTCTCGACGATGCCGTCGTTGGCCCCGGCGACCTTCTCGCTAAAGAACCGCTCCCACTCGGTATCGCTGAACGTGATCCCGTTCAGTACTTCCAACTGGGAACGGAGGTTTGCGACAAGCTGCTCCTCGGTCGTGATCGGGAGGTAGTCATACGCCTGCCCCTGCAGGAGCTTCACCAGCTCGCGCTCCAGGTCAGCCTCAGACTGGTACGAGGTCGCGGACGCGGCATCCGGCACGAACTCTGCGACCACCGTGCTCTCCGAGGAGACCGCGATCGGTTCATATCGCATCGCCGCCCGCTCGTTCACGCTGCGACCTCCTCGAAGGCCAGGAGCTTGCCCCTGTAGTACTCGTACTGCCCTCGACGAGCTTCAAGTTCCGCCGGAAGGCCCTCGCTCCGGCTGTTGACTAGCGCATCGAAGCAGTCGAGCATCTCGACAATTCGCTGCTGTTCATCGAGGGAAGGCAAGTCGATCGGGAGCGCCTTGATGATGCTCGAATTAAGGTCTGCTCGAGCTCCCCGGCCTTGGCCCTTGAGTTCCTCGTAGTGCTTCGAAACCCAGTGATACACGTAGCGATAGTGCGCTTGCGCCGGGTCGATTTGCATGTTGAAACAGTGTTGATTGGTCGTCAGCGGAATCTTGTTGACGCAGGCCCGCGCGGCAGACGCGCCCGAGATTGCGACGATCACACAGTTCTCCGGAATCCACTTGATCGCGGTCTCCTTGAGGGCCTGTTCCGTCACCTTCATCTCGGTGTCCCATACGTCGGCCCACACAACCTCCTGCGTGCGCAGCCACGGAATCGTCCCGCCCTCGTAGTACGCCGGGCTGCCCGCGAGAGGTGTAGCCCCGGAAGATGTCTTGATGCAGACGTCACCCATTGGAATCCTCCGTACCCCCCCCGCTTCAGCGAAGGTCAGGAGGGCGTTTCGGTAATGGGCATACTGGAGACGTCGGGCCTCGAGTTCCGCCTCAAGTTCCGCCTCAAGCTCAGTGAATGCGTCCAGGACGTTGACTATCGCCCGCTGCACCTCGATGGGCGGCACCGGAACCAGCAAGGTGTCCGTGTCGCTCACCGTCAACTGCGGCAACTTCACGGATTTTGAGCGGGCCAACTCCTGGAGGGACGCGGTCTGCGTGAGCAAGTAGTAGTACACAAACTTCTGATCGACGCCGTCGGCGTCGATTGAGTAGGACCACATCTCAGTCTTGTGAGTGAACGGGCCCTCATAGAAGGCGAATCCGATGTTTCCCCGCGACTTCACGATGATGCTCGGCACGCGGATGACGTCCTTGGCAGGAACAGCCCCTTCCGCAACGTCCGCAAAGGTCGCGCCAGCTGCGAAGACGCGGATCGGACCGCCGTGCTCCTGAATGCTCTTCATTCGGCTTGCGGTGATCGACGTTCCTTTATTCCGTCTACCCAACGCGCCCAGGGCCTTCCGCTCGACACCGTTCGGGCAGTGCTCGCGAAGTAGGTCTTCAATCCGGCTCATGACACCGTCTCCAGATCTTCGACGATGGCATCCACACGAGCGCGAACCGCAGCCTGGCGGGACACAATGTCGGCGATTCGACCATTGAGGTCTGCAATGTCGACGACTTCGCGAGTGTCCGCGGCCTCCACCCAAGCAGTGACCGACAGGTTGTAATCGCTGTCTGCGAGCGTCTCGCTCGAGACAGCCGTACTGAAGTGCTCCATCTCCTCGCGGCTGGCGTAAGTATCGAGGATCTTCTTCTGATGATCTGGCAGCAGCTTGTTCTTGTTGCCTACACGCTTGAACTCGGCAGACGCGTCAATGAAGAGCACCGAGGTGTCCTTGCGAGACTTCTTCAGCACGAGGATGCAAGTCTTAATCGGCGTTCCGAAGAAGAGGTCCGGAGGCAACTGGATGACGGCGTCGACGTAGTTGTTGTCGATCAGGTACTTGCGAATCTTCTGCTCTGCGCCGCCCCGGTACATGACCCCGGGGAACTCGACGATGGCCGCGGTGCCGTTGACCGCCAGCCAATTGAGCATGTGCATCGTGAACGCCAGGTCGGCGTAGTTCTTTGGGGCGAGAACACCCGCCGGAGCGAACCGGGGGTCGTTGATCATCAGCGGGTTGGCATCACCATCCCACTTAATCGAGTAGGGCGGGTTGGAAACGATCGCCTCGAACGGCTCGTCGTCCCAGTGCGCCGGGTCGGTCAGGGTGTCGCCATGGGCGATGTCGAACTTCTCGTAGTTGATGTCGTGCAGGAACATATTGATCCGCGCAAGGTTGTACGTGGTCAGGTTGATCTCCTGACCGTAGAAGCCCCGCCGGACGTTGTCCTTGCCGAGAACCTTGGCGAACTTCAGCAGGAGCGATCCAGAGCCAACCGCCGGGTCGTAGACCTTGTTGACCTGGGTCTTGCCGACCACCGTGATGCGAGCCAGGAGCTCGGAGACCTCCTGCGGCGTGTAGTACTCACCGCCGGACTTGCCTGCGCTGGAGGCGTACATGCCCATGAGGTACTCGTAGGCATCACCGAAGGCGTCGATGGTGTTCTCGGTGAAGCCACCATTGCCGAAGTTCAGCTCACCGATCGCGTCAAGCAGCTTGACCAGCCGCTCATTCCTCTTGGCCACGGTCGGGCCAAGCCTCGGGCTGTTGACGTCAAGGTCGTGGAACAGGCCCTTGAGGTCGTCCTCGCTCGCGGCGCCAACCGCAGATCCCTCAATGCTCGCGAACACTCGCGAGAGCGTCTCGTTGAGGTTCTCGTCGCGCGCGGCTCGCTTGCGAACGTTCTCGAACAGCTCGCTCGGGAGAATGTAGAAGCCCTTCTCGTCGACCGTGTCCTTGCGGCCGAACTCTGCGTCCTTGTCGCTGAGTTTGCCGTAGTCGAAGTCAGCGATGCCGGCCTCGCCCTCGAGCTTGTTCAGGTAGGCGGCGAGGTTCTCGGAGATGAAGCGGTAGAAGAGGATGCCGAGCACGTAGGACTTGAAGTCCCAGCCGTCGACGCTGCCTCGCAGGTCGTTGGCGATGCGCCAGATGGTCTTGTGAAGCTCGGCTCGCTGCTGTTCCCCGGACGTCATCAAAACACCTCTCCGAAAGAGCCAAGTCCGATGGGAGGGTGGATGGCGGCGGTGTTCATGCGTACCCCGATTTTAGCAAATGTCGACATTTCGGCAAAGATCGAATCTATCGGCCCCGGTGGCCCGACTGTGGGGTGCAGTCTTTCAGTAGGTGCCGACAGTTCATGGGATTCAGCTCACCAGTCCCATGCAATGCCGCTGTAGAGGTCGCTGAACTCCGTTCGTGCGGACTGCTTCTCGTCGAGCTGAAGGATGGTGTCGCGGGTTGGTTGGCCTGGGGCGGCGATGTCGGTGAGCCGGTCGACGCGCCAGACCTCTCACTAAAGCGAAGAGGTCCGCTGGCGATGCCGGCGGACCTCTTCGTCAATCTTCAAATCACTCATCGGCGCTTACTCAAGCCATTTTTTTGAGTAAGGACACCGTGGTGGAGGTGAGGGGACTCGAACCCCTGACCCTCTGCATGCCATGCAGATGCGCTACCAGCTGCGCCACACCCCCAGGTGGTGTGCCGGAACCGGCCTGCAGACCGTTCCAGCGACGACGGAACACTAGCCGACGGGTGTCGACTACGCGAAATCGGGGTCCCCCGCGGTGCGGTTGTACGCCAGCAGGCGCAGCCGTCCCGCCTCCGGCTGCTCGAGGAGCTCGACCCAGCCGCAGTTGTCGACCCCGCGCAGGGCGTGGATGGCCTCGGTGGGCCAGCCGAGCAGGGCGACGGTGGCGACCCGGATGGCCGCGCCGTGGGAGACGGCCAGCGCCGTGCGGCCGGGCTCCACGGTGTCGAGCAGCGCGTGCAGCGCCCCCACCATCCGGTCGCGGACCTGCTCGGTGGTCTCGGCCCCGGGGACGACGTCGAAGTCGCCCTGGTGGAAGCGCGCGAACTCCTCGGGCGCGAGCGCGCGGTACTCGTCGTGGGAGAGCCCCTGGCGCTCGCCCAGGTGGAACTCCCGCAGCCGCGCGTCGTACGACGCCTCCAGCCCGCACGCGGCCAGGACCGGCTCCGCGGTGCGGCGGGTGCGGGCGAGGTCGCTGCACCACACGACGTCGGGTGCCAGGGCAGCCATGGCCGGGGCGACCGCCGCCGCCTGGGCACGCCCGACGTCGTCGAGATCGACGTCGAGCTGGCCCTGGATGCGGCGCGCGTGGTTGTGGGCGGTGCGGCCGTGCCGCAGGAGCACGAGACGCCGGCCGTGCCCCCGCCCGTCACGCATGTCGGGCACGTCGCTCACGAGCGGGTGACGTCCTCCGGCAGGGCGATGGCCGGGCAGTCGCGCCACAGCCGCTCCAGGGCGTAGAACTGCCGCTCCTCCTCGTGCTGGACGTGGACGACGATCTCGCCGTAGTCCAGCAGCACCCAGCGCCCGTCGCGCTGGCCCTCCCGACGGATCGGCTTGGCGCCGACCTCGCGCAGGGCGTCCTCGACGGCGTCCACGATGGCGCCCACCTGGCGCTCGTTGGAGGCCGAGACGAGCAGGAAGGCGTCGGTGATGGCCAGCTGCTCGGAGACGTCGAAGGCGATGATCTGCTCGCCCTTCTTGTCGCTCGCGGCGCGGGCGCCGGCGACGACGAGCTCGACGGCATGGTCGGTGGCGGTCATGGTGCTCCAGGGTCTGCCCGGCGCTCGGTCACGGGGGCGGGCGCCCCCTCCGGCCCGGACGGGTAGAGGTCGTGCTTGACGAGGTACTGCACCACACCGTCGGGGACGAGGTACCACACGGGCTCCCCGCGCCGGCGGCGTCGGCGCACGTCGGAGGACGAGATCGCCAGGGCGGGGATCTCCAGCATGGTCACGCGGTCGGCCGGGATGGCGGCCAGCACGGCCGGGTCCATCTCGTAGCCGGGCCGGGTCACGCCGACGAACCGCGCGAGCTCGAAGAGCTCCTCGTGGTCGCGCCAGGTGAAGATGTCGGCCAGCGCGTCGGCACCGGTGATGAAGAAGAGCTCTGCGTCGGGCAGCTGGGCCGCGAGGTCGCGCAGGGTGTCGACGGTGTAGGTGCGCCCGGGTCGGTCGATGTCGACCCGGCTCACGGTGAAGCGCGGGTTCGAGGCGGTGGCCACCACAGTCATGAGGTAGCGGTGCTCGGCGGGCGCGACGTCGCGCCCCGCCTTCTGCCAGGGGTCGCCGGTGGGCACGAAGACGACCTCGTCGAGGTCGAACCAGTGCTGGACCTCCGAGGCCGCCACGAGGTGGCCGTGGTGCACGGGGTCGAAGGTGCCCCCCATGACGCCGACACGGCGTCGGGGTGGGCGGGTCACCGGGTGGAGCTCAGCTGTGCTCGCGGCCGCCGCCGAAGGCGAGGAGCGCGAAGAGCAGGCCCATGAGGATGCCCAGCGTCAGGAGGCCGATGCCCCACGAGAGACCCATGTTGAGGGAGTTCTCCTCGGCCTCCGTGGCCAGGATGGTCAGCGCATGCATGGTCAGATCCTAGCGGGCCGGGCCACGGGCCCCTTCGGCGGTCCGCCCCCCGCCGCTCCGGCTCAGCGCACGTGGCCGTCGCCGGTGACGACGTACTTGGTCGAGGTCATCTCCGGCAGTCCCATCGGCCCGCGGGCGTGCAGCTTCTGGGTGCTGATCCCGATCTCGGCACCGAAGCCGAACTCCCCGCCGTCGGTGAACCGGGTGCTGGCGTTGACCAGCACCGCGGCGGCGTCGACGGCCGCGACCCAGCGCCGCGCGGCCGCCTGGTCCTCGGTCACGATCGCCTCGCTGTGCTGGCTGGAGTGGCGGCGCACGTGCGCGAGCGCCTCGTCCAGCGAGGGCACGACGCGCGCGGCGAGGTCGAGACAGAGGTACTCGGTGTCCCAGTCCTCCTCGGTCGCGGGCACCACTCCGCCGTACGCCGTGAACGCGGCGTCGCCGTGGATCGTCACGCTCTCGCGCTGCAGTGCCTCGACGACCCGGGGCAGGAACGCCTCGGCCACGTCGGCGTGCACCAGCAGCGACTCGGCGGCGTTGCACACGCTGGGCCGGTGGGTCTTGGCGTTGACCACGATCGCGAGCGCCTTGTCGAGGTCGGCCGCGGCGTCGACGTAGACGTGGCAGTTGCCCACACCGGTCTCGATCACCGGCACCGTCGACTCCTCGACCACCGCGCGGATCAGTCCGGCGCCCCCGCGCGGGATGAGCACGTCGACCGCCCCACGCGCCCGCATCAGCGCCTTGACCGTGTCGTGGGAGTCCGCGGGCACCAGCTGCACGACGTCGGCCTCCAGGCCGGCGTCCTCGGCCGCACCGCGCAGCACCTCCACGATGGCGGCGTTGCTGGCCGCTGCGCTGGAGGAGCCGCGCAGCAGCACGGCGTTGCCCGACTTCAGGCAGATCCCGGCAGCGTCCGCGGTCACGTTGGGCCGGGCCTCGTAGATCATCCCGACCACACCGAAGGGCACCCGCACCTGGCGCAGCTCCAACCCGTTGGCCAGCGTCGAGCCCCGTACGACCTCCCCCACCGGGTCCGGCAGCGCCGCCACGTCGCGCAGCCCCTGGGCCATGCCCTCGAGGCGGGCCGGGGTCAGCCGCAGCCGGTCGACGATCCCCTCCGGCGTACCCGCCGCCTCGGCGCGCGCGACGTCCTCGGCGTTGGCGGCCAGCACCTGCTCCTGCGCGGCCAGCAGCGCCTCGGCCATCGCCAGCAGCGCCGCGTCCTTCTGCGCCCGCGTGGCCAGGGCCAGGCCCAGGCTCGCCGCCCGCGCCCGCTGAGCCAGCGCCAGCACGTCCTGCTCGGTGGTGGGGGTCGTCATGGCCGAGAGCCTAGGACTGGGAGCACGACGAAGCCCCGACGGTCCGAGGACCGTCGGGGCTCGCCACGAGGACTGGGGCGTCCTCGATCAGTTCTTGCGCTTCTCGATCTGCTCGGTGGCGGCGGGCAGCACGCTCTGCAGGTCGCCGACGACGCCGAAGTCGACGAGCTCGAAGATCGGCGCCTCCTCGTCCTTGTTGACTGCCACGATGGTCTTGGCGGTCTGCATGCCGGCGCGGTGCTGGATCGCACCGGAGATGCCGTTGGCGACGTAGAGCTGCGGCGAGACGACCTTGCCGGTCTGGCCGACCTGGAAGCTGTGCGGCATCCAGCCCGAGTCGACGGCGGCGCGCGAGGCACCGACGGCGGCACCGAGCGCGTCGGCGAGGCCCTCGACGGCGGAGAAGTCGCCACCGGTGCCACGGCCGCCGGAAACGACGATCGCGGCCTCGGTCAGCTCGGGGCGACCGCTGGCCTTGCGCGGCTGCGAGGCGACGATCTGCGCCTTCTTGGCCGAGTCGGAGATGGTCGCGGCGAACTCCTCGACCTCACCGGCGCCGGCGGTCTCCTCCGGAGCGGCGGAGTTGGGCTTGACCGTGATGATCGGGGTGCCCTTGGTGACCTTGGACTTCACCGAGTAGTTGCCGGCGAAGACCGACTGCGTGGTCACGCCGCCCTCCTCGATGTCGACGGCGTCGGTGATGATCCCGGAGCCGGTCTTGACCGCGAGGCGGCCGGCGATCTCCTTGCCCTCGTAGCCGGAGACGATGAGGACCGCGGCCGGGGAGGTCTTCTCCACCAGCTGCTGGAGCGCCTCGGCCTTCGGGGCCACCAGGTAGCCCTTGATCTCGCTGTCGTCGACGACGTAGATCTTCTCGGCGCCGAACGCCTTCAGCTTCTCCACGACCGCGCTGTCGGCGGACCCGAAGTGGACCGCGGAGGGGGTGCCGAGCCGCTTGGCCAGGGCCAGCAGCTCGAGGGTGGGCTTGCGGACTGCTCCGTCGACGTGGTCGACGACGACCAGGACCTCAGACATGTGTGTGTTCCTCTCCTATCCGAGCCCGGCTCAGATGAACTTCTTGGACGCGAGGAACTCGGTCAGCGCGGTGGCGCCGGAGCCGTCCTCGTCGGTGACGATCTCGCCGGCGGTGCGCGGCGGGCGCTCCGAGGCCTCCTCGACGGCGCTGGTCGCGGCGGTGAGGCCCACGAGCTCGGCGTCGACGCCCAGGTCGGCGAGGGTCCAGGTCTCCAGCGGCTTCTTCTTCGCGGCCATGATGCCCTTGAAGGAGGGGTAGCGCGCCTCGCCAGTCTGGTCGGTGACCGACATGACGATCGGCATGGTGGCACCGATGACCTCGGTCGCGGTGTCGCCGTCACGCTTGATCCGGACCTGGTCGCCCTGGGTCTCGATCACGGCGGCGAAGGTGACCTGCGGCAGGTCGAGGCGCTCGGCGAGCATCGCCGGGACGACCGAGCCGGAGGCGTCGGTCGAGGCCATGCCGCACATCACGATGTCCGGGGTCTTCCCGATGTCCTGGGCGATCTTCTTGACCGCCTCGGCCAGCACCAGCGAGGTGCCGAGGTAGTCGGAGCCGGCGATGGCCTCGTCGGAGACGAGGATGCCCTTGTCGGCACCCATCTGCAGGGCCTTGCGGACGGCGTCGACCGCCTTCTCGGGACCGATGCAGAGCGCGGTGACCTCGGTGTCGTCGCCGGCCTTCTCCTTGAGCTGGAGCGCCTGCTCGACGGCGTACTCGTCGAGCTCCGACAGCAGGCCGTCGACGCCGACGCGGTCCACGGTGTTGTCCGACTCGAACCGCCGGTCGGCGGTGGCGTCGGGGACGTACTTCACACAGACGACAATGTTCATGGTGGGTCGGCCCGTCAGGGCCCCTCCTGTGCACTCGGGGTCGATCGCGAGGCTACCCGCGCGATCCAGGCGATGTAACTGGCGTTTACGGTTGGCTTTCTCACACCCGCCGGGGGTGGCCCCCACAGGGCCGGGCACCCGCGTCGAGCAGGTGCGCGCAGGTCAGCGACCCGGGCGCACGAGCCGCTCGACCAGGCGGCCGAGCAGCAGGTAGACGACCGCACCGAGACCCCAGTTGAACAGCGCGTTCTTGGTCTCGGCGTTGTCGCCGGTGAACTCCCGCACGCCGTTCTCCCGGGAGAAGACCCCCAGGTCGACGGCGTCGGCGGCCCGGAGCACGAAGTCCACCAGGCCGTTGTCCTCGTTGGCGTCGATCGCGACCAGCAGGGCCGCCACCGCCAGCACCAGGGCCAGCAGCACGAACGCGGTCCACAGCAGCTGCGAGACGCGGGTGCGCCAGACCGTCAGGTCGGCGCGTTCCCGTGACGCCTTCGGCGGCTTCTCGGCCTTCGTCGGCTTCTCGGCCTTCGGCGGCTCCTCGGCGTCGGCGGGCTGGGGGGCCACCGGGGGCGTGGGGGCCCCCGCAGGCTCGCCGGCCGCAGCGGGCACGGCAGCAGGCGCAGCGGGTGCGGCAGCAGCAGCCGGCTCGCCGACCACCGGCTCCGCGGCAGGCCGCTCCGCCGGCTCCACCTCCGAGGTCCCGCCCGCTCGTGCGGAGGAGAACCTGTCCCTGATGCCCATCCGTTGCCCCTACCGTCCCGTGAAGGTCGCCTTGCCCGGACCGCTCTCCACGAAGGATCGCATACCGGCCCCACGGTCCTCGGTGGCGAAGAGCGCCGCGAACTGCATGCGCTCGATCTCCAGACCGGTCTCGATGTCGGTCTCCAGGCCGCGGTCGATGCACTCCTTGGCCGCCCGCAGGGCGAGCGCGGCGGCGCCGCTGAACTGGGCGGCCCAGGCGACGGCCTCGGTGTAGACGTCGGCGTCCGGGACGACCCGGTCGACCAGGCCGATGGACAGCGCCTCGTCGGCCTTGACGAAGCGGCCGGTGAAGATGAGGTCCTTGGCCTTGCTGGGGCCGACCAGACGGGCCAGGCGCTGGGTGCCGCCGGCGCCGGGAATGATCCCGAGCAGGGTCTCCGGCTGGCCGAGCACGGCCTTCTCCCCCGCGATCCGGACGTCGGCGGCGAGCGCGAGCTCGCAGCCGCCGCCCAGGGCGTAGCCGGTGACGGCGGCGACGACCGGCTTGGGGATCCGGGCGATGGCGGTGACGGCCGACTGCAGCGGGCCGGAGCGGGCGACCATGTCCTGGTAGGACATCTCGGCCATCTCCTTGACGTCGTTGCCCGCGGCGAAGACCCGCTCCCCGCCGTACACGACGACCGCGCGCACGTCCTCGCGCTCGGTGGCCTCGGCCGCGGCGGCGCGCAGCTCCTCCTGGACCGCGATCGAGATCGCGTTCATCTTCGGCCGGTCGAGCCGGATCGTGCCGACCCCGTCGGCGACCTCCAGCCGCACGAACTCACCCATGACACTCCACCTCTCGCCGCGTCCTCGTCTTCCGGGCCTCGGTTCCCGGGTCCTGCGTCGGCATCGTGCCACCCCTGGGATGATCGCCCGCATGGCACCGGTGACGTGGACGCATCTGGGGCAGACCGCCCGGGTCTGGCCGGGCCGCAACTGGCCGCTGGGGGCGACCTGGACGCCGGAGTCGACCAACTTCGCGGTCTACGCACCGGCCGCGACCCAGGTGACGCTGTGCGTCTTCGAGGACGCCCCCGACGGCGGGGAGGAGGAGCACCGCTTCGTGCTCACCGAGCAGTCGCTGGGCATCTGGCACGGCGCCCTGCCCGACCTCCCGCCCGGCACCCGCTACGGCTACCGGGTCGACGGCCCGTGGGACCCCGCCCAGGGGCACCGGTTCAACCCGCACAAGCTGCTGCTGGACCCCTACGCCCTGGCGATCAGCGGCGACCTCGACCCCCAGCCGCCCGTCTTCGGCTACGTCTTCGGCTCCCCCGAGGAGCAGTCCACCGAGGACTCAGCCGCCTTCGTGCCGCGCAGCGTGGTCGTCGACCCCTCCCACGGCGGGGACTTCGACTGGGAGGGCGACGCCCCGATGCGCCGCCGGTGGCGTGACACGGTCGTCTACGAGTGCCACGTCAAGGGCATGACCGCCCTCCACGACCGGGTGCCCGAGGAGCTGCGGGGCACCTACGCCGGGCTCGGCTCCGCCGCGGTCACCGACTACCTCCGCGACCTGGGGGTGACGGCCGTCGAGCTGCTCCCGGTCCACCAGTTCCTCACCGAGCCGGGCGTGAGCGAGCGCGGCCTGGTCAACTACTGGGGCTACAACTCCATCGGCTACTTCGCCCCGCACGGGGCCTACTCCGCCTCCGGCGACCGCGGCCAGCAGGTCCGCGAGTTCAAGGAGATGGTCAAGGCCCTGCACCGGGCGGGCCTCGAGGTGATCCTCGACGTCGTCTACAACCACACCGCCGAGGCCGGTCCGCTCGGGCCCACGCTGTCCTTCCGCGGCCTCGACGACCGTGGCTTCTATAAGCGCGTGATCCCGGTCCCCGACCCGGAGACGGGCGCCGTGGAGTACGACGACACCTACTGGGACGTCACCGGCTGCGGCAACACCGTCGACTCCAACCACCCGCTGGCGCTGCGGCTGATCCTGGACTCCCTGCGCTACTGGGTCACCGAGATGCACGTCGACGGCTTCCGCTTCGACCTCATGTCGGCGCTGACCCGCACCGGCTACGACATCGACATGGGCTCGGACCTGCTCGTCGCCATCGGCCAGGACCCGGTCCTGCGCCACGTGAAGCTGATCGCCGAGCCGTGGGACGCCTCGATGGACGGCTACCTCGTGGGTCGGATGCCGCCGCCGTGGGTGGAGTGGAACGACCAGTACCGCGACGAGATCCGCGACTTCTGGCGCAACCACGCCCCCGGCCCCCGCACGGTCGCGACCCGCCTCGCGGGCTCCTCGGACCTGTACGCCGACGACGGCCGCTCGGCGTACAACTCGATCAACTTCGTCACCGCCCACGACGGCTTCACGCTGCGCGACGTCGTCACCTACGAGCGCAAGCACAACGAGGCCAACGGCGAGGAGAACCGCGACGGCACCGACAACAACCGCTCCTGGAACCACGGGGTCGAGGGCGAGACCGACGACCCCGCCCTCCAGGCCGTACGCCGTCGGCAGGCGGCCAACATGATGGCGACCCTGTGCCTGTCCAACGGCGTCCCGATGATCACCGCGGGCGACGAGCGCGGGCGCACCCAGCGGGGCAACAACAACGCCTACTGCCAGGACAACGAGACCTCGTGGGTCGACTGGCGCCCCGACGACGCGTGGCTCGACGTCTACGAGGTCACCAAGACCGCGTTGCGGCTGCGCCGCGACCACCCGGCGCTGCGCCAGCGGCACTGGTTCGAGGGGCGGCCCACGATCCGCGGCGGCCCGAAGGACCTGGCCTGGCTGCACCCCTCGGGCCGGGAGATGACCGACGAGGACTGGTTCGACCACGAGCAGCGCACCATCGGGATGTTCGTCTCCGGCGCCCCGCTGCGCGCCCCGGGCCCGTGCGGGGAGCAGCAGGTCGACCGCTCGTTCATGATGTGGTTCAACGCCGGCTGGCTGCCCCAGGCGGTCCACCTGCCCGAGAACGACTGGGTGCAGGCCGGCGAGGTCGTGCTCTCCACCGACGCCAAGCTCTCGGTGGGGGCCCGGGTCGACGCCGGCGGCCGGATCGCGATCGGGCGCCGCAGCGTCGTGGTGCTGCGCGAGCTCGCGCCGTAGGAGGGACCCTTCACGGCGCCGGCAGCGACAGCACGCCCAGCACCGCGGCGGCGGACAGCACCTCCTGCCGCGGCACCACCCCCACCCAGGAGCCGAACCCGACGGGGTGGGCGACGGCGACCTCGC
>NZ_JASBRN010000065.1 GCF_030149505.1 Nocardioides sp.
GCCGGCCCGCGCATGCCAGATGAGAGCCACACGGACCCGACAGGTCGGGTGCGTGGGCAGCCGCATTGCGAGCGACGGACCGGCCACCTGGAGCGAGCCTCGCCAGGCCCGTTCCTGGGGTCAATGCAACAAGTAGCCGCGATGACGCTCGCTCCTGCCGCCCCGACGTGTGCCTCCGAGCACCCCGCAGCGCCGCGTCGGATGCGCGTCAGACCGTGAGGAGGTACTCCGAGAGCCTGAGCTCGAGGAGCGAGGAGTGCTCCCGGGGCGGCGGCAGGCCCGGGGCTCGTGATCGGTGCCGATGACCGGTGGGAGTGCTGGTCTCGACCTCGTGCGGGTGGTCGTCGACGGGGCGGGCCGACCAGCCGGTGGCCTGCTTGGCGTGGTTGCAGCCCTCGCAGAGGCCTTGCCCGTTGTGCGCGGTGGTGGCGCCGCCCTCGGCCCGGGAGCGGACGTGGTCGTGGTGGCGTACCGGGGCGTCGCACCAAGGCGTGCGACAGGTGCGGTCCCGGGCGTCGAGGTAGCGCGCCAACCCTGTCGGGAAGAGTCGCGCGGAGGAGTCCATGGCCACCAGCTGGCCGGTGTCGGGACTCGCGTAGAGCCGGCGGATCGTGGCCAGGCCGGCATCGTGAGCCCGGGCGATCAGGTCGCGGACGTCGTCAGCGGGCAGCGGCACGGGCGCCACGCCGGGACCGGAGACCCAGCCGGGTCGGTCGCCGGCCCCGTCGGGGAGGTTGAGCAGCGTCGCGTCCGAGACCGTGACCTGCACGGCCACCGGGACGACGGGCACCGGCGGCGACCCCGCCTGGTCGTCGGGGGTCGCCGGTCGCAGCAAGGCGCCGACGAAGGTGTCGGCCATGACCTGCCCACGGGACCGCTCGTCCCCAGCAGCGCGTGCGGCGTCGGCCGCGCGCGACAGCACCGCGTGCACCGCGACCCCCTGGGCCAGGGGGACGACGGCGGAGAAGCGCACCATCCCGTCCGGAGCAGGGCGCAAGCTGGTGTGCCGCTGGGCGACCGCCTTGGCCCTGCGGGCGACCGTGGCCGCGGGATCGGCGGCGTAGGCGCGGGTGTCGACCTCGGCGCGGAACCGGCGATCCCCCCAGCCCAGCGTGGTGTCGGGGTCGGCCATGAGAGCCGCATCGATCGCGAGGCGGTCCTCCAGCGACAGGCAGGCCGTCCCCTGGGCCATCTGGATCGCGCGCCACTCGCTGCACCGACCGGCCTCCATCGCTGCCAGCGTGTGGGGCAGCTCGGAGCACAGGACCACCGCCAGGCCGAGGTGGATGCCGCCACGGTGCGGGGACTCCCGCCGTGCGAGCGCGACCTCCGCGGCGATCCCCCGCTCCCGGGCCGCCGCCGGCTGGTCCGCCCGCTGTGCGACCCGCGTCTCCTTCAGGGTGACCGCGAGGCGGGCCTGGATCGCAGCGACGGTGTTCTTCAACGACTCCAGCTCGTCGAGCACGTCCACCGCCGCCGCATCCCGGCACGACTCGTCGAGCGACCCCACCCACGCGGCACGCTCCCGCACCTGCCGCTGCAGGTCGCCGCGCTCCGGGATGGCCGAGTCCATGACTCGATCCTAGTCGAACACCAGTTCGAAGACAAGGGTTTAGGGGTGCAGTCATGAGCAGCTGCGGGCTCGCGCCCGGGGCCGGCCCGCCCGGTCGCGCCCCCGTCTGAGGTAGGCCACGCCAACGTCTGAGGTAGCACCCAGCCGCAGATAGGGAGCCCGCCCGATGTGCCGGCGTACCTCAGCGGACGAACCTCGACCACGTCGCCTGGACCGGGCGACGGAGACGAGGAGAGCACCATGACCTACGACAGCGCCGGCTACCTCAAGGCCGAGCTCGAGTACCGCGCCCAGCGCATCCGGACCACCCGCGGCGACCGTCGCCGGCACGTGCGGGTCCCGCTGGTCCGCCGCCCGGCGGACCGGACCAGCTGACCGGCTCGGCCCGATGGCCGCGTCCACCAGCGCCACGGCACCAGGACACGCGATCATGGCTCCCGTGGTGACCCCCACGAGCCGAGTCCTGGTCGGCCGAGACGCCGAGCTGGCCGAGCTGGGCTCCCTGCTCGGCGTCCGGTCGTCGGAGGCTCCCGGGGCGGGGCGCACCACCGGCGCGGTGCTGCTCGGCGGCGACGCCGGCGTCGGCAAGACGCGGCTGCTCACCGAGCTGCGCGACCTCGCCTTCACCGAGGGCTGGCAGGTCGTCGCGGGCCACTGCCTCGACTTCGGTGACAGCGCCCTGCCCTACCTGCCCTTCACCGAGATCCTCGGCCGGCTCGCGGGCGACCACCCCGACGTCGTCTCCGAGGTGAGTACGGCGCACCCGGCCCTCGCCCGCCTCCAGCCCGGCCGCCGGGTGCTGTCGGGGGAGCTGTCCGGCGAGCACGCGGGCGCCCTGGACCGCACCGAGCTCTTCGAGGCCCTGCACGCGCTGCTCACCGCCGTCGCCCGGACCGCCCCGCTGCTGGTCGTCGTCGAGGACGCCCACTGGGCCGACCAGTCGACCCGCGACATGCTCTCCTTCCTCTTCAGCCGCCCGGTGGACCAGCCGCACCGCAGCGGCGGCCTCGTGGTGTCCTACCGCGCCGACGACCTGCACCGGCGGCACCCCCTGCGCCGCCAGGTCGCCGAGTGGGCGCGGATGCGCGACGTCGGCCGGGTCCAGCTCGGGCCGCTGCCGGAGACCGCGGTCGGTGCCCTCGTCGCCGAGCTCGCCCCCGAGCTCCCCGAGGACCGCCTGCGCGCGGTGACCGCCGACGTCGTGGCCCGCGCCGAGGGCAACGCCTTCTTCGTCGAGGAGCTCGTGGGCGCCGCGACGTCGTGCGGCGGCACCACCGACCTGCCCGTCGACCTCGCCGACGTCCTGCTGGTGCGGCTGGACCGGCTCGACGACACCGCCCGCCAGGTCGTCCGCGCCGCCAGCGTGTCCGGCCGCCGGGTCGGTCACGAGATGCTCCGCGCGACGGCCGGCCTCGACGACGCCGCTCTGGACGCCGGTCTCCGGGGGGCCGTCGACCTCAACGTCCTCGTCGCCGACCGCGGCGCCTACGCCTTCCGGCACGCCCTGCTCGCCGAGGCGGTCTACGACGACCTGCTGCCGGGCGAGCGGGTGCGCCTCCACGCGGCGTACGCCTCCGCCCTGAGCGCCGGCTCCGCGCCCGGCACCGCGGCCGAGCTCGCGCGGCACGCACGGGCGGCGATGGACCTCGACACCGCCCTCGAGGCCTCGGTCCGTGCCGGTCGCGAGGCAGCGCTGGTCGGCGGTCCCGACGAGGCCGCCCAGCACCTGCAGCAGGCCCTCGAGCTGCTCGCGGACCCCCGCCGACCGGCGACGGGCGGAGGGCCGACGGACGGTCCCGACGTCTCCAAGCTCGCGGTCGAGGCCGGCGACGCGCTCAACGCCGCCGGCCACCCGGCCCGGGCGGCAGCCCTCGTGCTCGAGCAGCTGGACCGCCTGGGGCCGGGGGCGCCGCTGGCCGCGCGAGCCCGGCTGCTGTCCGCCCGGGCGTCGTACCTCTACGTCGTGGACACCGAGGAGGACATCCTCGCCCTCTCCCAGCAGGCCGTGGACCTGCTGCCCGAGGACGCCGGCGGCCTGCGCGCGCGGGTGCTCGCGGCGCACGCGCGGATCCTGGCCGGCTGCGAGCGGTACGACGAGGCGCGCGCCGCCGGGCTGGAGGCCCTCGCCCTGGCCGAGCGGCTGGACCTGCAGGCCCTCGCGTCGGAGGCGCTCACCACCGTCGCCGGCCTCAAGAACGCCCCGGTCGACCGGGTCCGGGCCGCGCTGGCCGAGGCGGTCGCGCAAGCGCAGGCCGTCGGCGCGCTGAACGCCGAGCTGCGCGGGCGCTTCCTGCTCGCCCGGTCCCACCAGGACGCCGGTGAGTGGGACGACGCCGTGACCTGGCTGCGCAGCGCGGTCGACCGTGCCCGCGAGGGGCGCGTGCCGTGGGCGCCGTACGGCTTCGAGGCGCGCTGGCAGTGGGCCTGGATCGAGATGGTGCGCGGCGACTGGGCGACCGCCGACCGCCTCACCGACACCACCGGGGACGTGCCGCCCCCGCTGTCCGGCGCCATGCTCGGCAGCATCGCGGTCGTGATGGCGCAGGCCCGCGGGCAGGACGTCACCCGACAGCTGCGCGAGCTGCGGCGCTCCTGGCCGCACGAGGGTGCGGTGGTGATCGGGTCAGCGGGTGTGGAGATGCTGGTCGCCCCGGCGCCGGTGCGGGTCTACGACGACGCGGTCGACCTGCTGTCGCGGCTGTGGCACCCGCTCTTCAGCGCCCGGGTGCGGCTGGCGGCGACCGCGATCGGCGCGCTCGCCGACCGGGCCGCCGACCTCGAGGCCGGCCGGCGACCCGAGGTCCTCGCCGACGTCGCGCGGCTTCACGCCGACGGGCGCCGCGTGCTGGAGCACCACGACGACTGGGGACCCGAGGGCCGCGCCTGGGCACTGCGCCTGGACGCCGAGACGTCCCGGGCCCGGTGGCTGCTCGGGGAGGAGGTGGACCCGGGCGGGCTGGTCGCGGCGTGGGTCGGCACGACCGCGGCGTACGACGCCCTCGGGCACGTCCTGGAGACGGCTCGGTGCCGGGTCGTGCTCGCCACCGTGCTGCGGGCGACCGGCCACACCGCCGGCGCGCGCGAGGCCGCCGACCGCACCCGCGCCACCGCGGAGCAGCTCGGCCTCGCTCCCGTGCTGGCGCAGCTGCGGGCCCTCGGGACCACGCCGGTCCGGGCCACCGCGGACCAGCCGCGCGAGGAGGCACTCACCCCGCGCGAGAAAGAGATCCTCGCCCTCGTCGCCCAGGGACGCAGCAACGGCGAGATCGGCAAGCAGCTGTTCATCAGCACCAAGACCGTCTCGGTGCACGTCTCCAACATCCTGGCCAAGCTCGGTGCGGCGGGCCGCACCGAGGCCGCGGCGATCGCCCACCGCCGCGGCCTGCTCCCCTGACCGGACCGGCCGGACCGACCGGCCCAGCCGGGGTCAGTAGCCGCGCGGCTTGCCGTCCAGGCGCAGCCAGTCGTCGAAGAGCTCGTCCAGCTGCTCTCCGGAGACCTTCTCGGCCAGCCTCTCGAGGTCGCGGGTGCGGACGTTGTCGTAGGCGAAGTCGGCGGCCCAGCGGCGGGCGAGGGCGAGGAAGTCGCGGGTGCCGATCTCGCGGCGCAGGGCGTGCAGGGTCATGGCTCCGCGGGCGTAGACGGGCTCGCCGAAGAGGTCGGCGGGGTCGGTGAACCTTACGGGAGCCGGGCTCCACAGGTCGTCGTCGGCGTCGCGGGAGTAGAGGGCGTCGAAGTGCTCCTGCGGCGTGCGGCCGCCGCGCTCGCCCGACCACATCCACTCCGTGTAGGTCGCCCAGCCCTCGGCCAGCCAGATGTCGTGCCAGTCGGTGAGGGTGACGGAGTTCCCGAACCACTGGTGCGCGGTCTCGTGGACGACCGTCGAGATGTCCGCACCGCCCGGCGGGTAGAACGGCCGGCCCTGGGTCTCGAGGGCGTAGCCGACGTACGCGTCGTCCACCACGTGCCCGCCCGAGGAGAAGGGGTAGGCGCCGAAGAGCTCCTCGCAGAACGCGATGACCTCGGGCAGCACCTCCCGCGCGCGCTCGGACGCACCGACCAGGGAGTCCTCGAAGAACCACAGCGGCAGCCGCCGCCCGTCGACGGAGGTCACCGAGGACTCCACGACGTCGTAGCGGCCGAAGCCGACCACCGCCAGGAACGTCGACATCGGCTCCTCCTGGCGCCAGGTCCACGTGGTGCCGGTGCCGTGCGGGGCGGTCTCCACGAGCTCGCCGTTGGCGACCGCGGAGTACCCCGCCGGAGCCGAGAGCCGGTAGGTGAAGCGGGCCTTGTCGCCGGGGGTGTTGTTGGAGGGCAGCCAGCTCATCGCGCCGACGGGTTCGTTGATCGCGATCGCGCCGTCGGTGGTGCGCACCCAGCCCTCGGTGCTGCCGTCGGCGTCCACGACCTCCGGGGGCCGCCCGTCGTAGGAGACCGTCACGCTGAAGCGGCCGGCGTCGACCACCGCCGACGGTGTCACGACCAGCTCGGTGCCCTCACGCGTGGACCGCGCCGGCTGCCCGTCCACCACCACGGAGGTGACCCGGGGGCCGTCGAAGTCGAGGTGGAAGCTGCGCAGCGCGGTGCGTGCCACCGCGCGGATCCGCACGGTCGCGATCGCCCGGTTCGTCGTCGGCTGGTAGTCGATGCTGACGTCGTAGGCCCGCACCTGGTAGCCGGCGTTGCCCTGCCCGGGGAAGAGCGTCTCCCGCGGCGCCGCGACCGAGGACCCGCCCAGCAGCCCGACGAGGAGGGACCCGGCGAGGCCGGCAGCGAGCGCCGACGTCGTACGTCGCGGGGTGGAGGTCACCCGAGGACGATATGCGCTCGCGCGCCACCGCGTGGCGGTGTCAGCATTCCCTCTCGTGATGACCCGGTGGTGACCCCGTGATCGCCCGGCTGCGTGCCCTGCGCGTCGACGTCACCCCGCTGCGCACCTCCCGCGACTTCCGGCTGCTCCTGGTGGCGGGGACGGTGTTCTACCTCGGCGCCATGGTCACCTACGTCGCGATCCCCTACCAGGTCTACACGCTCACGGGCTCCAACTTCTTGGTCGGCGCGATCGGCATCGCCGAGCTCGTCCCCCTCGTCGTCTTCGGGCTGTACGGCGGCGCGCTGGCCGACCACGTGGACCGCCGTCGCCTCCTGGTGTGGACCGGGCTGGCCCAGGCCGCGGCGACGGCCGTGCTCGCGGCCAACGCCTTCGGTGCGTTCGGCGACCCGAGCGTTCCGCTGGTCTTCGTGGTGGCCGTCGTGCTGGTCTCGACGTCCGCGATGCAACGGCCCTCGCGCGAGGCGCTGATGCCGCGCACGGTCCGCCACGACGAGCTGGTCGCCGCCAACGCGCTGTTCAGCCTGGGGATGCAGGTCGGGGTGCTCCTCGGCCCGGCCATCGGCGGCCTGCTGATCGCCTACGTCGGCCTCGGCTGGTGCTTCGTCGTCGACATCGTCGGCCTGCTGCTCGCGACCGTGATGTACGCCGCGATGCGCCCCTACCCCCATCGCGCCGAGACCACGCCGCCCTCGCTGTCCGGCGTCGCCGAGGGCATGCGGTACGCCGTCGGCCGCCGCGACCTGCTCGGCACCTACCTCGTCGACATCGCCGCGATGGTGCTGGCCTTCCCGGTCGTCCTGTTCCCCGCGCTGGTCTCGGAGGTGTTCGCGCGCCCCGAGCTGCTCGGGCTGCTCTACTCCGCGGAGACCGTCGGCGCCCTCGTCGCGACCGCGCTCTCCGGCTGGACCGCGCGCGTGCACCACCACGGCCGCGCGATCGTGCTCGCCGCGGCGGCGTACGGCGGGTTCATCGCGCTGGCCGGTCTGATGCCGTCGTTCTGGCTGGTCGCGCTGGCGCTGGCCCTCGCCGGAGCGGCCGACATGATCTCGGGCGTCTTCCGCTCGACCGTCTGGAGCCAGACGATCCCGGAGGCGATGCGCGGGCGGCTGGCCGGCATCGAGATGCTGTCCTACTCCCTCGGCCCGCTCGGCGGCCAGGTGCGTGCCGGCGTCACGGCCGACCTCTGGTCGGTGCGCGGCGCGATCACCTCGGGCGGCATCGCGTGCGTCGCCGGGGTGACCCTCACCGCGGTGTGGCTGCGCGACTTCTGGTCCTACGACGAGCGCACCGATCCCCACGCGGTGGCCGAGCGGGCCGCGCGGACCGCCGCGGGCGAGGCCTGAGCCCTCACCCGGCGCGGATCACCACGTCGGCCAGCCCGGCGGGATCGACCTCCGCCTCGTACCGGTATCCCTCGGGCACCCACTTGGTGTCCCACAGGTCCAGCTCTTCGCGGGAGTCGCCTTGGGCGAGGTTGCGGGCCTGGGCGCGGGTGCCCGCGGCCCGGGCGTCCATGTCGATCCACACCGTGAGGTCGAACCAGTCGCGGCGGCTCTCGTGCAGCAGGCGGATCCCCTCGACCACCAGCACGGGCGGCATCGGGTGGTCCTCGACGCCCCGCTCGCCGGTCCACCAGCGGTAGTCGAAGCGCAGCCGCTCCGGCGCCGGCGTGCGGCGCGCGCTCCGGACGAGCTCCTCGACGAGCCGCCAGTCGTGCTGCTCCCACAGGCCGGCTGCGGGGCCGCAGGTCACGGCGTAGAAGCAGTCCGTCGGCACCACCTGGTCCGGCTCGAGACCGAGGTCCGCGCCGAGCCGTCCGGCCAGGGTCGACTTGCCCGAGCCCCCGTGCCCGCTGATCGCGACGACCGGGACCCGGTCGCTGGTGGCGACGAGGTCCTGCACGCGGGCAAGCAGGTCGGGATAGGTGGCATCGGCGCTCATCGGGGGCATCGTGCGTGCTCCCGACCCCGTCGGTCCAGCGGGTTCTAGCGGATCGTCCCCACGCCCGGCACGAGCGGCAGGTCGAGCGCGGTGACCCAGCCGGGCGGCAGGTCGTTGACGGCCGGGACCGCGTTGAGCGCGCGCATGCCGGTCGCCAGGCAGCCGGCCACGGCCGGAGCCCGACCCGAGCCGTCGGTGAAGCGGAACGAGGTCTCCTGGGTGATCGACGGCGAGCCGAGGATGTCGACGCGGTAGACGTCGTCCTGCGACCCGGCCGGCCACTCCGGTGCGGCGTCCAGCCCGATCCGGTTGACGTGCTCCAGCGTGATGACCTCGCGGCCCTGGAAGACGCCGTTGATGGTGAACCGGATCGCCGCCACGTTGCCGGCCTCGATCACGCCCTTGGCGGTCTTGCGGTCGGTGGGGGTGACCCACTTCTCCCAGGTGGTGGTGATGTCGTCGAGCTCGATGCCCGCGGCGGCGGCCATCATCGGGACGGTCGCGCCCCACGCCATGACGAGCAGCTCGGGGATCTCGAGCAGCGGGGTGAACTCGGGCGGGCGACCGATGCCCATCTCGTCCTCGTAGTCGCCCTCGTAGTCGGTGTAGTCCAGCAGCTCCGAGGCGCGCACCGAGTCGACCCGCCCGCACAGGCCCATGAGGGTCAGCGGGAACAGGTCGTTGGCGAAGCCGGGGTCGATGCCGGTGGAGAAGCAGGACGCCCCACCCTCGCGGCACGCCTCCTCGATCGGGTCGAGCCAGCTCCTCGGCGTCTGGGTCATCGCCGGCCAGACCCAGGGGGTCATGGCGGTCGAGCAGACGTCGATGCCGGCGCGGAGGAAGGAGGACATCACGCGGATGTTCTCGTCGGCGTGCTGCGCCGTCGGGCCGTAGTGCACGAGCGCGTCCGGCCGCAGCGCGACGAGCTCCTCGACCGAGTCGGTGCACCGGACGCCGATGGTCCGGCCGAGCCCGCACACCTCGCCCACGTCGCGCCCGACCTTCGCCGGGTTGGAGACCCCGACCCCGACCAGCTCGAAGGCCGGGTGGTCGACCAGCTCGGCGGCCACCATGGACCCGACGACACCGGTGCCCCACAGCACGATCCGCTTCTTCACCAGCGCGCTCATCGGTCGAACGCCGCCCGCACCTGGGTCTCCGAGAGTCCGTAGTCCTTGAGCGAGTAGCGGTGCGACGGCCTGGCGTGCCCGGTGCGCGCCTCCTCGTCGATCGCCTTCACGACCGCCTCGGCCTCGGCCGACAGGGTCAGCCCGAACGCGTCGTACACACCGCGGACCGTGCCCATCGGGTCGGCCTGCAGGTCGGCGAAGTCGACGTCGACGAACTGCGCGGAGTCGTAGCGCGGCCGTGCGTCGTGGAAGGCGTGGTAGGCGCGCGACCACAGGTCGAGCTGGGTGTGGCCGATGACGCCGCCGACGTAGGTGTCGCTGTGGCCGGCGGTGGTGGCGGCCGACAGCGAGCACGACGAGGCGATGCAGACGACCGGGTCGCGGCGCGTGTAGACGACGAGCGCGTCGGGATAGACCGTCATGAGCGCGTCGAGCGCGGTCATGTGCGAGGGGTTCTTCAGCACCCAGCGCTTCTCGGGGTCGTTGAGCCCGATCAGTTGCAGGTTCTCGCGGTGCCGCTCGTAGGCGTCGGTC
The DNA here is from genome assembly GCF_030149505.1 of Nocardioides sp. Lineage (GTDB taxonomy): Bacteria > Actinomycetota > Actinomycetes > Propionibacteriales > Nocardioidaceae > Nocardioides. The sequence continues at coordinate 10,016 of NZ_JASBRN010000065.1, forward strand.
CAGTCCTGGCCCTTGAGCCACTCGGTGTAGCGCGGCAGGTTGGCCAGCGACTCGTAGGAGTTGGACTTGCCGGTCTGGCGCAGCAGCCGCCAGCACTCCTCCTCCGAGGTCGCGTCCATGTAGTGGATCCCCATGAAGTCGGGGTCCTCGACGTGGTGCGCGGCGAAGGCCTGCTGCATCGCGGCGAAGATCGGGTCGGCGTCCCACGTCTCGCGCGGCGGCCGCGGCTGGGGGTACTGCGTCAGCCACATCTCCAGCCCCTGGTGCGCCGGGTCCGCGGCCAGCAGCCGGTGCAGCGCGGTGGTGCCCGTGCGCGGCAGGCCCATCACGAAGATCGGCCGCTCGATCGGTACGTCGGCGTGCTGGGGCAGCGCGTTGAACTGCGCCTGGGTCAGCAGCCGGCCGACCAGCGCGCTCTTGACCTCGCTGCGCTGGAAGTAGTTGCCGCGCCCGGTGAGGCCCGCCTCCTCGGAGTTGAGGTCCTCCACGAGCACCCGCAGCCCCTCCTCGTGCGCGGTGCCGCCGAAGTCGTCCATCCCGACGGTCCGCACCGCCGCGGCCACGATGTCCTCGTAGCTCCCGACGTCGGCCCGCTCGCGGGTCATCACGTTGTCACTCATGTCATCTCCGGGGTGCAGGCTTGAGGTCGGCGGTTGAGGAGGCGCGCCAGCGCCGTCTCGAAACCCCGACCGCTGGTCTCGAGACGGGCCTGGCGGCCCTCCTCGACCGGCGGATCGCGGTCAGTCGTGGAACTCGCCGCAGTCGACCGTGAGCATCTGCCCGGTCACCGCGGAGGCCAGGTCGCTGGCGAGGAAGAGCGTCGCGCGGGCGACCTCCTCCGACGACGCGAGCCGCTTGAGGTCGGTGGGTGCTGCCTTGTCGGCGTACACCTCCTCGTGCGTCTTGTTCTCGACCGCGGCGAGGAAGTCGAAGTAGCCGCGGTTGACGTCCTCGTAGATGTACGACGGCGCGACGCTGTTGACCCGGATCCCACGCGGCCCGAGCTCGGTCGCCAGCGACGACGCGAGGTGCTCCAGGGCGCCCTTGGAGAGCTTGTACCCGGCGAACTCCGGCTGGCTGGAGAAGGCCACGCACGAGTTCAGCATGATGATCGAGCCCTTCGACTCCGCCAGGGCGTCGGCGAAGAGCGCGGAGAGCCGCAGCGGGGCGAAGACGTTGGTCTCGTTGACCTTGGCCAGCTTGCGGGGGTCGATCTGGGTGATCGGGTCCATCGGGGGGATCGCGAAGGCGTTGTTGATGACGCAGTCGACCCGGCCGAACGCCTCCAGGCTCTTCGCGACCAGGTTCGCCCGCGAGTCCTCGTCGGTCACGTCGGTGACCACCGTCGCCACCTCGGCACCCAGCTCCCGGACCTCGGCGGCGACCTCGTCGAGCCGGGACTCGGTGCGGCTGGCGATCACCAGCCTCGCGCCCATCTTCGCGGCCTCGACGGCCAGCGACCGCCCGAGGCCTGGCCCGATCCCGGAGACGACGACCACCTTCCCGGCGAGCAGCGGGACGGGGGAGTAGCGCTCCTCGATGGAGGTGTCGTGCGCGTCGGCGTAGCCCAGGGTCTCAGTCACCCGGCGATACTAGAACGTGTTCTAGGTTTGGTCGAGAGGTCTGGCGGGGCAGGTCGGGAGCAGCTCGTGGTCCGGCAGGACCGCCCGACCTCGGACAGGTGGCACGACCATGACCGACCCGACCGATCGCCCCCTCCTCCCCGGAGCCGGCGCCTGCCTGGTGTCGCGCAACGTCCTGTCCGGCGCCGGACGGGTGCGCTGGATGGTGCGCGAGTTCTCGCAGGTCGCCGCCGACAACGGTTGGCGGATCTTCTCCGAGGTCGACACCGAGGAGTACCTCCACGACGCCGCCAACCTGGAGGTCGTCGACTTCAACCGCGTCTGCGAGATCGAGCCTGCCCTCCTCGACATCTGGGACCTGCCCGTCGGCTCGGACCTCGAGCTGGTCCGCGACGGCGGGCGCCTCTCCCTCGTCGACACCGCGACGGGTGCGCCCGTCCCCCTCGACCACCTGCACGTCCCAGCGCCGCACCGCGGGTCCTGGCGCGACACGACCAGCGAGCAGGCGCAGGACGACCTCGACGAGCTGCTCGACGTGGTGCTGACCTTCGCCGACGAGCAGGTCGCGAGGGCCGGTGCGCTGGCACCCTTCGGCGCCAGCGTCGACACCGACGGAGCCGCGGCGCTGGCCGCGGCCGATCCGACGTCGGCGGGCTCGGAGACGGTCCTCGCGGTGCTGCGGGACGGCTTCCGGAGCCGGGCCGGGGCGCTGCGGGCGGTGGCGGTGGTCGCCGACGTGCGCACGGCCGACTCCGACGCCGTCCGGGTCGAGCTCGAGCACCGGGAGGGGACGTGCCTGGTCGTGCTGCAGCCCTACTCCCGCAGCAGGTTGCGGAAGAAGGTCACGTTCGGGGCGATGAGCGTCTCCGTCGGGGAGCGCCACACCTGGGCCTGAGGTTCAGCCGGCGTCGGTCAGGGCGTCCTTCATCGCGACGTTGAGCCCCGCCTGCGGGTCGGGGACCGGACCGGGGTCGTGGCTGGTCGAGGTGTCCTCGAGCCGCACCGGCTCGGGCAGGGCGGTGAAGTCGCGAGGAGTCGTCATGCAGCGACGGTACGCCGGTGCGGGGGTCGTGACGAGGGGTGCGCTCCCGATGACCGCTCGGTGCGGGTCAGCTGATCATCCGGCGGGCCACCCCGCGCTGCCGGGCGGCGATCCGCGCGGCGTACTTCTCGGCGGTCAGCGGAGCCAGGTGCGGCAGCCGGGACGGCACGTCCGCGAGCTTGACCACCTCGACGGTCGGCCCGTCCTCGGGGCCGAGGTCGCGCTCGAGCCGCTGCCAGCGCAGCATCATCGAGCCGGTGCGGTGGCCGGTGGTCTCCAGCCAGTTCGCGAGGTACGGCGCCGCCGGGTCGCCCGAGGGCGGGTGCTCGGAGACCACGAACCGCATCACGCCGTCGGGGTCGCAGGCCGCCTGCGCCTTGGTCAGCGAGGTCTGGTGGGTCTCGTAGTCGGTCGAGGCGTACCAGTCCGACCCCACCTGGATCGCCTGGTAGGCCGCCTCGTCGCACCGCGGGACGCTGACGACCATCGCCTCGTCCTCGCCCAGCGCGTAGTGGCCGATCGAGGACCGCTGCGAGGAGAGCCCGCCGGGGGTGGACTGCGGGGCGGTGAGGGTGTTGACCGGCTCGGCGTACTGGAACCAGTGGGGGAAGGCGAACCACGTGCGGATCGAGGAGGTGATCGAGCGGGCGGCGACCTCGTACTTCTTGGTCAGCAGCTCGCGGGTGAGCGGCCTGGCCGGCTGCCCGAGGGTGTCGGTGCGCTCGATCGTGATCCAGCCCGGCTCCTCGTGCTCCCAGTCGCAGAAGACCTCGCGCACGATCATCGTCTTGGCGCCCGGCTCGGCGACGTAGGTGAACTCGAAGGATCCGTCGGCGTCCCGCTGCAGCTCGCGGTCGTCGAAGGCCATGAGCGAGGTGGCCGCGGAGTCGGCGGTGTAGGCGCCGCCCATGACCTGGAACGACAGGTCGGCCGAGGTGCCGCGGCGGCCGCGGACGACGTACTCCACGCCCTCGCGGAGGTAGGCGTTGAAGTAGATCGCGTCGGGGTTGTCCAGGCCCTGCCGGGAGAACTGGTGCGTGGGCTGGACGAAGAGAGGCCGGTCGAGGTCGTAGTCGAAGGCGGTCTGCATCGCCATCCGGATCCGCCCCGCGAGGTAGTCGTAGCCCTCGAGCAGGTCGGCCTCGGTGCGGATGAACGGCGCGGCCGCGACCAGTCGCTCGCCCTCGGCGATCGCCTCGCGCAGGGGTGCGGTGAGGTCCCAGGAGCCGTCGGTGCCGGGGACGTCGGGGTTGGCCGAGGGCTCGGTGCCGTGCGGGGCGTGCGTCATGACAGCGCTCCCGGGCTCAGCCGTTGACCTTGGCGATGACGTTCTCGGCGTACTGCTCGAGGTGGCGGATCTTGGTCTCCAGCGGCTCGGTGTCGGGACCCTTGATGTAGGGCACCCGGAAGCCGACGATGCAGTCGGTGACGCCCTTGTCCTCCAGGCGCTTGATCCCGTCGACGGTGTAGGCGTCGAAGGAGATGACGTGCACCTCGAAGTCGTCGCGGGTGTCGCCCTCCTCCTCGCGGATCTCCTTCAGGCGCACGAGCAGGCGGTCCAGCTCCTCGCCGTCGCCGCCGGCGTGCATCCAGCCGTTGCCCTTGCGCACGGCCCGGCGCAGCGCGGCGTCGACGTGGCCGCCGACGAGCAGCGGGATCGGGGCCGGGGCGGCCGGGCACTGCTTGAGCGACTCGATCTCGTAGAACTCCCCGGAGTAGGAGAAGTACTCGCCCGTGGTCAGGCCCTTGAGGATGTCCATGCACTCGTCCATCCGCTTCCCGCGCTTCTCCCACGGCACGCCGAGCGCCTCGAAGTCCTCGGGCCACGGCGAGAGCCCGACGCCCAGGCCCAGGCGGCCACCGGAGAGGTGGGCCAGCGACGAGGCCTGCTTGGCGACCAGCACCGGCGGGCGGACGGGCAGCTTCAGCACGAAGGGCGTGAGCCGCAGCGTCGTGGTGTGCGCGAAGAGGTGCGCGCACAGGATCATCGTCTCGATGAACTCCTTGCCCTCGAGGAACTCGCGGTCGCCGGTGTCGGTGTAGGGGTACTTGGAGTTGGAGTGCTCGGGATAGATGAGCGAGTCCGCCACCGTCATCGACGTGTAGCCGGCAGCCTCCGCGGCCTGCGCGAGGGGTGCGTAGTAGCTGGCCTGGGTCATCGCCTCGGCGTAGGTGAACCGCATGTCCGAACAGTAGAACCTGTTCTAGATTTGTGCCAGAGTCCCGCTCGTGGACCTCCAGGAGATCAGCGACCGGCTCGAGATCGCCGACGTCGTCACCCGCTACACCCGGGCCATCGACACCGGCGACTGGGACCGGCTCGACACCGTGTTCACCCCGGACGCCGACATCGATTACGTGCAGTCCGGCGGCATCCACGACACCTATGCCGTGGTCAAGCCGTGGCTGGCCGAGATGCTGCCCGCCTTCTTCCCGCACCGCATGCACACGATCGGCCAGGTCGACGTGCCCTGGACCCCGGGCGCCGACGAGCTCGAGGTCTGCGCCTACTTCGACAACCCGATGCCGATGGACGACGGCCAGGGCGGCACCAAGATCGTCGAGGTCGGCGGGATCTACCACCACACGATGGTCCGGACCGCCGACGGCTGGCGCTCGCGCAAGCTGTTCGAGCAGGTCGTCTGGAAGCGGGGGCTCTAGTCGTGCCCGGCCTCCCCGAGGAGCGTCCGCCGGGCCTCGACTCCCCGATGACCGGGCGGATCATCAAGTACGGCGCCAAGGCGCAGGTCGCGGTCTTCCGCGCCACCAACGGGCGGATCGGGCGCTACTGGCGCATCGGCGCCGGCTGGCGGAAGCCTGTCCCGACGCTGCTGCTGCACCACGTCGGTCGGAAGTCCGGCACCGAGTTCACCACCCCGCTGCTCTACCTCCGCGACGGCGACGGACCCGGTGCCGACCTGGTGGTCGTCGCCTCGCAGGGCGGCCTGCCCAAGAACCCCCAGTGGTTCCACAACGTGGTGGCCGGCCCCGACTGCGCCGTCAGCCTGCCCGGCCGCCGGCGGGTCCCCGTGCGCGCCCGCCAGGCCTCGCCCGAGGAGAAGGCCGCGCTCTGGCCCCGCCTCGTCGAGCTGTACGCCGACTTCGCGAAGTACGCCGAGTGGACCGACCGGGACATCCCGGTCGTCGTGCTGACCCCGCGCTGACCCACCGCTGTCCCGGCCGGACCCGGCGCGGACCCAGCGCCGGCCGCGCGGCCCCGGCGCCGCCCCGGCTTGGCTCGACCCGCCCCGGACGCGATGATGGGCGGGTGATCGACCGGCTGCGCGACGAGGACCACCCCGTGCTGACGGGCCTGGTCGCCCTCGTGGCGGTCGGGCTGGTCGTCGGACTCGTGCTCGGGGGCGTCGCGCTCGGCGCGACCCGCGTGCTCGGTGTCGGCGACGAGGACACCTCGGCCACCGCCAGCGACGACGTCGACTTCTTCCTGCCCAAGCCGTCCCCGACCGACGGCCCCTCGGGCCCGCTCATCACCCTGGCGCCGGAGGACGGCGGCTCCTCGGAGTCGGCGTCCACCGAGCCCGAGCCGGAGGAGACCGAGGAGACCGAGGACGCCGAGGGCGAGATCACCCTCACCGTCGGGCAGGCCAGCGTCGGCGTCATGCAGAACATCGACCTCACGGGCGTCTACCCCGGCGGCGAGGGCGCGGTGCTGCAGGTGCAGAAGTTCAGCGGCGGCTGGCAGGACTTCCCGGTCACGGCCGTGGTCAGCAACGAGACGTTCGCGACGTACGTCCAGACGAGCACCCAGGGCGTCAACCGTTTCCGGGTCGTCGACAACGACAGCGGCGTGACGTCCAACGAGATCAAGGTGACGGTCGGCTGATGGCCGACCGGCGTCACGGCCCGGCCGCCCTGCTGCTGGCCGGTACGACGCTGGTCGCGCTGGGCCTGGTCGGGTGCAGCGACGACGAGCCCGCCGTCGGCGGCACAGGCACCGGCGACGGCGACCCCGCTGCCGGGCTCCAGGTCCGCCCCGTCCTCGGGATGCTCGCCGAGCTCGAGTGCGAGCCGAGCGACGTGCCGGAGCCTCCCGGCAACACCGCCGCCGACGAGGAGGCCGCGCTGTGCGACCTCGACGGCCTCGGGTACCGGCTCGGCCCTGCAGTGGCCGCCCAGGAGGGCGTCGAGGCCGCCGACCTCTACCGCACGGGCGACGCCTGGCGGATCCAGGTGACCCTCGACCCCGAGGCCACCGAGGCGGTCGCCGGGCTCGCCGAGGACGCCGCGTCCTCGGACAGCCGGATCGCGTTCGTGGTCGACGGCCTCGTGCTCAACGCACCCGCCGTCGGCGGCACGATCGGCGGCACGCTGCAGCTGGTCGGCAGCTGGACCGGCGCCCAGGCCGAGGACTACCGCGCGCGGATCGCGCCGTAGCCCCCGGCCAGGGCCGGGTGGTCGGCTAGGCGTTCACTCCGGCACGTAGTCGAAGGTGTCGGGGTCCGGGCCGCGGCGACCCGACGGGCCACGGTCCAGCGCGCTGATCTGCGCGACCTCCTCGGGGCTCAGCTCGAAATCGAAGATCGCGAAGTTCTCCTCCATGCGCTCGCGCTTCATCGACTTCGGGAACACGATGTCGCCGCGCTCCACGTGCCAGCGCAGGGTGACCTGCGAGGGGGTCTTGCCGTGCGCGGCCGCGATCTTGCCGATCACCTCGTCGTCGAGCACCGCGCCCTGCGCGATCGGGCTCCACGCCTCGACCTCGACGCCGTGCCGGATCGAGGCGGCCCGGGCCTCCTCGTTGGGGAAGTAGGGGTGCACCTCGATCTGGTTCACCACCGGCACCAGGCCGGTCTCCTCGACGATCCGGTCGAGGTGCGCGGGCTGGAAGTTCGACACGCCCACCGACGTCGCGCGCCCGTCGGCCACGAACTCGCCCAGCGTGCGCCACGTCGAGACGAAGTCGCCGTCGTACAGCGTCGGGAGCGGCCAGTGGATGAGGAACAGGTCCACCCGGTCCAGGCCGAGCTCGGTGAGCGTCTGGTCGAAGGAGCGACGGGCGTCGTCGGGGCGGTGGAAGCCGTTGTTGAGCTTGGAGGTCACGTAGAGCTCGTCGCGGGCGATGCCCGAGTCGGCGATCGCACGGCCCACGCCGGCCTCGTTCTGGTACATCTGCGCGGTGTCGATGTGGCGGTAGCCGACCTCGAGCGCCGTGCTCACGGTGGCGGCCGTCTCCTCGGGCGGCACCTGGAACACGCCGAAGCCGAGCTGCGGGATCGTCGTCTGGTCGTTCAGGGTGATCGTGGGAACGGTCATGCCCTCCACAACACCAGCCGGTGGAGCGGTATTCACCACCCACCGGGGATCGTGAGGACCCTCACGCCACAATGGCCCGGTGCACTACACCGAGTACGACACCCGCCTCGCGGCCTACGCCGTCGTCACCGACGACGAGGGCCGGGTGCTGCTCGCGCTGTGGAACGAGGGCTCGCGCCGGCAGTGGACCCTGCCCGGCGGTGGCCTGGAGCTGCACGAGCGCGCCGAGGAGGGCGTGATCCGCGAGGTGCTCGAGGAGACGGGGTACGACGTCGAGCTCGACGCGCTGCTGGGGGTGGACTCCTACGTGTTCCCGGCCGAGCGGCGCGCGGTCGGCACCGACCGGCCGATGAAGGCCTTCCGCGTGCTCTACCGCGCGCACGTCGTCGGGGGCGAGCTGACCCACGAGGAGGACGGCAGCACCGACGAGGCGGCCTGGTTCCCGCTGTCCGAGGTCCCGACGCTGGACCGGGTCTCCGTGGTCGACATCGCCCTGGGGATGGCCGGGCTCAGGTAGTCGTCGGGACCAGGAAGCGCTTCTTGGCCGACACGGTGGCCCCGGCGCCGACCAGCGGGAGCTCGGGGTCGGGGAAGCCGCCGCACGCGCGGATGGTCGCCTCGGAGGCGGCGTTGTCGAGGTCGCAGGTGACCAGCGCCTCCTCGACCCCGAGGTCGGCCAGGATCCCCAGCGAGCCGCGCAGGATCGCCGTGGCGTGGCCCCGGCGCCGGTACGCCGGCCGCACGCCGTACCCGACGTGACCGCCCCAGGTGGACAGGAAGTCGTTGAGCTCGTGGCGGATCGAGACCCGGCCGACCAGCGTGCCGCCCACCTCGGCGGCCAGGAACGAGGCCGGGACGAAGCCCGGGTCCAGGCGGCGGCCGTGCCGCTGGTCCTCCAGCCGCTCGACGTACTCCGCCCAGCTCTCCTCGGGCCCGCCGTCGGGGCGCTGCTCGAGCAGGAAGTCGAAGTGGTCGTGCGCGAGCTCGGCGTGGGCGGCGCGGGCCTCGGTCTCGTCCTCGAGGCGGAACGGGCGCAGCACGAGCGTGTCCATGCCCCGAGCAGACCACGGGAATGGATCCCACCGCGAATGCATTGAGCCCAGTGAGCAAAGTTGAGTGCGAAGGACTCAGGTAACTTGCCTGACGATCTGGAGCGACGCAGACTGGGCTCGTATCCCCGAACTCTTTCTAGCTGGAGGTAGCACCCATGGCGCGTGCCGTCGGTATCGACCTGGGCACCACGAACTCCGTGGTGTCCGTCCTGGAGGGTGGCGAGCCCACCGTCATCGCCAACGCCGAGGGCGCCCGGACGACCCCGTCCGTCGTCGCCTTCGCCAAGAACGGCGAGGTCCTCGTCGGTGAGGTCGCCAAGCGGCAGGCCGTCACCAACGTCGACCGCACCATCCGCTCGGTCAAGCGCCACATGGGCACCGACTGGAAGCAGAAGATCGACGACAAGGACTTCACGCCGCAGCAGATCAGCGCGTTCGTCCTGCAGAAGCTCAAGCGCGACGCCGAGGCCTACCTCGGCGAGACCGTGACCGACGCGGTCATCACCGTGCCGGCGTACTTCTCCGACGCCCAGCGCCAGGCCACCAAGGAGGCCGGCGAGATCGCGGGCCTCAACGTCTCGCGCATCGTCAACGAGCCCACCGCGGCCGCCCTGGCCTACGGCCTGGACAAGGGCGAGGACCAGATGATCCTGGTCTTCGACCTCGGCGGCGGCACCTTCGACGTCTCCCTGCTCGAGGTCGGCGAGGGCGTCGTGGAGGTCAAGGCGACCTCCGGCGACAACCACCTCGGTGGCGACGACTGGGACTCCCGCGTCGTGGACTGGATGGTCAAGAAGTTCAAGGACAACAACGGCGTCGACCTGGCGGCGGACAAGATCGCCAAGCAGCGCCTCCAGGAGGCCGCGGAGAAGGCCAAGATCGAGCTCTCCTCCTCCAGCGAGACCACCATCCACCTGCCCTACATCACCCACGGCGAGTCCGGCCCGCTGCACTTCGAGGAGCGGATGACTCGCGGCGAGTTCCAGCGGCTGACCGCTGACCTCCTCGAGCGCACCAAGGCTCCGTTCCAGGCCGTGCTCAAGGACGCCGGCGTCGCGATCTCCGCGATCGACCACGTGGTCCTGGTCGGTGGCTCGACCCGCATGCCGGCCGTGACCGACCTGGTCAAGGAGCTGCTGGGCGGCAAGGAGCCCAACAAGGGCGTCAACCCCGACGAGGTCGTCGCCAACGGCGCGGCCCTCCAGGCCGGCGTGCTCAAGGGCGAGGTCAAGGACGTCCTGCTGCTCGACGTCACCCCGCTGTCGCTGGGCATCGAGACGAAGGGCGGCGTGATGACCACCCTCATCGAGCGCAACACCACGATCCCGACCAAGCGCTCGGAGATCTTCACGACCGCCGACGACAACCAGCCGTCGGTGGAGATCAAGGTCGCGCAGGGCGAGCGCCAGATGTGGAGCCAGAACCAGCCGCTGGGCAACTTCGAGCTCACCGGCCTGCCGCCGGCTCCGCGGGGCGTGCCGAAGATCGAGGTCACCTTCGACATCGACGCCAACGGCATCGTCCACGTCACGGCGAAGGACCAGGCCTCCGGCAAGGAGCAGTCGATGACCATCTCCGGCGGCTCCGCGCTGTCGAAGGACGACATCGACCGGATGGTCAAGGAGGCCGAGCAGTACGCCGAGGAGGACGCCAAGCGGCGCGCGGCCGTCGAGACCCGCAACCAGGCCGAGCAGCTGGTCTACACGACCGAGAAGTTCCTCGCCGACAACGCCGAGAAGCTGCCCGAGGACGTCAAGACCGAGGTCCAAGCCGACGTCGACGCGCTGAAGGCCACCCTGGAGAACGCCGAGGCCGACGCCGAGGAGATCCAGGCCGGCGTCACCAAGCTCGGCGAGTCCTCCCAGAAGATGGGCGCCGCGATGTACGCCGCCGCCGAGGCCGAGCAGTCCGCCGCGGGCGGCACCACCGGTGCGACCGGTGAGGCCGACGACGACATCGTCGACGCCGAGGTCGTGGACGAGACCGACGCGGCCGACGGCGCCGAGGGCCAGGACAAGTGACCCAGCCCGACGAGGGCAGCTCCACCGGTGACCGGGGGCCGCAGCACGCGGCCCCCGGCCCGGGGGGCTCCTTCGGTGAGGAGGCAGCAGAGATGACCGAGAACACCGAGGTCGAGGCCGGCGCCGAGGGCGGCGACCCCGCCGCGGCGAGCACGCCGGCCGAGCAGCAGGACCGCCCTGCCGAGGGCGGCGAGCACGCGAGCGAGGCGCTCGACGTCGACCCGCTGCAGGCGGCGCACGACGAGGTGGCCGTCCTCAAGGCCGAGCTCGGTGAGCGCACGCTGGACCTCCAGCGCCTGCAGGCGGAGTTCCTCAACTACAAGCGGCGCGTGGACCGTGACCGCGACCTGGTCAAGGAGAACGCGACGTACGCCGCGCTCTCGCCGATCACCGAGGTGCTGGACACCATCGACCGGGCGCGCGAGCACGAGGAGCTCACCGGCGGCTTCAAGAGCGTCGTCGAGCAGCTCGAGCGCACCGTCGCGCAGGCCGGGCTGGTCCGGTTCGGCACGCCGGGCGACGCGTTCGACCCGAGCCTGCACGAGGCGCTCTCCCACATCGGGGAGGATCCCGACGTGGAGGTCACGACCTGCAAGGTGATCGCCAAGGCCGGCTACCGCATCGGTGACCGGGTGGTGCGGGCCGCGCAGGTCCTGGTGGTGGACCCGGCCGGGTCCTGACCCGGCAGCACACGCACGAGACAGTCAGCAGAGAAGGACGAGGGGAGGGACTCCCGTGGCGGGCAAGGACACCGACGGCATGCGCCCGGACTGGGCGGAGAAGGACTTCTACGCCGTGCTCGGCGTGAAGAAGGACGCGAGCGCCGACGACATCAAGAAGGCCTACCGGCGGCTCGCCCGGGAGAACCACCCCGACTCCAACCCCGGCGACACCGCGAAGCACGACCGCTTCAAGCAGGTCGCCGAGGCCTACGACGTGGTGGGCGACCCCGAGAAGCGGCCGAAGTACGACGAGCTGCGCCGGATGGTCTCCTCGGGCGGGTTCCGCGGGGGCTTCGGCGGCGGTGGGTACCCCGGCGGTCGGCCCGACCAGGGCATCAACCTCGAGGACCTGCTGCGCGACCGCGGCGGCCCCGGGGGCGGCGGCGGCTTCGGCGACATGTTCGGCGACCTCTTCGGGGGCGGGTTCGGCGGCCGGCGTACGAGCCGACCGCGCGCCACCAAGGGCGCCGACGTCGAGAGCACCGCGACGATCTCCTTCACCGACGCCCTCGAGGGCGTCACGATCTCGCTGCGGCTCACCTCCGAGGGGGCCTGCGCCACCTGCTCCGGCACCGGCGGCAAGCCCGGCACCAAGCCGCGGGTCTGCGCCGAGTGCGAGGGCAGTGGCTTCGTCACCGGTTCGATGGGCGGAGGCTTCAACCTCAACGAGACCTGTCCCGCGTGCCGCGGGCGCCAGCTGCTGTACGACGAGGCGTGCCCGACCTGCCACGGCAGCGGCCGCGGCTCCTCCTCGCGCACGATCCAGGCCCGCATCCCCGCGGGCGTCAAGGACGGCCAGCGCATCCGGGTCCGCGGCAAGGGCGCCCCGGGTGAGCACGGCGGACCCGCGGGCGACCTCTTCGTCACCGTGAAGGTCTCCCCGCACCGCGTCTTCGGTCGCTCGGGCGACAACCTCACCCTCGACGTGCCGGTCTCCTTCGACGAGCTGGCACTGGGCTCCGAGGTCCGCATCCCCACCCTCGGCGGCTCGCCGGTCACCCTCAAGATCCCGGCCGGCACGCCCAACGGGCGCACCTTCCGCGTGCGTGGAAAGGGTGCGACCAAGGCCGACGGCACCAAGGGCGACCTGCTCGCCACCGTCGAGGTCCAGGTGCCCGCGGTGCTCGACGTCGACGCCCGCGCTGCCGTCGAGGCCTACCGCATCGCCACCGCCGGCAAGCCGCTGCGCTCGAACCTCTTCGACCAGGCCGGATCCTGAGGTGAGGTGAACCCGTGATGCCCGGACGCAGCCCCTTCGGCGCCGACCCCGACGCCGCGGTCTTCGTCATCTCCGTGGCGGCCGAGCTCACCGGTCTGCACCCGCAGACCCTGCGCACCTACGAGCGGCTCGGCCTGATCACCCCCGGCCGCACCGGCGGCGGTGGGCGCCGCTACTCCCAGCGCGACCTCGAGCGGCTGCGCGAGATCTCCGAGCTCACCTCCGCCGGCATCGGCATCGAGGGGGTGCGCCGGATCCTCGACCTCGAGAACCGCGTCGCCGCCCTGGCCTCGCGCAACGAGGAGCTCCAGGTCGAGCTCGAGGCCACCCGCGAGGCCCTGCGCCAGGCGCTCGACCGTCGCCGCGCCACCGGTCGGGCCCCCGAGCGGCTGCCCGTCCTGCGCTCGCCGGACCCCGGCTCCTCCCTCGTCGTCTGGCGCCGCCCCCGCTGACCCTCTCGATGGTCCACCCGCGGGTGGGCGCCCGCGCAGCACTAACGGTCTGCGGGGTACCAGTCGGTGGCGTGGACGGTGTGGCCCTGCTGGCGCAGGAGTCGCAGGGCGTCGCTCAGGCCCCGGGCTGCCTTCTTCCGCCCGGGGTCGCCGGCGGGGAACGAGCGGGCGCGCACGACCACCCGGGTGCCGGAGGTGTCCGCCGCCTCCACCACGAGGTCCAGCAGGCAGCGGTTGAGACGGCCGGCGATGACGGAGAACCACTCGATCTCGCGCGCCTGCAACGAGGTCGTCGTGCGCTGCCGGATCGTCCAGCCGCTCTGCCGCAGCGCCAGGTCGAGGGTGGCGAGCGTCTCCTCGGGCGCCGCCGACGTGGTGAGGGTGAGCGCCGGTCGAAGGCTCTTGAGCCGCGCCACGTCCCAGGGGGCTACCTCGGTGCTCACGGGGATCCAGCAGTTCCGTCGGCGGCCCCGCCCGGTGCGCCCCGGTCGGCGTCGTACCAGTCTGTGGCCTGGGCGGTGTGGCCCTGCGCGCGGAGCATGGCCAGGGCGTTGGAGAGCCCCTCGGCGGCGAGCTTGCGGGCCTTGCGATCGGAGTCCAAGGAGCGGGCCCGGACGACGACGGTCGTCGAGGTCGGTCGTCCGGGGACGCCTTCCTGACGGATCGTCAGCTCGAGCACGGTCCGGTTGATCCCGCCGGAGATGAGGTCGAACCAGTCGATGTACCTCGCTTTGAGCGAAGCGGTGGCGCGGTCGAGGATCTTCCAGTTCCGCTGGCGCAACGCCAGGTCCAGGACCTCCAGCACCTGCTGCGGCGGGGCGGACGTGGTGAGCCTCAGCTCCGGCTTGAGCGTCCGTATGCGCACTGCGCTCCAGGTCTGCACCTCGTGGTGCCTCCCGGGCTCCAGGCGTCGATGCATCCTCCAGATCACACGGGCGCGCTACCCGTCGGCTCACCTCAGCAAACGCCTGGGCGGTCGGGGCCTGCGCGACGGCGCGCTCGGGCCGGGTCACCGTCGACCGTGTGCCGAGTGAGCGTCGAACCAGCGCCGAGTCAGCGGGTCAGGCCGTCAGCCAGCGCACCTGGTACGGCGCGAGGTCGACCGAGCCGCCGGTGTCGGTGGCGTGCAGGGCGGTCGGTCCGGACAGGCCGCCGAGGTGGTCGGTGACGGCCGCGCCGGAGCGACCGAGGCCAACGTGCTCCAGCACCCACCACGGCACCCGGCGCGGGGTCGGGGACATGTTGTGCAGGGCGAGGAACGGTCCGTGGGGGTGGCGGCGCAGCACCGCGAAGACCCCGTCGGGGGCGATCTCCAGCACGGTGGCGGGGGTCGCGGCGTGCAGGTGCGGCAGCGAGCGGCGTACGTCGACGAGGTGCTGGAGCCGGGGCAGCAGCCCGTGCGGGTCGGGCGGGCGGTGGGTGCCCTCGACCCAGGGCATGCGGGGGCGGTGCACCCAGCGGTTGTCGTCGGCGTGCTCGGGCTCGGAGTCCCAGTCGGGGTCGTTGAGCAGGCCCACCTCGTCGCCCATCCAGATCACCGGCACCCCGCCGAAGCCGAGGATCGCGGCGTGCAGCAGCAGGATCCGCTCCAGGGAGAGCGGGTCCCCGGCCTCGAGCCCGGCCAAGGAGGCCAGCGAGCCGGAGGTGCGCTTGTCGCCCGTGGCGGGGTTGAACTGGAAGACCAGGCCGCGCGACCAGGAGCCGGCGAAGGACCCGTCGTACCAGTCGGCCAGGAAGCGGCGGTGCGCCGAGCCCCAGAGCCCGACCGCCTCGGCGTCCTCGTCGGTGATCGCCCAGCCGATGTCGTCGTGGCAGCGGGCGTAGGTGATCCAGCCCGTCGTCGACGGTGGCGGGGGGAGCGCGGCCATCGCCTTGGAGGAGAGCCGGGTGTCGCCGCTGGCGAGCATCGACCACAGGTGCACCATCAGCGCGTTGTGGTAGGCGAGGTCGCTGACCTTGCCGTGCCGCTCGCCCTCGCCGAGGTAGGCCAGCAGGTCACGCGGACCGACGATCGCCTCGGCCAGGAAGACCACCGCGGGGCAGGCGATCCGCGCGACGGTGCGCAGCGCCTGGGTCAGTGCGTGCACCTCCGGCTGGTTCTGGCAGTTGGTCCCGAGCCGCTTCCACACGAACGCGATGGCGTCGAGCCGGAAGACCTCGCAGCCGGTGTTGGCGAGGTCGCAGATGATGTCGGCAAACTCCTCCAGCACCGCGGGGTTGGCCCAGTTCAGGTCCCACTGCCAGGCGTTGAAGGTCGTCCAGACCCAGCCGCCGAGCTCCTCGTCCCAGCTGAAGTTGCCGGGGGCGAAGTCCGGGAAGATCTCCGGGAGCGTGGCCTCCCACCGATCGGGCTCGGTGCGGTCGGGGTAGGCCAGGAAGAAGTCGCGGTACGCCGCCTCGCCGGCCCGCGCCCGGGCGGCCCACTCGTGCTCGCGCGCGACGTGGTTGAGCACCAGGTCCAGGCACAGGCTCATCCCGCGCTCGCGGAGCGAGGTGGCCAGGTCGCGCAGGTCGGCCATCGTGCCGAGGTCGGCGCGCACCGAGCGGTAGTCGGCCACGGCGTACCCGCCGTCGTGCGGTGCCGGCCGCGGCTGCAGCAGCGGCAGCAGGTGGAGGTAGGTGACGCCCAGCTCCTGCAGGTGGTCCAGCCTCCCGGCCACGCCCTGCAGCGTCCCCGCATAGCGGTCGACGTACGTCGCGTAGCCGAGCACCCCGGGCTGCTGGAACCAGTCCGGTGCCAGGACGCGGCGCTCGTCGAGGTCGTGCAGGTCTTCGGGGCGCGCGGCGAAGCGGCGGGCCGCCACGGCGAGCAGCCGGTCCACGACCGCGTCGGCGTCGTCGTACAACGGCTCGACGCCGGCGCGCAGGTCCGGCAGCCACCGCTCCATGCGGCGCTCGAAGGTGCGCACGAGGTGGGCGGGCAGGTCGGCGAGCGCCTCGGCGACCGCGGGCCGGTCCCCGGGCTGAGAGGGGGACGTGTGCTGGGCCACAGGCAGACCGTAGCGGGCGCGGAGGGTGGGAGAGGGGTGGCGCGGGACACCTGGTGGACCTGTGGTGGTCGCCACTACCCTCTGGTGGATCGTCTCGGACGATGGGGTTGACCGAGGAGACCTGACGTGGACTGGTTGCTGGACTGGGCGCGCGACTGGGCCGCGGACGTGGGCTGGATCCACTTCTGGACGATCCCGGTCTTCACCGGCGTCGTCGGGTGGCTGATCAACTGGTCGGGCCTGTGGATGCTCTTCTCCCCGGTGCACTTCAAGGGCGTGCGGATCCCGGGGATGCGCGAGCTCGCGAGCGTGCTCCCGCGCAAGGCCCAGGAGGTGCCAGGCGTCCTGCAGGGCGGCATCGGCTGGCAGGGCATCGTGCCGGCGCGCGCGGCCAAGATGGGCTCGATCGCCGTCGACAAGGCGATCGCCAAGCTGGGCACCCCGGCGGAGTTCTACCAGCAGCTCGAGCCGGACAAGATCGCCGAGCACATCGTCACGACGTTCCGGCCCGAGATCCCCGGCCTGGTCGACGAGGTCATGCGCCGCGAGCACCCGCGGCTGTGGCGCGACCTGCCCCGCCCCGTGCGCGAGGCGGTGATCCAGCGGGTCCAGGCCCAGCTGCCCTCCGTCGTCGGCAACGTGACGCACGAGATCGGCGTGCACATCGACCAGATCCTCGACCCGAAGATCATGGTGATCGACCACTTCCGCGAGAACCCCGCGCTCGTGGTGCGGATCTTCCGCGACTTCGGCCAGCGCGAGCTCAACCTCATGGTGGCCTTCGGCTTCGTCTTCGGGTTCCTGCTGGGCATCCCCGTGGCCTTCATCGACAGCGTCTTCAAGCTCTGGTGGCTGCTGCCGGTCCTCGGCGTCGCCGTCGGGTGGATCACCAACGCCCTGGGCATGTGGCTGATCTTCGAGCCGCCGGAGCCCAAGCGGATCCTCGGCATCCGCGTGCACGGGCTCTTCCTGCGCCGCCAGGACGAGGCCGCCGAGGTCTACGCCCGGATCATCGCCGAGGACGTCATCACCCTCGAGCGGATCGGCGACTTCATCCTCGACGGCCCCAGCGGCGACCGCACCCGCCAGATGCTCGCCACCGCCCTGCGCCCGGCGATCGAGCAGGCGGCCGGTCCGGCGAAGGCCGCGGTGCGCGTCGCGATGGGCCCGGCCCGCTTCGACACGATCCGCGACTCGGTGGCCCAGGAGGCGGTCGGGCGCACCCTCGTGCCGTTCAAGGACCCCGAGTTCAGCAAGCGGCAGTCGGAGAAGATCCGCACGCTCATCGCGACCCGCACCAAGGAGCTGCCGCCGCGCGACTTCGTCGAGATGATGCGCTCGGCGATCAAGGAGGACGAGTGGATGCTCTACGCCCACGGCGCGATCATGGGCCTGGCCGGTGGCTTCCTGCACCTGTGGATCTTCGGGGTCGCGAAGTGAGCGAGCCGCCAGGCGACCCCCGCGCCGACCAGGTCGGCCCCCGTGTCGACACCCGCCTCAACGGTCGTGGCGGCACCCGCGCCACCCCCCGGGCGCTGCCCGGCCAGGCGCAGGTCGCGCCGGCGATGGAGGCCCTGCCGGGGCTCGCACGGGTCGCCGGGTACGCCGCCCTCCACACCACCGAGTGGGGCGTGAAGAGCTACGTGCGCTCCGCCCGTCGCCTGGCCCGCGCCGCGACCAACCGCGACGAGGCCGCGCGCCTCGCCCACGACGCCACCGAGGCCGCGCAGGTCGTCTCCGACCTCGCACGCTCCGTTTCCGGCGGCACGCCTGTCGGCACGGCGCTGCTGCGCGCCGCGGAGTCGCTCGGCGCCATCCGCGAGCCCGTGGGCGGCACGACCTCCTCCGTCGTACCCGGGTCGGTCGGCTCCGTCAACGAGGAGCCGCGCTCGCGCTCGCTGCGCGACAAGGGCGCCGAGCTGCTCGAGCGCTCGCGCGACGTCTGGTCCAGCGAGGCCGGCCACCCGGCGTACGACCGGATCCTTACCGAGCTCGCCCCCGACGAGGCGCGCATCCTCGTGCTGCTGCTGGAGAAGGGCCCCCAGCCCAGCGTCGACGTGCGCACCGGCGGCCCGATCGGCATGGTGAGCAGCCAGCTGATCGCCCCCGGCCTCACGATGATCGGCGCCCGCTCCGGCACCCGCTACCCCGACCAGGTCCCGGCCTACCTCAACAACCTGCACCGGCTCGGGCTCGTGTGGTTCTCCCGCGAGCCCCTGCGGGACCCGCTGGAGTACCAGGTCGTCGAGGCCCAGCCCGACGTGCTCGCCGCCATGCACTCGGTGAAGTTCGCCAAGGTCGTGCGGCGCAGCATCCACCTCACGCCCTTCGGCGAGGACTTCTGCCGCACCGTGCTGGTCGACGAGGTCACCGCCGAGCGGTCCTTCCCCGAGCACCAGGCGCCGCCCGAGGCGCAGAGCGGCGAGCCGAGCTCGGACCGCGGCGGCTCCTGACGCGACGACCACTCGCGACCTGGACACGGCGGGTCGACGGGCCGGCCGCCCGACGTGCGGACGCCCGAGCCCACCGCGACCGCGCGGAGGCGCCCCCGGAGGAGGGTGGATGGGCCTGGCCGTCCTCTCGTGAGGGACGAAGGAGCGGACTGGTTCCGCCGGAGGGGGCGCCTCCGGGAGGGCGCG
>NZ_JASBRN010000082.1 GCF_030149505.1 Nocardioides sp.
CCCCGTCGAGACCTTCCCCTGGGGCACCGCGAACTCCACCAGCAGCCACACCCAGATCGACCACGAGGAACCCTGGCAACCACCCCGGCACGAACAGCCACCCGGAGCCGAACACCCCCAGGGACAGACCCGCGTCGACAACCTCGGCCCCCTCCACACCTTCCACCACCGCCTCAAGACCCACGGCGGCTGGCAGGTCCGCGAACCCTTCCCCGGCATCCACCTCTGGCGCGACCCCCACGGCCACACCTACCTCCGCGACGCCACCGGCACCCGCACCCTGCCCAACTCCGGAAGCGGCCCGGATGCGTCCGGAGCAGAACGCCCGTCCCCCAGCCCTGTGCGCGTCGTCGAGCTGTACCCCAGTCGCCGCCTGGAGCTCGCCGGTGACCTCGCCGCGACGGGATGGCGCACCCCGGCCGCCTGACGGCCCCTCGGACTGCTGGCGCTCACACCTGCGGCAGCGGGTCGACTCCCTCGACACGGTCCGTGGAGCGTGCCCTCGAGAGCTGAGTCTTTCGGCTGCCCCCATCACCCGGGCCGCGGACCCTCAGCGAGCCGACAGCCGCTCCATCGCCCGCGCCGCCTCGTCCCGGGCCGCGCGGGCCTCGTCCCGGGCGGCCTGCGCCTCGTCGCGAGCGGCCTCGGCCTCCTCGAGCGCGTCGTCGACGTCGTCGGCGTCGGACTCCAGCTCGGCCAGCCGGCGCTTGAGCTCGTCGATCTCGGCCTGCAGCTCGAGCGCGCGGGCCTCGAGCTCACCGACCTCGGACTGCACCTCGGCTAAGGACTCCTCGGCATCGGCCAGTCCCGAGTCGGCCTCGGCGAGGGCGTCCTCGGCGGCCCGACGGGCCTTGGCGTCCGCCTCGGGGTCGGGTACGACGGTGAGCGCGGGCCGACCGGCCGGCTCGGCCTGCGGAGCGGGCGCCGCCTCGAACCCCAGCGCCTCGGCCAGGGCGACCGCGGCCGCCACGTCGACCTCGTCCACGCCCGTGCTGGCCAGCGGCGCGACGAGCAGCCCGCTGCGGACGGCACGGGCGCACTCCGCGTCGACCATGGCGGCCGTGAGCGTCGCCTCGACCTGGTCGGCGACGGAGGCAGTCACCTTGAGGCCGTGCTCACGGGCCAGTCCGCGTGCCGTCGTCGTGACGGCGGCCGTCAGCTGGCGGCGCTGCTTGGTGAGCGCACGCAGGTCGTCGGCCGACATGGACTCCTGGGCCGAGCGCAGCGCCGCGCCGACGGCCAGCACCTGCTCCACCTGCTCGGTCTCGTGCCGCACCAGCAGGTCGACGACCCAGGCAGCGGTCGCGGGCTTGCGCAGCGCCTTGAGCCGCGCCGCCAGCGGCGTCCCCTTGTGCCGCTTGGCCAGCTCGTCGCGCGCGGGGGTGAAGTCCGGGAGCGGGAGTCCGTAGAGCCGCTCGGCGAGGGCGAGCAGCTGCTCGGTCTCCTCGTCGGAGCCGTCCCCGGCGGGGTCCGGGCTCACTCCTCCAGCCCCTGCTCGATCGCCCAGCGGGTCAGCTCGACCCGGTTGTGCAGCTGGAGCTTGCGCAGCGTGTTCTGCACGTGGTTCTGCACCGTGCGGTGGGAGAGCACCAGTCGCTCGGCGATCTGCTTGTAGGACATGCCGGTGGCGACCATCCGCAGCACCTCGGTCTCCCGCTCGGTCAGCTGCGGGACCTCAGGGCCCGAGGGGGTCGGGTCGGAGAGCCGGCGGTACTCCCCCAGCACCAGCCCGGCCAGCCCGGGCGTGAAGACGGGGTCGCCCGCGGCGGTCCGGCGCACGGCGTCGATCAGCTCCTCGCGGGAGGCCGACTTCACGAGGTAGCCGGTCGCGCCGGCCTTGACCGCGGCCAGCACGTCGTCCTGCTCCCCGCTGGCCGAGAGGATCAGCACCCGTGCCGAGGGGTCGTGGCGCAGCACCCGCTCGGCCACCTCGACTCCGCTGGGACCGGGGATCTGCAGGTCCAGCACGACGACCTGCGGCCGGGCGGCGGGGAACCGGGCGATCGCCTGGTCCCCGTCGGCCGCGACCGCGACCACGTCGAAACCGGCACCGGCCAGGTCCCGCTCCACCGCGTCGCGCCACATCGGGTGGTCGTCGACCACCATGACCCGCAGCGGCTGCTCGCTCACGCGTCGGACCCTAGGCCATGCCCGAGCGGCAGCCAGCGACCCCGGCGGTGGCCCAGCGCCCCGGTCGGCGGGTCGTCGGCGACCTCGACGTGGGCGATGCGGCAGGTCACCTGCGCGGACCAGCCCAGCTCGCGTTCCTCCACCAGCTCGGCGCCGAGCCAGGTGCTGGCCGTCACGAGCCGAGGCCCCCAGGGCGTCTCCTCCCACTCCACGGCCCGGAAGGGCCCCCCGGGCAGCGGCGCCTGGCCGGCGAAGACCTCGGCCAGCGAGCGGTCGGCCCAGGAGAGCACCTGGACGACCACGCGCCCGGTGTCGCGCAGCGCCTCGGTGAGGTCGGCGTCCGGGTCGAGCAGCCCGACCACGTGGGCCGGCCGCCCCAGGGCGACGACGAGGGAGGAGACGGTCAGACCGGCGCGGTCGGCCCCGGAACCCGCGGTCCACACGGTGACGGCGCCCCCGAGCCGGCCGCGGAAGCGGCGTACGGGATCGGGGTCGGGGTCGGCGAAGGGGTGCTCGGTGTGGATGGTCACGGTGCGGGACCTCCTGCAGGGGCGACGGCCGGGGCGACGGGCAGGGTGAGGGTCCACTCGGTGCCCCACGACCCGGTGGCGAGGTCGGCGCGGCCGCCGAGGTCGCGCAGCCGGCCCTCGATGGACCCGGTCACGCCGAGCCGTCCTTCGGCACCGGCGCGCGCGAGGCGACCGTCGGGGATGCCGGGCCCGTCGTCGCGCACCGAGACCGTCACGGCCCCCGGCAGCGACTCCAGGAGCACCCAGGCGCGCGCGTCGGGGCCGGCGTGGCGCTCCACGTTGTCCAGGCACGCCGCGACCGCGGCCAGCACCTCGGCGACCTGCGCCTCGGGCAGCGGGACGGTCCCGCCGGGCAGGGACACGACGACCCGCGGCGACTCCAGGGTCGCGAGCGCGGCGGCCAGGTCGGCCACGGTGGCACCGCCGCCAGCAGCCGGTGGCACCACGCGGTCCTGGGCCCGGATCAGCGCGCGCAACGCCTCCTCCTGCTCCCCGGCGAGCCGGCCCAGCTCGGCGAGCCGCGGGTCGGTCGCGGCCACCTCGCCGCCGCGGCGCTGCACCAGCGCCAGGACCTGCAGCACCCCGTCGTGGACGGCCCGTGCCAGCCGCGCGCGCTCGGCCGCGGCGGCCGCCTCGCGCTCGGCCCGGTCGCGCTGCACGGCCGAGCGCTGCAATGACTCCACGAGGTAGCCCACGACCGGCCCACCGATGGCGAGCAGGAAGACGTTGCCGTAGGTGACCTGGGTCAGCTCGTCGCGGATGAGCAGGTCGGCGGCACCGACGGACAGCCCAGCGGCGAGCCCGCCCCGCCAGCCCCAGCGAGCGGCCCAGGCGAACATCGGCGACATGACCCAGTAGCCCGCGAGCGTCGCGTCGAAGCCGTCGGCCTTGACCTGCGGCGTCGCGAGCAGGGCCGCCAGGGCGACGGCCAGGTCGGCGGCCAGCAGCAGCGGCGTGCGGCGGGCCGCGTCGGCGTACGCCGCGGTGACGGCCACCGACCACAGCACGATCGCGCTGATCGCCAGCGCGCCGACCCACGGCCGGTCGAGCTCGTCAGCGGTCCACACCCCGACCCCGACGGTGTTGAGCACCAGGACCGCCCGCAGGACAGCGAGCGCCCGGAAGATCCGGTCCTCGACGACGAGGGCGGCGGGCTCGCCGCCCGGGCGGGGCGCCTGGTGCGGCGTCAGGACGCCTTCCGCTCCCCAGCGGGACCGGTGGAGCCCGCCGCGGCGGCCTCGGCCGCCTCGGCCTTGGAGAGCTCCTTGGCGCGGGTGGCGTACATGTCGACGTACTCCTGGCCGGAGAGCCGCATGATCTCGTACATGATCTCGTCGGTGATCGAACGCAGGATGTAGCGGTCGTTCTCCAGGCCCTCGTAGCGCGAGAAGTCCAGCGGCGGGCCGAAGCGCACCACCGGCCGGGTGAACGAGCCGAACTTCTTGCCCGGGGGCGCCACGACGTCGGTGCCGACGACGGCCACCGGGATGACCGGCACGCCGGTCTCGAGCGCGAGCCGGGCCACGCCGGTCTTGCCGCGGTAGAGCTTGCCGTCGTGCGAGCGGGTGCCCTCGGGGTAGATCCCGAAGAGCCCGCCCTCGCCGAGGACGCGCTTGGCCGAGAGCAGCGCCCCGGCGGCGGCATCGGCGCCCGCGCGGTCGATCGGCACCTGGCCGGAGCCGGAGAAGAAGGTGCGCTGCAGCCAGCCCTTGACGCCCTTGCCGGTGAAGTACTCCGCCTTCGCCACGAAGGTGACGCGACGGTTCAGCGTGAGCGGCATGAACAACCAGTCGGCGTACGAGAGGTGGTTGCTCGCCAGGATCGCCGGCCCCTCCTCGGGGACGTGCTCGGCGCCCTCGGTCTGGGGACGGAAGACCACGCGCAGCAGCGGCCCGATGGCGACCCACTTGAGGAACCAGTAGAACACCCGGCCACCCTAGGGCAGATCCGGCCGATCGAGATACGCGGAGGTTGCCGGGTCGCGCCACGCCGACCCCCGACGTGCGGCAGGATCGCGCCATGACCGCGCTGCCGCTGCACCCCCTCGCCGAGCCCCTCGCCACCGACGCCGACCCCGACGCCACCGGCGGACGCCGGATCGGGGTGCTGCTCTCCCACGGCTTCACCGGCCAGCCGGCCTCGATGAAGCCGTGGGCCGAGGCGCTGGCCGCGCAGGGGTACGCCGTGGAGGTGCCGCGCCTGCCCGGGCACGGCACCACGTGGCAGGAGCTCAACACCAAGCGCTGGTCGGACTGGTACGCCGAGCTCCGGGCCGCCCACCGCCGCCTCGCCGCGCGCACCGACGTGGTGGTCGCCGCCGGGCTGTCGATGGGCGGAGCCCTCGTGCTCCGCCTGG
Organism: Nocardioides sp.; assembly: GCF_030149505.1. Lineage (GTDB taxonomy): Bacteria > Actinomycetota > Actinomycetes > Propionibacteriales > Nocardioidaceae > Nocardioides. The sequence continues at coordinate 5,017 of NZ_JASBRN010000082.1, forward strand.
CCGCCGACGAGCCCTCCATCGCCGGCGTGGTCGTCGTGAACCCGGCCGTCTCGACCAAGCGGCTCGACGTCAAGCTGCTGCCGGTGCTCAAGCACGTGGTGCCGTCCTTCCCCGGCATCGCCAACGACATCAAGAAGCCGGGTGTCGAGGAGCACGGCTACACCCGCACCCCGCTCAAGGCGGTGCACTCGATGATGCAGGCCTGGGGCCCGCTGGTCGCCGACCTGCCGAAGGTGCGGGTACCGGTGCTCTACCTGCGCTCCACCGTCGACCACGTCGTCGACGACTCCTCCGAGCCGCTCATCACCTCGGGCGTGTCCGGGGAGGTCCGCGTCGTGCGGCTGCCCGAGAGCTACCACGTCGCCACGCTCGACCACGACCTCGACACCATCGTCGAGGAGTCCGCGGCCTTCGCCCGGCGGGTGGCCGGCATCGAGGGCTCGGCGTAGGTCGGCTGGCCGTCCCTCGTTAGGCTGGCCGGGTGCAGCGCGAGGGAGAGGACGACGCCTGGCGCGCGATCGTGGAGAACTTCGGCGAGCGCGCCGAGCTCGACGACGACCCGGCCACTCCTCCTGCCGTCCCCCCCAGCGCTCCCCCGGCGGCCGCGCGCCGCGACGACCCGGCCGCGTGGGTCGAGGAGGAGCCGGACGAGCCGACCCCGGCGTACGCCGAGGACGCCGACTCCTACGTGCCCCCGCCCCCGCCGCCGCTGCCCATCCCCGAGCCGGACCGCGGCATCGCCTGGATGGGCGTCATCGGCTCCCCGATCCTCCTGCTGGTCTCGCTCGTGCTGGGCCTCGACCTGCCGGACTGGGTGGGCTACCTGATGATCGCCTGGTTCGTGGGTGGGTTCTGCTACCTCGTCGCCCGGATGCCCAAGGAGCCGCGGGACCCCTGGGACGACGGCTCGCGGGTGTAGCGCGCACGCGCCAGCGGGCGCGCTGATGGTGGTCGAGCGAGCCGCGCGGCCGAGGGACGAGGTCGCGACCGGCGTGTCGAGACCCGGTCGATGCCAGTGACGACGCTCTATCGCCGCCGACGCGAGCGCCGGGCCCGCCGCGGGCGCAGGCCGCGACCGAGCGCGTCGCGGACCATGCTGGCCGCGCCGACGGCACCGGCTTCCGGGCCGTGGGCGGCACGCAGCACCGGCGGAACGACGCGGTCCTCGGCGCCGACGAGCGAGGCGACCAAGGCGCGGCGCGCGGGCTCGAGGAGCAGGTCGTCGGCGGCCGAGACGCCACCGCCGACCACCACGACCTCGGGGTCGAGGGCCGCGACCAGGTTGGCCAGACCCGTGCCGAGCCAGCCGCCGACGCTCGCGAAGGCCGCCAGCGCCACGCTGTCACCAGCCCGGGCGGCCTCGGTGACCATGGGGCCGTCGACGAGGGCGGGGTCGCCCTCGGCGAGGTCGAGCAGCGGACCCGCGGCGCCCGGCTCGGCCAGGCCCGCCCGGGCATGCCGGACCAGGGCGTTGCCGGAGGAGTACTGCTCCCAGCAGCCCCGTCCCCCGCACTCGCACTCACGCCCGTCGGGCACGACCTGCATGTGCCCGAACTCCCCGGCCATGCCGTTGCGTCCGCGGTGCAGCTCGCCGTCGAGGACGACCGCGCCGCCGATGCCGGTGCCGAGCGTGACGACCAGCGCGTCGCGCGCGCCGACCGCGGCGCCGTACGCCGCCTCGGCCCGGGCCGCGCAGTTGGCGTCGTTGTCGAGCAGGACCGGCACCTGCCAGCGCTCGGCCAGCCGGGCCCGCACCTGCTGGCCCCGCCAGGGCAGGTGCGGGGCGAACATGACCCGCTCCCCCGCGGCGTCGACGAAGCCGGCTGCGGCCAGGCCGACGCCGGCGAGGCGACGACCCGCGGCGACCTCGCGGACGGCCTCGGTCAGCGCGTCCTCGAGCAGCGCGACGTCGACCCGGCGACCGGGCGTGGCGCGGTGGGCGACGCGCAGGACGGTGCCGTCGGGCCCGACCTCGGCTGCCATCACCTTGGTGCCGCCCACGTCCACCCCCACGACCGGGGCGCCGCCGACGGGCGCGCGGAGGGCCGCCCCGGCGGCCTGGACCAGCGACACGGTCGGACCGCTCACCGTCGGCCGCTCAGCGCCGGGCCAGGTCGGCGGCGCCGATCAGGCCGGCGCGGTTGCCCAGGCGGGCCTTGCGGATCTCGAGGTTCGGGCGGTGACCGCGACCGGTCAGCTGGCCGGCGAAGGCCTGGCGGATCGGCTGGAGCAGCAGGTCGCCGGCCTCGCTCACGCCGCCGCCGATGACGCAGACGGCGGGGTCCAGGACCGCCGTGAGGGAGGCGATCCCCTCACCGAGCCAGCGGCCGAGGGTGGCCAGCTGCTCGGTCGAGAACGGGTCGCCGCCGCGGGCGGCCTCGGTGATGAGCGGCCCGCTGATCCGGTCGGCGTCGCCGCCGGCCAGGTCGAGCAGGTGCCGGGCCAGCAGCGACCCGCCCCGGGCCTCGGAGCGGGCCTCGCGCACCATCGCCGAGCCGGAGGCGTACTGCTCCCAGCAGCCGTGGTTGCCGCAGCCGCACAGGATGCCGCCGGGGACCACGCGCATGTGGCCGATCTCCGCGCCGACGCCGAAGGCCCCGCGGTAGAGCGAGCCGTCGAGCACGAGCCCACCGCCCACACCGGTGCCGACCGTGACCAGCAGCAGGTCGTCGACGTCGGCGCCCGCGCCGAAGCGGAACTCGCCCCAGGCCGCGACGTTGGCGTCGTTCTCCACCACGACCGGCAGGCCGAGGTCGCGCTCCAGCTCGGCACGCAGCGGCACGTCGCGCCACGCGATGTTGGGCGCGAACATCACCGTCGAACGCGACTTGTCGACGTAGCCGGCGGCGCCGACGCCGACCGCCTCCACCGGGTGCTCGGCCGAGAGTCGGCGCACCAGGTCGCAGACGGCGCGCTCGATGGCCTCCTCGTCGCTGGCCGGGGACTCCACCCGGAGCTCGGCGAGGATCGCGCCGTCCTCGTCGACGACCCCACCGAGGATCTTGGTGCCGCCGATGTCGATGCCGCAGGTCAGGCTCACGCGTGGGTCTCCGGATCGGGGTCGGTCTGGTCGTCGGTGTCGTCGTCGAGGTCGATGTGCTCCACGCCCGACCGGCCGGCCTGACCGCCCGCGGAGCCGGAGGGCACCTGGGTGGCCATGACGCCGGCGGCCGCCTGGAGCAGCGAGGTCGCCGCCGTGGTGAGGTGCGCCTTGACCTCGGGGCTCATCTGGCGCACCGCGTGGATGGTGCGGCAGACCGGGCAGTAGCGGCACTCCTCGCTGCCGTTGGCGAGGTTGTCGTCGAGGTGGTCGCGCACCTGGCGGGCGGTCGTGGCGGCGTGGTCGGCGAGCCCGGCGGCACCCTGGGCCCAGTCGGTGCCCTGGTCGCGCGCCCAGTCGCCGAGGGCGCCGAGCAGCTTGGCGGCCTCCTCGGCCACGGTGCCGAGGTCCTCGGGGTCGCCGGGTCCCCCGGGCGGGGTGGGGCCTCCGGGGCCGGTGGGCGGCGGCTGGTTCATCGGCGGGCCGCCCGCTGACGGCGTACGGCGGGGGCGGGCGCGGCCTGTCCGGGGGCCGTCGCCGCGGGGTCGGTGAAGCGGACCTGCAGCCGACCGTCCTCGAACCGCGCGCCCGCGACCCGCAGCCGGGAGAGCCCGGAGGGCAGGGTCAGCAGCCGGCGGTAGGACCCGACGGTGACGACCAGCTCGTCGCCGTTGCGCGCCAGGTCGACCTCGGCGCGCGTCACGAAGGGCAGCGCGAGGCTCAGCACGGCACCGGCGTCCGTGCGGGTCACCTGGAACGGCCCCTCACCGCGAGGCGGGGCGAGGGGGTCGGAACCGGCGTACACCTCGGCGGCGAGGGTGCGCAGCGCGTCGACTCCCACGGGCTCGAGGGGGCGGTACTCCGAGCGCCACACCGGCAGCCCGGCGAAGGACTGCGCCACCTGGCCGAGCACGGCGTCCTGGGCCGCGACCCAGCCCTCGCGCCACGCGTCACCACCGGCGGGGAAGACCCGGTTGGCCACGACGCCGTCGACGCGGTAGCCGAAGAGCGAGAGGTTGGTGTAGCTGCGGCGCGCCTCGGCCAGCACGACGGTCTCCGGGGTCAGCACGAGCCGCACGGAGGCGTCGGGGCCGGAGAGCAGGGCGTGCACCTCGTCGAGCTCGCCGTGCAGGCGCTCGATCGCGTCGAAGACGTCGTCGCCGGGCATGGGGACGCCGGCGGCGCGCTGCAGGACCGGCTTGAGCGCCTTGACGATGCGCCGCTCGGCGGGCAGGACGCGCTGCATGTACCACCCCAGCGCCTCGGGCAGCGCGAGCAGCCGCAGGGTCTCGGCCGTCGGGGCGCAGTCGACGACGACGACGTCCCAGGCGCCCGAGAGCACCTGCAGGCGCAGCTCCAGCAGCGCGAGGACCTCCTCGGCACCGGGGATGACGGTGAGCTCCTCGGCGGCGACAGGATCGACCCCGGCCACGTCGAGGACGGAGAGGAGGTAGCGCTGGATGTCGGCCCAGGACTGCTGGAACCGCAGCTGGGCGTCGACCTGCTGGACGAACAGCCGGGGCGCCACCTCGGTCGGCTCCGGCCCGACCGGCGCACCGAAGGCGTCGGCCAACGAGTGCGCCGCGTCGGTCGAGAGCACCAGCGTGCGGTGACCGTCGGCAGCGGCGAGCGCGGCCGTGCCGGAGGCCACGGTGGACTTGCCGACGCCGCCCTTGCCGGTGAAGAGGAGGATGCGCACCAGCAGGCTCAGCCCAGCTGCTCGACGCGCTTCTTGAGCCCCTTGAGCGCGGTGTCGATGAGGATCTTCTCGCCCTTGCGCTTGAGCATCCCGATCAGCGGGATCGAGACGTCCAGGGCCAGGCGGTAGGTGACCTCGGTCGAGCCGCCCTTGTCGCGCAGGACGTAGGCGCCGTCGAGGGCGCGCAGCATCTTGCCCTCCACCAGGGTCCAGGTGACCTCGCGGTCGCCGTCCCAGGTGTAGGCGAGGGTGTACTCGTCCTTGATCGGGGAGACGTCGAGGGCGAAGAAGACCTGCTCGGCCCGACCGTCGGGGCCGGTGGCCCGCACGTCGGCGACGGTCACGCCCTTCGCCCAGGCGGGGTACGCCGGGAAGTCGGCGATCACGGCCATCACGTCCGACGGTGCGGCGTCGATCACGATCGACGACGTGGTCTGCTCAGCCACTGCGACTCCCTCGTTCGGCTCGTCGAGCCCTCGTCCAGCCTCGTCCCGGACCGTGACCGCGGCCACAGCGGTGCGGCCGGGACGGGCCCGGTCCGGCTGCGCGAGCGTACCGGATGAGGCGGACGGCGCCGACGGCGGTAACGTGCCCGGGCACGTCCACCAGACCAGGAACGAGGAGCCCGCTGTGCGCGAGTACTCGACGCCCATGACCGTCGAGGTCCCCACCACCGGCAACCTCACCGACGCCGTCGTCCGCAACGAGGCCGAGGCCCCGGACGCCGTCGTGATGGCCCGCCCCGACGGCAGCGGCGGCTGGAGCGACGTCACGGCTGCGCAGTTCGCCGCCGAGGTGCGCGCCGTGGCCAAGGGCCTGGTGGCCGCCGGCGTGGAGGCGGGCGACCGGGTCGCCCTCATGTCCAAGACCCGCTACGAGTGGACGCTGCTCGACTACGCCATCTGGTGGGCCGGCGCGGTGACCGTGCCCGTCTACGAGACCTCCTCCGAGGAGCAGGTCGCGTGGATCCTCGCCGACTCCGCCGCCGTCGCGGTCGTCACCGAGGGCCCCGACCACACCGCGCGGGTCTCCGCCGCCCGCGCCGGGCTGGAGGACCTGCGGCACGTGTGGTCCTTCGCCGACAACGGCGTCGACGTGCTGCGCCGCCTCGGCGAGGACGTGACCGACGAGGTGCTCGAGCAGCGACGCACCGGGACCACCCCGTTGGACCTGGCCACGATCATCTACACCTCCGGGACGACCGGCCGCCCCAAGGGCTGCATGCTCACGCACGGCAACTTCCTCTTCGAGCTGGGCGTGGCCACCGAGGAGCTGGAGTCGCTCTTCGACACCGAGGGCGCCTCGACGCTGCTCTTCCTCCCGCTCGCCCACGTCTTCGCCCGGATCATCCAGGTGGGCAGCGTCATGTCGCGCACCCGCCTCGGCCACAGCCCGGACGTCAAGAACCTGCTGCCGGACCTGCAGTCGTTCCAGCCGACCTTCATCCTCGCCGTGCCCCGGGTCTTCGAGAAGGTCTTCAACACCGCCTCGCAGAAGGCCGCCGCCGAGGGCCGCGGGAAGGTCTTCGACCGCGCCGCCGAGACCGCGATCGCCTGGTCGCGGGCCCAGGACCGGGGCCGGGTCCCCGTGCGGGTGCGCGCCGAGCACGCGCTCTTCCAGCGGCTGGTCTACGGCAAGCTGCTGGCCGCCCTCGGCGGCGGGTGCACCTTCGCCGTCTCCGGGGGCGCTCCCCTGGGCGAGCGGCTCGGCCACTTCTACCGCGGCGTGGGGCTGACGATCCTCGAGGGCTACGGGCTCACCGAAACCACCGCCGCCCTCACCGTCAACCTGCCCGGGGCCCACCGCATCGGGACCGTCGGACGCCCGCTGCCGGGCACCGTTGTCCGGGTGGCCGAGGACGGCGAGCTGCTCTTCCGCGGCGGCCAGGTCTTCGCCGGCTACTGGGGCAACGAGGAGGCCACGGCCGAGGCCCTCGAGCGCGACGGCTGGTTCCACACCGGCGACGTCGGCGAGGTCGACGACGAGGGCTTCGTGCGGATCACCGGTCGCAAGAAGGAGATCCTGGTGACCGCCGGCGGCAAGAACGTGGCCCCTGCGGTGCTGGAGGACCGGGTCCGCGCCCACCCGCTGGTCGACCAGTGCCTGGTGGTCGGCGACGGCCAGCCCTTCATCGGCGCCCTGGTCACCATCGACCGGGAGGCCCTCGCGGTCTGGGCGCAGACCCACGGCCTGTCCGGCTCCCCGGAGAAGCTCCTCGACGGCCCCGAGGTGCGGGCCGCGGTGGAGGAAGCCGTCGAGGAGGCCAACAAGGCCGTCTCGAAGGCCGAGTCGATCCGCAAGTTCACCGTCCTGGCCGAGGAGTGGACCGAGGAGGGCGGGCAGCTCACGCCCAGCCTGAAGCTGCGCCGCTCGGTCGTGGTGCGGGAGTCCCGGGCGCACGTCGACGCGCTCTACCGCTGAGCCACCGCCGCCCTTGCACCCTCGTCCGGAGCGCTCGGACCGGTGCCGTCGGCAATTGGTTGAAAACCCCCCTCGCCAGGGTCGTCGGTCCCTAGCATGAACCGCGGAGGGGGACGCCTCGGCGTCCCGGCATGACATGGGGACATGGGGGTGGGGGCCCCTCGCCCCCACGAACGAGAGGCTCACCGATGGACCGACGCAGGGTTCTCCTGGTCGCGGCCGCCGTGGTCGCCGCACTGGGGACGGTGCTGGTCTTCCTGTACGTCCGCGGCGCCGACAACCGCGCCGAGGAGCGGTTCGAGACGACCGAGGTCCTGGTGGCCACCGCCCAGATCGAGCGCGGCGAGCGCATCGCCGACGCCGCGGCCGCCGGCAAGCTGGCGCTGCAGGCCGTGCCGCGCGGTCAGGTGCTGCCGGGTGCGCTGGTCACCACCGGGGACGTCGCCGAGCAGATCGCGCTGACGGTGATCTACCCCGGCGAGCAGGTCGTGCCCCAGAAGCTCGGTGACACTGCCGTCGAGGAGACCCGCCTGAACATCCCCGAGGAGGGGGACATGGCGATGTCGATCAACCTCACCGACCCCGCCCGCGTCGCCGGCTTCGTCAACCCCGGCTCCGAGGTCGCGATCTTCCTCACCGGCTCGAACCCGACGACGGGAGCGCCCTTCTCCAGCGTGCTGCTGACCCGGGTGACGGTGATCGCGGTCGGCTCCACCACCCCGGTGACCACGACGACCACCACCACCGAGGGCCAGGGCCAGGAGGGCGGCCAGCAGGTCGTCGAGTCGCTCCCCCGCACCCTCATCACGCTCTCGGTGAGCCAGGCCCAGATGCAGCGCGTGCTGCTCGCCCAGCAGCAGGGCGAGCTCTCCTTCGCGCTGCTCACCGAGGACTCCAAGGTCACCCTCGCCCCGGCCACCACCGTCGACAACCTGCTGCAGAACTAGCGCCCATGCCTGTCGCCGTCGACTCCGAGACCAGCGCGGTCACCGCGCTGCTGTCCAGCCTGCCCCCGGGGAGCCAGGGGGTCGACTCCCTCGACCGCATGCGCGCCTGGCTGGACCAGCACCCCGACGAGTTCGTGGCCGTGCTCGGCCCGCACCTCGACCTCGACGACTGCCTCAAGGTCTGCGGGGACCTGCGCACCTCCCGCCCGACCGTGAGCGTGGTGCTGGTGCGCGACAAGCTCGACACCACCGTGCTGGCCAACGCGATGAAGGCCGGGGCGCGCGACGTCGTCGACGTCGAGGACACCGTCTCGCTGAGCAGCGCGGTCGAGCGCGCCCGTGAGCTGTGGACCGCCCTGCGCGGGCCCAGCGGAGCCCAGCAGCTCGGCCGGGTCATCACCGTCTTCTCCCCCAAGGGCGGTGTCGGCAAGACCACCATGGCGGTCAACCTCGCGCTGGCCCTGACCGAGCGCGGAGCCCGGCGGGTCTGCCTGGTCGACCTCGACCTGGCCTTCGGCGACGTCGCGATCACCATGCAGCTCTTCCCGACCCACTCCATCGAGCACGCCATCGGCTCCGAGGAGACCCTCGACGCCGCGCAGCTCGACACCCTGCTGACGCGGCACGCCGATTCGATGATGGTCCTGGCCGCTCCCGCCCACCCCGACGTGCGGGAGCGGGTCTCCCCCGCCCTCGTGGGCAAGGTGCTGCGCACGCTGCGCGAGGGCTTCGACTTCGTCGTCGTCGACACGGCCCCCTCCTTCGACGAGCAGGTCCTCACGGCGCTGGACGAGACCGACGAGTGCGTCATCGTCGCCACTCTCGACGTGCCGACGCTGAAGAACGTCAAGGTCGCCCTGGAGACCCTCGACATGCTCGACATCGCCCGGGGTCACCGGCACCTGCTGCTCAACCGCGCCGACGACGCCGTCGGCATCACCCCCGACAAGGTCGAGGGCATCCTCGGGATGCCGGTCGCGGCCTCGGTGTCCTCCTCGGTCGACGTCGCCGCCGCCACCAACTCCGGCAACCCGATCGTCGTGGCCACCCCCGGCCACCAGACCAGCCAGGCCGTCCGCGCCCTCGCCTCCGAGATCGCCGGGGTCCCGCTCGCCGGTCTCGGCGAGCCGGCGGCTCCCGCACCCACCGACGCCGCGGGTGACGAGGCAGCCCGCAGCCGCACCCGCTTCCGGCTCAGGAGGTAGCACCCATGAGCAGTCTCGCCGACCGCCTCGCCGCCGCCCGTCAGGGCTCCGGGGACGCCGCCGCCGACCCCACCGCCCCGGGGGCCGCCGACGGCGCCGTTCCTGCCCAGGGCGAGCCCGGCACACCCGCCCCGGGTGCCAGCAGTGCCGCGGCCGTCGCCGCCAACCGTCGTACCCCTGCGGCGGAGCCGCGGCGTCGGCTCTCCGCCCAGGCGGGCGACCGGATCGAGGAGCTGAAGAGCAGCGTCCACAGCGAGCTGCTCAAGCAGCTGGGCCCCCACCTGTACGACGCGGACATGGACTCCGACGAGCTCGACCAGCGGGTCCGCGCGGTGCTCGCCGACGTGCTCAGCGCGCAGGACCGACCGCTGTCGAGCAGCGACCGGCAGCGGGTGACCCAGGAGATCAGCGACGACATCCTGGGCTACGGGCCCATCGAGCCGTTCCTGCGCGACCCCGACGTCTCCGAGGTCATGGTCAACGGCCACAAGGACATCTGGCTGGAGCGCAAGGGCAAGCTCGTGCCCGCCGACGCGCACTTCGCCGACGAGGCCCACCTGCGCCGCACGATCGACAAGATCGTCTCCCGCATCGGCCGCCGCGTCGACGAGTCCTCCCCCATGGTCGACGCCCGACTGCCCGACGGCTCGCGCGTCAACGCGGTCGTGCCGCCGCTGGCCGTGGACGGCTCGGCGCTGACGATCCGCAAGTTCGCCGCGGACCCGCTGACCGCGCTGGACCTGATCTCCTTCGGCTCGCTGACGCCGCAGACCTGCGACTTCCTCGAGGCGTGCATCCGTGGTCGGCTCAACGTGATCGTCTCCGGCGGCACCGGCGCCGGCAAGACGACCACCCTCAACGTGCTGTCGTCCTTCATCCCCGGCGACGAGCGGATCGTCACCATCGAGGACGCCGCCGAGCTGCAGCTCAAGCAGGACCACGTGGTGCGGCTGGAGTCTCGCCCGGCCAACATCGAGGGCAAGGGCGCCGTCTCCATCCGCGACCTGGTCAAGAACAGCCTGCGCATGCGGCCCGACCGCGTCATCGTCGGCGAGGTCCGAGACGCCTCCGCGCTCGACATGCTCCAGGCGATGAACACCGGCCACGACGGCTCGATCTGCACCCTGCACTCCAACGGCCCGCGCGACACGCTCTCGCGCATGGAGACGATGGTGCTCATGGCCGGCATGGACCTGCCGATGCGCGCCATCCGCGAGCAGGTCGCCAGCGCGGTGGACCTCATCGTGCACCAGTCACGGCTCAAGGACGGCTCGCGCCGCATCACCCACATCACCGAGGTGGAGCGGATGGAGGGCGACGTCATCACGCTGCAGGACATCTTCGTCTACGACAACTCCCTGGGCTTCGACGCCAACGGCCGCTCGCTGGGCCGGCTGCGCCCGACCGGCCTGCGGCCGAAGTTCCTGGAGAAGATGGCGCACTCCAACGTCACCGTCGACCCGATGATCTTCGCGACGGACCGGATGTGATGCGTCGGGTCGCCCTGCTCCTGGTCGCCGCGCTGCTGGGGCTGCTGCCCACGGCCGCGTGGGGATCCGGCACGTCCGGCGCCGCCGGCGAGGCGGCGGCGATCTCCTACGTCGAGCCCACCGACGACGGCCGGGTCCAGCTGGTCGTCTCGCTCCCGCCCTCGGCCGATCCCGACCTCGACTCAGTGGCTGTGAGCGTCGGCGGCACCGACGTGGAGGCCACCGCCGAGCCGGCCGGCACCTCGGGCGCGGTGCAGCGCACCGCCGTGCTGGTCATGGACACCAGCAACTCGATGGAGGGCGAGCGCTTCGCCGCCGCCCAGTCCGCTGCCCTCGCCTACGTCGACGGTCTGCCCGCCGACGTCTCGCTGGGCATCGTCACCTTCGCACGGGAGGTCGCCCAACCCCTGGCGCCGACCACCGACCGCGACGCCGCCCGCGCCGTCATCGGCGAGCTCTCGCTGTCGGGCCAGACCGCGCTGTACGACGGTGTGCTGAGCGCCGTCGACATGGCCGGCACCGAGGGGCAGCGCACCCTCGTCGTGCTGTCCGACGGCGCAGACACCACGGAGACGACCCTGGAGTCGGTGACCGCCGCGGTCTCGACCGCCGAGGTGACCCTCGACGTCGTCTCCCTCGAGCAAAGTCCCGGCGGCGACCTCACCACCCTGGCCGAGGCCGGCGGTGGCGAGGTCATCCCCGCCACGAGCGAGGCGCTGAGCGGGACCTTCGCCGCCGAGGCAGACGCCCTGACCCGCCAGGTGCTCGTGACGGCGGAGCTGCCCGCCGACCTGCAGAGCGTGGAGCAGCAGGTCGCCGTCACGCTCACGACCAGCGCCGGCGAGCTGAGCGCCGAGGCCTTCGCCACGGTGGCCTCGTCGATCGCCGGCGGCACCGGCGTCGACGACCAGCTCGTCCGCAGCAGCGGCTGGGCCCTCCCCTCGTGGGCGATGTACGCCGGGATCACCCTGCTCGGCGTCGGGCTGGTCGTGCTGCTGGTGCTGCTGGTGCCCACCCCGGCACCCGCGCCCACGGCGGCCGACCGCGTGGCGTCCTACACCGCGAAGGCAGGAGGGGCGACGGAGCCAGAGGGGCCGCGGATCGACACCGAGCAGGCGATCGCCCAGGCCAAGGACGCCGCGGCCAACGTGCTGAAGCGCAACAAGGGGCTCGAGGCGAAGATCGCGGCCCGGCTCGACGGCGCCGGCAGCGAGCTCAAGCCGGCCGAGTGGCTGCTGGTGCACACCGGCGTCGTGGTCGTCGCCGGCGTGCTCGGCCTGCTGCTGGGCGCCGGGAACATCCTGCTCGGGCTGCTCTTCATCGGTCTCGGGGTCGTGGGGCCCTGGGTCTATCTCGGCATCCGGCAGTCGCGGCGGCGCAAGGCGTTCAACGCGGGGCTGCCCGACACGCTGCAGCTCATCAGCGGGTCGCTGTCGGCCGGGCTCTCGCTCGCGCAGTCGGTCGACACCGTCGTACGAGAAGGGCCGGAGCCGATCGCCACGGAGTTCCGCCGTGTCCTGGTCGAGACCCGGCTCGGCGTCACGATCGAGGACGCGCTGGAGGGACTGGCCGAGCGGTTCGACAGCAAGGACTTCGAGTGGGTGGTCATGGCCATCCGGATCCAGCGCCAGGTGGGCGGCAACCTCGCCGAGCTCCTCGACACGGTCGCCGGCACGATGCGGGAGCGGGAGTACGTCCGGCGCCAGGTCGCCGCGCTCGCCGCCGAGGGCAAGCTGTCGGCGTGGGTGTTGGGCCTGCTGCCGCCGCTGTTCCTGCTCTACCTCGTGCTGACGAACTACGACTACGTCGGCGTCCTGTTCACCGATCCTCGCGGATGGGTGATGCTCATCGGTGCCACGCTGTGGCTCGGTGTGGGAGTGTTCTGGATGAGCCGCCTGGTGAAGGTGGAGGTGTGAGATGACCCTGCTGCTCGTGCTCGGAGTGCTGCTCGTGCTCACCTCGATCCTGCTCGTGGCCTCCGCGACCACCAGCGACGCCGAGGCTTCGGGGATCGGCAAGTCGCTGGCGATGCTGCAGGCGATGACGGCGGCGCCCAAGGCGCTCACCGACGAGGTCGACCGACCCTTCAGTGAGCGGGTGTGGGAGCCGCTCCAGGCCCGAGCCCTGGGCCTCGGGCGCCGACTGTCCGGCGCGGACTCCGCGGAGCGGATCCGTCGCAAGCTCGACCTCGCGGGCAACCCCGCCGGTCTGACCGTGGACCGGGTGACCGCCGGAAAAGTCATCGGGGCCGTCCTCGGTGTGGTGGTCGCCCTGCTGCTCAGCCTGCTCCTGGGTGTTGGCGGCTCCGTGCGGATTGCGGCGCTGCTGGGTGGGCTGGTGTTCGGCTTCTTCGCTCCCAGCCTCTACCTCTATCAGAAGGCCTACGACCGCTCGATGGAGATCCAGCGCGACCTCCCCGATGCCGTCGACCTGATGACCATCAGTGTCGAGTCGGGCCTCGGCTTCGACGCCGCCGTCCAGCAGGTCGCCCGCAACACCAACGGTCCGCTCGCCGAGGAGTTCTCGCGCGTGTTGCGGGAGATGCAGATCGGCCAAGGGCGGGCCGCCGCGCTGCGCGCCATGTCGGACCGCACCAACGTCGCCGACCTCAAGACCTTCGTCAGCTCGATGGTCCAGGCCGACTCCTTCGGCGTCCCGGTCGGACAGGTGCTCCGCGTCCAGTCCAGCGAGATGCGGGTCAAGCGCCGGCAGCGGGCCGAGGCGAAGGCGCAGCAGGTGCCGGTGAAGATCACGGTGCCCCTGATCTTCTGCATCCTCCCGACCCTCTTCATCGCCGTCCTCGGACCGGCTGTCATCACCATCCTGGACAGCTTCTGAGGCGGCGGAGGAAACCATGAGGACCGGTCCGGACCTGCGGATCTCAGCGGCGGCGCGCGGCTTCGTGTTGCTGGCTCTCGGTGGACCGATCCTGTGGGACCGCGACGTCGCCTCGGTCATCGCCCTGGCCGTGCTCAGCACGCACTGGGCGACCGCAGCGCTGGTCGAGCGACGCTCGCTCCGAGCCCGCGGGCCGGTCACCATCATCGACGCCGCCGTCGTCGGGCTTGTGGCAGCCCTCACGATCGACTCCCTGGCCGTGCTCGGGGCCCTCGCCGTCCCGCCCTTCATCGCCGGTCTCTGGCGCGGGTTCGAAGGGGTGCTGCTCGCCCTCTCCGCCCAGTTGGTGACCGTTGTCTTCGTCTCACTGGCGACAGAAGGCACGCTGACCAATGAGCAGGCGCTGGGCATCTTCACGTGGGCGACCATGGGACTCGCCCTGGGCATGGTGGCCACCTTCGTCCGCGGCGCCCTGCGTGACGACGACCCGTTGGCGCCGTACCGGCACGCCACCGACCTGTTGCGCGAGCTGAACAGCCTCAGCATCGGGCTCTCCGCGGGGCTGGATCCACGCAGCCTCGGCGGGCTCATCCTGGACGCGGTGCTCGACGAGGTGCCCGTCTCGACCGTGGGCATCCACGTGCCCCTGGACGACCACCTCGCCACCCTCGCCGCGAAGTCGTTCGCTGGCGGCGACCCGGACCGGTGTGCAGAGATCGCCGCCCGTGCCTGGTCGCGGGAACAGCTGCTGGTGGAACACGGCTGCTTCGCGTTCCCCCTCGAGGGGCACCGCGGCACGGTCGCCGTCGTCAGCGGCACCCTGCCGCCGGGGACGACGGTGGACGACGCGCAGCTGCGCCGCCGGGTCGCCCACCTGCAGGAGGTGCTGGTCGAGCGCTCAGTGCCGCTGCAGACGGGGCTGCTCTTCGAGGGGTTCCGCGACATCGCCACCGCCGACGAGCGCCAGCGCCTCTCTCGGGAGATGCACGACGGTGTCGCCCAGGACATCGCGTCCCTGGGGTACGTCGTCGATGCCCTCGCCGCCGCCGCACCCACGCCCGAGCTCGAGGCGCAGCTGATGATGCTGCGCGAGCGGGTCACGGCGATCGTCGCCGAGGTGCGGCGCTCGGTCACGACCCTGCGCACCACGGTGGGCACCAGCGAGTCGCTCGGCAGCGCCATCATCGGCGTCACGCGCAACCTCAGCCAGACCTCGGGCGTGCCGATCGAGGTCACGCTCGACGAGCAGCCGCAGCGGCTGCGCCCCGAGGTCGAGGCCGAGCTGTTCCGGATCGCCCAGGAGGCGCTCAACAACGCGGTCAAGCACGCGCACGCCAGGGTCATCCGGGTCCACTGCCAGGTGGCGGCACCGTACGCCGCCATCTCGGTGCGCGATGACGGCCGCGGCTTGGGCGAGGCGCGGACAGACTCCTACGGGATGGGCATCATGAGGGAGCGCGCACGCCTCATCGACGCCGAGCTCAGCATCACCGAGCCCCCCGACGGCGGCCTGGACGTGACGGTGCGGCTCTCCCCCGAGCCGGCCGGCGCTACCGCTCCCTCCACCCCCCGACCGAAGCAGGTGACCTCTCCTCGATGAGCGAGTCCATCTCCGTGATGCTGGTCGACGACCACGAGCTGATCCGCACCGGGCTCGCCGGCGTCTTCGACCTCCAGCCCGACATGCACGTGGCCGGCCAGGCCGGCTCGGTCCGTGAGGCGCTGGCGCGCTTCGCCGAGGTGCGCCCCGACGTGGTCGTCACCGACCTCCAGCTCGGCGACGGCACCGGCCTCGACATCGTGCGCGCCCTGCGCCGCGACCACGACGACGTGGGCCTCATCGTGCTGACCATGCACTCCGGGGACGACCAGATCTTCGCCGCGATGGAGGCCGGCGCCTCCGGCTTCGTGGGCAAGGACGCCCCGTCCACGGAGGTGGTCAAGGCGGCCCGGCACGCCCACGTCTCGCCCCGCTCGTTCATCTGCAGCGGACTGGTCGGTGCGATGATGCGCCGCGGAGCGACCGAGTCCTCCCGCCTCACCGACCGCGAGCACGAGGTGCTGGTGCTCCTGGCCGACGGCCTGGGCGCTGCGCAGATCGGCGCGCAGCTCTACATGAGCGAGTCGACGGCGAAATCCCACATCGCCCGGATCTACCAGAAGCTGGGCGCCGCGAACCGCGCCCAGGCCCTGGTCACCGCGATGCGCATCGGGCTGCTCTCCAGCGTGAACCCTGGCCCGACCACATCTTGATTCCGCGGCGTCCGCGGTCGTGCCACAGGCGTAGTCCGAAGTGACTACCGCGGCTCGGCCGCTCTCCCGATGAGCCTGAGCACCTTCCCGGCGGAGGATGGGCACATGAGGTTCCCCGTCGGGAACCCCGACCACCAGGGGAGAACACACCATGCTCGAGTTCCTGCGCATCATGCTGGACGCCCGCTTCGCCGCCCGTGACGAGCGCGGCGCCTCCGCCGTGGAGTACGGCCTGCTCATCGCGGGCATCGCGGCGCTCATCGTCGCCGTCGTCTTCGCCTTCAACGGCACCATCACGGGCCTCTTCGACAAGACGGAGAACTGCATCGCCACCAGCGGCACCGGCACCGGCTGCTCGCGCCCCTGACGCTGAGCTTCGCTTGGCGAAGCCCGACCTGGGCCTGACCAAGAGGCTCCCGAGAAGACGACCCGTGTGGCCCTCTCCCGTCCGTCAGGACCGGGCGAGGGCCACACGCACGAGCACGGTCGGGTGCGTGCCGAAGGCCCAGTGCCACAGCGCGGGCGGCGTCGGGTCCGAGAGCGAGCGGAGCGAGAGCCGTCGCTGGAGCGCCACGAAGCCCTCCGGGTCGCCCGTGAACCGCAGCGACTCGCCATCGGCCCGCAGCTCGATCCGGCGGCTGAGGCCGCTCTGCACCGGCGCCGTCACCAGCGTGCCGGCGGCGAGCAGCACCAGCAGCACCGGCACGACACGCGGGTCGCCGAGCCGCCGGCGGCCCAGGGCCACGCCGAGAAGACCCACGGCGGTCGCGGCCCCGAGCGCCCCGAGCGCGGTGCCCACCAGCACGTCGTCGTTGCGGGCGTGGGCGAGCTCGTGCGCCACCACGCTCAGCGCCTCCGGGGTCGGCACGTCCTCGACCAGGTTGTCGTAGAGCACGACCCGTCGGGTGCCGCCGAAGCCGGAGACGTAGGCGTTCAGCGTGGTGGTGCGACGAGAGGCATCGGCGACCAGCACCTCGTCCACGGGGACGCCCTCGGCCTCGGCCAGGGCGAGCACGCCGGAGCGCAGCTCGCCGTCCGGCAGCGGGGTGAAGCGGTTGAAGAGCGGCTCCACCACGACCGGGTAGGCGAAGCTCCCCAGCGCGACGAGGACGGCCACGGAGACCCCCACCACCGCCGGCCAGGCGGTGCGCCAGCGGCGCGCGACCCCGACGAGCACCACGACCAGCAGCCCCGTCACCGCCACGTCGACCGCCTCCGAGACCACGGCGTCCCGGGCGAACCCGGCCCAGGACTGGTCCGAGAGACCGGCGTCCAGGACGTGCCGTCGCTGGAGCACCGAGAACGTCAGGGTCGCCGCCCGCGACACCAGCTCCACCGCCAGCACCGCCAGGAGGGCCTGCACCCACCACGGCCCCGGCAGCCGCGCGACGAGACGACGCACGCGGGCGGAGGCGGCCAGCAGGCCCAGCACCAGCAGGTTCACGGCCATCGACAGGGCCGACCAGGTGCGCAGGGTCCCCGCGAAGTCCTCCGCGCGGGCCACCTCGGTGCTGGTGAAGACCTCCTCGACCGACACCGGAGCGGGGGTACCTCCCGGCACCGGTGACCACGGCACCAGCACCGCGGCCAGCACCGCGAAGGCGGCCCCGGCCACCAGCAGGACGACCAGCGACACCCGGCGGGTGCTCATGCCGACCTCGCCGCGTCGAGCAGCAGCTCCTGCCACCGGTCGGTCAGGGTCGCGAGGTCCAGGCCCGCCTCCTGCTGGAGCGCTGCCTCGATGTCGGTCCCGGCGCCCGCACTCGCGTAGACCTCGAGGAGCGCGTCCTCCCCTGCCAGCTCCACCAAGGCCCGGGAGGCCAGCCAGGCCGCCTCGTACGCCGCCCCCAGGTGGGGCGCGGTCACGTCGAACTCCGCCTCCCCGGGCAGCCGGTCCGGCGCACCCTCGCGCCGCACCTGCGCCAGCACCTGGGCGGCGGTCTGCGACAGCGGCAGGTCGACGTCGCGCAGCGCCACGTAGTCGGCGAAGCCCTCCACCAGCCACACGGGTGCGCGGCTCGTGGGCGCCCCCGTCAGTGCGTGCACCGCCTCGTGGGTCATCACCACCTGGGCGCCGGTCCGTCGCAGCCGGCCGAGCTCCTCGGGGTTGACGAACACGTGGACCGGAGCGGACCCGACGGTGCGGCCGTCGACCGAGGCGGTGACCGCCGCCACCCCGCTGTACGTCCCCTCGGGCACACCCAGCACCGCGTCGAGCTCCGTGCTGCTGCCGGGGACCTCGACGACCAGGCCGCCGCGCAGGTCGGGGAGCACGCGACGCACCTGCGGCAGTGCCCGCGCCGCCAGGGCGGTGTACGGCGCCGGGTCCTGCCCCGCGGTCACCACGAGCGTGTCTCCGGCCCGCTCGACGAGCGCCGGCCCGCGCAGCCACAGCGGGACACGTCCCCCGGTGAAGCCGGTGACCGCGACGCGCCCCTCACCTTGGCGCAGCCCCACCTCGACCTCGGTCCGCGCCGGTCCGGAGGGCTGGCCACGCAGCTCCCACGTCAGGTCGGCACGCGCCGTCCAACTGCCGTCCTCGCGCAGGACCCCGACCTGGTCGACGAAGCGGAGCACCACGCCCTCGACCCGCAGGTCGGCGGCGTTCCCGGCGAGCGCGGCGAGGAGGTCGCGGGCGGCGGAGTCGCCGTCCGGCGCGAGCGCGGCACTGGTCTCCTCGTCGCCCCGCGAGAGCGCCTGCGCGAGCGCGGACAGGGCGGCGGAGGCACCAGCGGCGTCGACGCCCGCGGCGGCGGGCGGCGCGGGCGGAGCGACGTACCGGTCGTCGCTCAGCAGCACGACTGCCGTGACCACCGCGACGGTGGCCACCAGCAGCGTGGCCAGCACCCGCCGCCAGGAGCGGCGGGGCGGACCGACGGGCTCAGCCAGGGCGGACGGCCCCGACGTACGGCATGGAGTTCAGCGGGGCGACCCGCACACCCGAGCTGGGATTGGCCGCGTCGACGATCATCCCGTTGCCGAGGTAGATCCCGACGTGGCTGATCGGGCTGTAGTAGAAGACCAGGTCACCGGGCTGGAGGGCGCTCTCGGCGATCCGCGTGCCCGAGGAGAACTGCGCGCTCGAGGAGTGCGGCAGGCTGATGCCGGCCGCGCGGTAGGCCATCATCGTGAGCCCCGAGCAGTCGAAGGCGCTGGGCCCGGCGGCACCGTAGACGTAGGCCTTGCCGACCTGGGCCATGGCGTACTGGATCGCCGCGCCGGCCCGGCCGGAGGCGGGCACGTCGGTGGGGAGCCGCTCGCTGTCGCGGGAGACGATCTCCTCGCGCTCGTCGGCCTCGAGCCGCGCGAGGAGGCCCTCGGCCTCCTCCAGCTTCTCCTCGATGGTCGCCTTCTCCTCGGCGAGCCGCTCCTCGAGCTGCGCGACCTCGTTGGTGCGCTGCGAGGTGGCCTGGTGCCGGATGTCCAGCGCCTTGACCTCGCCCGCGTAGGTGTCGAAGAGCTGGTCGGTGAGGTCGTCGTAGGCCGTCATCGTGGACAGCTGCGAGAGGAAGTCCGAGGGGTCACCGGACAGGGCGACCTGGCCGACGGCGGAGAGCGTGTGCCCCTCGTAGGTGCGGATGACGGCGTCGCGGACCTGCTCGCGCACCGCGCGCAGGCGCCGGTCCTGGCGGGACTGGTCGGAGCTCACGGCGGCGAGGTCGCGCTCGAGCTCCTCCAGCTCCAACCGGGCGTCGTTGTAGCGCTCGGAGGCCTGCTCGGCCTCGTGGTAGAGCCGGTCGACCCGGGCCTCGACGTCGGCGATGTCGGGCTCCGCCTGGGCGGGGGTCGAGGGGACCAGGCCCACCAGACCGGCCAGCAGGGCGCCCGAGATCAGGCTGGTGATTCGCGTACGACGCTGCAGCACGAGCGAGGGCACTCCTTGGAGTCACGCGGCACCCGCGCGGACCCGTCCCCGGTCCGCTCCCACGAGCACCCCGCGCGACGGTAGCCGTTCGTCTCGCGGCCGACCAAGTTTCACCGCACGTCGCGCGGGGATTTCACCGCAATCCCGGCCGGAACCGGCAGCATCTCGTCACTCCAGTCACGGAGGTCCCACCCGTCACAGCGCGGCTGCACGGCTGCCGGTCAGGCGGTCGCCGCTCCCGGGTGCCGTCCGTCGGTGTGCGGGTCGTGCGCCCCCTCCCCCGGGCCGTCGCTGGCCGTCACCAGCCGCAGCGGCGGCACCAGCCCTCCCGCGGCGAGGGCCCCGAGCAGCTCGCGGTCCTCCTCGTCGAAGGAGAGCTCGGGGGGTGGCCCGAGCAGCACCGTGACCACGCAGTCGTGGCAGGCCAGTCCGCGCACCACGCAGGTGTCGCAGTCGATCCTCGTCGTCATGTCCGTGACGGTGGCAGGGCCCACCGACAGTGTGGGCCCGGGCGTGTCGCAGCGAGTCGTGAAGTGTGCCGCGCACCCGCCCGGCCCCGTTCCGCTGCGCGCCGGCACGAGCACGTGAGAACGTCTGCCGGTGGGAGGCACGATGACCGGGCATCGACGCTGGCTGGGCGCACTGCTGGCAGCCGCGCTGCTGGCCGTGCTCGTGGGCACGACGGCCTCGTCGCCGTCCGTCGACGCCGCCTCGGCCAGCCTCCAGGGGTGGCGCATCGCGACGTCCGGCGAGCCGTGGCTGGAGGACGTCGACCTCGACGCGACGCCGTACGACTACGACTCCCCGCCCTACTGGACCGGGCCCAGCGAGCACGGCCACGAGGTCGTCTTCCGCTCCCCGGGCATCACGGCGGCCTCGGTCCCGGCCTACCTCGGCGCCGGCTCGGACCCCGCCGACTTCCGCATCCGCCCGGCCGGCGTGGTCGCGGCCGTGATCGTCTGGCTCGCGGTGCTCCTCATCTTCAGCGCGCTGCGGCCGAGGCTGGGGGCCCGGCTCGCCGGAGGCGTGGCCGCTGTCCTGGCCCTGGGTACGCCGTTGTGGAGCGTCGCCGCCGACGCCATGTGGCCGCACACGCTGACCGTGTTCGGCCTCGCGGGCATGGCCTGGGCCGCCAGCCGCGACCGGTGGCTGCTGGCCGGGGTGCTCGGCGGGGTCGGCCTCACCGGCCGCCTCCACCTCTCGTTGGCCGTGGCCGTGCTGGGCACCGGCGTCGGTCTCGCCCGGCGCAGCTGGCGCCCCGTCCTCCTGGTCGCGGCCGGGAGCCTGCCCTTCCTGGCCCTGGCCGCGGGCTGGAGCCGCTGGCTGTACGGCGAGTGGGACCCCGCCGGCGGCTACCCGCAGGCCGACGCCTACGCGGAGCGGGCGACCTCGCAGTCCCTGCTCGACACGCTCGCCAACGAGGCCGGGCTCTGGGTCTCGCTCGACCGGGGCTTCCTGGTGTGGACACCCGTGGCCGTCCTGCTGCTTCCTGCCCTGGTCCGGTCCTGGCGGCACCAGCCGGACTGGGCGCGGGTCATGGTCCTGGGCGGGCTGGTCTACACCGTCGTCCAGGGCCTGATGAACCACTTCGCCGGCGGCTCGGCCTTCTACGGCTACCGGCTGACCCTCGAACTGCTGCTCAGCCTCACCCCGGCCCTCGCCCTCGCCGTGCCGCACGCGGGCCGGCTGGCCCGGTCCGCGCTGCCGTTCGTCGCCGGGCTCCAGGTCGGCGCGACCGCCGTCGGCGCCGTGTTCGACAGCCCCGGCCTCCCGCTGGAGCGCGCCTGGACCGGCAACGCCTTCCTCGAGATCCTCGTCGGGGCGCCGGTGCTGGTCGGCCCGTGGCTGCTCTGCGGGTTCCTCGGCGTGCTGGTCGTCCGAGTCCTGGCGGACGGTACCGGGCAAGCGAGCAGGCCCTCGACTGCGGAGGCCGTCGACTCAGCCCCGGAGCAGGCCCACCAGCGCGGCTGACGGCACCGCCCGGGCGCCGGCCCGCTGGGCCCGCGCCTGCACCTCGCGGTCGTCGCTGACCACAAGCACCACGCGCCCGCGCGGCTCGGCCTCGACCAGCTCGCCGATAACCTGGTCGGCGATGACGCCCTGGGGGCTGAAGAGCACCTTGACCCCGCGGGGTGCCGCGGTGGGCGGCCGGGTCTCGGCGTCGGCGCCGTCGAAGACGACCGTGGTCTCGGCACCGGTGCGGGCGACGAGCGGCCCCATCGCGCCGAGCAGCCGCGTCCGCTGCGCCTCCAGCGAGGAGGACGACCAGGTGCTCATCGAGACGTTGTAGCCGTCGACCACGAGCCGGGCGCGCGGCAGCGCGAGGTACTGCTCCAGCAGCGCCGGCCCCACCTCGGGCACCGCGCGCGCACCGACGGCCGCGAGCGTGGCGGCCAGGGTCTCCTCGACCCGCTCGCCGGGGGTCGAGGTGCTCGGGGGCAGGGCCAGCTCTCGGCGCAGCCCGGCAGTGGCCTCCAGGATCGTGTCGAGCAGCACCCGCGTCCGCGCGGTCGCGTGCTCGCGCTCGCTGCGCGTCCCGCGACGCCCTTCCAGCGCCTCGGCCTCCAACCGCTCCACCTCGGCGCGCAGCCTGCGCACCTCCTTCTCCCGCGCGGCCAGGGCTACTTCAGCCGCGGCCCGCGCCTCCTCCGCCTCGCGTGCGGCGCGCACGGCCTCCTGGTCGACGTCGCGCCCCTTGGCCCGTGCCTCCCCCAGCTTGCGGCGCAGCTGGGTGACCTCGGCCTTGTACCCCTCTACCTGCTGCTTGTACGACGCCCGCACCTCTCGCAGCTCTGCCTCGGCCTGCTCGGCGCGCTGCTGCCACCGCTCGTCCCGGGCGGCCGCGACGACCTGCGCCTGCTGGGCGGCCTGCTGCTCCACGACGCTGACCGAGTCGTCGAGCCGACGGGTCCACCCCTGCGGCCGCACCAGCCAGTCGAGGGCCGCGGCCTCGAGCGCGTCGTGCATGGTGCCGTCGCGCAGGGCGCGCAGCTCGTCCTGCCGGCGTACCGAGACCTGGTGGGCCACCCGGTCTCGCAGCGCCGCGTCGTCGAGCCCCGCCGTGATGGCGGCCGCGCCGAGCCGCGCCCTGCGGGCGGGGGCGAAGGCGGCCACCTTCCGCAGCGGCGCCGGGAGCTGCGCTACGTCCGGCAGCACGTCCGCGACCAGGGTCAGGACCCGCGTCCGCACCGCGACCGGCAGCTCCTCGAGCCGGATCGTCCCGTCCTCCACCACTGCCTCCTCCCGCCGAGCGCTGCCACGAGGGCCGTAGCGGCACCCGGCCGGCACGCCTGGGGCGTGCCGCGCCTCCAGCCTAGGACCTGGCCCGACCGCGCGCCGCCGCACCGTTGTCGGTGCCCCGATCTAGCGTCCTCGACGTGAGCAGTCGTGCCGGGGCCCAGGTCTCCTGGGAGAGCCAGCGGACCTTCGACGAGCTCGGCCGCCCCCTGCGCGACCTCACCTTCTGCGTGGTGGACCTGGAGACCACCGGCGGCTCCCCCACCTCCGGCTCGATGATCACGGAGATCGGCGCGGTCAAGGTCCGGGGCGGCGAGGTGCTCGGCGAGTTCCAGACCCTGGTCGACCCCGGCACCGCGATCCCGCCCTTCATCGCGGTGCTCACCGGCATCACCAACGGCATGGTCGCCGGGGCCCCCACGATCGACAGTGCGCTCCCGGCCTTCCTGGAGTTCGCGACCGGCACGGTGCTGGTCGCCCACAACGCGCCCTTCGACGTCGGCTTCCTGCAGCACTTCGCCGCACAGCAGCAGCGCCCCTGGCCCCGGTTCGAGGTGGTCGACACCGCCCGCCTGGCCCGACGGGTCATCACCCGCGACGACGCGCCCAACTGCAAGCTCTCCTCCCTCGCCCGGCTCTTCGGGGCCGCCACGACGCCCAACCACCGCGCGCTGGCCGACGCGCGGGCCACCGTCGACGTGCTGCACGGGCTGATGGAGCGGCTCGGCGGCCTGGGGGTGCACACGCTCGAGGAGCTGCAGACCTTCACCTCGCGCGTCACCACCGCGCAGCGCAAGAAGCGCCACCTGGCCGAGGGCCTGCCGCACTCCCCCGGCGTCTACCTCTTCCGCGACCAGGCCGAGCGGGTGCTGTACGTCGGCACCAGCAAGGACCTCCGCACCCGCGTCCGCTCCTACTTCACCGCCTCCGAGACCCGGTCACGCATGGGCGAGATGGTCGGGCTGGCCTCCTCGGTCACCGCGATCGAGTGCGCCACGCCGCTGGAGGCAGCCGTGCGCGAGCTGCGGCTGATCGCCGAGCACAAGCCGCGCTACAACCGCCGCTCCCGGCACCCGGAGAAGACCCACTTCGTCAAGCTCACCCGCGAGCCCTGGCCGCGGCTCTCGCTGGTGCCGCGCGTGCTCGACGACGACGCGGACTACCTCGGCCCGTTCGGTTCGCGGAAGGCTGCCCA
This sequence comes from Nocardioides sp., assembly GCF_030149505.1. Classification (GTDB taxonomy): domain Bacteria; phylum Actinomycetota; class Actinomycetes; order Propionibacteriales; family Nocardioidaceae; genus Nocardioides. The sequence goes on from NZ_JASBRN010000082.1 coordinate 29,207, forward strand.
GTCCTGCCTCGAGGCTCTCCACGAGACCTTCCCGGTGCGCCAGTGCGCCGACCGCATCGGCCCGCGCACCACCCGCACCCCCTGCGTCCTGGCCGAGATGGGCCGCTGCCTGTCGCCCTGCGACGGATCCGCCGACGAGGCGACGTACGCCGCCGTCGTCCGACAGCTGCGCGACACCCTGCTGCGCCGCCCCGACCTGGTCGTCGAGCAGATCAACCACCGGATGGCCGGCCTGGCCGACGACGAGCGCTTCGAGGAGGCGGGGGTCCACCGCGACCGGCTGGCGGCGTTCGTGCGCGCGGCCGCGCGCACCCAGCGCGTCGGTGCGCTCAGCGGCTGCCACGAGGTGGTCGCGGCCCGCCGCGAGGACGACGGCCGCTGGGCGGTCCACGTGGTCCGCTTCGGGCGGCTGGCCGCCGCCGGGGTCATCCCCTCCGGCGCCGACGCCGGGGCCTACGTCGAGCAGCTCCGGGCTGGCGCCGAGACCGTGCGCACGGCTCCCGGCCCGGTGCCGGCGGCGACCGTCGAGGAGACCGAGAAGATCCTCGCCTGGCTCGAGCAGCCCGGCATCCGGCTGGTCGACGTCACCGGCGAGTGGGTGTGCCCGGTCGCCGGCGCCGTCCGCGAGCTGGGCGTGCACGACCGGGTGCGCGACTCCCGGCGCGCCCTGGCCGATCCCACGGAGCGGCGCGGCCTGCGACCCACCCACCGTCCGGCGCGATGACACCGACCGCACCGCTCGGCGCCGGTACGGTGAGCCGGTGATCACCGCCATCGTCTTCGTCAAGGCCGACGTCGCCCGGATCCCCGAGGTCGCCGAGGCGATCGCCGCCATCGACGGCGTCTCGGAGGTCTACTCCGTGACCGGCCAGATCGACCTCATCGCCCTGGTCCGGGTGCGCCACCACGACGACGTGGCTGCAGTCGTGGCCGACCGGCTCAACAAGGTGCCGGGCGTGACCGACACCGAGACCCACATCGCCTTCCGGGCCTACTCCCGCCACGACCTGGAGTCGGCCTTCTCCCTCGGCCTGGACTGAGCCCGCCGGCGTGGTCTCGCGGCTCGCGCGCACCTGGCTGCCCGCCCTCCTGCTGCTCGGCGTCCTCGTGGCCGTCGCGCGCCGGGCGGCGCGCCCCCTGACCAACACCGACACCTACTTCCACCTGCGCTTCGGCAGCGAGTTCCTCTCGGGCTGGTCGTTGACGGATCCGGGCAGCGTCACCCCGCTCGCGACGCGTGACTGGGTGCCCACGCAGTGGCTCCCCCAGGTCGTCATGGCCTGGGCCGAGGGCCTCGCGGGGCTGCCCGGCGTGGCCTGGTTCTCCGGCCTCCAGCTGGTCCTGTTCGTGCTCGCCGTGACCTGGACCTGTCGCCGCCGGGCCGACCTGCTGGTGGTCGCCGTCGTCGTCGCCGTGACCGTCGTCGCCTGTGCCCCCGCGCTGTCCGCGCGCCCGCAGGTCCTCAGCTACGCCTTCATGGCACTCACCGTCCACGCCTGGTGGGTGGCCGCGCACACCGGCGCCCGCCCCTGGCTGCTGGTGCCACTCACCTGGTTCTGGGCGATGTGGCACGGCATGTGGCCCTTCGCCCTCGTCGTCGGCGCCGTCGGTGTCCTGGCCGCCGTGCTGCACCGCCGTCCCCCCGCCCGGGAGGTACGCCGCCAGCTGGCCGTCCTGGGGTCGTGCGCGCTCGCGGCGGCCGTGACCCCGGTAGGGCCGGCGCTGTACCCGGCGGTCCTCGTCGTGGCCGGGCGCGGCCGGTTCTTCGCCGAGTGGGCCGCCCCGGACTTCACCAGCGCCAACGGTGCGGCCCTGATGCTGCTCGCGGCGGTCGCCCTGCTCGTCTGGCTGCGCCGCGGCGCGGACTGGCCGACGGTGCTGTTCCTCGGCCTGGGGCTCGGGCTGGCCCTCTACTCCAACCGCACCATGCCGCTGGCCGCCGTGACCCTGGCCCCGCTCGCTGCGGCGGCGCTGCAGTCGCTCGTGACCGAGCCGCGACGACCCCTCGCTCCCCGCGAGGCCCAGATCGCCCTCGGCTCCGCCGTCGCCACGCTCGTCGTGCTGGCCCTCGTGGTGACCCGGACCGCGGACGAGCCGCCGACCCAGCCGAGCTGGGTCGACCGCGAGCTGGGCGCACTCCCGGACGGCACCGTGGTCCTCAACGACTGGGGCGACGGCGGCCTGGTGATGTGGGCCCACCCGCAGCTGCACCTGGTGATGCACGGCTACGGCGACACCTTCACCACCGAGGAGCTGGAGCGCAACAGCGACATCCTCGACCTCGAGCGCGGCTGGCAGGACCTGGTGCGCGGCACCGGGGCCGAGGTCGCGTTCCTGCGCACCGACCACCCGCTCACCGCGGCCCTCGAGGACGCCGGCTGGATCGTCGAGGAGACCTCCGAGGAGGTCGAGCTGCTCACCGCGCCCACCGGGTGGGACGCGGGCTGACCGGCGACCGGCGGGAGTCAGGAGGCGGTGGCCGCCACCCAGCGCTCGAGCAGCGCGGCGGCCGCACCGGAGTCGATCGCCTCGCGCGCCCGGGTGATGCCGGCGTCCAGCGCCGCGCCGACGTCCGCGCCCGGGTCACCGTGGACCGCGAGGGCAGCGCCGGCGTTGAGCAGCACCGCCTCGCGGACCGGCCCCTGCTCCCCGGCCAGCACCCGCCGCACGACCTCGGCGTTGTGGACGGCGTCACCACCGCGGAGGTCGTCGGGCGTGACGAGCGAGAGCCCGTGGTCGCGGGGGTCGACCCGGCCCGGGGTGACCACACCGTCGTGGACGCGCCACACCGAGGAGGTGGTGGTCGTCGTGAGCTCGTCCAGCCCGTCGTCGCCGCGGAACACCCAGGCGTCGACCCCGCGGCGGGCGAAGACGCCGGCCATCAGCTCGGTCTTGCCCTCGTAGGCGCACCCGATCGCCTGTGCGGCAGGCCGCGACGGGTTGGCCAGCGGGCCGAGCAGGTTGAAGGTGGTGCCGATCCCGAGGTCGCGCCGCGCCGCGGCCGCGTGCCGCAGTGCGGGGTGGAAGGCGGCGGCGAAGCAGAAGGTGATCCCCGCCTCCTCCGCGACCTCGGCCACGCGTGCCACGGGCAGGTCCAGCCGCACCCCGAGCTGCTCCAGGACGTCGGCCGTGCCGGCCTGGGAGGAGGCGGAGCGGTTGCCGTGCTTGACCACGCGCGCACCCGCGCCCGCGGCCACGATGGCCGACATCGTGGAGATGTTGACCGACATGGAGCGGTCACCGCCGGTGCCGACGACGTCGAGCGTGCGGCCGGCGACCGGGAGCGGCGTGGCGACGGCGTACATCGCGGCGACCAGGCCCTCGACCTCGGCGACCGTTTCGCCCTTGGCCCGCAGCGCCACCGCGAGGCCGGCGACCTGGGCGTCCGTGGCCTGGCCAGCGAGCACCTCGCCCATCGCCCAGGCGGTCTGCGCCTCGGTGAGGTCCTTCCCGGCGACCAGGTCGCCGAGGACCTCCGCCCAGCTGCTCACACGCAGCTCAGGAGGTGGGCGCCGGGACCCGCGAGCGCAGCAGCGCCACGACGGTCTCGGCGAGCCGGATCGGGTCCAGCGGGTGCGGCAGTGCCGCCTCGGCCCGCGACCAGGTGGCCAGCCAGGCGTCCTGCGGGCGCCCGGTCAGCACCAGCACCGGCGGGCACTGGTAGATCTCGTCCTTGAGTTGCTTGGCGATGCCCATGCCCCCGGCGGGGACGGCCTCGCCGTCGAGGATCGCCAGGTCGATGTGGCCCGCGTCCATGTTCTGGATCACCACCGGCTCCGTGGCGACCTCGACGTACTCCACCTCCGGCAGGTCCGGGTGCGGCCGCCGACCCAGGGCCAGGATGACCTGCTGGCGGGTGTTGACGTCGTCGCTGTAGACGAGCACCTTCAACGGCTTGCGGGAGGCAGTGGTGTCGCTCACGGGGCCATCGTAGGGGTCTGTCGCAGCGCGCAGGATCACTGGTCGGCGGGGACCCTCGCCCCGCGCGCCGCCTCGCGGGCCTCGATGCGGTCCAGCCGACGGTCCTCCCGCTTGGCCTCGGCCATCGACGAGCGCACCCACTGGACGAACAGCACGCCGAAGAAGACCAGGCCGATCAGGTCGCCGGAGCCCCACAGGATGCCGCCGGCGAGGTGCTGGTCGTCGAGGGCGTCGGGCAGCCAGGCCCCCATCGGACCCTCGCGCAGCGCAAGGTAGTGCTCCTCAGCGATGAGCGTCTCCTGCCCCATGATCGTGACGCCCAGGAAGGCGTGGAACGGCAGCGTCAGCACCGTGATGAGCACACGGAACGGGTAGCCCACGCGCCCCGGCACCGGGTCGATGCCCATGAGCGGCCAGAAGAACATCGAGCCGACCAGCACCAGGTGCAGGTGCATCGCCTCGTGCCAGTACGTCGACTCCAGCGTGAGCGGGTACCAGTCGGAGTAGTAGAGCGCCCACGGCGAGACGATGTAGAGGGCGAGCACCAGCGGCGGGAAGGTGAGGACTCGCGCCAGCCGCGAGTGCAGCACCACCAGCAGCCAGCGTCGCGGCGCGGCGGGCAGGGTCCGCAGCGCCAGCGTGACCGGCGCCCCGAGCGCGAGCGCCAGCGGCACGACCATCGAGAGCACCATGTGCTGGACCATGTGCACGCTGAGCAGGGTCGTGTCGTAGGCGCCCAGGCCCGAGCTCGTCGCGAAGACGAAGGACCCCAGCCCCAGCACGACGAAGGAGATCGTCCGCGCGACCGGCCAGGCGTCCCCCCGGGCCCGCAGCGTGCGGACGCCGAGGAGGTAGAGCCCCCCGATCCAGGCGGTGAGGACGATCGGCACCGGCTCGAAGACCCAGGTCGACAGCACGCCCCAGAAGTCCAGGGGCGGGAGGTACGTCGAGGCGGTGGACGCGTCCGCCAGGGGGGTCCGAGGCACGGGTCGAGTCTAGGTCGTCCCCGGCGACCGCAGACCTGCCGCAGAGGGGCGTGCGTCACAACCGCCGCGGGAGCCGTCCGAGATCGGGGGGTCGGAGTGACTCTCTAGGCCCGGCCGGACATAATGCTCCCGTGGCGACAGCGGCAACCATCCCAGCATCCCGGCTCCACGGGCACCACGACCGACCCAGCATGGTCAGCGTCGGGACGATCATCTGGCTCGCGAGCGAGCTGATGTTCTTCGCAGCGCTGTTCGCTGCGTACTTCACGATCCGCTCGGTGAGCCCCGAGCTGTGGGCGCAGAACACCGTGCTGCTCGACGTGCCCTTCGCGGCGGTCAACACCACGATCCTGGTGCTGTCCTCGCTGACCTGCCAACTCGGCGTCTTTGCCGCGGAGCGCGGTCAGGTGGGGCGCAGCGGCTCGGTCTTCCAGATCAAGGGCTGGGGCCTGCGCGAGTGGTTCATCCTCACCTTCGTCATGGGCGCCATCTTCATCGGCGGCCAGGCGGTGGAGTACGCCACGCTCGTCCAGGAGGGCGTGACCATCCAGGACTCGGCGTACGGCTCGATGTTCTACCTCACCACGGGGTTCCACGGCATCCACGTCACCGGCGGCCTGATCGCCTTCCTGCTGGTGCTGGGCCGCACCTACCTCGCACGCAAGTTCACCCACGAGCAGGCGGTCAGCGCGATCGTCGTCTCCTACTACTGGCACTTCGTCGACGTCGTGTGGATCGGTCTGTTCGCGACCATCTACCTCGTCCAGTGACGACCAGTACCGCTTTTGAGCGCCTCCTAGACTGACACCGGAACAAGGACTCTCTGACGTGCGCATCCTGAACTCAACTGCCGGCCGCCTGTCACGCCACCGTCGCGGGCGACTGGCGGGCGCCCTCCTCCTGCTGGTCGGGCTCGTGGCCGCCGGCGGTCTCTACACCGCGGTGATGACCCCTGCCTCGGCGGAGAAGACCCAGGACCTGGCCAGCCAGGTCGAGGAGGGCCGCAAGCTCTTCCTCGTGGGCTGCTCCACCTGCCACGGCACCAACGGCGAGGGCATCCTCACCGACCGCGGCAACAACCTCGGGCCCTCGCTGGTCGGCGTCGGCGCCGCCGCCGTGGACTTCCAGGTGAGCACCGGCCGCATGCCGATGGCCCAGCCCGGCGCGCAGGCCCCCCGCAAGGACGTGGTCTACAGCGAGGAGGAGACCGCTGCGCTCGCGGCGTACGTCGCCACGCTCGGCCCCGGTCCGGCCATCCCGGACGAGAGCGACTACAGCATCGAGGGCCTGGACAGCGAGGCGCAGGAGGCCGCCATCGTCCGCGGTGGCCAGCTCTTCCTCACCAACTGCACCGCCTGCCACAACTTCGAGGGTTCCGGCGGCGCCATGCCCAACGGCGGCTACGCGCCCACCGTGCGCGGGGTCGACGCCAAGTACATCTACGAGGCTCTGCTGACCGGTCCGCAGAACATGCCGTCCTTCAGCAACGGCAACCTCACCCCGGACCAGAAGCGCGACATCATCGCCTACATCAACAGCCTCAACGAGTCCGCCGGCGTCGGTGGCTTCGGGATGGGCAGCCTGGGCCCGGTGGCTGAGGGCCTGTTCGCCTGGATCGTGGGCATCGGCGCCCTCGTCGGCTTCGCTGTCTGGATCGCCGCGCACACCACGCGCTCGAACAAGAAGAAGGTGGAGGCGTGAGCAAGGAGCCGACCGGCCCCGACACCGGCTCGGACAACCTTCCGGCCGAGGAGCCCATCCCCAACCCGGGCCTGCCCAGCCACACGTGGCGCCCGACCGACATCGACGAGGCTGCCGCCCGACGTGCCGAGCGCCAGATCGCCTCGATGTACCTGCTGTCGATGCTCTGCGTCCTCGGCTTCGTCGTCACCTACTTCGTCGCCGACGTCGGCGACAACTGGGACACGATCCTCGGCCTCGGTGCCTCCACCGTCGGCTTGGGCGTCTTCCTCGGCCTGGCGCTCCTGCTCATCGGCGCGGCCACCATCCAGTGGGCCCGCAAGCTCATGAGCGACGTCGAGATGGTCGAGATGCGTCACCCAGCGCGGTCCTCCGACGAGGACCGCGAGGCCACGCTGCAGGCGCTCTCCTCCGGTGCCGAGGACTCCGGCATCGCCCGGCGCCCCCTGATCCGCAACACCCTGCTCGCCTCCGTCGGCATGCTAGGCGTCCCCGCCGTGGTCCTGCTGCGCGACCTGGGTCCCACCCCGGGACAGGCCGCCGAGGCCGACTACCCGGGCGCCGGGCTCGAGAAGACCGTGTGGACCCCCGGCATGCGTGTCGTCCGCGACGTCGTGGGCACCCCGATCCGGGCCTCCGACCTCGAGATCGGTGACCTGGTCAACGCCCAGCCCGAGGCGATCTTCCCGTCCGAGGAGAGCGGCCTGCCCGAGCTCCACGGGGCCGAGCTGCTCATCGCCAAGTCCAAGGCTGCCGTCATCGTCGTGCGGATGGAGCCCGAGACCATCATCCCCGGTGAGGGTCGGGACAACTGGTCGGTCGACGGCATCGTCTGCTACTCCAAGATCTGTACCCACGTGGGTTGCCCGATCTCGCTCTACGAGCGGACCACCCACCACCTCCTGTGCCCGTGCCACCAGTCCACCTTCGACCTCTCCGACTCCGGTCGGGTGGTCTTCGGGCCGGCTGGTCGACACCTCCCACAGCTCCCTCTCGCCGTTGACGAGGAGGGGTTCCTCGTGGCCCAGTCCGACTTCACCGAGCCGGTGGGGCCGACGTACTGGGAGCGCGATCACAAGGACATCGGCGACCAGGGAGAGGCTGACCTGTGAGCATCGACACCAGCAAGGTGGCCACGAGCAACAGCTCGGCCGCCACCGCCAAGAAGCCGGGCAAGGCCGGCGCCGTCGCCAACTGGGCCGACGAGCGACTGGGCCTCGGCACGGCCATGAAGAAGAACCTGCGCAAGGTCTTCCCCGACCACTGGTCTTTCATGCTGGGCGAGATCGCCCTGTGGAGCTTCGTCGTCCTCCTGCTCACCGGCGTCTTCCTGACGCTGTGGTACCACCCGAGCATGGCCGAGGTGGTCTACGAGGGCTCCTACGACCCGCTGCGCGGCGTGCTGATGTCGGATGCGATGGCATCCACCCTGCACATCTCCTTCGACGTGCGCGGTGGCGTGCTGATGCGCCAGATGCACCACTGGGCGGCGATGATCTTCATCGCCTCGATGATGGTCCACCTGCTGCGCGTCTACTTCACCGGCGCCTACCGCAAGCCCCGTGAGCTCAACTGGGTCATCGGCTGCCTGCTGCTGCTCCTGGGCACGCTGGAGGGCTTCACGGGCTACTCCCTGCCCGACGACCTGCTCTCGGGCACCGGCATCCGCGCGGCGGACGGCTTCATGAAGTCGATCCCCGTGGTGGGCACCTACCTCAGCTTCTTCCTCTTCGGTGGCGAGTTCCCCGGCGATCAGATCATCCCCCGGCTCTACATGATCCACGTGCTGCTCATCCCGGGCATCCTGCTGGCGCTGATCGCAGCGCACATGCTGCTGCTCGTCTACCACAAGCACACCCAGTGGCCTGGCCCCGGCCGCACCGAGGAGAACGTCGTCGGCTTCCCGATGCTCCCGGTGTACGCCGCCAAGGCCGGTGGCTTCTTCTTCATCGTCTTCGGCGTCACCGCGATCATGGGTGGCCTCCTGAGCATCAACCCGATCTGGAAGTACGGCCCCTACGACCCGACCAAGGTCACGGCCGGCTCCCAGCCCGACTGGTACATGGGCTGGCCCGACGGCGCGCTGCGCATCATGCCCGGCTGGGAGTTCCACCTCGGTGGCTACTCCTTCGCGCTGAACGTCTTCCTGCCGATCATCGTGCTGCCGGGTCTGATGTTCACGATCCTGCTGCTGCTGCCGTTCATCGAGTCCTGGATCACCGGCGACAAGCGTGAGCACCACCTGCTGGAGCGCCCGCGCAACGCCCCGACCCGGACCGCGCTGATGGTCTCGCTCATGACCTTCTACGGCCTCATGTGGGCCGCGGGCGGCAACGACATCATCGCGATCACGCTGAACTCCGACATCAACCAGATCACCTACTTCATACGGGTGGCCGTGTTCGTCGGACCGGCGATCGCCTTCTGGGTCACGCGTCGCTGGTGCATCTCGCTCCAGCGGCACGACGAGGCCAAGCTCCTGCACGGCTACGAGACGGGCGTCATCATGCGCTCGCCCGAGGGTGGTTACTCCGAGCGGCACCTGCCGATCAGCGAGAACGCCGCCTACACCCTCACCGCTCGCGACCGCGACGTCGTCTGGACCCCGGGGTCCGAGACCGACGAGAGCGGTGTGGCAGCCCCGGGTGGCCGGCTCGACGGTCTGCGCGCCAAGCTCTCGACGCTCTGGTTCGCCGACAACGTGCAGAAGCCCACCGCACAGGAGCTCGAGGAGGCCCGGCACCACGCCGAGCACGAGCACGCGCTCACCGCTGCGCTCGACGGCGTCGCCGCCGACGGGCACCAGTTCGACGGCCACCACGCCGTCGAGGGTGAGTCGCTCCGCGGGTCGTAGACGCGCCAGCGGCTACGACGATGCTGGTCGAGCAAGCGGCACGGCTGAGCCTGCGAAGCCGTGACCCGCGTGTCGAGACCCAGTCGATGAGCTGAGACCCCAGCCCAAGACATCAGCCCCCGGTCCGATCGGACCGGGGGCTGAGTCGTCTGCGCGTCGCTTCGCTCCTACAGGGCCGAACCCTCCCGGTACGTTGCGAACGGCACGTTCCAGTCCCCCCACCCGTTGGTGAGGGTCATGTCCTCCCCCGCCGTCCCGACGGTCTCCACCACGTCACCACGGCGCGTCATCGCGTAGAGCCAACCCGCGTCGGCCGTCGACATGCCGGTGCAACCGTGGGAGACGTTCGCGCTCCCCTGGCTGCCGACCGACCACGGTGCCGCGTGGATGAACTCACCGGAGTGGGTCAGGCGCATCGCCCACTGCACGTCGTCGATGTCGTAGGACTCCGCCGAGCCAGCCGGGATGCCCACGGTCTCGGAGTTCATCCGCCGCACGTCGAACTTCTCCATGATGACCTTGGTCCCGTTGCGGGTCTCGAAACCGGGCTTGCCCGTGGTGATGGGGATCGTGCGCAGCAGCCGGCCATTGGAGAAGACGCGCATCTGGTGGGTCCGGGCATCGACCCGGTAGACGTGGGCGTCCCCGACGGTGAAGGAGATCTCCCGGTCGTGCTGGCCGTAGACACCACCGCCGGCCGAGACCCCGTTGACGTCGAGGTCGACACGCACCTCGCTGCCGGCCTGCCAGTAGCGCCGGGGGCGCCAGTGCGCCTCGGTGTCGCTGATCCAGTGCCAGGTGCCGGGCTGCTGCGGGACCGACTCGACCCGCATCTGGCGCTCCATGGACGCCCGGTCGGTGACGGGCACGTCGAAGGAGACCACCACGGGCATCCCGATCCCCACGGTCTCGCCGTCCAACGGCGCCACGGAGGCAAAGGTCTGCTCGGCGAGCGTGAGGTCCTGCGTGCTGAACCGTGCCACCGAGCGCAGCACCTCGCCCGAGGCGTCGCGTCCCACGGCGCGCACGGTGTACGCCGCCCCCGGCTCCAGCCGCTCGAGGGCCGTCCAGGACGTGCCGTCCTCGGCAAGCTCGCCGGGCACGCCACCGGCGGGAGAGCTGACCCTAACCGTCTCCAGCACGGCGGACCGGGCCTGCACGTCCAGGAGGGTGTCGACGCTGACGTCACGCTCCCCGCGGCGCACGTTGAGCACCAGGCGCGCAGGCTCCTGCGCCGGCGCCCCGGCCGCGTCTCGAGCAGCACCGTCGGCGGCACCCGGCATTGCCGGGCCCTCGCACGCGCTCAACCCCGTGGCGACCAGCGCCATGAGGCTGACCGAGGCCAGCAGGGTCCGGGGGCGGCGGTGGGCTGTCATCGTCAGGTTCTCCAGACAGGTCTGCTGTGGTGGCGGTGACGGTCCGGACGCACGGTGGCGCGGGACCGTCCCTGGGTAGGCAGCACGGGCCTACAACGACGAACTCCGCGCCGTCCCTTGCAGGGAGGACGCGGAGTGCGACGGAAAGGTTGCGAGGAGCCTCAGTGGGCGTGCTCACCCCGGTAGTACTCGAAGACCAGGCCGCAGGTGGCCAGGGCACCGAGCACGGAGCCGATGATGAACAGCCACCAGGCGGTCATCGCCAGCGCGAAGACCATGACGCCGAGCGTCAGGGCCGCCCACAGGGGCCACCAGGAGTAGGGCGGGAAGAAGCCCAGCTCGCCGGCACCGTCGGCAATCTCGGCGTCCTCGCGGTCCTCGGGACGGGGCTCCATCTTCCGGGCGTGGAAGCCGAGGTAGATGGTGACCATGAGGGTCAGCAGCGCCGTCATCGTGAGCGCGGAGGTCCCGGTCCAGTCGGCTCCGGTCTCGCCGGCGCCCGTGATGAACCAGTAGGCCGGGGTCACCAGCACCATGAAGATGGTGGCGATCGCGAAGATCCAGGCTTCGGCCTTCATCGGGACTCATCCCCCTTCGTGTGCTCGCCCCGCACGATGTCCTCGCGGCCCGTCATGTCCGGAGCATCGGCGAAGTCACCGTTGGCGGCAGCCTGGTTCTGGTCCAGGTCGAGCGCCGCGATCTCCGGGTGGTGCAGGTCGAAGGCCGGCGACTCCGAGCGGATGCGCGGGATGGTGTGGAAGTTGTGGCGCGGCGGCGGGCACGAGGTGGCCCACTCCAGCGACCGGCCCCAACCCCACGGGTCGTCGACCTCCACGAGCGGAGCGTTGCGCGAGACGTAGAGGTTGTAGAAGAACGGCAGCATCGACAGCGAGAGCAGGAAGGCACCGACGGTCGAGACCTGGTTGAGGAAGGTGAAGCCGTCCTCGGGCAGGTAGTCGGCGTAGCGCCGCGGCATGCCCTCCACGCCCAGCCAGTGCTGGACGAGGAAGGTCAGGTGGAAGCTGACGAAGAGCATCCAGAAGTGCAGCTTGCCGAGGCGCTCGTCGAGCATCCGGCCGGTGAACTTGGGCCACCAGAAGTAGAAGCCGGCGAACATCGCGAAGACCACGGTGCCGAAGACGACGTAGTGGAAGTGCGCCACCACGAAGTAGGAGTCGGAGACGGCGAAGTCCAGCGGCGGGCTGGCCAGGATGACACCGGTCAGGCCACCGAAGAGGAAGGTCGTGAGGAAGCCGATCGACCACAGCATCGGGGTGTCGAAGGACAGCGAGCCGCCCCACATCGTGCCGATCCAGTTGAAGAACTTCACGCCGGTCGGCACCGCGATGAGGAAGGTCATGCCGGAGAAGAAGGGCAGGTCGACCGCACCGGTGACGAACATGTGGTGGGCCCACACCGCGACCGAGAGGATCGCGATGCCGAGGGTCGCCCCGACCAGGCCGACGTAGCCGAAGATCGGCTTGCGGCTGAAGACGGGGAGGATCTCGGTCACGATGCCGAAGAACGGCAGCGCGATGATGTAGACCTCCGGGTGCCCGAAGAACCAGAACAGGTGCTGCCACAGGATCGCCCCGCCGTGGGCGGTGTCGAAGACGTGGGCACCGAGGCTCCGGTCGGCCTCCAGCATCAGCAGGGCGCCCGCGAGGATCGGGAAGGCGATGAGCACCAGCAGGCTGGTGATCAGCACGTTCCAGACGAACATCGGCATCCGGAACATCGTCATGCCGGGCGCGCGCATGCAGATGATCGTGGTGATGAAGTTGACCGCACCGAGGATCGAGCCGAGGCCGGCCATCCACAGGCCCATGATCCACAGGTCACCGCCGACGCCCGGCGAGCGGACCGCGTCGGAGAGCGGGGTGTAGGCGAACCAGCCGAAGTCGGCCGCGCCCTGGGGCGTGAGGAAACCGGAGGCGGCAATGAGGCCGCCGAACAGGAACAGCCAGTAGCTGAACATGTTCAGGCGCGGGAAAGCCACGTCCGGGGAGCCGATCTGGATCGGCATGATGACGTTCGCGAAGCCGAAGAACAGCGGCGTCGCGAAGAGCAGCAGCATGATCGTGCCGTGCATGGTGAAGAGCTGGTTGTAGACCTCGTCGTTGACCACCTGCGAGCCGGGTGCGAACAGCTCGGCGCGGATCAGCAGTGCCATGACGCCACCGATGAGGAACCATGCGAAAGACGTGACGAGGTACATCTTGCCGATCAGCTTGTGATCGGTCGTGGTCAGCATCCGGACCGTCAGCTCGCCCAGCGGCTTGCGCACGGGGCCGCTCGCCTGGGTCGGGGGGGTGGCAGTGGCGGTCATTCGCCCTCTCCCTCGGTCTCGTCGGTGTCCAGACCCGCCTGGGTCCGGGCGTCGTCGCCGCCGATGAGCGGCAGATCAGAGGCGTTGCCGGCCTCGACGAGCCCGGCGACGTAGTCGTCGTACTCCTCGCGGCTGACGACCTTGACCTTGAAGAGCATCCGCGAGTGGTAGACACCGCAGAGCTCGTAGCACTTGCCGAGGTACTCGCCCTCCTCGGTGGGCGTGACCTGGTAGGCGTTCACGCGGCCGGGGATGACGTCCATCTTGATGAGGAAGCCCGGCACGCCGAAGTCGTGGATGACGTCGGGCGAGTGGAGGTTGAACCGGGTGGTCTCGTCGACCGGCAGCCACAGCGTGGGGATGTAGGAGGCCGTCCCCACTTCGTAGGCGTACTGGTCGAACGGGAACTCCATGTCGGTGTTGTCGTCGTCGGCGGCGGTGTCGATGGCACCGACGCCGTGGTTGAAGGTCCACGACCACTGCTGGCCGGTGACCTCGACGATGTTGTCGGGCGTGGAGTCGTCCAGGACGATGTTCTGCACACGCACGGTGTTGACGAAGAAGACGACGACCATCATCACGGGGGCGATGGTGTAGAAGATCTCCAGCGGCAGGTTGTAGCGCGTCTGCACCGGGATCTCGTCGTCGCTGCGACGGCGGTAGCGCACGACGGCGAAGCCGATCAGGCCCCACACGATGGCGCCGGTGACCAGTGCCGCGATCCAGGCGCCCTGCCACAGGGCCAGCGTGCTGGTGCCCTCGACGGTGCCCGGCTCCGGCATGGCCAGACGCTCCCACTCACCACGCGACTCCGCAGAGCAGCCGGTGAGCAGCATGACGATGGCGCTCGTGACGACGGCCAGACCCGCACGCGCGGTCCTGCCGCGCCGACGCGGCGCTCCCCAAGGGTGCTGCAGACTCAACGGTGGAGCCTTCCTCTCAAGCGATCACGAGTACGGCCACACTACCGGCATCCAGGGAGGCCAGGCGGACCAGGGTGGGGGTTCGGACAGCCCGTCATAGGGTCGGGTCGTGGCACCTGACCCTAGTCCTCCCGCGCACGCGCACCTCGACGCCGCGGCAGGCGCTGCCCTGCACCCCGCCGCACGCGCGGTGCTGGAGGCGGCTCTCACGCGGGGGTACGCCGATCCGCGGGCGCTGCACGGGCCGGGACGGGACGCGCGGCTGCTCCTCGACAACGCCCGCGAGGTGGTCGCGGAGTGCCTGGGGCTGACCCGGGACGAGGTGTGGTTCACCTCACCCTCCGACGCCGTGCAGCGGGGCGTGCTGGGGCTGGTCGCGGGCAACCCGCGCGCCGGGGACGACGCCGTGCTGTCGGCCGTCGAGCACGCGGCGGTGCGCCACGCGCTGGGCTGGCACGCACGTCGGCGCGACGTCGTGCCGGTCGAGGTGGGTGTCGACGCGGCCGGCCGGGTCGACGCTGCCGCGTTCCGCGACGCCGCCGGCGCCCCCGGTGTGGCGGTGGCGGCGCTGCAGCTGGCCAACCACGAGGTCGGCACCGTGCAGCCGGTCGCCGGGCTCGACCTGCCTGCCGGCGTACCACTGTTCCTCGACGCCTCCGCCTCCCTCGGCCTGCTCGACCTGCCCGGCAGCGGCTGGGCTGCCGCGGCCGGGCACGCGACCTCGTGGTCGGGACCTCCGGGGGTCGGTCTCCTGCTCGTGCGCCGCGGTGCCCGCTGGGCCAACCCCTTCCCGGGCGACCCCGAGCCGCAGGACGCCGGCGGCGGCCTGCCGGACGTCGCCGGAGCGCTGGCCGCCGCGGCCGCGCTGCAGGCCACGGCGGCCGAACGGGCCGAGGTCGACGCGCGGCGCCGGCGCCTGGTCGACCGGATCCGTGCCGTCGCGGCGACCCTGCCCGACACCGAGGTGGTCGGCGACCCGGTGGACCGGCTGCCGCACCTGGTGACGTTCTCCTGCCTCTACCTCAGCGGCGAGACCCTCGTGCGCGAGCTGGACCGGCTCGGCTTCGGGGTCGCCAGCGGCTCGGCATGCACGGCCTCGACCCTCGAGCCCAGCCACGTGCTGGCGGCGATGGGCGCGCTCACGCACGGCAACGTCCGGGTCTCGTTGGGTCGAGACACCACCGAGGAGCAGGTGGAGCGCTTCGTCGCGGCCCTGCCCGACCTCGTCGGGCGGCTCAGGACGGAGGTCGGCCTGTGACCGGGGACGAGCAGGAGCCGGTCGCCCTGGAGCTGGACTGCCGGGGCATGCTCTGCCCGCTGCCGGTCATCGAGCTGGGTCGCCGGCACGTCGAGGTCCCCGTCGGGGCCGTCGTCGCGGTGGTCACCGAGGACCCGGCCGCGCGCACCGACGTCCCGGCGTGGTGCCGGATGCGCGGCCAGGAGTACCTCGGGGAGGACTCCGCCGCCGACGGGGTCGCGCGGTACCTGGTGCGGCGCGTGGGCTGAGCGGTCACTCCGCTGCCGCCCGGACGCCCCGACGGCCGGTGGCTCAGACCAGGAACGGCCGCAGCTCGGAGGCGGCCTCGGCGCCGTACGACGCCTCGAACCGGTCCAGGAACTGCTGGTGGGTGAAGGTGTACTCCTGGGTGCCCACCGTCTCCACGACGTACGCCGCCAGCACGCAGCCCACCTGGGCGGACCGCTCCAGCGAGAGCCCCCAGGCCGTGGCCGCGAGGTAGCCGGCACGGAAGGCGTCGCCGACGCCGGTCGGCTCGACCGCGGCGACGTCCTTGGCGGCCGGCACCACGACGTCCTCGTGCCCGGTGCGGCGGATCCGCACGCCGTCCGCGCCCAGGGTGGTGACCTGGATGCCGACGCGGGAGAGCACCTCCTCGGCGCTCCAGCCGGTCTTCTGCTCGATCATGTGCGACTCGTACTCGTTGGAGAACAGGATCGCCGCGCCCTCGATGAGCTGCCGGATCAGCTCGCCCTCACCGAAGGCGAGCTGTTGGCTGGGGTCGGCGATGAAGGGGTAGCCGCGCTGGCGGCACTCCTCGGTGTGGCGCAGCATCCCGTCGGGGTCGTCGGCGCCGATGAGGACGTACGCCGGGGCGCCGACCCGCTGCACGATCGGGGCGAGCTCGATCAGCCGCGCCTCGCTCATCGCCCCGGGGTAGAAGGAGGCGAACTGCGCCATGGTCGAGTCGGTGGTGCACACGAAGCGCGCGGTGTGCTTGGAGTCGGAGATGTGCACGCTGGCGCAGTCGACGCCGTGGCGCTCCAGCCACGAGCGGTAGTCGGCGAAGTCCTCGCCGGCCGAGCCCACGAGCACCGGGCGCAGACCCAGGGCGGCGAGGCCGAAGCACATGTTGGGGGCCACTCCCCCGCGCCGGATCTCCAGGTCGTCGACCAGGAAGGAGACCGAGAGCTTGTGCAGCTGCTCGACGACGAGGGAGTCCTCGAACCTGCCGGCGAAGCTCATGAGGTGGTCGGTGGCGATGGAGCCGGCGATCAGCAGCGAGCCGGGGGCCTGGTCAGCGGTGGGGGGCACGCCGCGGAACACTACCGATCGGTACGACTGGGAGTACCCCCCAGTAGCCCCTAGCGTCGGGGACATGGCCTCCTACGACGACCTGAGCCCGCTCGCGCAGATGCACGAGGACTGCACCCGCACGCGCGCCACCCTCGAGCGCCACCTGGCCCGCGCCGCGGCCCGTCCCGCGCCCTCCATCCTCTTCGCCGACTACCCCCGCGAGGTCAAGAAGCGCGACATCGAGGTCGGCGAGGCCGCCCAGCGAATCGCCAACGCGCTGTCGCTCCACCTGGATTGATCGAGGACGCGGCACACAGACGACAGCCCCCGACCGGCACCGGTCGGGGGCTGTGGTGTCTGCGTGGCTTCTGCCTCAGGATTCCTGACTGGGTCTCGACACGCGGGTCGCGACTTCGTGCCTCAGTCGCGCCGCTTGCTCGACCAGCAACGGATTCCTTTCACAGACTTCGTCAGTGAAAGGAATCCCCGCACGCGCAGGAACCCGTGGCGTTCGGGTTGTCGATGGTGAAGCCCTGCTTCTCGATGCTGTCGACGAAGTCGATCATCGCGCCGTTGAGGTAGGGCACGCTCATCCGGTCGACCACGACGGCCACGCCGTCGAAGTCGGTGACGACGTCACCGTCGAGGGTGCGCTCGTCGAAGAACAGCTGGTAGCGCAGACCCGAGCAGCCGCCGGGCTGCACGGAGATCCGCAGCTGGAGGTCGTCGCGACCCTCCTGCTCCAGCAGGCTCTTCACCTTCGCCGCCGCGACGGAGCTGAGGTTGATGCTGTCGGTGCGGCGCTCGGTCTCGACCTGCTCGGTCATTCTGGTGCTCCCAACTAGGTGCGGGTGAAGTCTCGGTGGTACCTGGTCAATGGTAGGCGAGGCCCGCCTATTCCCTCGACCAGGTGCGCGCCACCCGCTCCGCGAGCTCGGCCAGCGCCCCGGCGGGGTCGCCGAGTGCACGCTCCTCCCCCACCAGCTCCACCAGGGAGTACGCCGCCTCGACGCCCAGCGCGCGCATCTCCCGCGACCCGACCAGCACCTGGCCGGCCAGGGCCACGCAGGGGCGCAGTGCCTCGGCCGCGACCTGCGCCACGCCGTACGGGACCTTGCCGGACCGGCTGGAGAAGTCGAAGGCGCCCTCGCCGGTGAGCACGACGTCGGCGGCGGCGGCTCGGCCGGGCAGGTCGACGGCCTCGCTGACCAGGTCGATGCCCGGGCAGCGCTCGGCACCCAGGAGCATGAGGGCGAAGCCCAGCCCGCCCGCGGCGCCCGCGCCCTTCTCCAGCGACAGCCGGCGGTCGGTGGCGACGGCCAGCTGCTCGAGCAGGCCGTCGAGCAGGGCGATCCGCTCCTCGGCCACGCCCTTCTGCGGGCCGAAGGACTTGGTGGCGCCGAAGAGCCCGGTGAGCGGGACGTCGACGTCGCTGGCCGCGACCAGGCGCACGCCGGCGACCCGCTCCCGCGCCGGACCGAGGTCGACGCCGGTGACGTCGGAGAGGCGCAGCGGCCCGGCGTCCAGACGTCCGTCCGCGGTGGCCCCGAGCGCGTGCAGCAGCCCGGCGCCCCCGTCGTTCGTGCCGCTGCCGCCGAGCCCGACCACGACCGTGCGGGCACCCGCCTCGACGGCGACCTCGACCAGCCGCCCGACGCCGACGGTGGAGGCCACCTCGACGCCCTCGCCGCCGGTGAGCTCGATCCCGCACGCCTGCGCGCTCTCGACGTACGCCGTGCCGTCGACCAGCAGCAGCGTCGCCGGGGTCGGCTCCCCGTGCGGGCCGGGGACGGTGACGACCTCCAGGTCGCCACCCAGGGCCGTGTGCAGGACCCCGACGAAGCCGGGTCCGCCGTCGGACATGGGGGCGAGGTCGAGGTGGTCGCCGGACGAGCGGCGCCGCCAGCCCTCGGCCATCGCCTCGGCCGCCTCGACGGCCGTCAGGGTCCCCGCGAACTTGTCGGGGGCGATGAGGACGCGCATGCCCCCATCCTCCTGCACGGGTAGGTTGCCGGATGTGGCGGCAGGCTCGGGTGGGCACGGGAGCGGCAGGGCGGACGCCGGGGTCGGCGGCGGGGTCGGCGGCCTCGTCGTGCGGCCGATGCGACCCGAGGACGTCGAGACGGCCGAGCAGATCAGCGCCGAGGCGTTCCTGCAGGTCGACCTGGCCGGTCGGCGGCCCGGCGACCCGGAACCCTCGAGACGACCGGCCGCGCGCTCCCAGCGCTGGATCGACCGCACCCGTTCGCTGCTCGACACCGACGCCCCCGGCTGCTGGGTGGCCGACGTCGACGGGCGGACCGTCGGGATGGTGACCTCGCTGCGCCGCGAGACGCTGTGGGTGCTGGCCACCTTCGCCGTGCTGCCGGGCCACCAGGGCGGGCTGGGTCGCCCGCTGCTGGACGCCGCGCTCCTGCACTCGCGCGGCTGCCTGCGCGGCATGCTCTCGTCCTCCTCCGACCCGCGGGCGGTGCGGCGCTACCTCGCGGCCGGCTTCGACCTGCACCCGCAGATGGTCATGAGCGGTCGCGTCGACCGGACCGCGGCGCCGTCGCTGCGCGGCGTCCGCGAGGCGACCCCCGGCGACCTCGACGAGCTCGACTCGCTCGACCGCCGCGTCCGCGGCGCCGGACGCGGCCACGACCACCTGCTCCTGGCACAGATGGGGCGACCGCTGGTCGTCACCGACCGCGCGAGCAGCGGCTACGTCTACGTCGGGGACGGAGGCCACGTCCTGGCCCTGGCCGCCACCGACCGGCGCACGGCGAGCCGGCTCCTGTGGGCCGCGCTGACCCGCACCGACGGGGAGGTCGAGGTCCCGCACGTCACCGGCGCCAACCAGTGGGCGCTGCGGGTCGGGCTCGACGCCGGGCTGACCGTCCGCACCGAGGGCTACCTCGGGGTCCGCGGGATGAAGCCGCCCGCGCCGTACCTCCACAACGGCGCGCTGCTCTGATCACCCTGTTCCGGGGTCGGGCGAGGTGATGGTCACCATTACCTCGTCGCCGGGCGTCAAGGTCAGCACCCGGATGCCCTGCTGCTCAGCTTGCTCCTGCGTGAAGACAGGCTGCTCGACAGGGCGGGGCACAGGACCGGCGGTGCCGTCGCAGGTCATCTCCACGCAGACGTAGTAGCGGCCTGGCGCGAGATTTCCAACCATGAACTCTCCGTCCGTGTTGGTGGTGGAGCGGCGTGAGGACACCTTCGTCGGCCCGGAGAACTCCAGCCCCGTCAGGAATGCGTCGGCTCCCTCGATCGGCTGGCCGTCAGCCGCCTCCGCCCTGATGGTCACGAGCGCGCCTCTGGCAAGCTCGAAATCGAGGCCATCGACACGTTCGCCTGAGGACAGGTCGAACGGCTGAGCGCCGATCCCGGGACCGCCGAAAGAGGGCACTCCGTCCCAGCACTCGAATCCATAACCGACATCTCCCGTCGAAGAGCCGAGTCCCTGAGCACAGACCCTGTAGCTGCCGTCCGGCACGTCCGATACGAAGAAGACGCCGTTCCTTGCGCTGACCGCCGTCTTTGCCTGGTTGTCGGACCCGTCCCACAGGTCGACGAAGCCAACGATGGAGGCACCGGTCTCGTCGCGCAGGCTACCGACGACCGAGTTCAGCTGCGGCTCCGGATCGTCCGCCAGCACGGCGTCTGCCACGATCCCCTCATCCTCTGATTGCAGGGGGTCAAGGCCCGCTGAGCTAGTGCGGTAGGGCTGGTTGTCATGGCACTCGCTGACCTTCCCGGTCCCTTGCGCCTGGAAACACACGGTGTACTCCCCAGGTCCCAGCGGCTCGGTCGAGTAGCGGCCGAGCGCGTCCGTCAGCACGATGGCTCGGGGGATGCCTTCTCCTACTCGGCGCACGAAGACAGCGACAGCAGGCACTGGGTCTCCACCGCTGTCCGTGACCTCCCCAGTGACAGGCGCAGCCACCGGCTTCGCGTCCAACGTGATGACGACGACCTGCTCTTCACCGGGAGCGAGCTCGACGAGGGTCGCTCCTGCCGCCTGAGCCGCTTCGGTACCTCCGTTGGTGACCCAGTGGAACGGCGGGGGCGCAGGCGCGTCGACAAAGCAGGCGTCTTCGTACTCGGAGTCCTCGATGTACCAGCGACCGTCACCTGCGCACACGTAGTACGAGCCAGCAGGCAGGTCGCTCAGCTTGCCGACTCCAGGCTCGTCGCGGAGGAAGCCGTTCGTCTCCTCCGTGTCGACGTACGCGCCCTCGATTACGCGATCCCACCCAACGGAGAAGTACGTCGAGACAGGCTCACCCTGGGCATCGACGGTCTTGATGACGAGGGCGGCGCCTGCGCCGAGGGTGAAATCTGTTGCCGGGTGACGGTCACCCGCAACATCTATCGCGCGGCCGGCTCCCCGGCTCACAGTGAAGTTGGGGACATCGTCGAGGCATTCAGGGGCGTAGCCGGTCTGCCCCTCGGGAAGGTCGTACAGGTTCGTGTCGACGCACACGTGGTAGTCGGCGTCTTCGATTCCTCCGACAACATACGAACCGTCGGCTGCGGTGAGGCTGATGTACGAGTCCGCCAGGCCCGTCTCTGCGTCGAGCACGTAGACGTAGCCCTCGACCGGCCGTCCGTCCTCGTCCGTGACTCTTCCGGTGACCGAACCCCTGGACTCGATGGACGCCGAGAGCACGGCATCCATCCTGAGACCCTCCTCGTCCACCTCGTTGCGCGGGAGGTCGTCTGGCTCTGCGGAGTACGGCTCGTCGTCAAAGCACTCGTTGCGGAATCCCGTGCCCGAGGCTTCGAAACACACGACATAGTCCTGGTGACCGTCGAGTTCTTCGAAGCCGTAGGTCCCGTCGCCGGCAGTCGAGGTGACGGACACGGCTCGCCGCAGGTCGTCTCCCCACAGCACGACGGAAACACCCTCCACCGGGTCACCTGCGCCGTCCGTGACGGTGCCGCTCACCTGCACGGGCTCCGCGGCTACACGCGCGAGCTGAGCAGAGATATAGGGGAAGTCCCCCTCCTCCACGACCACGGGAGTCGCCAGAGCGCCGTCGGAGCTGAAGGGTTGGTCGTCAAAGCATTCCGCCACGTATCGGCCGAGGGCGTCCTCAAAGCACACCGCGTAGGTGCCGGGCGTCAGGTCCTCTACCGACCAGAACCCGTCCTCGTCCGCCAGCACCTCCTGTCGTGCTGATGCTCCGATGACAAGGATCGAGACTCCATCGCCACCTTCAGGTCCTCCGACGAACCCATCAATTCCTCCGGGCGTGGGGGTCGGGGTCGGCGTGGGAGTCGGGGTCGGCGTGGGAGTCGAGGTCGCCGTCGGAGTCGAGGTCGCCGTGGGAGTCGGGGCGGTCGTCGGGACACCTGAAGTGGGCGAAGCGGTGGGCGACGGCGTCGGCATCGGTGTCTCCACCGGCTCCGGGGCCACCTCGACTCGCGTCGACCCGCTGTAGAGACCCGGCAGCGCGACGCCACCTCGACGAACAGGGGGCGCTACGACGCGATATCGGACTGCCTCACGATCGGGGACCACGACGCGGAAGACAAACGAGCCGTTCGGGCGGGAATTCTTCTCCTGCACGTCCCGCCAGGATGCGTTTCGATACTCGCGAAGAATGACGGGACGCTTCTGTTCCCCCAGAACGCCAGTCAACTTGATCGTGTCCCCAGAAGCCGGTGAATCATCTGAGATCTCCAGGTCACCTGCGGCCCGCTTCGCAAACCCGTCAGTTGTGACGGGCTCACTTATCGCTGCGCTGGGAGCTGCCAAAGCGGCTGGCGAGGGGGCCCCCAGCACTGCCACTGCCCCAACGACCAGAATGGCGACGAATGCTGCCGCCCTCCTGTTCTGTGTCTTCGTGATCCTGCGCATCTGATCCCCATGTCTTCGTCCACCGGCCTCGGCGACCGGGGTGCGCGAAGCAGAGCACCTTGAGGCGGCAATCCGCGGCTGCGCGGCACCTCTCCGAACGAGTCCGAACACGGCGGCCGCACCCTCCCGGACAAACCCGAACGGTGGACCAGACCAGTCGACCCGTCAGTTCGGACGGGTGCAGCGTGAACTGAGGAGGTCTCACTGCAGGCACACCAACGCTTGACAGGCAGAAGGCCGCGAACGAGGCATGGATGGACGACCTGGGGGAAGAGTGAGCGCGTGCGTTCGCTGACCGCCCGTCTGGGCCTGTCTGCCGTCAGACTTCTCCTACTGCTGGTTCTCGCCGCGCTGGCGCCAGTCGCGTCGACGGCCAGAGCGCAAGAGCGTCCAGTTGGCTCCGCCGAGCCGGACACCTCCACGATGCTGGTGCTCGACTCCAGCGGCTCGATGGCCGAGCCGGCCGGTGGCGGCGAGACCAAGATCCAGGCGGCCAAGCAGGCGCTGCGCGACGTCGTGGGCGCTCTGCCCGACGACGCCGCGGTGGGGATGCGGGTCTTCGGTGCGGAGGTCTTCTCCCGCGACCAGCCCGGCGCCTGCACCGACAGCCAGCAGGTCGTCGCAGCCGGCACCGACAACCGCGACGCGCTGCTGCGCGAGATCGAGCGCTACCGGCCCTACGGCGAGACACCGATCGGCTACGCGCTGCGCCAGGCCGCCGAGGACCTCGACCCCGACACGGTCCGCAGCATCGTGCTGGTCTCCGACGGGGTCGCCACGTGCGAGCCCGACCCGTGCGAGGTGGCCCAGGAGCTCACGGAGCAGGGCGTCGACCTGCGCATCGACGTCGTCGGGCTGGCCGTGGACGGAGAGGCTCGGGCACAGCTGCGCTGCATCGCGGGCGTGGCCGAGGGCCGCTACTACGACGCCTCGTCCGCCGAGGAGATCGTGACCAGCCTGTCGACGGCCACCGAGCGTGCCCTGCGCCCCTTCGAGATCGATGGTGAGCCGGTCGTCGGCGGGCCGAGCCAGGCCGAGGCGCTGCCCCTGGGCGCCGGACGCTACGCGGACCGCCTCGCGGGGAGGGAGCAGGAGCGCTGGTACGTCTACGAGCGCCAGGTGCCGGGCTCCACGGTCATCGCCAGCTCCTACGAGCTCCAGCCCGGTGGCCTGAGCGACCTCCAGGTCGACGTGGTCGAGCCGGACGGCGGCGGCTGCGGCACCAGCACCTTCTCGACGATCGTGCCGCTGTTCACCGGCAAGAGCGACCTGGCCCCCGCCGAGGGAGGCTTCTCCTGCGGTGACCCCGTGCACGTCCGGGTCACGCGGCTCGGTGACGAGACCGGCCCGTTGCCCTTCGGCCTCTCGATCGTCGAGGAGCCGCCGGTCGAGAACTTCGACTCGTTGCCCTCGGAGGTCGACAGCTCCGTCCTCACCGAGCCGGCTCGAGCGCGCGGTCGGGCCGAGCCGGTCATCGCCGGCACCTCCTTCGAGGACGCACCCGCCCTGGAGCCGGGGACCACGTACGCCGCCACGATCGTCCCGGGAGAGGTCAACGCCTTCCGTGTGCCGGTCGGCTGGGGGCAGAGCCTGGCCGTCCGGGTGGACCGCCCGGGTCTGACCCCCGCCCAGGACGAGGCCATCTCCAGCTACTCCTCGTTCTTCGACCTGCAGCTGATGAGCCCGCTGCGTGCCTCCCTCGGCGACGACCTCGACGCGGCGGAGAGCACCAGCCGCGTCGACACCGGGCCGACGGTCCAGATGACCGGCATCTCGTCCGTGGCGTGGACCAACCGGGAGCGCGACGACGCGCACTTCCTCGCCGGGGACTACTACGTCCTCTACGGCGCCGACGTCGACAGCGCGACCTCGGTGGAGCTGCCCTACACGATCACCGTCGAGGTCCAGGGCGAGGAGTCCGGGGAGCCCGCCTACGCGAGCCCCGGCGAGCTGATCACCACCGGCGAGCCCCTCACCGCCACCGAGGCCACCCCGTCCGACGAGGCCGACGCAGGGACCACACCGGACCCCGCGGAGGAGGCCGAGGCGGCGGAGGGTGACGACGGGGCATCGGGTGCGCCGGGCTGGCTCGTGCCGGCGGCCGTCGGCGCCGGTGCCCTGGTGCTGCTGGCCGCGCTCGCCCTCGTCGTACGCCGCCGACGCACGCCCTGACGCACGACCGCACGCACGGGTGACCCCACCCGCCGGTGCTGGGGACTCACCCGGAGCGGCCTACGCTGGAGCCATGACCACCGTGGACCTGCCGCTGCTGCCTCTCGGACGCGGGCGCGACCTCTCCGCCGAGCGGGGCGTCGAGTGCCCGGGCGACCTGCCCGCGGCCTCCGACCCCGACCTGGTGGCGCGCGCCGAGGCGGCCAAGGCCGCGCTGGGCGACCGCGTCTTCGTGCTGGGCCACCACTACCAGCGCGACGAGGTCATCCAGTTCGCCGACGTCACCGGTGACTCCTTCAAGCTGGCGCGCGACGCCGCGGCCCGCCCCGACGCGGAGTTCATCGTGTTCTGCGGCGTGCACTTCATGGCCGAGTCCGCCGACATCCTGACCGGCCCCGAGCAGCAGGTCGTGCTGCCCGACCTCGCCGCCGGCTGCTCGATGGCCGACATGGCCCGCCTGACCCAGGTCGAGACCGCGTGGGAGGCCATGGCCGCCGCCGGCGTACAGGGTCAGGTCGTCCCGGTGACGTACATGAACTCCAGCGCCGACATCAAGGCCTTCTGCGGCCGCAACGGCGGCGTCGTGTGCACCTCCAGCAACGCCCAGACCGCGCTGGAGTGGGCCTACGAGCAGCACGGCCCCGACACCAAGGTCCTCTTCCTGCCCGACCAGCACCTCGGTCGCAACACCGCGGTCCTGCAGCTGGGCCTCTCCCTCGACGACTGCGTCGTCTGGGACCCGCACCGCCCCGACGGCGGCCTGACCCCGCAGCAGCTGCAGGACGCCCGGATGATCCTGTGGAAGGGCCACTGCTCGGTGCACGGCCGCTTCTCCGCCGACGTCGTCGACGCACTGCGCGAGGCCGACCCCGAGATCAACATCCTGGTGCACCCCGAGTGCTCGCACGACGTCGTCCTCAAGGCCGACCTCGTCGGGTCCACGGAGTTCATCATCAAGACGATCGAGGCCGCTCCGGCCGGCTCCTCGTGGGCCATCGGCACCGAGCTCAACCTCGTGAAGCGGCTCGCCGACTCCCACCCCGACAAGCGGATCGCGTTCCTGGACCGCAACGTCTGCTACTGCTCGACGATGAACCGCATCGACCTGCCGCACCTGGTGTGGGCGTTGGAGTCACTCGTCGACGGCGTGGTGGTCAACCGGATCGAGGTCGACGCCGAGACCGAGCGGTGGGCGCTGGTCGCGCTCGAGCGGATGCTGGCCCTGCCGGGGCGCACCGCCAAGGACTGAGCTCAGCGGGGCAGCTCGACCCACACCGTCGCGCCACCACCGGGGGTCTCCTCGATCCCGATCCGGCCGCGGTGGGCGTCGAGGATCCGGCGCACCGTGGCCAGCCCGATGCCGTGCCCGTCGACGTCCTCGTGGGCGCGCGCCAGCGGGGCGAAGACACGTTCGCGGTCCTCCGCCGGCACACCGAGCCCGTGGTCGACCACTTCGATGCGCCACACGGCACCGGCCGCGCGTCCCCGCACCTCGATCCGAGGTCGCTGACCGTGCGGGACGAACTTGGCGCTGTTGGCGATGAGGTTCTGCAGCACGGCCCGCAGCTGCACCGGGTCCCCCTCCACCGTCGGCAGGTCCTCGACGACGAGGTCGGCCTCGGAGAGCTGCACGGCCAGGTCCGCCCGTACGTCGGCGACCAGGGCACCGAGGTCCACCGGCTCCCGCTTCATCTGGCCACCGACCCTCGCGTAGGCCAGCAGGTCGTCGATGAGGCTCTGCATGCGCTCGGCGCCGCTGTTGGCCCGAGCCGCCACGTAGGCCAGCGTGTCCGCGTCCAGCTCGGGGGAGGCCATCTGGTCCTCGAGGAGCTCCAGCGACATCTTCACCGCCGACAGCGGGTTGCGCAGGTCGTGTGCCACCTGGCCCGCGAAGGCGGTGAGCATCTGGTTGGAGCGCTCCAGCTCGGTCCGGGCCCGCTCGACCTGCTCGACGGCGGTGGTCAGCTCGCGGGTGCGCAGCTCGAGCTCGAGCAGGTCGACGACCCGGTCGGCGAGCTTGACCAGACCCTCCTCCTGCTCGTCGCTGAGCTCTCGAGGCTCCTCGTCGAAGACGCAGAGGGTCCCGATGACCACGCCGCCAGGGGTCTTCAGCTGGTGGGTGGCGTAGAACCGCACGTTCCCGATCTCACCCGTGACGAACGGGTTGTCCTTGAAGCGCGGGTCCTGGCTGGCGTCGGGCACGATCACCGGCGCCTTCTCGTGCAGCACCAGGTTGCACATCGAGTCCTCGCGTGCGCAGATCGACGGCTCGAACCCGGTCGTCGCGATCTGGTGCTGCTCGGTGTCGGTGATCAGGTTGATCGTCGCCAGCGGCACCTGGGCCACCTGCGCGGCGACGTCGACGAGCGCGGTGAGGTCCTTGCGCGGCGGCTCCACCAGCACGCGGTAGCGGTCGATCTCGACGACGCGCTCCGCGTCGAACTCCGTGGTGGACACCACCAGCTCCTCCGTGGGACGTCCCGACAGTCTCGGGCTCGCGCCCATCGTAGGAGCCGCAGGGTCGTTGGTGTCCGGAACCGGTCGACCCGTCGTACGACGGCGGTCGACGTGGCAGGCGGCTGTCACCCTCGGGGACGACCGGCGGTCACAGGCCCGGGGCGCCCCAGACGGCCAACCAGCGCGAGCGCTCCACCTCGACCGGGAGCTCGCCCTCGAGCAGGTCGCGCAGGGTGATCTCCAACAGCGTGTCACGCTGCTTGCCGCCCTGCGGGCGCGGGGCGAACGGGTAGAAGGTCCCCTGCTTGTAGAGGTAGAGCAGGCCCACCGTGCGACCGGCGCCGTCGGTGAAGGGCAGCAGGGAGCAGAGCAGGCCCGGCCCGAAGCCGTGGGCCTCCAGTGTCGTGTTCACGGCGTGCAGGTCGGTCACCAGGCCCTCGACGTCCTCGGGGTCGTCGTCGACGACCAGCCAGGTGAAGCCGAACTCGTCGTGCTCCAGGCGCACCTCGGGCGCGTCGGCGGCGCCGCGGAGCAGCTCGAGGATCTCCTGCTCCGCCTGGGCGAAGGCCGCTCCCCCGGCCGGGCGGTAGCAGACCGCCCCCAGACCGGTGGGGCGCAGCCCGGCGCCGGCCTGCAGGCTGATCGCCGCGGCCGGCACGGCGAAGAGCGCGTCGAGGTTGGCCTGCTTGGGCTTGCTGCGGCCCAGGATGGAGTCGAGGAGTCCCACGGTGCCCGCCTCAGCCCGTCGGCCGGCCGAGCTCGGCCTGGATGCGCGCGAGCTGCTCGAGGCGCTGCTCGAGGGTGGGGTGGGTGGAGGTCAGGGTCCGCATCGAGAGGCCCTTCACCGCCGGGGCGATGAAGAAGGCGTTCATCGGCTGGCTGGCGCGCAGGTCGCGGTCGGGGACGGCGTCCATCTCCCCGGAGATCTTCTGCAGCGCCGAGGCCAGGGCCTGGGGCTTCATGGTGAGGTACGCGCCCGCCCGGTCCGCCGAGAGCTCGCGGTAGCGCGAGAGCAGCTTGAGGAGGACGAAGCTGACGGCGTACACCACGATGCTGACCAGCAGCATCATCAGCCAGACGGGCAGTGCGCTGTTGCCCTCGCGGCGGTTGCCGCCGAACATCGCCCCGTACTGCGCCCCCTGGGTCACCATGCCCGCGACGATGCCTGCCGACGACGCCACGGTCATCACCAGGACGTCGCGATGGGCGACGTGCGCGAGCTCGTGCGCCAGCACCCCCTCCAGCTCCTCGGCGGTGAGGGTCTTCAGGATGCCCGTAGTGACCACGACCACCGCGCGGTCCGGGGAGCGGCCGGTCGCGAAGGCGTTGGGCATCGGGGTGTCCGCGACCCCCACCCGCGGCTTGGGCATGTCGGCCAGGACGCAGAGCCGGTCGACCATCGCGTGCAGCTCGGGCGCCTGCTCGGGAGTCACCTCCCGGGCCCGCATCGCCTTCATGGCCACCGTGTCGCTGCGCCACCACTGGTAGACGGCGATGCCGATCCCGACGATGCCGATGATCGGGGCGAGCCCGCGACCGCCCACCGCCATCAACGAGACGATGAGGACGACGAAGAGCCCACCGAGCAGGAACATGACGGTGGTCATCCGGGCGGTCAGCCCGGGGTCACCGATGAAGCGCGTGCGAGCCATGGGGCCATCCTCCCTGCCCGAGCCAAGATTCGGCCAAGAGGGCGCCGAGACTCGTCCGAGACCGTGCGGTGCTCGGAACGCACCGAGGCCCCCGCCGGCAGCAGCAGGCGGGGGCCTCGGTCAGCAGGTCGGTGGATCGAGGCTCAGGCGCGGTCCTCGGGCTGCTCCGCCTTCTCCGGGGAGGCCTCGAGGATCGGGCCGCTGTCGGCAGCCTCGATCGCCTCGGGAGCCGAGGCGCCCTTCATCCGGGCCAGCTCGGCCTCGACGTCGGACTGGCTGCTCATCGCCGCGAGCTCGCGGGCGATGTCGTCGCCGGCGTTGAGCGAGGAGGCGTCGTCGAGCGCGCCGGAGGCGATGAGCTCGTCGATGGCACCCGCACGCGCCTGCATCTGGGCGGTCTTGTCCTCGGCGCGGGCGATCGCGGCGCCCACGTCGCCGAACTCGTCGCCGATGCCGGAGACGGCCTCGTTGATCCGGGTCTGCGCCTCGGCGGCGGTGTAGGTCGCCTTGATCGTCTCCTTGCGCGTGCGGAAGCTCTCGACCTTGGCCTGGAGCTTCTGCTGCGCCAGCACGAGCTTCTCCTCCTCGCCCTGCAGCTGCGAGAGCTGCACCTGGAGGTCGGAGATCTGGCCGGTGAGGGCCGACTTGCGGGTCAGCGCCTCGCGGGCGAGGTCCTCGCGGCCCATGTCGATTGCCTTCTGGGCCTGGTCGGTCAGCTTGGCCGCCTGCTGCTCGAGCTGGTTGATCTGCAGCTCCACGCGCTTGCGGCTGGTCGCCACGTCCGCCACGCCGCGGCGGACCTTGGTGAGCAGCTCCAGCTGGCGCTGGTAGCTGTAGTCCAGGGTCTCGCGGGGGTCCTCGGCACGGTCCAGCGCCTTGCTGGCCTTCGACTTGAAGATCAGGGTGAAGCGCTTCCAGAGACTCATGGTGGTGGGGATCCCTCTCGCACGGTGGCAGGTCGGTACGCGCTCACCCTACGGCGCAGGGGCAACGCATGGGCAGGGGTCCCGGCACCCCCGGTACCCTGACCCCGTCCGCCGGCGTCGCGCCGACGCCCCGCCCCCTCGCGAGAAGGCCCACGTTGTTCCGTCGCAGCAAGTCCGACCAGGCCACCGACCCCGCCGGCACCCTCACCACCGGCGCCGACGCCGGGGGGACGTCCACGACGGCGGCGCCGGGCAAGAAGGGCCGGCCGACGCCGACCCGCAAGGAGGCCGAGGCCGCCGCTCGGGCGCGCGCCAAGGTCCCGCGGACCCGCAAGGAGCAGGCGGCTGCCGCTCGCGCGGCCCGGGCCGACAACTCCGCCCGCGTGCGCGCGGGCATGAAGTCCGGCGACGAGCGCTTCCTGCTGCCCCGCGACAAGGGCCCGGTCCGCCGGTTCGTGCGCGACTTCGTGGACTCGCGCTTCTCCTTCATCGACGTGATCATCCCGGTGCTGCTGGTCACGATGGTCCTGAGCTACTCCGGCAACCCGACGCTGGCCGGCATCGGCAGCACCGTGCTCCTGCTCACCGTGCTGCTGGTGGTCATCGACATGGTCCAGCTGCGGTTCCGCGTGCGCCGCGAGCTCGGCCGCCGGTTCCCCGACGACAGCACCGCGACCAAGGGCACCACCTGGTACGCCATCAGCCGGGCCATGCAGATGAAGTTCATGCGGATGCCCAAGGCCCAGGTCAAGATCGGCCAGAAGCTCCCCGAGCACTACCGGTGAGCGGCGACCACACGTCCTCGCAGGGACGCCGCCCCTCCGCCGACGTCTCGGTCCGCGTCGCCTGGGCTGAGGACGCCCCCGCCATCGCCTCCCTGCAGCTGCGCGCCTGGCCGGAGATGTACGCCGGCCTGGTGCCTGCCGAGGCCTTCCCCAGCGGCCCGGACGCGGTCGAGGCCGCGACCGCGGCGTGGCGCGACTCGCTGGCCCGACCGCGCGACGCCCGGAGCCGGGCCCTGGTCGCGCTCGAGCGCAACCGGGTGGTCGGCTTCGCCCTCACCGGCCCCAGCACCGACCCCGACCGCGACCCCGTCGCCGACGGCGAGCTCTCCGAGCTGGTGCTGGACCCCGCCGAGCGACGCCTGGGCCACGGCAGCCGGCTGCTCCAGGCGGCGGCCGACACGCTGCGCGCGGACCGGTTCCAGCGCGCCGTCACCTGGGTGGTGGCCTCCGACGACGCCCTGCGGGGCTTCCTGGACGGGGCCGGGTGGGCGCCCGACGGAGCGCACCGCGAGCTGGACCTGGACGGCACCGGGGCGGTGCGCGTCAAGCAGGTGCGGCTGCACACCGACCTCGGCTGAGCACCGCGTCGACCGAGCACCTCTCTTTACCTTCACCCTCCTGGGCGGTGTGCGACCCGACCGGCCGGGGCACGAACCAGCCATGCTCGGTCCGCTCCCCCGTCTGCACCGCCTGGTCGTCACCTGGCTCCTCACCTCGATCACGGGGCTCTTCCTGCTCCTCGTCCTCGTCGGCCCGTCGGGCACCCTCGGCGGCTGAGCACCGGCGGGCCCCCGGCAGCCCGGGGGCCGCTGGAAGGCGGACGTCACCTAGCCTGGCGCGCGTGAGCGAGCCGGCCCTCTCCCCGGACGAGAGGGGACCGATCGTCCGCGACAGCCTCGGCGTCGGGATCGCCACCGGGCTCTACGGCACCTCCTTCGGCGCCGTGTCCGTCGCCTCCGGCCTCGACGTGGCCCAGACCTGCGCCCTGTCCCTGCTGGTGTTCACGGGGGCCTCGCAGTTCGCGCTGGTCGGGGTGCTGGGCGCCGGGGGCTCCGCGGTCTCGGCCGTCCTCACTGCGGCCCTCCTCGGCACCCGCAACACGCTCTACGGCTTGCGGCTGGCACCCCTGCTCGCCTGGCGAGGAGCACGACGCCTGGGCGCGGCCCACCTGGTGATCGACGAGTCCACGGCCATGGCGGTGACCCGCGGCAGCACCGCCGCGGCCCGCACGGGCTTCACCTGGACCGGGGTGAGCGTCTTCGTCCTCTGGAACCTCTTCACCCTCCTCGGCGCGATCGGCGGCACGGTGCTCGGCGACCCGCGCACCTACGGCCTCGACGCGGCCGTCGGCGCCGCCTTCCTCGCCCTGCTCTGGCCGCGCCTGCGTGAGCCGGGGGGCCTGGCGCTCGCCCTCGCCGCTGCCGCGGTGGCGCTGCTGGTCGTGCCGCTCGCGCCTGCCGGCGTACCCGTGCTGGCCGCGGGCGGGACGGCGCTGCTCGTGGGGCTGCTGGCCCGCGACCGGTCGCGGCCCGGAGGGACGGCATGAGCACGTGGTGGGCGGTGCTCGCGGCGGGTCTGGCCTGCTACGCGCTCAAGCTCGCCGGTCTCTCGGTCCCGCACCGGGTGCTGGAGCGGCCGGCGGTCCGGGCGGTCGCCGACCGGCTGCCGGTGGCGCTGCTCGCCGGGCTCGTGGCGGTCCAGGTGCTCGGGAACGACCAGGACCTGGTCCTCGACGCCCGCGCCGCGGGTCTCGGGGCCGCGGTCGTCCTGCTCCTGCTGCGCGCGCCGTTCCTCGTGGTCGTCGTCGGAGCGGCGCTCACCGCAGCGCTCCTCCGGCTCTGACGCGGCTCCGATCGAACCGACCCGGTGGCCCCGCCCCGGGTCAGGGGCGGGGCCGCGGGCGTCCGCGTTCCCTCCCCCACGGAGGACCACCGACGCCCGGAGGGGTCCGTGCCGTTCCGTCCGGCACGGGCGCGGGCCGCGGTGCGGCCCGGTCACGCGCCCAGCGTGACGCGTGCTCGGGACCAGGGGAACCACCGGGGTGCTGCAGGTTCCTGCACTGCGAAAAGGTGCAAGCCCGAGCCGGCGCACGCGCCCGGGAGGGCGCGCGGGTGCGGGACCCTGCGCCGGACGGAGGGGCCTCAGCCCAGGTCGAGCAGCTGCTCGAGCCCGACGGTCAGGCCGGGACGCCCCTCGATCGCCCGCAGGGCGGCGAGGACACCGGGGGTGAAGGAGGCCCGGTCCATCGAGTCGTGGCGGATGGTGAGGGTCTCCCCCGTGCCGCCGAGCACGACCTCCTGGTGGGCGACCATCCCCCGGATCCGCAGCCCGTGGACGCGTACGCCGTCGACGTCCGCCCCGCGGGCGCCGTCCAGGGACGTGCTCGTCGCGTCGGGAACCGGCCCCAGCCCGGCCTCGCGGCGGGCGGCCGCGACCAGCTCGGCGGTGCGACGGGCCGTGCCGCTCGGCGCGTCGGCCTTGTCGGGGTGGTGCAGCTCGATGATCTCGACCGACTCGTAGAAGCGGGCGGCCTCTGCGGCGAAGCGCATCATCAGCACCGCCCCGATGGAGAAGTTGGGCGCGATGAGCACCCCGGTGCCCGGGGAGTCGGCGAGCCAGCCGCGCAACGTGTCGAGGCGTGCCTCGTCGAAGCCGGTGGTGCCGACCACCGCGTGGATCCCGTGGCTGATGCAGTGGCGCAGGTTGTCCATCACCACGTCGGGATGGGTGAAGTCGACGACGGCGGAGACCCCGGCGGGCACCAGCGCGTCGAGGTCGTCGGCGTCCTGGTCGTCGGTGTCCGCGGCCACGTCGACCTGGGCCACCAGCTCGAGGTCCGGGGCCTCCAGCACCGCGCGGCAGACCTCGCGTCCCACCTTCCCCCGAGCGCCCAGGACGCCCACCCTCATCCGTCCGTGCCCGTGCCGTGTCTCGCCCACGCGCCCAGCGTTCCACACCCGGGCCCGGGAGGTGACCGGGGTCGCGCGTGGTGGTCGCCACGACCGGCCCGCCGACCACGGCGGTCTGCTTTCTGGCAGTCTTGCCCCCATGGTGCTGCAGACCATCCCGGCCCGGATCCGCTGGTCGGTCGACCTCATGGACGTCCAGCCGGGTGACCACGTGCTCGAGATCGGGTGCGGGCCCGGCTACAGCGCCGAGCTGATCTGCAGCCGTCTGGAGACCGGGAAGCTCTTCGCCATCGACCGCTCGGAGTCGGGGGTGGACCGCACCAAGCGCCGCTGCGCGAAGTACCTCGAGTCCGGCCGGCTGACCGTGCGCCAGATCGACCTGGCCACGCTGCGGGTCCCCGTCAAGCGGCTGCACAAGGTCTACGCCTTCAACGTGAACCTCTTCTGGGTGCGCGACTGCGCCGACGAGGTGGCGCTGCTGCACGAGCGGGTCCTGCCCGGCGGCGCGGTCTACCTCTTCTTCGAGGTGGCCCGCCCCGACCAGGTCCCGCAGATCGTCGAGGGCGCCTCCAAGGCCCTCGCCGACGCCGGCTTCCGGGTCTCGGTGGTGCAGCGCAAGGTCCCTGCCGTCGTCGGCATCATCGGCAAGCGTTAGGCCATGACCTTCAGGTAGGTCTACATTAGGCCAGGACCTGGAGGAGGTGCGTGATGGCGGTGCCCTCACTGGTCGGCCTCGTGCTCACCGTGGACCAGCGCGGCAGCCGGCGCGCCCCCGACCGGGTGGGCGAGCTGCTGGCCGCCCTCGCCGACGCGCCCACGCGCCTGGCCTTCCAGCGCACCGCGGGCGACGAGGTGCAGGCCCTGGTCACCGAGGCCGGGCACCTGCCCGCCCTGGTCGAGCGGGTGCTGCGCAGCGGCGACTGGCGGCTGGGCCTGGGCCTCGGCGCGGTCCAGGCGCCGCTCCCGGCGGACGTGCGGGAGGCGCGCGGTCCCGCGTTCGTCCGAGCCCGCGCGGGCGTCGAGGCGGCCCGCACCTCGCCCGCCGGGCTGCGGGTGCACGCGCCGGAGCAGGCCGAGACGCCGGCCAGGGCCCTGGAGAGCGCGCTGTGGCTGTGGGCCTCGCTGCTGGAGCGCCGGACCCGGCGCGGGTGGGAGGTCGTGGACCTCGTCGACTCCGGAGCGACCTACGACCAGGCCGCGCACCAGCTGGGCATCTCCCCCAGCGCGGTGAGCCAACGCGCCGCAGCCGCCGGCCTCGCCGAGGGCAGGCGTGCCCGCGAGCTGGTCGCCCACCTCGCCGCCCTGGCGCTGGAGGCCGCCCGGTCCGAGGCAGACGCCGAGGTCGACGCCGGGGGCGAGGAGCAGCAGTGACGTGGGACGTCGACCCCGCGGGAGCCATGCTGCTGGTGCTCCTGGGTGCAGGTCTGCTGTCGTCCTGCTGGGCCTGGACCCGAGCGGGCGGTCGCACCTGGACCCCGATCTCGCTGCTCCTGCTGCTGGTCTCGCTGGCCTGGGCCGGGGCCGCGGACCTGCAGCTGGCGGGCGATGCTCCCCGCACCCTGCTGGTCGCGCTGGCCGGGGCGTTGGCCGTCGTCGGCGGCGGACCGGTGACCGCGGCCCTCTTCGACGTCGTCGACCAGGGCGACACCACGGGCGGTGACGAGGACGACTCGCTGGAGAACGCGGGCGAGCTGCTGCGCGGCGGAGCCTGGATCGGCGCCCTCGAGCGGGCCGGCGTGGTGGCCGCGCTCGTCGCGGGGTGGCCGGAGGGCACCGCGGCCGTGCTGGCTCTCAAGGGGCTGGGTCGCTACCCCGAGCTGCGCAACGCCGGCACCGGGGCGGTCGCCGAGCGGTTCATCATCGGCACGTTCTCCAGCGTCCTGTGGGCCGCGGCCTGCGCCGCGTGCGTCGTCCTGGCCTGAGCCGAGACGCCGGCCGCGGGACCAGGTCAGGCCGGACCGACCACCGCGAGCACCTCGGGACGCGTGAGGACCTCCGCCGCGACCGCACGGACCTCCTCCACGGTGACGTCCTCGATGTGCTGGAGCACCTCGTCCATCGTCAGCAGGGTGTCGTGGACCAGCTCGGACTTGCCCAGCCGCGACATCCGCGAGCCGGAGTCCTCCAGGCCGAGCACCAGTCCCCCGCGCAGCTGCCCCTGGCCCCTGGCCAGCTCCTCGGCGGTGATGCCGTCACGCGCGACCAGCGCCAGCTCAGCGCGCACGACCTGCAGCACCTCCTCGGCCTTGGCGGGCAGGCAGCCGACCGAGACACCGACCAGTCCGGTGTCGGCGTGGTGGGCGGCGAAGGAGTAGACGGAGTAGGCCAGACCGCGGTGCTCGCGCACCTCCTGGAAGAGCCGGGAGGACGTGCCGCCGCCCAGCGCGGTGTTGAGGATGGAGAGGGCGAAGCGACGGGGGTCGTTGCGGCCGATGCCCTCCATGCCCAGCACCAGGTTGACCTGCTCGAAGGGGCGGGTGGCCTGCGCCGTACCCCCGTGGACCGGGACCAGCGTGCCGCCGCCCAGCCGTGAGACGGGCGCCTCGACCCGGTCGAGGAAGCCGTTGCGGGCGAAGGACTCCTCGACCATCGCCACGACCCGGTCGTGCTCGAGGTTTCCGGCCACCGCCACGACGATGGTCGCGGGTCGGTAGTGGTCGCGGTGGAAGGCCGCGACCTGGTCGCGGGTGAGCGCCGCGATGGAGTCCTCCGTGCCGGCGATCGGCCGTCCCCAGGGGGTGTCGGCGCCGAACGCCTGCGCGGCGAAGAGGTTGTGCACGACGTCCTCGGGGTCGTCGTCGTGCATGGCGATCTCGTCGAGGATCACGTCGCGCTCGGCCTCGACGTCCTCGGGCGTGATGAGCGGGTCGGTGATCATGTCGCCGAGCACGTCCACGGCCAGCGGCAGGTCCTGGTCCAGCACCCGAGCGTGGAAGCAGGTGTACTCCTTGGCGGTGAAGGCGTTGAACTCCCCGCCCACCGCGTCCAGCGCCACGGAGATGTCCAGGGCGGTGCGGCTGCCGGTGCCCTTGAAGAGCACGTGCTCGAGGAAGTGCGAGCAGCCGTGCAGGGTCTCGTCCTCGTCCGCCGAGCCGACCCCGACCCACACCCCGATGCTGGCCGAGCGGACCCCGGCCATCTGCTCGGTGACCACGCGCAGGCCCGAGGGCAGCACCGTGCGTCGCACGGTGGAGGTGACGAGGCCGTCGTCGTCGGCGGTCTCGGAGAGGGTGGTGGTGACGGGCTCGGTGCGGTCGTGCAGCACGGGTGGCCTCCTCGGCGGTGACGTGAGGTGCGGTGCGGCCCGGCGGCCGGGGGTGGTGGCTGCCGGGTGCCGGTGGCGGACCCGGATGACCGGGCCCCTGACGCGGCCGACCCGCCCGAGGTGCTCGGACGGGTCGGCGCGTGGGTGCGTCCGTGGCGCGCGTGCGGCCGGGACGCGGAGGATCACTCCTCGGTGGCGGTCTCCTCGGCAGGGGCGGTGTCGGCCTCGGCGCCGTCCTCCTCGACCACGGGGGCCAGGGAGAGCTTGCCGCGGTCGTCGATCTCGGCGATCTCGACCTGCAGCTTCTGGCCGACCGAGACGACGTCCTCGACCGCGTCGACGCGCTTGCCACCGGCCAGGGAGCGGAGCTTGCTGATGTGCAGCAGCCCGTCCTTGCCCGGCATGAGCGAGACGAACGCACCGAAGTTGGTCGTCTTGACGACGGTGCCGAGGTAGCGCTCGCCGACCTCGGGCATCGTCGGGTTGGCGATCGCGTTGATCGCCGACCGGGCGGCCTCCGCGGCCGAGCCGACGGTGGCACCGATGTAGATGGTGCCGTCGTCCTCGATGGAGATCGAGGCGCCGGTGTCGTCCTGGATCTGGTTGATGATCTTGCCCTTGGGACCGATCACCTCGCCGATCTTGTCGACCGGGATCTTGATGGTGATGATCCGCGGCGCGGTCTCCGACATCTCGTCCGGGGCGTCGATGGCCTCGGCCATGACGTCGAGGATGGTCAGGCGGGCGTCCCGGGCCTGCTTCAGCGCGGCACCGAGCACCTCGGCGGGGATGCCGTCGAGCTTGGTGTCCAGCTGCAGGGCGGTGACGAACTCGCGGGTGCCGGCGACCTTGAAGTCCATGTCGCCGAAGGCGTCCTCGGCGCCGAGGATGTCGGTCAGCGCGACGTACGTCGTCTGGCCGTCGACCTCACCGGAGACCAGGCCCATCGCGATGCCCGCGACGGAGGCCTTCAGCGGCACGCCGGCCTGCAGCAGCGACAGGGTCGAGGCGCAGACCGAGCCCATCGAGGTCGAGCCGTTGGAGCCCATGGCCTCCGAGAGCTGGCGGATGGCGTAGGGGAACTCCTCGCGGTCCGGGAGCACCGGCAGCAGCGCGCGGCGCGCGAGCGCCCCGTGGCCGACCTCGCGGCGCTTGGGCGAGCCTACGCGACCGGTCTCGCCGGTGGAGAACGGCGGGAAGACGTACTTGTGCATGTAGCGGCGGTGCTTCTCCGGGGACAGCGTGTCGAGCTGCTGCTCCATCTTGAGCATGTCGAGGGTGGTCACGCCCAGGATCTGGGTCTCGCCACGCTCGAACAGCGCCGAGCCGTGCACGCGCGGGATCAGGCCGACCTCGGCGTGCAGGGGACGGATGTCGGCGAGGCCGCGACCGTCGATGCGGACCTTGTCGCGCAGGATCGACTCCCGCACGAGCGACTTGTTGAGCGAGCGGAACGCGGCACCGAGCTCCTTCTCGCGGCCCTCGAACTGGCCGGCGAGACGGTCGAGCAGGGCGTCCTTGAGCTCGTTGGTGCGCTCCTCGCGCTCCTGCTTGTCGGCGATCTTCATCGCGGCGGCGAGGTCCTCGCGCGCAGCGGCCTCGACGGCGGCGTAGACGTCGTCCTGGTAGTCGAGGAAGACCGGGAAGTCCTGGACCGGCTTGGCCGCGACGGCGGCGAGCTCGGACTGGGCCTCGCAGAGCTGCTTGATGAAGGGCTTGGAGGCGTCGAGCCCCTGGGCCACGACGGTCTCGTCGGGCGCCTGCGCGCCGGACTGGATCTTGCCGAAGGCGGTCTCGGTCGCCTCCGCCTCGACCATCATGATCGCGACGTCGCCGCTGTCGGTGACGCGGCCGGCCACGACCATGTCGAAGACGGCGTCCTCGAGCTGGGAGTGGGTCGGGAACGCGACCCACTGGCCGTCGATGAGGGCCACGCGCACGCCGCCGACGGGGCCGGAGAACGGCAGGCCGGAGAGCTGGGTGGACATGGACGCGGCGTTGATCGCCAGCACGTCGTAGGGGGTGTCGGGCTCGAGGGCCAGCACGGTGATGACGACCTGGACCTCGTTGCGCAGACCCTTCTTGAAGGTCGGGCGCAGCGGGCGGTCGATGAGGCGGCAGGTGAGGATCGCGTCCTCGCCCGGACGACCCTCGGAGCGGAAGAACGAGCCGGGGATCTTGCCCGCGGCGTACATCCGCTCCTCGACGTCGATCGTCAGGGGGAAGAAGTCGAAGTGGTCCTTGGGCTGCTTGCCGGCGGTGGTCGCCGAGAGCAGCATCGTGTCGTCGTCGAGGTAGGCGGTCACGGAACCGGCCGCCTGGCGGGCCAGCAGCCCGGTCTCGAACTTGACGGTGCGGGTGCCGAACGAGCCGTTGTCGATGACGGTCTCGACGGCGGAGATCACGGGTTCGGTGTGGGTCTCGGTCAAGAGGGGTCCTTCTGCTTGCGGAGCTCTCCGCTGCGTCCCGCGTCAGTGCCGATCTTCGATCGAGGCCCGCAGCGACGTCCCGCCGTGGGCGGGTCACGTTCTGAGAGCCACTACCGAGGACCGGGCCGAGGCGAGCGGGTCGCTCCTGGTGTGTGGTTATTTCGGTGGTGCGGCTCCGAGCCTAGTGCTCGGAGGGGGAAATGCGTCGGAGCGGCCGCCCTGGTCGGGGCGACCGCTCCGCCCTGCGTGCAGGGTGCGTCAGCGGCGCAGGCCGAGACGCTCGATGATCGAGCGGTAGCGCTCGATGTCGCTCTTGTTGAGGTAGTTCAGCAGCCGGCGGCGCTGACCCACGAGGAGCAGCAGGCCACGACGGCTGTGGTGGTCGTGCTTGTGCTGCTTGAGGTGCTCGGTCAGGTGGGCGATGCGGTGCGAGAGCAGCGCGATCTGGACCTCCGGCGAGCCGGTGTCGCCCTCGGTCGTGGCGTACTCGGCGATGATCTTCTTCTTGGTCTCCGCGTCGGTACCGATCGACATACGGGTTCTCCTCCCGGCCCTGGTCTCCCAGCTGGCCTGTTCGCTGCGCGGCGCGCCGGGGCCTGTTCACCCGGGCACTCTGGTTCCGCGGCCGTTGGACGGCATCCGGAGAAGACTAAGGCCCCGCACCCGCGGATCGAAATCCGCGGGGCGCGGGGCCCGTCGCCCTGGGGACCACCCCGGGCACTGCTCAGGTGTCGCTCAGATGTCGTGCTGGGTGGTGGTACGACGCTCGGTGACCGAGCCGTCGGCATGGGTCGTGGTCTGCACCGAGCCCGCACCGCCGCGACGGTTGAGGGTCATCGCGGTGAGCAGCAGCAGCACGACGCCGACGATCGTCATGATCCAGCCGATCATGACCAGGTCGACGCCCTCGACGGCGTCCTGCACCGCCAGCGCCAGGACCAGCCCGACGACGATCAGAAAGCCTCCGGCTCCGTAACCCATGGTGTTCTCCTTCTGGGGTAGCGGACGCGGGTGGCGCGTCCGGGGGCGTGGGGGTGCCCGCAGGACGTGTGCCCGCCTGGGACCGCGACCCTCTCACCCGACCAGGTGAGAGGGGTGTCGAACCGACCCGCCCACCTGCGGCGCAGGAGGTGGCACGATGCCCCGTATGGGCCTGCTCGCCGACTCCCCCGTCCCTCCCGGCTTCACCGGCACGCGGGTGGGGGTGTGCAACCTGTGCGAGGCCATCTGCGGGCTCCAGGTGACCTTCACCGCCGGTGAGGTCACCGGCATCCGCGGCAACCCCGAGGACCCGCTCTCCCGCGGCTACGTGTGCCCGAAGGGCACCTCCCTGGCCGACGTCTACTCCGACCCCGACCGGCTGCGCCGCCCCGTGCGCCGGGTCGGCACCGGCGCGGAGGCGACGTGGGAGGAGATGGACTGGGACGAGGCGCTCGACCTCGTGGCCGACCGGCTGGCGGCGGTGGCCACGGAGCACGGACGCGACGCGGTGGCGGTCTACCTCGGCAACCCCAACGCGCACTCCCTCGGCTCGGCGACGCACGGCACGGCGCTCGTGCGCAGCCTGCGCACGCGCAACCGGTTCAGCGCCTCCTCGGTCGACCAGTGGCCCCACCAGTTCCTCGCCTGGCAGATGTTCGGCCACCAGCTGCTCATCCCCGTGCCCGACATCGACCGCACCGACCTGTTCCTCGTCGTCGGGGGCAACCCGATGGCCTCGAACGGCTCGCTCATGACCGTCCCGGACTTCCCCGCGCGGGCGCGGGCGCTGCGCGAGCGCGGTGGCCGAATGGTCGTGGTGGACCCCCGGCGCACCGAGACCGCGAAGGTCGCCGACGAGCACCTGTTCGTGCGGCCGGGCAGCGACGCGGCGCTGCTGCTCGCAATGGTGCACGTGCTGCTGCGCGAGGGCCTCGCCACCCCGCCGGCGTACGTCGACCACCTCGACGAGCTCGCGGGGCTGGTCGCCGACTTCACGCCGGAGCTGGCCGAGCGCGCGACCGGTGTCGCGGCGGCCGACGTCGAGCGGCTGGCCCGGGAGCTGGCCGCCGCCGACCGAGCCGCGGTCTACGGACGCCTCGGGGTCTCCACGCACGGCTTCGGCTCGGTGTGCCAGTGGGCGGTCAACGTGCTCAACATCCTCACCGGCAACATCGACCGCGAGGGCGGGGTGATGTTCCCCGAGCCCGCGATCGACACCGTGGGTCGACGCATCGTCTCCCCCGGCCACCACGACAAGTGGCGCAGCCGGGTGCGTGGGCTGCCGGAGTTCGCCGGGGAGCTGCCGGTCTCGGCGCTGCAGGAGGAGATCACCACCCCGGGCCAGGGACAGGTGCGCGCGCTCGTGACGATCGCGGGCAACCCCGTCCTGTCCACCCCCGACGGGCGCGGGCTGGCCGCGGCCATGGACAGGCTCGACTTCATGGTCTCCATCGACATCTACCTCAACGAGACCACGCGGCACGCCGACGTGGTGCTGCCGGTGACCACGGCGCTCGAGCGCGACCAGTACGACCTGGTCTTCCACGGCCTGGCTGTGCGCAACACCGCCCGCTTCGTGCCGGCGCTGCTGCCGAAGGAGAAGGGGACCAAGCACGACTGGGAGGTCTTCGGCGCCCTCGCGCTGCGGCTGGCGGCCCGCACCGGTGACCGGCTGCCGCTGCGCGCCCGCCTCCAGCAGCGCGCCCGGCTCACCGCCAGCCCGCGCCTGCTGCTGCCGCTGCTGCTGCGCGGCAACCGCTACGGCCTGACCTGGCGACGACTGCGCGGCGCCCCCGAGGGCGTCGACCTCGGCCCGCTGCGCCCGTGCCTGCCCGGACGGCTCCAGACGCAGGGCAAGCGGGTCGACCTGACCCCCGCGCTCGTCGTCGCCGACCTCGAGCGGCTGCGCGCCTCGCTGCACGACAGCCCCGCACCCGACCCCGACGAGCTGCTCCTCATCGGGCGTCGGCACAAGCAGGACTGCAACTCCTGGCTGCACAACACCACGCGGCTGACCCGCGGCCGGGCGCGGCACCACCTCATGGTGCACCCCGAGGACCTCACCGCCCGCGGCCTGCGCGACGGCGACCTGCTCACGGTCACCAGCCGGGTCGGCTCGGTCGAGGTCGAGTGCACGGCCACCGAGGACGTCATGCGCGGTGTCGTCTCGCTCCCCCACGGCTACGGGCACGCGCTCCCGGGCGTGCGCCTCTCGGTCGCCACGGGCGTGCCGGGGGTCTCCATCAACGACCTCACCGACCCCGACCGGCTGGACCTGTCGGGGAACGCAGCGCTCAACGGCACCCCGGTCAGGATCGCGGCGGCTCCGGGGACTGCGGCTGCTGCTGGCCCTGCCGGCGCTGCTCGCGCAACGTGAGGTAGACCGCGCGCACGCCGACGGCGCGCTCCAGCTCGCGCGTCACCAACCCGAAGAACTGGGCGCGGTACGCCTCGTCGGTCACCGTCGAGACGGTGAGGTAGAGCAGCGAGAAGGCGCCCAGGAAGAGCGAGACCTGGACGAGCGGGACCGACACCTGCCCGAGGTAGGGCAGCGCGCGGATCTCGCCCTCGCCCATCCCCGTCCAGCCCGCCTGGACCTCCTGGCCCATCGTCAGCGCACCGAAGAGGAGGAAGAAGCCGAAGACGGTCGTCGCCAGCAGCACCACCTGGACGAACTGCACCACCACGAGGAAGAGCACCAGGTTGCCGCGCTCGAAGCCGCTCACCGTGGCGTGCGCCGCGGGATCGGCCCCGGGGTCGGCCAGCACCTCCTCGCACGCGGCCTCCAGCGGCGTACGACGGCAGGCGCGGCGCAGGAACTCCTCGTCGACCTCGTCGTCGGCCCGGTCGACCTCCTCCGGCAGCCGCGCCAGGAGGAAGGCGACGGCCAGCCCGGCGAAGAGCAGGACGACCAGCCACAGCTGTCCGGTCT
This sequence comes from Nocardioides sp., assembly GCF_030149505.1. GTDB lineage: Bacteria > Actinomycetota > Actinomycetes > Propionibacteriales > Nocardioidaceae > Nocardioides. The sequence continues at coordinate 72,189 of NZ_JASBRN010000082.1, forward strand.
GCAGGGAGGCCGCGAGCTCCCAGACCTCGGCGTTGATGAAGAGGAAGGTCACGAAGATCAGCAGCAGCGGCAGCGCCCGGGTCATCTGCGGCAGCAGCGAGGGCAGCGAGCTGACCGTGCGGCCCAGCGCCCAGGACAGGATCGGGCGCACGTGCAGGACGGTGAGGGCGTACCACCCGACCGCCAGCAGCACGAGGGTCAGGACGACCGCGGGTGCAGCCGAAACCTGGCCGGTCGCCCAGGCCAGGGCTGCTCCGGCCACCGCCGCGAGCAGCGCGACCAGGAGGAGCGTCGGCACCGTGCGGCGCGGCGAGAGCGCGGCGCGCGCCTCGCGGCGCCGCTCGGGCACGAAGTAGGACAGCCCGTTGGCCAGGAACCAGGCGTCCGCGGCGGCCACCGGGTCGACCCGCTCACCCGAGCGGTCGGGGCGCCCCTGGTGCGGCACGCCTAGTCCGTCCGCCCCGGCTCGTCGGCTGCCTGGCCCTGTCGCGCCAGGTGGGCACGCGCGCGGTCGACGTCCTCGGCCATCTGCACCAGCAGCTCGTCCACCGAGTCGAAGGTGGTCATCCCGCGCAGCCGCTCGAGGAAGGCGACCTCGACCTCGACGCCGTAGAGGTCGAGGTCGGTGCGGTCGAGGACGTAGGACTCCACGCGCCGCTCGCGCTCGCCGTGGAAGGTCGGGTTGGTCCCGACGCTGATGGCGGCGGGAAGGGTCTCGCCGATGTCGAGGCGGGTCAGCGTGCCGGCGTACACGCCGTCGGCGGGGGCGGCGGTGCGGGGGTCCGTGGGCACGTTGGCCGTGGGGTAGCCCAGTTCGCGGCCGCGCTGGTCGCCCTGGACCACGGTGCCGCGGACGACGTAGGGCCGGCCGAGGGCCTGCGCGGCGCCGGTGACGTCGCCGGCCGCCAGGCAGGTGCGGACGTAGGTGGACGACCAGACCTGGGGACCGCCGTCGAGCTCGATGCCCTCGGCGCTGAAGCCGAGCCGCTGCCCCGCCTCGGCGAGGGCGGCGACGTCGCCCGCGGCGCGGTGGCCGAAGCGGAAGTTGGCGCCGACCACGACGGCGTCGGCGTGCAGGGAGTCGACGAGCACCCGCTGGACGAACTGCTCCGGGGTCCAGGCGGCCACGTCCCGGTCGAAGGGCAGCGCGAGGACCGCGTCGGCCCCGGCGTCGCCCAGCAGCGCCGCCCGGGTCTCCAGCGAGGTCAGCGAGACCGGTGCGTGCTCGGGGCGCAGCACCGCCATCGGGTGCGGGTCGAAGGTGACGGCGACCAGCTGCAGGCCACGCTCGTCGGCGACCGCACGGGCGCGTGAGAGCACCCGGCGGTGGCCGAGGTGGACACCGTCGAAGTTGCCGATGACGACCGCGGTGCGGCCGAGGTCGTCCGGGACGTCGTCCCAGGAGCGCCAGATCTGCACGTCAGCACCCTACTGGCGCACCCACGCCCGGCCGGTCGGCAGGTCGGGCGGCAGGTCGGTCGCCAGCGGTCCTAGTCGACCTGGCGGACCTGCGCGGAGACGGCCTCGGCGACCTCCGGGGTGATCTCGGTGATCCCGTGCTCCTGCGCGGCGTGACCGGCCACGGCGCTCATGAGCGCGTCGCGGCTGCTCTCGCTGAAGGTGGTGGGACAGCCGGGCATGACGTCGCCGCAGGCGAGCTGGAACTTCATCGGGTCTCCTCGTCCTGGCCCCCGGGGGCCGGGTCGTCGTGGTGGTGCGGGTGGTCGGTCGGGTCGTGGTCGGTCGGGTGGTCGTGGGGGGCGTCGAGCGGGGGCGGGTCGGGGAAGCGCGCCCACAGGACGGCCTGGGCGTCGTCCTGCTCCATCCCGAGGGTGCCACCGTGCACCACCACGAGCGCCCGCGCGAGGTAGAGCCCGACGGTGATGCCGGAGTGGGTGCCGTCGGGGGTGTCGAAGGGCTCGAAGAGCGCCCTGGCGGTGCCCGGGTCGATCGGATCGCCTGCGCGGACCACCCGGACCTCCGTCCAGGGCTCGACCCGCTCGACCTCGAGCACCACCTGGTGCGGGGCCGGTCGGGTCGCGGTCGCCGCGCGCCACAGGTCCCGCAGGACGCGGGTGACCAGGTCGGGGTCGACGTGCAGGACGGTGTCGGCGCCCGCGCCACCGATCTCCTCCGGCAGCACGAGCGAGGCGCTCAGCTGCCCGACCGTCACCGGGTGCGGCTCCGGCTCGACCCGCCCGAGCATCGCCGCCGTGAGCAGCTCGACCTCCGCGGTGCGCTCGTCGAGGAGGTCGAGGGCGGACTGGAGGCGGGCCAGCGCCTGCGCTCGCGCACCCGGGTCACCGGACATGTCGCCCAACAGGCCCACCCACGCCTGGGCGACCGCCAGCGGCGAGCGGAGACCGTGGGTGAAGACCGACAGGAAGCGGTCGCGCTGCCGCGCCAGGTCCGGCGGCGGCCGGTGGGTGACCTGGGCCGTGCCGGCGTCGACGAAGGACTGGGTCCAGCGGTGCAGGAGTGCAGGGTCGAGGTCACGGCGCTCGGCGACCGCACCCACGCGCTCACCGGCCAGCACGTCCAGGACGGCGGCCACGCGGGCATCGGTCTGCTCCCCCAGGCGTCCCCCCGCGACGACGCGAGGGCCCCGGAAACGCGTGCGTGTCATCTCGACCCCTCTCTGTCCACGCCAGGCTAGTACGCCGCGCCCCCCGACTCCGAGGACCGGATGCGACTTCTGCACGCTCGGCGCGCGGCATGGCCCGTTCGGGCCAGCGAGGGGGGACCGGGCGGACCTGCCACGCTCGCCGGGTCCCGGAAGCCCTGGCGACCCCGCACGCGCCGCACCGTGGCGACGCGTGCTCGGCCTCGATCAGACGAAGACGGCCACGGGCCGGGCGAGACCGTCGCGCGGCTCGTAGAGCGCCAGGAACTCCCCGTCGGGGTCGAAGAGACCGGTCAGACCCGCCAGCGGCACCTCCAGGGCCCGGCCCACGCGCACGTGGCCGGCGTCGGCAGCGTCCAGGTCGAGCGCCGGGAACGCGGCTCGTGCCGCGACCGCCAGGGGCAGCACCGACGGGTCCTCCTCGAGCTCCTCCAGCGTCCGGGCCACGTCGAGCCCGTAGGGGCCGACGGCGGTCCGGCGCAGGGCGGTCAGGTGCCCGCCGACGCCCAGTGCGGCACCGAGGTCACGGGCGACGGCGCGCACGTAGGTGCCGCTGGAGCAGCGCAGGGAGACGTCGACGTCGAGGTGCTCGCCCGGCTGCCCCGAGGGGCGCACGTCGTGGACGTCGAGGGAGTGGATGGTCACCGGTCGGGCTACGAGCGCGACCTCCTCGCCGTCGCGGACCCGCTGGTAGGCCCGCTTGCCGTCGACCTTGATCGCCGAGACGGCCGTCGGGACCTGCTCGATGTCGCCGACGAACTCGGCCAGTGCCGCACGCACGGTCGCCTCGTCCAGGTGCGAGGCGACCGCTGTCGCCGTCACCTCGCCCTCGGCGTCATCGGTCGTGGTGGCCACGCCGAGGCGGATCGTGGCGTCGTACCCCTTCTCGGTCAGCATCAGGTGTCCCAGGAGCCGGGTCGCCCGGTCCACCCCGAGCACCAGCACGCCGGTGGCCATGGGGTCCAAGGTCCCGGCGTGGCCGACCTTGCGGGTGCCGACCAGCCGGCGGACCCGCGCGACGACGCCGTGGGAGGTGATGCCGGCGGGCTTGTCGACGACGACCAGCCCGGGCCGGGTCACGCCTGCTCGTCCGCGTCGTCGAGGTCGTCGAGGTCGTCGAGGTCCAGGTCGTCCTCGTCCGCGGCACGGGGCTTCTTGTAGGGGTCCGGGTCGCCGGCGTACTCCTCGCGGCGGATGGCCGCGACCGCCTCGTCCTGGGCCTTCGCGCGGGCCAGGACGTCCTCGAGGTGCCGGGCGGTCTCCGGCAGCGCGTCGGGGACGAACGTCAGCGTCGGCACGTGGCGCATGCCGAGCTGCTTGCCCACCTCCGAGCGCAGCAGGCCCTTGGCCGACTCCAGCGCGGCCGCCGTGGAGGCCAGCTGCGCCTCCTGGTCCTCGGGCGAGCCGAGGACCGTGTAGAAGATCGTGGCCTGCTGGTTGTCGCCGGAGACCCGCACGTCGGTGAGGGTGACGAAGCCGAGGCGCGGGTCCTTGATCCGCCGCTCGAGCATCTCGGCGACGACGACCTGGATCCGGTCGGCGATCTTGCGGACGCGGGGGCTGCTCATGGTGTTCTTCCTACTCCTCCGGCTGGAACCGCACCACGCCGGGCCGGCCCGTGGGCCGACCCGGCGTGGTGCGTCAGGTGCTGCAGGTGGTGATCAGCTGCGCGGGATCTCGCGCATCTCGAAGGCCTCGACGAAGTCGCCTTCCTTGATGTCCTGGAAGTTGCGCAGGACCAGACCGCACTCGAAGCCCTCGCGGACCTCGGAGGCGTCGTCACGCTCGCGCTTGAGCGAGGCGAGGTCGAGGTTGTCGGCCACCACGGCGCCGTCGCGCACGAGGCGCACCTTGGCGTTGCGGCGGATGAGGCCCTCGGTGACCATGCAGCCGGCGATGTTGCCGATCTTGCTGGAGCGGAAGATGGCCCGGATCTCGGCGCGGCCGAGCGAGACCTCCTCGTACTCCGGCTTGAGCATGCCCTTGAGCGCCGCCTCGATCTCCTCGATGGCCTGGTAGATCACCGAGTAGTAGCGGATCTCGACGCCCTCGCGGTCGGCCATCTCGGTCGCCTTGCCCTGCGGGCGGACGTTGAAGCCGATGATGATCGCGTCGGAGGCAGCGGCCAGGTCGACGTTGGTCTCGGTGATCGCACCGACACCGCGGTCGATGACCCGCAGGCTGACCTCGTCGCCGACGTCGATCTGCGACAGGGCGTCCTCGAGCGCCTCGACCGAACCGGACACGTCGCCCTTGAGGATGAGGTTGAGCTCCTGGCTCTCGCCCTTCTCCATGGAGGCCATGAAGTCCTCGAGCGAGCGGCGGACGCGACGCTTGGCCTGCATGGCCGCACGCTCGCGCGCCTCGCGCTTCTCGGCGATCTGGCGCGCCATCCGGTCGTCGTCGACCACGATGAAGTTCTGGCCGGCGCCGGGGACGGCGGTCAGGCCCAGGACCATCGCGGGGCGCGACGGGTCGGCCTCGTCGATGTTCTCGCCGTGCTCGTCGAGCATCGCGCGGACACGACCGTAGGCCGGACCGGCGACCAGGGAGTCGCCGACCCGCAGCGTGCCGCGCTGGACCAGCACGGTGGCGACGGGACCGCGGCCACGGTCGAGGTGCGCCTCGACCACGAGACCCTGCGCGTCCTGCGTGGGGTTGGCCCGCAGGTCGAGCGAGGCGTCGGCGGTGAGGACGACGGCCTCGAGCAGCTTGTCGAGGTGGAGCTCGGACTTGGCCGAGACGTCGACGAACATCGTGTCGCCGCCGTACTCCTCGGGCACCAGGCCGTACTCGGCCATCTGGCCGCGGACCTTGGTCGGGTCGGCCTCGGGGAGGTCGATCTTGTTGACCGCGACCACGATCGGCACGCCGGCGGCCTTGGCGTGGTTGAGCGCCTCGACCGTCTGCGGCATCACGCCGTCGTTGGCCGCCACCACGAGGATCGCGATGTCGGTGGCCTGCGCACCACGAGCACGCATGGCGGTGAACGCCTCGTGACCCGGGGTGTCGATGAAGGTGATGCGGCGCTCGTTGCCGTCGACGTCCGCGGTGACCTGGTAGGCGCCGATGTGCTGGGTGATGCCACCGGCCTCCTTGTCGACGACGTTGGCGTTGCGCAGCGCGTCGAGCAGGCGGGTCTTTCCGTGGTCGACGTGACCCATGACGGTCACGACCGGCGGACGGACGACCAGGTCGTCCTCGTCGCCCTCGTCGGCACCGAACTCGAGGTCGAAGGTCTCGAGGAGCTCGCGGTCCTCGTCCTCCGGGGAGATGACCTGGACGACGTAGTTGAGCTCCTCGCCGAGCAGCTCCAGCGTCTCGTCGTTGACCGACTCGGTCGCGGTCACCATCTCGCCGAGGTGGAACAGCATCTGCACGAGCTGGGCTGCGTCGACGCCGACCTTCTCGGCGAAGTCGGTCAGCGAAGCGCCACGCGCCAACCGGACGACCTCGCCGTTGCCCTTGCGGACGCGCATGCCGCCCAGGGTCGGGGCCTCCATGGCCTCGAACTCCTGGCGACGTGCCCGCTTCGACTTGCGACCGCGACGCGACGGACCACCGGGGCGACCGAAGGCACCCTGGGTCTGGCCGCGCTGGCCGGGACGACCGCCACCGCCGGGGCGACCGGCGAAGCCGCCGCCCGGACGACCGGGGGCACCGCCACCGGGGGCGCCCGGACGACCGGGAGCACCGCCGCGGCCGGGGGCGCCGGGGCGACCGCCGGGACCGGGGCGACCCGGGGCGGGACGGCCGCCGGGGCCCTGGCCGAACGCGGCCGGGGACTTGGGCATCATCGCGGGGTTGGGGCGCGGCATGCCCGGACGACCGGGCGCGCCGTCGCGGCCGGCCGGCGGACGCGGCGGACGCTGGTCACCGGCACCGGCGCCAGGGGCACCGGGAGCGCCGGGGGCTCCGCCACCGGGGCGGGGCGCGGGGCGCTGGCCCATGCCCTGGCTGGGCGCGAAGGGGTTGTTGCCCGGACGCGGAGCGCCGGGACGTCCGACCGGACGCGGGGCCGGGGCCTTGGGGGCGGCCGAGGCGGCGGGCGCCTCGGGAGCAGCGGGTGCCGGGGCAGCGGCGGCCGGGGCCTCGGGGGCCTGCGGCTCCGGGGTCGCGGCGGGCGCGGGCTTGGGGCCAGGGCGAGGGCCCGGCGTGGCGGCCGGCTTGGCGGGCGCCGGGGCGGCCGGCGCGGCAGCAGCAGGGGCCTCGGGGGCCGACTCGGCGGCGGGGGCAGCGGGAGCGGCCGGCTTCGCAGCGGCCTTCTTGGCGGGAGCAGGCTTCTCGGCAGGGGCACCGCCACCGGCCTGCTCGGCCTTCAGCTTCTCGCCGATCTCCTTGCGGAAACGCATCTCGGCGGGCAGCTCGACGGTCGAGCTCGCCGACTTGACGAACTCACCCATCTCCTTGAACTTCTCGAGAACGAACTTGCTCTCGACTCCGAACTCCTTGGCGAGCTCGTGAACGCGGGTCTTGGCCACAATTCTCCTCTTTGGCCCCGAGACCCGTGTCCGGGTGCTGCTCGAGACCGTCTAGTGGTGGTGCAAACTCATCGGGAAGTACTCATCGAGTGCTCATGAGCTGCTGCTCCAGTTCCTGGTCATGCGTCCGGATCGGTCCGGTCGCGGTGTGCGGGGACGCGGGCGAGGTGCTGGGCGACCGCGTCGGTCGGGAGTCCCTGCCCACCTGCTGCTCGCAGGGCTCGGGCGAAGGCCTTCCGCTTGACGGCCAGCTCGTAGCACGCGGTCGTGGGGTGCAGGTGCGCCCCGCGGCCGGCCGCGCTGCCGGTGGGATCGGGGAGGACGACCGGGCGGTCGTCCACCGAGCCCACGACGAGGCGCAACAGCTCGCGTCTGGCGGCCCGCTGCCGACATCCGATGCACGTCCGGACCGGGCCGTCCGAGGACGGGAGAACCGGGCGCGCAGGGGTTGTGTCTTGGTGGGCCACCGCGGAACACCATAGCCCCTCGGCAGCTCCTCGGCCGAACCGGGGAGCTCGCCCCCGCGGTCGGGCGTGTCCGGCGTCAGGCGGCCCGGCGCCACGTCGTACGACGTCGGGCACGGCGCCCGGTCAGTCCTGCGGGGCCGGTGCCTCGTCGGAGCGGATGTCGATGCGCCAGCCGGTCAGCCTCGCGGCGAGCCGGGCGTTCTGGCCCTCCTTGCCGATCGCCAGCGACAGCTGGAAGTCGGGCACGACCACCCGCGCCGAGCGCGCCGCGGCGTCGACGACCTCGACCGACGTGACCCGCGCCGGGGAGAGCGCGCTGGCGACCAGGGTGGCCGGGTCGTCGGACCAGTCCACGATGTCGATCTTCTCGCCGTGCAGCTCTGCCATGACGTTGCGCACCCGCTGGCCCATGGGTCCGATGCAGGCGCCCTTCGCGTTGACGCCCTGCGCGCGGGGAGCGACGGCGATCTTGGTGCGGTGCCCGGCCTCGCGTGCGATGCCGGCGATCTCGACCGAGCCGTCGGCGATCTCGGGCACCTCCAGTGCGAACAGCTTCTTGACCAGGTTGGGGTGGGACCGCGACAGCGTCACCTGCGGGCCGCGCATCCCCTTGCGGACCGAGACGACCAGGCACTTGATCCGGGTGCCGTGCTCGTAGCTCTCCCCCGGGACGCGCTCGCTCACCGGGAGCAGCGCCTCGAGCTTGCCGAGGTCGACCATCACGTCGTCGGGGTTGCGGCCCTGCTGGATGACCCCGGAGACGATGTCGCCCTCGCGGCCGGAGAACTCCCCGAACGTGATGTCGTCCTGGGCCTCGCGCAGGCGCTGCAGCATGATCTGCTTCGCCGTCGTGGCGGCGATCCGGCCGAAGCCGGCCGGGGTGTCCTCGAACTCCCCGATCTTCTCGCCGTCGTCGTCCAGTTCGGCAGCCATCACGGTGACGTGACCGGTCTTGCGGTCCAGCTCGACCCGGGCCTGCTCGTAGGCGCCCGGGGTCTTGAGGTAGGCGGTGAGCAGGGCCTGCTCGATCGCCTCGACCAGGACCTCGAAGGAGATCTCCTTCTCGCGCTCCAGCATCCGCAGGATGCTCATGTCGATGTCCATCAGTGGTCCTCCCCGTCCTCGTCGATCTCGGTGTCGTGCTCGTCCAGCGCGTCGGGCTCGTCGTCGCCCTGACCGTCCTCGCCCGGCTCGGTGGCCTGGGGGCGGCGGTTGAACTCGATCTGCACCAGGGCCTTCTTGACGTCGGCGTAGGCGATGCGGCGCACCTCGCCGTCGACGTCGAGCCGCACCCCGCCGCCGTTCGCGTCCTCGTCGCAGTCGATGATCCGCCCGGTGACCTCGCCGCTCAGCGGCGGCTCGAGGGTCACCTTGACGAGGCGGTCGGCGTTGCGGCGCCAGTGCCGCGGCGCGACCAGGGGACGGTCCACGCCGCGCGAGGTGACCTCGAGCGTGTAGGGGTGCTCGCCCATGGCGTCACCCTCCTCCAGGACCCGGTCGACCTCGCGGGTGGCCTCGGCGACGTCGTCCAGGGACACCCCGCCGTCCTTGTCGACGGCGACCCGCAGGACCCGTCGCTTGCCGGCGGGGGTGAGCTCGACCGCCTCGACGTCCAGACCGAGGGCTGCGAGCGGGCCGACGAGCGCGGCCTCGACCTTCTCCCTCGTCGCGTCCTGCTTGGCGTTCTCCACGAGGTGGTCCTCTCGATCTTCACTTGGGGCGGTGCTGGGGTGGTGCCGGCTGCCTGCCGGGCGACGGGCGGGCCCGTCGGTCCGCACACCCTAGCCCGATCGCGCATGTCCTAGGGTCGTGCGGTGCCCTCCGTCCGACCCGCTCCGAGCCGCCGGGCGGCGCTGGCCGCGGGGGGCCTGGTGGCCGGGATCACGACCGTGTCGTGCGGACGTGACGAGGGCGACCCCCGTGGGTCGCACGCCGGGTCGTCGAGCAGGTCGTCGAGGGGCCCGTCCGTCGCCGCGGACGACGAGGCCGTCGTCGCCGGCGCCCGCACCGACCTGCTGGCCCTCGACCTGCTGGTGGCCGCGACCAGACGGCGGCACCGCCCGCTCCGGGGACGCCTCGCCGACCTCCAGCGCACCCACCGGGCACAGCTGGCGGAGCTCGACCCCGACGGGGCCGCTACGCCACCCGCGCGGCGGCCGCGGGTCGGGGCGGACCCGGCGGCTGCCCTGGCCTCGCTGCTGCGCGAGGAGGAGCGGCTGCAGCGCCGGATGGTGACGTGGTGCGTGGCCGCGGACAGCGGTCCCCTGGCCCGGCTGCTCGCGTCGGTCGCCGCCGGGAGCGCCCAGCAGGTGGCCCTGCTCGCCCCGGGGGACGGCGCCGACCGAGCCTGGGTGGAACGGCTGGACGGCACCGGTCGGGCAGCGGGACCGGAGGGCCTCGACGCGCTGCAGCGGGTGCTCGCCTTCGAGCACGCTGCCGTCTGGGTCCTGGGATCCGCGGGGGCGGCGACGTCGATGTCGGCGACGCCCGAGCTGTTCGAGCGCCTGTCCGGGGCACACGAGTCCCACCGCTCCCGCCGCGACCGGCTGGCCGCGGCGCTGCTGGCGCAGGGGGCCGAGCCGGTGCAGAGCGAGGCGGCGTACGCCGTGCCGGAGGACCTGTCCTCGCCGGGGACCGCAGCCGAGGCCGCGGTGCGCGTGGAGCGGTCGAGCGCGACCGCCTGGGCCTTCCTGGTCGCCTCGAGCACGGGCGCCACCCGTCGGTGGGCCGCCCAGGTGCTGACCTCGGTCGCGGTCTCGGCGGTGGGTCTGGGCGGCGACTCCGAGCCGCTGCCCGGCGCTGGCGACCTGTCGAGGTGAGCCGGCGCGACCTGTCGAGCGGACCGGTGACGCGCGTGACGCGGACCGGCCCCCCGTGGGAAGTCCCGAGATCTTCCCCGAGGGGCCGGAGCCGCGCGCCGGACGACCTGCGTGCAGGTCGGTGGCCCGCGCCGGACGAGGGACGTCGTCGGGGCGAGCCGGTCGTCATCCTGCCCACAGGCTCCGGTTCCTCACACCTGTCGACTGCCCCACATTTCTGCAATGCAGAAATGTGCAGTCGGACGCCCGCACCGGCCCTGACGCGCGAGAGGGCACCATGGGCCCCGGCATGAACGTCTCCCCCACGGACCTCCCCACGACCCCCGACGCCACGGTGTCGGAGGGTCGTCCCGCCGCGTCCACCGGCGGCCGGCGTACGCAGGCCGAGCGCAACGCGACGACCCGCGCGGCCCTCGTCGAGGCCGGTCGTGCGCTGTTCAGCACCAAGGGCTTCGCCGAGGTGGCCACCGACGAGCTGGCCCGGGCCGCGGGGGTGACGCGCGGCGCGCTCTACCACCAGTACGACGGCAAGGCGGGCCTCTTCGCGGCGGTGCTCGAGGCCGTCGAGGCCGAGGTCGTCGACCGCGTGGCGCAGGCGATGGAGGGCGCCGAGGACCCCGCGGCGCGACTCGTGGCCGGGCTGGACGCCTACCTCGATGCCTGCGCCGACCCCACGATCCACCGGATCACCCTGGTCGAGGGTCCGGCGGCGCTCGGCTGGAGCGCGTGGCGCGAGGTCGGGCACCGGCACGGGCTGGGCCTGGTCGAGCAGGCCGTGGCGGCGTACGCGCCCGCGGGGGCCCCGGTCGAGGCGCTGGCACACGTGCTGATGGGCGCCCTGGGCGAGGCCGCGCTCTTCGTCGCTGCCGCCGCGGACCCGGCCGCGGCCCGCCAGGAGGCGCACCGCGCCGTCATCGGCCTGCTGGAGGGGCTCGGGCGCGGGTCCGGCGGCGAGCCCGGCAGCGCGACCGACGGGCGGTCCGGACGGACCTGACCCACGAGCCGGACCGGCCCCGGACCCACAGGGGGCCGGGGCCGGTGCGCTCGGTGCGGGCGGGTCAGCCGGCGTTGACCAGCCGCACCAGGTGGTCGACGACGTGGTCAGCGGCCATCTCGGCCTTCTCGCCGGTACGCCGGTCGCGGACCTCGACGGTGCCGGACTCGGCCAGGGACTTGCCCACCACGACGATCGTCGGCACGCCGATCAGCTCGGCGTCCTTGAACTTCACCCCGGGGCTGACCTTGCCGGTGCGGTCGTCGTAGAGCACCTCGACGCCCTGCTCCGCCAGCTCGTGGGCGATCCGGTCCGCCGCGTTGAAGACGGCCTCGTCCTTCCCGGCGGCGACCAGGTGCACGTCGGCCGGCGCCACGTTGCGGGGCCAGCACAGGCCGATCTCGTCGAGGGTGCCCTCGGCGACCGCGGCCACGGCCCGGCTGACGCCCACGCCGTAGGAGCCCATGGTGACCGTGACGAGCTTGCCGTTCTCGTCCAGCACCTGCAGGTCCAGCGCCTCGGCGTACTTGCGACCGAGCTGGAAGACGTGGCCCATCTCGATGCCGCGGGCGGCGTGCAGGGTGCCGTCGTCGCAGCGGGGGCAGTGGTCGCCCTCGCGGACCTCGGCGGCCTCGATGGTGCCGTCGGGGGTGAAGTCACGGCCCACGACGAGGTCCAGCACGTGGCTGCCCTCGACGTCCGCGCCGGTGACCCACGCCGTGCCCTCCACGACCCGGGGGTCGACGAGGTAACGGATCCCGGCCGCGGCGATGCCCCCCGGACCGATGTAGCCCTTCACCAGGGCGGGGTGCTCCTTGAGGGCCGCCTCGTCCATCGGCTCGACCTGGATCGGCTCGAGCTGGCCCTCCAGGCGCTTGAGGTCGACCTCGCGGTCACCGGGCACGCCGATCGCCAGGGGCTCCTTCTCGCCGGTGGGGTGCACCAGCTGCACGAGCACGTTCTTGAGGGTGTCGGCCGCCGTCCACGCACGGTCCTCGCGGGGGAAGGCCTCGTTGAGGTGGGTGACCAGGGTGTCGATCGTGGGGGTGCCGGGGGTCGCCTCGGCGTGCGCGGCCGGCGCGGCGTCGTACGTCAGCGCGGCGGGTGCGCGGACCTCGACCGCCTCGACGTTGGCGGCGTAGTCGCAGGTCGAGCAGCTGACGTAGGTGTCCTCGCCGACCTCGGCCTTGGCGAGGAACTCCTCGGAGCGGGAGCCGCCCATGGCGCCCGAGGTGGCCTTGACGACGACGTACTCGAAGCCGAGCCGGTCGAAGATCCGGACGTAGGCGTCGCGGTGCTTCTGGTAGCTCTCCTCCAGGCCCGCGTCGTCGATGTCGAAGGAGTAGGAGTCCTTCATGACGAACTCGCGCCCGCGCAGCAGGCCGGCGCGGGGACGCGCCTCGTCGCGGTACTTCGTCTGGACCTGGTAGATCGAGAGCGGGAGGTCCTTGTAGGAGGAGTAGAGGTCCTTCACCACGAGGGTGAACATCTCCTCGTGCGTGGGGCCGAGGAGGTAGTCGGCGTCCTTGCGGTCCTTGAGCCGGAAGATGCCGTCGCCGTACTCGGTCCAGCGGTTGGTCGCCTCGTAGGGCTCGCGGGGCAGCAGCGCGGGGAAGCTGAGCTCCTGGGCACCGATCGCGTCCATCTCCTCGCGGATGATGCCCTCGATCTTGCGCAGGACCCGCAGGCCCAGCGGCAGCCAGGTGTAGATGCCGGGGGCGGCGCGGCGGATGTAGCCCGCGCGGACCAGCAGTCTGTGGCTCGGCACCTCGGCGTCGGCGGGGTCCTCTCGCAGCGTGCGCACGAACAGGGACGACATCCGCAGGACGCGGGGGTGACGGGCAGACATGGCGCTCAGGGTACGGCGCCGCGCCGATGACAACCGAACGGGTATCCGCTGCGTCACAGAGGCATGACCACTCCCTCTCGCACCCTCTCCGCCCGGCCCAGCCGGGTCGCCCGCGCCGCTCTCGCGGCCCTCGCCCTCCTCGCCGCGGCCACCAGCACCGGTGTCGCGGTGGAGGCCGCCCGTGCCGACGTCGCACGCGCTGACGCCCCCCAGGAACGGCCCACCCGGCTCGACCCCGAGCGCCTGGAGCGTGGGCCCGACGCGAGCGTGCCCTACCGCGCCGGGCTCGACGGCAGGGGCATCGTGGAGGACGGCATCGTCACCCGGGTGCGCGCCGACTGGTTCCAGCTGCTCGGCACCCGCCCCGACGGTCGCTACGTCGTGCTCGCCGTCCGCGGCGAGGACCACTCGGTGCGCACGATCGCGCCGGGAGGCCGCTCGAGCCGGGTGCTGCTCGACGACGTCCGCGGTGCGACGGCGCTGCTGGGCACCGACGGCACCACCGTGGTGACCGAGCGGTTCCGCAGCCGGCCGCGTCGGCACACCGTGCTCCGCGCGTACGACGCCACCACCGGCGAGCTGCTGGGTCAGCGCAAGCGCCAGGGCTACACCACCGTGCTCGATGCGTCCTCCACGACCGTCGTGCACGCCGGCGAGAACGGCCCCGTCGTCTCCTGGGACCTCGCCACCGACGAGGACACCCGGGTCTCGCGCCGCTACGGCTACCGCGCCGACCTGCTCGGCGACCGGCTCGCGGTCTTCACCAAGGATCCCTACCAGGGCGGCTGCACCGTGGTGAGCACGCTGTCCGACCCGGGCGCGGAGCTGTGGCGCTCGTGCGAGGAGGCGGTCCTGGAGTTCTCGCCCGACGGCAGCCACGTGCTGACCGTCTTCAAGCTGGCCGACGGCCTCGGGCCCCGAGAGGCCCGGGTGCGCACGGTCGAGGGCACGGAGGTCGGCCGCTACCGGGTCGACGGCTTCCTCGGCCAGCTGCTCTTCGAGGACGCCGACACCGCGCTGCTCGAGGTCGCGACCGAGGACTCCTCGGGCCTGGTGCGCTGCGACGGGCCGGACTGCGAGCTGGCCTCGGAGCTCGGGAAGGGGTCGCCCTACCTGTGAGCCCGGACGCCTGAGGGGTGCCAGACTCTCGGACCATGCGGATCGGCATCACGCTCCTGACGGACCTTCCCTGGGCGGAGGCGGCGCCGCGCTGGCGGGCCGCGGAGGAGATGGGCTTCGCCCACGCCTGGACCTACGACCACCTGGTCTGGGGCGGGCTGCCCGACTCACCGTGGCGCTCGGGCATCCCGGTGCTGGCGGCTGCGGCGGCGACGACGTCACGGATCGGGCTCGGGACGCTCGTCGCCTCCCCCAACCTGCGCCACCCCTACCTGCTGCACCGCGACGCCCAGGCGCTGGAGGACCTCAGCGACGGGCGGTTCATCCTCGGCGTCGGCACCGGCGGTGACCTCGACTCGCGCGTGCTCGGGGAGGCGCCGCTGACGGTGCGCGAGCGCGTCGACCGGTTCCAGGAGAGCGTGGACCTGCTCGTGCGGCTGCGCGAGGACGACCACGTCGACTCCGAGGGCCGGTGGTTCTCGGTCGCCGGGGCGCGCACCCTGCCCGGCCTGGTGCGCACGCCACTGGTCGTCGCGGGCAACGGACCGCGCTCGGTGCGGTACGCCGCCCGGGTCGGCGACGGCTGGGTCACGACCGGGCCGGCCACCGACTCCTTGGAGGACTGGCTCGCGGGGCTGGCGGAGTCCAGCCGCGTGCTCGACGAGGCGCTCGACGGGCGGTCGCTCCCCCGCTACGTCCTCCTCGACTCGGCCGGCACCCTGCACGGGAGCGCGGGTCGCACCGCGCTGTCGAGCGCGTCGTTCTTCACCGACCTCGTGGGACGGGTGGGCGAGCTCGGGTTCACCGACGCGGTCACCCACTGGCCGCGGCCGACGGCGCCGTACGCCGCGTCGGAGCGGGTGCTCGAGGAGGTGGCGGCGCTCCTGCCGCAGCTGTGAGCGGGGCGCGCTGTCGTCAGGCCTCGCGCCAGGTGCGCCACATGGCGCGGACCATCGGCCACTGCAGCGGCAGCCGGGCGACGCTGACCGCCTGGAGGGCGCGGTTGTCGCCGCGCAGGGCGTCGACGGTCATCTGCACGTTGGCGGGGTAGACCCCCAGCAGCAGCCCGACGCCGGCCAGGCCCGCCGCACGCCGGGTCGGGGGCGCCACCAGGCCGGCCGCGATCGCCAGCTCGGCGTACCCGCTCCACACGACGACCTCGCGGGGCGCCGGCACCCAGCGCGGCATGATCGGGTCGTAGAGCGACGGCTTGACGACGTGCAGCACGCCGTTGACGGTCAGGACGCCGGCGACGAGACGCGCGGTGCGGGAGAGGGCCACGCGCAGAGCCTGCCAGAGGCGCGGAGCCGACCCCTAGAACATGATGGTCGAGAAGCGCGCGGTCTCCACGAAGCCGACGCGCTCGTAGGCCCGGCGGGCGGCGTGGTTCCACTCGTTGACGTAGAGCGAGACGACCGGTGCGATGTCGCGGCGCACGAGGTCGACCACCGCGGCCATCCCCGCCGCTGCCAGGCCCTCGCCACGACGGTCCGGCGGCACCCACACGCCCTGCACCTGCGCGGCGGACGGCGACGCGCAGGCGACCTCGGCCTTGAACACCAGCCGGCCCTCGTCGAAGCGGGCGAAGGACCAGCCGCGGCCGACCAGCTGGGTCACCCGGGCGCGGTAGAGGTCGCTGCCGCCGCCGAGCTCCGGGGAGAGCCCGACCTCCTCGGTGTACATCGCGACGCAGGCGGGGTAGAGCTGGTCCATGTCGTCCCGCGTCGTACGCCGCACCAGGGCGTCCGGGGCGACCAGCGGGTCCGTGGCGATCTCGAGGTGGGGCTGCTCCCAGCGCAGCTCGCGCGGAGTGCCCCACACGGGCGAGACCGCGTCCCAGAACGCCCGGACCGCGGCGTGCGGCCCGACGATCGTGGAGACGGTCCGGCCGCGGGCCAGGGCCCGCTCGGCGAAGGCGCGGGCGTCGTCCTCGTCGGCCTGGACCGGCACGAGGTTCGCGCCGACGTGGCAGGCCGCGCGGAGGCGGCCCTCCTCGAACCTGCCCCACACCTCGCCGCCGAGCCAGCGCGGCTCGAGGCTCGTGGTGCGGGCGCGGTAGTCGGCGAAGACGTTGACCACCGGGTCGCGCCCCGCGAGCTCCAGGAAGTCCTGGAGGTCGGCGACCCCGAGGGGCCGCACGCCGTCGCGGGTGGTCAGCACGCGGGAAGCCTATGCCCGTGGCCGGAGCGAGGAAGGGTGATCACGCAGCCGTGGTCGGGCCGTCGCAGGCCGGGCGCCGCTGCGCGTCAGCCGGCCGTGACCTCGACGCCGGCACCGTCGACGGCCTCCATGCCCTCGGCGATCCGCATGGCCTCCTCGATGAGGGTCTCCACGATCTTGCTCTCGGGGACGGTCTTGATGACCTCGCCCTTGACGAAGATCTGTCCCTTGCCGTTGCCGGAGGCCACGCCGAGGTCGGCCTCACGGGCCTCTCCCGGCCCGTTGACCACGCAGCCCATGACCGCGACCCGCAGCGGGACCTCGAGACCCTCGAGCCCGGCGGTCACCTCGTCGGCGAGCTTGTAGACGTCGACCTGGGCCCGGCCGCAGCTGGGGCAGGAGACGATCTCGAGCCGGCGGGGGCGCAGGTTGAGGCTCTCCAGGATCTGCAGGCCGACCTTGACCTCCTCCACGGGCGGCGCGGAGAGGCTGACGCGGATGGTGTCACCGATGCCCTGGGAGAGCAGCGCACCGAACGCCGTGGCGGACTTGATGGTGCCCTGGAAGGCCGGACCGGCCTCGGTCACGCCCAGGTGCAGCGGCCAGTCGCCCTCGGCGGCGAGCATCTCGTAGGCGCGGACCATCACGACCGGGTCGTTGTGCTTCACCGAGATCTTGAAGTCGCGGAAGCCGTGCTCCTCGAAGAGGCTGGCCTCCCACTTGGCGCTCTCGACCAGGGCCTCGGGCGTGGCCTTGCCGTACTTCTCCAGCAGGCGCTTGTCGAGGCTGCCGGCGTTGACGCCGATCCGGATGGAGGTGCCGTGGTCGGCGGCCTCCTTCGCGATCTGCTTGACCTGGTCGTCGAAGGCGCGGATGTTGCCCGGGTTGACCCGGACCGCGGCACAGCCGGCCTCGATGGCGGCGTAGACGTACTTCGGCTGGAAGTGGATGTCGGCGATGACCGGGATTTGCGACTTCTGCGCGATCGCCGGCAGGGCGTCGGCGTCGTCCTGGCTGGGGCAGGCGACCCGCACGATGTCGCAGCCGGACGCGGTCAGCTCGGCGATCTGCTGGAGCGTGGCGTTGACGTCGGAGGTCAGCGTGGTGGTCATCGACTGCACCGAGATGGGGTGGTCGGATCCGACCCCCACCTTGCCCACCTGGATCTGCCGGGTCCGGCGGCGCGGGGCCAGGACCGGCGGGGGTGCTGCGGGCATGCCGAGGCTGATCCCTGTCATGCCCCCAAGGCTACTCAGCCCAGGTGGGTGGGGCGTCATACGGAGGGGAGGTCCACTGCAGTCGGACGCATGACCTCCCGGGGCAGGGGCCGCCTCCTCGGCGGGACGTCATACGGGCGGGAGGTCCGTCGATGTAGCCCGGATGACGTCCCGCGGGTCGGAGAAGGGCCGGGCACAGGCTCATCACGCTGCGCGGCGGAGGCCTCCAGCCACCATGGCCAGCTCGACCTGGTCGAGGAACGCCTCCCGATCGAGCCGAAAGCCGAGCAGCGGCAGCCGGAGGACCCGGTCGCCCTGCAGTGTCAGGGCGTTCTGGCGAAGTGCGTCGCCGACGACGCTCTCGGCCGTATGACGTCCCGCCGGCGCGGGGCGCCGGCCGAGGGTCAGGCGT
Source organism: Nocardioides sp. (assembly GCF_030149505.1). GTDB lineage: Bacteria > Actinomycetota > Actinomycetes > Propionibacteriales > Nocardioidaceae > Nocardioides. The sequence continues at coordinate 90,330 of NZ_JASBRN010000082.1, forward strand.
CGAACTGCACGGGCACGACGAGGTCGCCGATGATGAGCACGACGCCCATCACGAGCAGCGCCGAGGCGACGACGTACGCGACGGGGAGCAGCTTGGCGGCGTCGACGTACCCGGGGTCGGGCCGACGGCGCAGGCGGGCCCAGCCGCGGCGTACCCACTCCCACGTCGCGGAGGCGATGTGGCCGCCGTCGAGGGGCAGCAGCGGCAGGAAGTTGAACAGGCCGATGAAGAGGTTGAAGCCGGCGACCAGTCCGGCGAGGGAGACCGCCTTCTCCTCCAGCTCCAGGGAGTCCGTGGACGAGACCTCGCCGGCGATCCGGCCGCCGCCGACGATGGAGACCGGGCTGTCGATCGCGCGCTCTTCGACGCCGACGATGGCTTTGGCGACGCCGAAGACCTTCACCGGCAGCTCCCCGAGGGCGACGACGGTGTCCTTGGTCATGACCGCCATCCGCTCGGCGGTGTAGATCGGGCCGCCGGTCTCGGTGACCAGCCGCACGGTCGGGGTGACGCCGAGGAAGCCGACCTGGGTCAGGGTCTCGGCGGCGTCGTCGGTGGGTCGGGCCTGCACCGTGGTCGAGGTCTCCCCCACGAGCTGCTCGCCGTCGCGCTCGTAGCCGATGACCGCGTCGCCGTCGGCGTTGTCGCGGATCAGCTCGCGCAGCTGGTCCCAGCCCGTGACCGGCGTGCCGTTGAAGGAGGTGACGACGTCACCGGGCCGCAGGCCCGCCTCGAAGGCGGGGGCGGGCGGGTCCTGCGCGGTGCAGGCGCGACCCTCCTCGTCGAAGGGGATCACGCACTCCGAGACCGTGTCGATCACCGGCGGACCGGCCTCGGCCTCGACGTCCACGACGTTGCCGTAGGTGGCGTAGATGCCCCAGAACAGGACGAACGCGATCGCGATGTTGACGGTGGGTCCGCCCGCCATCACCACGATCTTCTTCCACGACGGCAGCTTGTAGAACAGCCGGTCCTCGTCGCCGGGCTGCACCAGCTCCCACTCCGCCGCGCGGGCGTCGGAGACCAGCTGGGTGAACATGCCGGTGTTGGACTTGCGGACCCGGGTGACCTGGTTGCCCTGCTCGTCGACGGTGACCTCGCCGAGCTGCTCGGCGCCGGGCGGCAGCATCCCGACGATCTTCACGTAGCCGCCGAGCGGGATCGCCTTGAGGCCGTACTCGGTCTCGCCGACCTGCTTGCTCCACACGGTCGGTCCGAAGCCGATGAAGTACTGCGTCACCTTCCCGCCGAACTTCTTGGCCGGGATCATGTGACCCAGCTCGTGCAGCCCGATCGAGACCAGGATGGCCAGGACGAACAGCACCACCCCGAGCAGGTAGAGCAGCGCGGTCATGGGTCCCCTCGGTCGAGCAGTGGCGGCGGTGGCGTCGGGCGGTGGCGTCAGGCGGTGGAGCGGGCGATCAGCCGTGCGGCCTCCTCGCGGGCCCACGCGTCGGCCCCGAGGACGTCCTCCACGGTGAGGTCCCTCTTCTCAGAGGGTACGTCGTGTGCCGCGAGGACCTCGCCGATCACGTCGACGATCGCGGGGAAGGCCAGACCACCGGCGTGGAAGGCCGCGACGCACGCCTCGTTGGCGGCGTTGTAGACCGCCGGGGCCGTGCCACCGCGTTCACCCGCCTCCCGCGCCAACCGGACGGCCGGGAACGCCTCGTCGTCCAGCGGCTCGAAGCGCCAGTCGGCGGCCTTGGTCCAGTCGATCGGGGTCTCGGCGTCCGGCACCCGGTCGGGCCAGCCCATGCCGAGCGAGATCGGCACCAGCATGGTCGGCAGCCCCAGCTGGGCGACGACCGCGCCGTCGACGAACTCCACCATCGAGTGGATCAGCTGCTGGGGGTGGACCACCACGTCGATCCGGTCGAAGGGCACGTCGAAGAGCAGGTGCGCCTCGATCACCTCCAGGCCCTTGTTGACCAAGGTGGCGGAGTTCGTGGTGATGACCGTGCCCATGGCGAAGTTGGGGTGGGCCAGCGCCTCGGCAGGGGTGACCTGCTCGAGCTGGTCGCGGGTCCGGCCGCGGAACGGCCCCCCGCTCGCGGTGAGCACGAGACGGCGTACCTCGTCGGCGCGGCCGGCGCGAAGCGACTGGGCGATGGCGGAGTGCTCGGAGTCGACGGGGACGATCTGGTCGGGGCGCGCCCGCTCCTTGACCAGGGGACCGCCGATGATGAGCGACTCCTTGTTGGCCAGCGCCAGCGTCGTACCGGCCTCCAGCGCCGCCAGCGTGGGGCGCAGGCCGACCGCGCCGGTGATGCCGTTGAGGACCACGTCGCAGGGGTGCGCGGCGGCCTCGACCGAGGCCTCCTCCCCCAGCCCGGAGACCGCAGGGGCGAACTCCTCGACCTGCTGGGCGAACAGGTCGGGGTGGGACCCGCCGGCGGTCAGCCCGACGACCCGGAACCGGTCGGGGTGGGCCCGCACGAGGTCGAGGGCCTGGGTGCCGATGGACCCGGTCGAGCCGAGGATGACGACGTCACGACGCTGCACGCGGCGAGTCTCCCAGCCGGTCGGTGGCCGGTCTCAGGCGGTCGCCGCGAACGCCTCCGCGACGACGTCGAAGGCCTCCTCGAGCAGCTCGTCGGAGATCGACAGCGGCGGCAGGAAGCGGAAGACGTTGCCCCAGGTGCCGCAGGTCAGCGTGACGACGCCGCTCCGGTGGCAGTACGCCGAGACGGCCGTCGCACGGGCGGCGTCGGGCTCGAGCGTGCCGGGTCGGCACAGCTCGATCGCCAGCATCGCCCCGCGTCCGCGGATCTCGGCGACCACCGGGTGGTCGGCGGCGATCTTCTCCAGCCGCCGGCGCACCAGCGCCTCGACCTCACGGGCCCGACCCAGCAGGTCGTGGGTCTCCATCTCCTCGATGGCCCCGAGCGCCGCGGCGCACGCGAGCGGGTTGCCGCCGTACGTGCCGCCGAGGCCTCCGACGTGGACGGCGTCCATCAGCTCGGCGCGGCCGGTGACGGCTGCGAGCGGCAGGCCGCCGGCGATGCCCTTGGCCGTGGTGACCAGGTCGGGCACGACACCCTCGTGGTCGCTGGCGAACCAGTCACCGGTGCGGCAGAAGCCGGACTGGATCTCGTCGGCGATCAGCACCACGTCGTTGTCGCGGCACCACGCGGCGAGCGCGGGCAGGAAGCCGTCAGCGGGGACGACGAAGCCGCCCTCGCCCTGGATCGGCTCGATCACCACGCACGCGAGGTTGGTCGCGCCGACCTGCTTGTCGATCACGTCGATGGCCCGGGCCGCGGCCTCGGCGCCGGAGAGCCCGTCACGCAGGGGGTAGGACATCGGGGCGCGGTAGACCTCGCCTGCGAACGGCCCGAACCCGTGCTTGTACGGCATGTTCTTGGCGGTCATCGCCATCGTGAGGTTGGTGCGGCCGTGGTAGGCGTGGTCGAAGACGACGACCGCGTCCTTGCCGGTCGCGACCCGGGCGATCTTCACGGCGTTCTCGACCGCCTCGGCGCCGGAGTTGAACAGCGCGGACTTCTTCGCGTGGTCGCCCGGAGTCAGCTGCGCCAGCTTCTCGGCGACGTCGACGTAGCCGGCGTACGGCGTGACCATGAAGCAGGTGTGGGTGAAGGCCTCGAGCTGGGCCGCCACGTTGCGCACGACCGCGGGGGCGCTGTTGCCGACGGTGGTCACCGCGATGCCCGAGCCGAGGTCGATGAGGTGGTTGCCGTCGGCGTCGACGAGCACCCCTCCCCCGGCCTCGACGACGAAGACCGGGAGGGTCGTGCCGACCCCGTCGGCGACGTAGGACTTCTTGCGTTCGAGCATCTCCAGCGAACGAGGTCCTGGCACATCGGTCACCAACCGGCGGACTTGCTGCGTCATGGGGTCAACTCTCGCACACCCCACGGACTGCCGTACGCCGTGAGGAGGTCCAGGAACGGGACGGCGTCGAACGCCTCGGGCCCGAGCACCCCGGCGCCTTGCCAGACCCCCGTGGCCAGCAGCTCGAGGGCCACCACCGGGTTGATCGCGGTCTGCCAGACCACGCACTGGTGGCCGTACTCGCGCATCGTCTCCTCGTTGTCGACCACGTGGTAGAGGTACGTCGAGCGCGGCCTCCCCTCCTTGTCCTTGCCGGTCACCCACAGGCCCGCGCAGGTCTTGCCGGTCATGCGGGGGCCGATCGTGGCGGGGTCGGGGAGCACGGCTGCCACGACGTCGCGCGGGGACACCTCGACGCCCTTGACGCGGACCTTCTCGGTGGAGTCGAGGCCGAGCTGGTGCAGGACCTTGAGGATGGTGATCATCTCCTCACCCAGGCCGTACTTGAAGGTCGCGCGGCGGCAGTCGACCCAGCGCGGCATGAGGAGCACCTCCTCGTGCTCGACGTTGACGCACTCGACGGGGCCGATCCCCTCAGGGAAGTCGAAGACCTCCGGCTCGGAGAACGGGGCGGTGGTGTGCCAGTCCCCGTCCTGCCAGACCACGGGCGGGTTGAGGCACTCCTCGATCGTGGTCCACATCGAGAACGACGGGGCGAACACCTCGTTGCCGTCCTCGTCGCGGACGACGAGGTTGGCGCCGTCTCGGGTGCCGAGCTCGTCGATCTCGCTGAAGAGGTGGTCGGCGGCGTACCGGGCGAAGACGTCGGAGAGGCCCGGCTCCACGCCGATGCCGACCAGCGCGAGCCGTCCGGCCTCCTCCCAGGCGGCCGCCCGGGCGAACTGGTCGTCGCCGAGCTTCACCCCGGGGACCTCGTGGGGGCGCTCGGGGTGCGGCTTGGACAGCGACATCGCCATGTCGAGGTAGTCCGCGCCCGCGGCCAGCGCGCCCTCGAAGACCGGCATGTCGAAGACCGGGTCCACGGCGTTCATGACGTGGGTGATGCGGTGCTCGCGACACAGGGCCGTGACAGCCTCGGCCGAGGAGGCGTCGACCTGCGCGGCGGTGAACCGCGCGTCCTGGGCGGAGGCCCGCTCGGCGCGCTCGAGGGAGTAGTCGGTGACGACGATCGTCTCGTAGAAGTCGCGGCGGGCGGCGATGGAGCAGAAGGCCGCCCCCACGCCGCCGGCGCCGACCAGCAGGATCCTCATGGGCTTCGAGGCTCGCTCCGCTCGCACCTCAACCACCGATCGCGCTCATCACGTGCTTGATGCGGGTGTAGTCCTCGAGGCCGTACATCGACAGGTCCTTGCCGTAGCCGGAGTGCTTGAAGCCGCCGTGCGGCATCTCGGAGACGAACGGGATGTGGGTGTTGATCCACACCGCCCCGAAGTCCAGGCGCCTCGAGACCCGCATGGCCCGCGCGTGGTCGGTCGTCCAGACGCTGGAGGCCAGTCCGTACTTCACGCCGTTGGCCCAGCGCAGCGCCTCGGCCTCGTCGGAGAAGCGCTGGACGGTCATGACGGGACCGAAGATCTCGGTCTGCACCTGCTCGTCGTCCTGGCGCAGGCCGGAGAGGACGGTCGGCTCGTAGAAGTAGCCGCGGTCGCCATGGCGGGTGCCACCGGTGACGACCTCGGCGTGGTCGGGGAGCCGGTCGACCATGCCGGAGACGTGCGCCAGCTGGTTCTCGTTGTTGAGCGGGCCGTAGTAGACGCCCTCGACGTCCGGCATGCCCGTCGGCATGCCCCGCGCGGCCTCGGCGAGGGCGGCGACCAGGTCGTCGTGGATGCCGGGGGCGGCGAGCACGCGGGTGGCGGCGGTGCAGTCCTGCCCGGCGTTGAAGAGAGCGGCGCCGGCGATCCCCTCGGCCGCAGCCGACAGGTCGGCGTCGTCGAAGACGATCACCGGCGCCTTGCCCCCCAGCTCCAGGTGGACCTTCTTGAGGTCGGTCGCGGCGGCGCCGGCGACCTCCATGCCCGCGCGGACCGACCCGGTGATGGCGACCATCTGCGGGGTCGGGTGCGACACCAGTGCCCGGCCGGTGTCGCGGTCGCCGCACACGACGTTGAGCACGCCGGGCGGCAGGAACTCCTGCGCGATCTCGGCGAGCAGCGTCGAGCTGGCCGGGGTGGTGTCGCTGGGCTTGAGCACGACGGTGTTCCCGGCGGCCAGGGCCGGGGCGATCTTCCAGATCATCATCAGCAGCGGGTAGTTCCAGGGCGTCACCTGGCCCACGACGCCGATCGGCTCGCGGCGCACCCACGAGGTGTGGTCGGCCATGTACTCCCCAGCTGAGCGGCCCTCGAGCACCCGGGATGCTCCGGCGAAGAACCGGAAGTGGTCGTGGGCGTAGCCCATCTCCTCGTCCATGGTCAGTCCGAACGGCTTGCCGGTGTCGCGGCACTCGACCCGGGCGATCTCCTCGACCCGGTCCTCGATGGCGTCGGCCAGCCTCAGCAGCGCGCGAGCCCGGTCCTGGGGCGTCGTCCCCCAGCCCCAGCCCTCGAAGGCGGCGTCGGCGGCGGCGTACGCCCGGTCGACGTCCTCCGCGCCCGACGCGGGTGCCTGCGCGTAGACCTCGCCGGTGGTCGGGTCGATGACGTCGTACGTCGCGCCGGAGGCGGCGTCGACGAGCTCGCCGTTGATGACGTTGCGGAACGTGGTGTCGGCCATGGCGGGAGCGTAGTGAGCCGACGACGGATCCGGTAGGCCGTAGGCCCGATCGATGACGAAATCCGTCGCTAGTCCGCCAATTGTCCGACGATCACGACTCGTGCACGAGCCCGCCAGCGATCCAGGTGGCGACCGCCCGCGCGGCACCGATCTCTCCCGGGTCGCCCGTCACGACGTCACGGTCGAGGAGCACGAGGTCCGCGACCGCGCCGGGGCCGATCCTGCCCGCGTCGTCGCGACCGTTCACCCACGCGCTCCCCGAGGTGTACGCCGCCAGCGCGGTCTCGACGGCCAGGGACTGCTCCGGCAGGAACGGCTCGTGGCCGGCCGGCCCGTCGGCACCGTGCTCGGTGCGGTTGACGGCCACGTGGACCGCCTGCAGCGGGTCGGCGCTGCTCACGGGCCAGTCGCTGCCGGCGACCAGGCGGGCGCCGGTGCGGTGGAGGTCGCCGAAGGGGTACTGCCAGCGGGCGCGCTCCGGACCCAGGAACGGCAGGGTCAGCTCGGTCATCTGCTCGTCGTGGCAGGCCCAGAGCGCCTGGATGTTGGCCGCGACGCCGAGCGCAGCGAAGCGCGGCACGTCGCGCGGGTCGACCAGCTGGAGGTGCGCCACGTGGTGCCGCAGCGCGCGACCGGCGTCGTCGAGGCCCTCGAAGGCGTCCAGCGCCTCGCGCACGCCGCGGTCCCCGATGCCGTGCACGTGCACCTGGAAGCCCTCGGCGGCCAGCCGCCGCACGGCCTCGCGCAGCACGTGCGGGTCGACGAAGGAGTGCCCGGCGTTGTCGGTGGGGTGGCCGCAGCGGTCGAGGTAGGGCGACCCCAGCGCGGCGGTGCCGTTCTCGGCCACGCCGTCCTGCATGACCTTGGTGCTCGTGGCCCGGAACCGTCCGTGGGTGTACTCCGCGCGCCGCGCGACCAGGTCGGCCACCTGCTCCAGGCCGCGGTCGCGGTCCCACCACAGCGCACCCACGACGTGGGAGCGCAGCGTGCCGGAGGCGGCCGCTCGGACGTAGGCGGGGCCGGGGTCCTCCATGCCGGCGTAGGCACCGACGATCGCGTCCTGCCAGCCGGTCACTCCCAGCGAGTGCAGGTGCGCCTGCCCGGCAGCCAGGGCTCGGTCGAGCTCCGCGGGACTGGTCGGGGGCAGCAGTCGGGCGACGAGGTCCATCGCGCCCTCGTGCAGCGTTCCGGTCGGAGCCCCGGTGGCGTCGCGCTCGATCCGGCCGTCCGGAGGGTCGGGCGTCTCGCGCGTGATGCCGGCCAGCTCCAGGGCGCGACTGTTGACCCAGGCGCCGTGGTGGTCGCGGTTGGGCAGCAGCACAGGCCGGTCCGGGACGACCGCGTCGAGGTCGGCGGCGGTCGGGGTGCCGCCGGGGAAGGCGGCCATCGCCCAGCCGCCGCCGAGGATCCACGGGCCGTCGTGCCCGGCGGCGTACGTCGCGACCAGCGCGAGGTAGTCCTCGCGCGTCTCCCCGCCGCTCAGGTCGCAGCGGATCCGCTCGAGGCCGCCCTGGACGGCGTGGACGTGGGCGTCGGTGAAGCCCGGCAGCAGCAGCCCGCCGCCGAGGTCGACGCGTCGCGTCCCGGGCGGGGCCTCGAGACGCTCGCCGCCGGTGGCGACCGCGGCGATGCGCCCGTCCCGGAGCAGGACCTCGCCCGGCCCGCGGTGACGCTCGCCGTCGAAGAGGCTCCCGCCGCTCAGCAGCGTCGTGGAGGTCATGGGTTCTTGCTACCAGGCGGGACGGGTGTCCCGCGAGAGACATCACCACGGAATCCGCGACAGTTGCCCCCTCGACGCAACGGATTCGCTTGCCTTTCTGCATCCTCGCGCGTGAACATGGTGCCATGGAGCACCTCGACCACGACCACCTGCAGCGGGCCGCCAAGGACCACCTGTGGATGCACTTCACCCGCCACGGGCAGTACGAGCACGCCGACGTGCCGGTGATGGTCCGGGGCGAGGGCGCCTACCTCTACGACTCCCACGGACGGCGCTACCTCGACGGGCTGGCCGGGCTCTTCGTCTCCCAGCTCGGCCACGGTCGCACGGACCTGGCCGAGACCGCGGCCAAGCAGGCCTCCGAGCTGGCCTTCATGCCGCTGTGGTCCTACGCGCACCCGACCGCGATCGAGCTGGCCGAGAAGGTCGCGTCGTACGCGCCGGGCGACCTCAACCGGGTCTTCTTCACCAGCGGTGGCGGGGAGGCCGTGGAGACCGCCTGGAAGCTGGCGAAGAACTACTTCAAGCTCGTCGGCAAGCCGATGAAGCACAAGGTGATCTCGCGGGCCATCGCCTACCACGGCACCACCCAGGGCGCGCTGTCGATCACCGGGCTGCCGCTGCTCAAGCAGCAGTTCGAGCCGCTGGTGCCCTCGACCTTCCGGGTGCCCAACACCAACTACTACCGCGCCGACCAGCACCCCGGCTTCGGCGGCGGCAGCCTGGAGGAGTTCGGCCGGTGGGCCGCGGACCAGATCGCCGTGGCGATCGAGGACGAGGGGCCCGACACCGTGGCCGCGGTCTTTCTGGAGCCGGTGCAGAACGCCGGCGGGTGCTTCCCGCCCCCGCCGTCGTACTGGCAGCGCGTGCGCGAGATCTGCGACGAGTACGACGTGCTGCTGGTCTCCGACGAGGTCATCTGCGCCTTCGGCCGGCTCGGGCACATGTTCGGCGCGGAGCGCTTCGACTACCAGCCCGACATGATCACCTGCGCCAAGGGTCTGACCTCGGGCTACTCCCCGCTCGGCGCGATGATCGCCGGCGACAAGCTGATGGAGCCGTTCCTGCACGGGACCGGCATGTTCGCCCACGGCTACACCTTCGGCGGGCACCCCGTCTCCACCGCGGTGGGCCTGAAGAACCTGCAGATCTTCGAGGAGGAGAAGGTCCTCGAGCACGTCCGTGCCAACGAGGGCGCCTTCCGCGCCACCCTCGAGCGGCTGCTGGACCTGCCGATCGTCGGCGACGTCCGCGGCGAGGGCTACTTCTTCGGCATCGAGCTGGTGAAGGACAAGGCCACCAAGGAGTCGTTCTCCGCCGAGGAGTGCGAGCGGATCCTCTACGGATTCGTCTCCAAGCAGCTCTTCGCCGAGGGCCTCTACTGCCGCGCCGACGACCGCGGCGACCCGGTCGTGCAGCTGGCCCCGCCGCTCATCTGCGACCAGTCGCACTTCGACGAGATGGAGCAGGTGCTGCGGGTGGTGCTGGACAAGGCGTCCTCGATGCTCTGAGCCACCCGCGAGGGTGCCTCGACACCGGTCTCCTGCGTCCCGCGGGCGATCTGGAGGTCCTGCACGCGACCTGGTTCCGTGCAGGACCTCCAGATCAGCGGCCCTGCGGGAACCCCAGGTCGATGCCGGGCCGGGAGGCCGGGTCGGGCCAGCGCGTGGTGATCACCTTGCCGCGGGTGAAGAAGTGCACGCCCTCCATGCCGTGGGCGTGGGTGTCGCCGAAGAGCGAGGCCTTCCAGCCGCCGAAAGAGTAGTAGGCCATCGGGACCGGGATGGGGACGTTGACGCCGACCATGCCGACCTCGACCTCGCGCTGGAACCGCCGGGCCGCACCGCCGTCGCCGGTGAAGATCGCGGTGCCGTTGCCGTAGGGGTTGGCGTTCACGAGCGCCAGCGCCTCGTCGTACGACGCCACGCGCACGACCGAGAGGACCGGCCCGAAGATCTCCTCGTCGTAGACCGGCATGCCGGGCTCGACCCGGTCGAAGAGCGTGGGACCCAGCCAGAAGCCACCGGCCTCGCCGTCCGGCACCACCTCGCGGCCGTCCACGACCAGGGTCGCGCCGGCCGCGACCCCGGCGGCGACGTACGACGCGACCTTGTCGCGGTGCTCGCCGGTGACCAGCGGGCCCATGTCGCAGCCGCGGCGCCCGTCGCCCGTGCGCAGGCCGGCCATCCGGGAGGCGATCCGCGGGACGAGCTCGCCCGCGACCGGGTCGACGGCGACGACGACCGAGATCGCCATGCACCGCTCCCCCGCCGAGCCGAAGCCCGCCGAGACCGCGGCGTCGGCCACCTCGTCGAGGTCGGCGTCGGGCAGCACCACCATGTGGTTCTTGGCGCCGCCGAGGGCCTGGACCCGCTTGCCGTGCCGGGTGCCGTTCTCGTAGACGTAGCGGGCGATCGGCGTGGAGCCGACGAACGAGACCGCGGCGACTTCCGGGTGCTCCAGCAGCGCGTCGACCGCCTGCTTGTCTCCGTGCACGACGTTGAGCACGCCCGGCGGCAGGCCGGCCTCCGCCCAGCACTCGGCCAGCAGCAGCGACGCCGACGGGTCCTTCTCGCTCGGCTTGAGCACCACCGCGTTGCCGCAGGCGATCGCCACCGGCACGAACCACAGCGGCACCATCGCCGGGAAGTTGAACGGCGAGATGACGGCCACGACGCCGAGGGCCTGGCGCACCGAGTGCACGTCGACCCCCGTCGACACCCCGTCGGAGAAGGAGCCCTTGAGCAGGTGCGGGGCGCCGCACGCGAACTCCGCGACCTCCAGCCCCCGCTGCACCTCCCCCAGCGCGTCGTCGAGGACCTTGCCGTGCTCGGCGGTGATGGCCGCCGCGACCTCCTCGCGCCGCCGGGCGAGGACCTCGCGGAACGCGAACAGCACCGAGGTACGCCGGGTCAGCGACGCCTCCGCCCACTCCCGCCCCGCCGCGCGGGCCTCGCGCACCACCGCGTCGACCTCCGAGGCGGAGGCGAACGACACCTGCGCGGCGACCCGGCCCGTCGCGGGGTCGTGCACGTCGCCGGTGCGGGCCGCGGCGCCGGGCCAGCGCTCGCCGCTGCGCCAGTGCGGGATCAGGGTGCTCACGATGGGGTCCTCTGCTCTGGGATGGATGTGGGGTCGGACGGGGTCAGGAGTCGAAGCCGAGGCCGGCCCGGTCGAGCGTGCGCAGCCACAGGTTGCGGCGGCCGCCGTGCCGGTCGGCGCTGGCCAGCGACCAGCGGGTCAGGTTGATGCCGACCGAGCGCAGCGGCTCGGGCGGGAAGGGCAGCGGCCGCTCGCGCACCATCCGCAGCCGGGTGCGCTCGGTGTCGGCGCCGTCGAGCAGGTCGAGGGTGACCTGGGCGCCGAAGCGGGTGGCCGCGACACCGAGCCCGGTGTAGCCCAGCGCGTACCCGACGCGGCCGCCCAGCGCCGTACCGAAGAAGGCGGCGAAGCGCGTGCAGGTGTCGATCACCCCGCCCCAGCGGTGCGTGAAGCGGATGCCCTCCAGCTGCGGGAACGTCTCCAGGAAGTGCTCGGCCAGCAGCTCGTGGGTGGCGTCGCGCTGCTCCAGCGAGGCGTCGATCCGGCCGCCGAAGTGGTGCACCGCGTCGTAGCCGCCCCACAGGATCCGGTCGTCGCGGGTCAGGCGGTAGTAGTGGAAGAGGTTGGCCGCGTCGCCCACGCCCTCGCGCCCCTCCCACCCGATCGCCGCCCTCTGCTCCGGCGAGAGCGGCTCGGTCATGAGCACGTGGTCGTAGACCGGCACCGTCATCAGCCGCAGCCGCCGCAGCAGCGACGGGAACGCGTTGGTCGCCAGCACCACCTGCGCGGCTCGCACCGAGCCGGGCCCGTCCGGCCCCCGCGTCCCCACCCGTACGCCGCCGGCCGACCGCTCCAGGGAGACCGCCCGGGTCTGCTCGTGGATGGCCACGCCGTCCTCGAGGCAGGCCCGCCGCAGGCCCCACGCCAGCCGGGCCGGCTCGACGAGCGCCGTGCCGTGGCGGTCCAGCAGCCCCCCGACGTACGACGGCGAGTCGACGCGCGCGCGGACGGCTGCCTCGTCGAGCAGCTCCACCTCCGCGCCGTGGCGCCCCATCTCGGCGGCGAGCTCCGTGAGCTCCTCGACGTGGTGCGGCCGGGTGGCCACCGTGAGCTCGCCGGTGGGTCGCCAGTCGCAGTCGATCCCGCGGTCGGCGACCACCTCCCCGATCGCCGCGAGGTTCTGCGCCCCGAGCCGGTCGAGCTCGGCCAGCTCCTCGGGCCAGCGGTCCAGGCCGTGGGCGAACCCGTGGGTCAGCGAGGCCGAGGCGAAGCCGCCGTTGCGCCCCGAGGCCTGACCGCCGCACTCCCCGGCCTCGACCAGCACGACCGAGCGGCCGGGGTGCCGCTCGCGGGCGAGCAGCGCGGCCCAGAGCCCGGTGTAGCCCCCGCCCACGACCAGCAGGTCCGCCTCGACGTCCCCGACGAGCGGCGGCAGCGGGTCGGGTCGGTCGGGGTCGTCGAGCCAGGCCGTGCGCGGCGCCGCGTCGGCAAGCGCCCGTGCCGCCGCGTCGCTCCGGGTCCGCCTCACACCAGGGCCCGGCGCCGGCGCCGGCTCACCAGCTCGCCGGTGACGACCACCGCCAGCGAGAACAGCAGCATGAGCGTGCCGATGACGTTGACCTGCATCGGGACACCCACGCGGTAGGCGCCCCAGACGTACATCGGGAAGGTCGTCTCGTTGCCGGAGTTGAGGTTGGTGATGATGAAGTCGTCGAAGGAGAGCGAGAAGCTCAGCAGCGCCGCGCCGAGGATGCCGGGCAGCACCAGCGGGAACGTGACCCGCCAGAAGGTCTGCGCCGGCGTGGCGTAGAGGTCGGCGGCTGCCTGCTCCAGGGTGTCATCGAGCCCGGCCAGCCGCGAGCGCACGGTCACGACCACGAACGATAGGCAGAACATGATGTGCGCGATGAGGATCGTCCAGAAGCCCAGCAGGCCCGAGGCGCCGGCGGCCACGAAGAGGGTCAGCAGCGAGGAGCCCAGCACGATCTCGGGCGCGGCCATCGGCAGGAAGATCAGCAGGTTGGCCGAGGAGCGCCCGGCGAAGTCGTGGCGCACCAGGGCGAAGCCCGCGAGGGTGCCCAGCACCGTGGCCACGAGCGTGGCCAGGAACCCGATGCGCAACGAGAGCCCGAGGGCCTCGCACATGGCGGCGTCCTCGCAGATGTTGGCCCAGTTGTGCAGCGTGAAGCCGTCGAAGGAGTAGACGTTGCGGGCCGCGGGCTCGTTGAAGCTCATCAGCACCACGACGGCGATCGGCACGAAGGTGTAGGCGAGCACGCCCAGTCCCAGGAGGAGGACCATTCGCTCGCGCAGCCAGGCGGTCACAGCAGCTCCTCCGTCCCGGCGCGGCGGACGTAGACCAGCACCATCGCGACGATGAGCACCATCAGCAGCACCGACAGCGCCGCAGCCACCGGGGAGTTGTTGGCGTCGATGAACTGGCCCTGGATGACGTTGCCGATGACGCGCTGGTTGGTCGAGCCGAGGAACTCGGCGTTGATGTAGTCACCGGCGGCCGGGATGAAGGTGAGCAGCGTCCCGGAGACCACGCCCGGCAGCGAGAGCGGCCAGGTGACCTTCCAGAAGCCGACGAACGGGTGGGCGTAGAGGTCGCTGGAGGCCTCCACGAGCCGGGGGTCGATCTTGTCCAGGCTCGCGAAGAGCGGCAGCACCATGAAGGGCAGGAAGTTGTAGGCCAGGCCGGCCACGACCGCCACCGGCGTCGCGAGCAGCCGGTCGTCGGGTCCGAGCACCCGCAGGAACTGCAGGGCGTCCACGACGAACCCCTCGTCGGAGAGGATCAGCTGCCACGACAGCGTGCGCACGAGGAAGCTGGTGAAGAACGGCGCGATCACCAGCACCAGCAGCAGCCACTTCCAGCGACCGGCCTTGAAGGCGATCGCGTAGGCCAGCACGTAGCCGAGCACCAGGCAGATCCCGGTCGCGAGGGCGGCGTACCAGAGCGAGCGCAGGAAGGGTTGCCAGTAGGCCTCGACCACGTCGACGTAGTTGCCCCAGGCGTAGGTCATCTCGTAGCCGCGGAAGTCCGAGCCCGAGGCGTCGAAGAGGCTGGTGGCCACCAGGGAGTAGAACGGGACGACGAAGAAGAGCAGCAGCCACAGGGTGGCCGGCAGCATCAGCAGGTAGCCCGTGCGGCCCCGCCGGCGCCGCGACCCGGACGGCTCCGCCGCCAGCGTGGCGGTCTCCGGGACCGCCTGCGCCGCCTGGGTCACCGGGTCTCCCCGTCGTCGACGCCGGCTGCGGCGTCCTGGTTGATGTCGAGGCAGAAGGCGTACTCCGGACGCCACGACAGCTCGACCTTCTCCCCCACTGTGAACATCCGGGTGCGGCCGGTGTTCTGGGAGAAGACCTGGAGCTCCTGGCCCCAGGGCATCCGCACGAGGTACTGCGTGGAGACACCCACGAAGGAGACGTCGCTGACCACCCCGCCCGGGACGGTGTTGCCCGGGGCGTCGAGGTCGGCGCCCTCCTCGCCGATGAGCACCTTCTCCGGGCGAATGCCGATCCAGCCGCCCTCCCCGTCGGTGTGGGTGCGCGCGGTCGGCACCGAGACGGTGATGCCGTGCATGTCGAGGGTCGTGACGTCGGCCGAGCGCGAGAGCACCCGCCCCTCGATCAGGTTGGACTGACCGAGGAAGTTGGCCACGAAGGTCGAGCGGGGGTTCTCGTAGAGCTCGGCGGGTGCGCCGAGCTGCTCGATGACCCCGCCGTTCATCACGGCCACGGTGTCGGCCATCGTCATGGCCTCCTCCTGGTCGTGGGTGACGTGCATGAAGGTCAGCCCGACCTCCACCTGGATCCGCTTGATCTCGATCTGCATCGAGCGCCGCAGCTTCAGGTCCAGCGCTCCCAGCGGCTCGTCGAGCAGCAGCACCTCCGGCTCGTTGATCAGCGCGCGGGCCAGCGCGACGCGCTGCTGCTGCCCGCCGGAGAGCTGGGCCGGGCGCTTGCGGGCCTGGCTGTCGAGCTCGACCAGCTCGAGCATCGCGCGGACCTTCGACTCCACGTCGCGCACCTTGCGCCGGCGCAGCCCGAAGGCGACGTTCTCGTAGATGTCCAGGTGGGGGAAGAGCGCGTAGTTCTGGAACACGGTGTTGACCGGGCGCTGGTGGGCGCGCCGGTCGGTGATGTCCTGGCCGGCCAGCGTGATCCGCCCGGACGTCGGCACCTCCAGGCCCGCGACCATCCGGAGCGTCGTGGTCTTGCCGCAGCCCGAGGGACCGAGCAGGGCGATGAAGGAGCCCCGTGGCACGTCGAGGTCCAGGTCGTGCACGGCGGTGAAGCCGTTGGCGTAGCGCTTGGTGAGGCTGCTCAGCCGCAGCCCCCCGTCCGGGCCATCGTGGGCGCCGGAGCCGGGTCCGGGGGCGGCGGGCGCGGGCGCCCCGGTCGCGGCGGTGTCAGCCGACGGTGGCATCGGACCAGTCTCCTTCGTACTGCTGGGACTGCCGGTCGTCGAGCGGCATGAAGTCCCAGGTGTCGGCGAGGAACTCCTCGTCGGGGAAGATCAGGGGGTTGTCGACCAGCGAGGCGTCGACCTGCTCCATCGCCTCGCGGGCTCCCTCGACGGGGCAGATGTAGTTGACCCAGGCCGCCAGCCGGGCGGCGACCTCGGGCTCGTAGTAGTAGTCGATCCAGGCCTCGGCGTTGGCCTGGTGCGTGGCGAGGTTGGGCACCAGCATGTTGTCGCTCCACAGCGACAGCCCCTCCTCGGGCACCACGAACTTGATGTCGGGGTTGTCGTACTGCGCCTGGATGACGTCGCCCGACCAGGCCTCGCACGCCACGATGTCGCCGTTGGCCAGCTGCTGGAGGTAGTTGTTGCCGGCGAACTGCCGCAGCTGCCCGTCCGAGACCGCCCGGTTGAGCGCGTCGATGGCGTCGTACCACTCGTCCTCGGTGAAGTCCTCCGGCTCGGCCCCGACGACCTTGAGCATGAACCCCATCGTGTCGCGCATCTCGGTGAGCAGGGTGATCCGGCCCTTGAGGTCCGAGCGGGTGAGCAGCTCGGAGAAGCTGCCCACCTCGTCGACGTACGCCGCGTTGTAGGCGATCCCGGTGAGGCCGGACTGCCACGGCGCGCTGTAGGTGCGGTCGGGGTCCCAGGCCTTGTCGCGCAGGGAGTCGATGAGGTTCTCGTGCAGCCGGGGGACCCGTTCGCGCTCCAGCGGCTGGATCCAGCCCAGGCCGATCATCCGGGCGGCCATCCAGTCGGTCAGCACGATCATGTCGCGGTCGATCGGCTCGCAGGAGCCGAGCTGGTTGCGGACCTTCGCGTAGAACTCCGCGTTGTCGTTGACGTCGTCGTTGTACTCGACGGTGATGCCGGTCGTGTCCTGGAAGGTGTTGTAGGTCCCGCGCGGGTTGCGCCGGGGGTCGATGTAGCCGGTCCAGTTGGAGATGACCAACCGTCGCTCGCGCTCGGACAGGTCGGTGGCCCGGCAGGACGCGGGGTCCTGGGCAGCACCGGCCACGCTGAAGAACGGCAGCTTCAGCGCCGCCACCGACAGGCCGGCGGCGGCGACCGCGCCACCGCCGCGGAGCAGCCCGCGCCGGGACAGGGTCGAGCGGCGCGCAGGCGCCTGGTCGTCGGGTGCCATGGGCCTCCTCCGGTCAGCGGGTCCTCGGATCGTGCCACTGACGACCGCCCCCGACAAGGGATCCGGTTGAACCGAAACCTGTTGGCAACGAAATCGCTCGTTGGCACTCCCGAGTGGGATCGGCGTCGTGCAGGCTCGCCGACCGGTACGGTCCGTCCATGAGCAGGAAGAGCGAGGGGGCGCTCCCCCACCTCGACGAGGTCTCCAAGGCGATCATCGAGCAGCTGCAGCAGGACGGCCGCCGCTCCTACGCCGCCATCGGCAAGGTCGTGGGCCTCTCCGAGGCCGCGGTGCGCCAGCGGGTCCAGCGACTCGTCGAGGCCGGGGTCATGCAGGTCGTGGCCGTCACCGACCCCATGCAGCTCGGCTTCGCCCGCCAGGCCATGGTCGGCATCCGGGCCACCGGGCCGCTGGAGCCGGTCGCCGACGCGCTCGCCGCCCTCGACGCCGTCGACTACGTCGTCATCACCGCCGGCTCCTTCGACCTGCTCGTGGAGCTGGTCTGCGAGTCCGACGAGCACCTGCTCGAGCTGCTCTCCAGCCAGATCCGCACCGTGCCGGGCGTCGTGGCCACCGAGACCTTCATGTACCTCCAGCTGCGCAAGCAGACCTACTCCTGGGGCGTGCGGTGAGCGGGGCCAGCTCCGGGGCGCTGGCCGGGGCCCTGGGCTCCGGCCGGAGGCTTGCGCTGGTCCGCCGCCCCGGCCCCCGTGTCGCCGAGGGCCTGGTGACCCACATCGGGCGATCCCCGGTCGACGCCGACCTGGCGCTGGCGCAGTGGCAGGGGTACGTCGACGCGCTGCACGCCGAGGGCTGGCGCACCGTCGAGGTCGAGCCCGCCGACGACTGCCCCGACGCGGTCTTCGTCGAGGACACCGTGGTCGTGCTCGGTGACGTCGCGGTCATCAGCCGCCCCGGCGCCGACGAGCGCAAGCCCGAGACCGCGGGCACCGAGGCCGCGCTGCGCGACCTGGGCTACCGGGTCGAGCGGATCCAGGCGCCCGACACCCTCGACGGCGGCGACGTGCTCAAGCACGACGGGACCGTCTGGGTCGGCCTCGGCGGACGCACGACGCCCGGTGCCGTCGAGCAGCTCCGCACGCACCTCGCGCCGCTCGGGGCGGTCGTCGTCGGCGTACCCCTGGCGAAGGTGCTGCACCTGAAGTCGGCCGTGACCGCGCTCCCCGACGGCACCGTGGTCGGGTGGGACCCGGTCGTCGACGACCCGACGGTGTGGGAGCGCTACGAGCCGGTGCCCGAGGAGCCTGGCTGCCACGTGGTCTGCCTCGACGAGCAGACGGTGCTGATGTCCTCGGCGGCACCGGAGACGATCCGCTCCTTCGAGGCCCGTGGCCTGCGCGTGGTGGCCGTCGACATCTCCGAGCTGGAGAAGCTCGAGGGCTGCGTGACCTGCCTGTCGGTGCGGCTGCGCGGCTGACCCTCCCCCGCCGAGCCCGCGCAACATTACCGAAGGACGCGCCGGCTCGGCGACTCCGTGTCGGGTAAATAGATGGCGCACCGGCGCGCGGGGCCCCCCGCAGGTGCCCCGCCCCCGGGTGCGC
>NZ_JASBRN010000023.1 GCF_030149505.1 Nocardioides sp.
ACGAGCGACCTGCGCGATCGGCTTGTTGGTCTCTTCGACGATCCGGACAGCTCCCTCACGGAACTCCCGGTCGTACTTCTTCCGCTTCTCTGGCATCTCGATCCTCATTGTCGATGCCTCTACGGTCCGGGGGGAACCTCAATGTTCGAGAGCCGTCGCTTGAGTGCACGCATGGCTTCCATCGAGGTCTTCCCGTCGTTTTTGCGGCGGTCGAAGTAGGCGCGTCCTTCGGTGTCGTTGCGCAGTTGGACGGTGGCCATGATGTGCAGGGTCCGGTTGATCTGCCGGTTGCCTGCTCGTGAGAGCCGGTGTCGGACGTTGTCGCCGGAGGAGGCGTCGATGGGTGCGGTGCCGTTCCAGGACGCGAAGTGCTCGCGGTTGGGGAACCGGGTGATGTCACCGACCTCGACCAGCAGCCGAGCGGCGCCGGAGGGACCGATGCCGTGCAGGTCCATCAGGCTCGTGCCGGTCGCGGCGAGCAGTTCCTTGAGCTCCTTGTCCGCGGCCTTCTTCCGCGCGTAAACCCGCTCCAGGTCAGCAACCAGTTCGGCAGCGACCCGGCGACGGGCCTTGCCCACGACGTCGCGGGGACGCACCCGGGCCAGCAGTGCCTTGGCTTGCGCGGCGGAGAGGTCCTTTTTCGCGCCACCGGGGATCAGCTCGAGCAGCAGCTGGTGGAGCTGGGAGATCATCCGCGTGTGGTCATCGCCCAGTGAGCTGCGGCGGTCGACCAGGAGCCGCAGGACCGCGAGCTGCTCGTCATGGACCACCGGACGCAGCCCCGCCATCCGGGTGCCGACCAGCGCGACGGAGTGGGCGTCGGTGGCGTCGGTCTTGCGGCCTTGACCGGTGGCGAAGACCCGCGCACGAGCAGAGAGCTTCGGCGGCACGTCGACGACCTCGTGCCCCTCGGCCAGCAACCGCAGCGCGACATGGCGTCCGATGCCGTTGCAGCCCTCGATGGCCCAGACCCGGTCCGGCCACCTGGTCACGTACTCCAGCATCGACTTGAAGCCGGCGGTGTCGGTGCCGAACCGGCCACCACCAAGGACCTCTTCATCGGCAGCCATCACCTCGATGGTCACCGACCGCTTGTGCGGGTCCATCCCGATCACAACCCGCTCGTCCGTTGCCTTCACTGACCAGTCCTCCTGCTCGATCCCTGACGGTTGTCGAGTCGGGAGGGCAACGCTGCTTCGAGCTAGGCAAACCCCTCTTGAGCCTCTCCTGACCCCTTGGCGACGCCCGGGCCGCGCAGGCCAAAAGAGAACCACACGACCAGCGTGGGCAGCCGATGAGAGAGCGACGGCCCGGACGCCTGAACCGAGCCTCGCCAGGCACCGGTCCTGAGGTCAATGGAACAAGCAGCCGATGAGCGGGCGGGGTGTGCACTGGGTGAACAGGGAAGGTCTTGTTTGATGGCTCTTCCCAGATGAGGGTGTAGGTCGGCCGGGCGCGTCGGTCCGCAGATAGACGTCGAGGTCTCCCGACGATGGAGGTCCTACGCCATCCATCCGAAAGACCTCGACGTGACCGACGCTACCCCGCCGGCCGGCTTCGGCCGCCCTGACCTGACCGCCTTCACGTCTCATCCCAATCGACCATGATCGAGTCTGCTGACCCCCTCGACTAGAACGCAGCGACATCACAGCCACCCAACCCCGACCGTCCGGGAAGCCGGGACACGTCACATGGCCTGTGCTGCGGGCGTGTCGAGTGGGTCGTCCAGGGCGCGACGCAGGAGCGTCGACGCGACGTGCTGAGAGGTGGTTCCAGTCGAGCACTAGGACACCGGCTACAGGCATGGCGATAGGTCAGGAACGGCGTCGCTCCCTGCGCAGGAGGGAGCGCAGTGTCTCGGCGTTCGCGTAGCCGACACGGAGCGCGATCTCGGCGGAGGTGAGGTCCGTGGTCGCCGAGAGGTGCCGCGCTCGTTCGATGCGAAGCCGTTGGACGAAGCCGAGCGGAGTGAGGTTGAGCGCCGCACGGACGCGTCGCTCGAGGGTGCGCCGACTGGTCCCGAGCGACTGCGCCACCGACGCGACGTTGAACGGTTCGTCCAGGCGGGCG
>NZ_JASBRN010000050.1 GCF_030149505.1 Nocardioides sp.
GGCCGGCGATGTCGAGGACGATGTCCTCGCCCCGGGCGGCGAGGATCTCGTCGCTGAGCAGCTGGTACCGGGGGTTGGCGCTGAGCACCTGACGGTCGAGGTGCTGCTCGGTCAGCGTGGGGAGGATCCCGATCATCACCAGGTGGGCGCCGACCTGGGACGACTTGGCCTCGGCGTCGTTGAGATCCCCGCGCAGGTGCTCCTCGATGCGGGTCAGTCCGTCGTCGTGCAGGTGCACCGGCGGCACGTTGATCTCGATGTTGAACTGGCCGAGCTCGGTCTGGAAGTCGGGGTCGGCGATCAGCGCCAGTGCCTCGGCGTTCTTCAGCGCCGGGTCGCCGCGGTCGTCGACGAGGTTGAGCTCGACCTCGAGTCCGCACATGGGGTCGTCGGTGTCGAACGCCGCCTCGCGCAGCATCCGTGCGAAGACGTCGAGGTTGCGACGGATCTTCTCGCGGTGGCGCGTGCGGTCGGCGCGGGTGAACTCCTGCGCCTCGACCTCTTCTCCCATGGCTCGCACCCTAGGGCGTGCGCGACCCCCGCGCCGTCACCCCGCGAGGCGGCACAGCGACGTCTCCCACTCCTGGGGCGGCACCGCGGCCTCCAGCAGCGTCGCGACCATCCCGGCCAGGCCGTGGTCGGGCGAGACCTCCCTCGCCCGGTCGACCGCGCACCAGGCCAGGGCGCCGTGGCCGGAGACCCACGCGCAGAGGGCCAGCAGGCCGGCGGCGTCGGCGACCCGGTCGTGCGGTGCGCGGCGCACCACCTCCGACCACAGGTCGACCAGCCCGGGGGCGCTGGCCCGGGTGAGCCGGCGCTGCACCGGCTCCCGCAACCGGCCCTGCCCCGCGGCGAGCAGCAGCGCGGCCACCTGGTCCTCGTCGGGCCGCTCCCCCGTGCGCAGGAGCACGTCGAGGAGGGCGTCGACCCGGCGCACGGATGGTGGCACCGCGCGGGCGAGGGCATCGACGAGGTCGGGGTCGGGTCCGCCGGGGTGCGGGGCGAGCCCGGACGCCAGGGCGGCCCGGTCGGGGAGGGTCACGCGCCCCTCCACGACCGAGCGGGCCCGGAACCGGTGCCCTGCGGCGTCGTACGCCGTCCCGGGACCCCGCTCGCAGGGTGCCGTCACCGGTCCGACCGGCCACCAGCGGCCGCGGTCGGCGCGCAGGCAGGCGACGACCTCGATGCCGGCGGCCTCCATCCCGGCGGCGACGGCCCGCAGCACCTCGGCGGCCCAGGGCCCGTCGGGGTCGTAGCCGACCAGGAGCACGCGGGCGACCCCGTGCCGCACGGCCGGCTCGCGCAGGACCTCCACGAGGTCGCCGAGGTCCCGACGGTGGCGCGGGAGGTCGACCCGGGCGTGGAAGGGGCGCGGGGCGCCGAAGGTCAGCATGACGAGCGACTCGGCCGGCTCGAAGCCGAGCACGAGCGGCACCGCCGCGAGCACGTCCTCGGGCGTGCGGGAGACGTAGGGCTCGGGGGCGGGGGGCTCGGCGGTGCCGGCGCGGGTCGTGTCCATGCGCAGCAGGCTGCTCGCGTGGCACGCGCCGTGGGGTCCCTCGACCCGGCGCTGGGGACAGGGCCGCACGGGGGTGGGCTGTGGACGACCCGTGGGCCGGGGGCGGGCCTGGGTAGCGTGCGCGACGTGCGTCGCGAAGCCTCGGTCCTCCACCTGGACCTCGACGCGTTCTTCGCCGCCGTCGAGCAGCGCGACAAGCCCTCCCTGCGCGGCCGCCCGGTCGTGGTCGGGGGCACCGGCGGGCGCGGGGTCGTGGCGACGGCGTCGTACGAGGCCCGGATCTACGGGGTGCGCTCGGCGATGTCGACGCGCGAGGCCCGCTCACGGTGCCCGCACGCGGCGTTCCTGTCGGGGCGCTTCGGCGCCTACCGCGAGGCCAGCCGTGCGGTGATGGGTGCGCTGCGCGAGGCCTCGCCGCTCGTGGAGCCGCTGTCGCTGGACGAGGCCTTCGTGGACCTGGCGGCCTCGCCGGACCCGACCCTGGCCGACCTGTCGGTGGAGTCGGTGACCGCCTTCGCCGAGCGGCTGCGCGCGCGGGTCACCGAGGTCACCGACGGGCTGACCTGCTCGGTGGGCGTGGCGACCAGCAAGTTCATGGCCAAGGTCGCCAGCGACCTCGACAAGCCCGACGGCCTGGTCGTGGTCGCGCCGGGCACCGAGCGCGAGCTGCTGCGGCCGATGAGCGTCACCGTCATCCCCGGCGTCGGCCCGGCGACCGCGGATCGGCTGCGCCGCGCCGGGGTGCAGACCGTCGCCGACCTGGAGCAGGTCAGCCAGGAGGAGCTGGTGCGGCTGGTCGGCAGCGCCCACGGCATCGGGCTCTTCCACCTGGCGCGGGCCCACGACGACCGCCCGGTGGTCGCGGAGCGCGAGACGAAGTCGGTGAGCGTCGAGGGCACCTACGACTCCGACCTCTCCGACCTGCGGTTGATGGAGCACCTGCTGGTGCGCCAGTCCGGCGAGGTGGCCGCCCGGCTGGCCAAGGCCGGACTGTCGGGACGGACGGTGACGATCAAGGTCCGCCTCCACGACTTCACCACCACCAGCCGGTCCGCGACCCTGCCCGAGCCGACCGACAGCCCGGCCGTCGTGGCCCGGGTCGTGCGCTCCCTGCTCGCCGAGCTCGCCGCCGGGGTCGAGACCGGTCCCGCACTCCGGGCCGGGGTCCGCCTGCTCGGCGTGGGCGTCTCGGGGCTGGCCGACTGGGTGCAGGACGACCTGTTCGCCGACCTCGACGGGTCTGACGAGGCTGCGGGGACGACGGACGAGGAGGCCGAGGACCTGCCCGAGCCGCCACGCGCGCGCTCCAGCGGATGGGCCCCCGGCGCGGACGTCGTGCACGACGAGCACGGCCGGGGCTGGGTGTGGGGCTCGGGCCGGGGCGTGGTGACGGTGCGCTTCGAGACCCGCGAGAGCCCGGCGGGGCCGGTCCGGTCCTTCCCGGTCGACGACCCGGCGCTGCACCTGTGGCAGCAACCCGAGGACGAGCCGACCGATGACCCCGGCGGGCCCGCCGCTCGCGAGGGCGGCCTCAGCGCGCCCGGGTGAACCCCACCTGCTCCCCCGGCCGCAGCTGGGCGCAGCGCCACAGGTCGGCCTCCTCGACCACGGCCACCACCGGGTAGCCCCCGGTCGGCGGGTGGTCGGCCAGGAACACCACGGGCCGCCCGTCCGGCGGCACCTGCACCGCGCCCAGGACCATCCCCTCGCTGGGCAGCTCCTCGGTGCGCCGGCGCACCAGTGGCTCGCCGTGCAGCCGCAGACCGACCCGGTCGGAGTCCGCCCCGACCGACCAGGTCCGACCGGTGAGCGCCGCGAGCGGGTCCTCGCACCACTCGGCCCGCGGGCCCGGGTGCAGCCGCAGCGGACCGGTCGCCCGGGCGGGCGGTACCTCCGCGCGCCCCGGCTCCCCCCGTCGTACGCCGACGGGCAGCCGGTCCCCGACACGCACCGGTGCGGGGCCGATCCCGGCCAGCGTGTCCGACGAACGCGACCCGAGCACCTCGGCGACGGGCAGGCCGCCGTCGACGGCGAGGTAGCAGCGCAGACCGGTCGTCGGACGACCCAGCACCAGGCGCGACCCGGCCGGCACCCAGACCGCCCGACCGTGCGGCGCCGCGCGACCGTCGACGGCCACCGGGCAGGGCGCCCCCGTCACCGCGACCCAGGCGCCGCTCCCGGGGTCGGCCTCGAGCACGACCTCGAGCCCGCCCAGCAGCACCTCCAGCACCGCGTCGTCGGCCGCACCGCCGACCAGCCTCCGGGCGAGGGCCGCCGCGGGCGCGTCGAGGGCGCCCGCGCGCGGCACCCCGAGGTGGGCCAGGCCGGGCCGCCCGAGGTCCTGCAGCAGCACCGACGGGCCCGTCGCGGCGACGCCGAGCGCGGACGAGCGCACCTCAGACCTCCACGAACCGGACGCGGGTGCCGGGCGTCAGCAGCGCCGGCGGATCACGGTCGGCGTCCCACAGGGTGGCGTCGGTGCGACCGACCAGCCGCCACCCGCCCGGAGAGGCGGTCGGGTAGACCCCGGCCCACTCCCCCGCGAGCGCGACCGAGCCGGCCGGCACCCGGGGCCGCGGGGACGGCAGCCGAGGGACGGCGCGGTCGGCGGGAAGCCCGGAGAGGTAGGCGAAACCGGGCGCGAAGCCGCAGAAGGCGCTCGTGAACGTCGTGGTCGTCAGCGTCGCCCTGACCTCGACCCGGGTGCAGTCCCACAGCCGGGCGACGTCGGGCAGGTCCTCACCGTCGAGGACCACGGGGAGCTCGACCAGCCCGCCCGGGGCCGCGGTGGGGCCCTCCGGGGTCCACGTCGTGAGGGCCGCCGCGACGCGGTCGGGAGGCACCGCGAGCCCGTCGAGCAGCACCGTGCGCGCCGCGGGCACCACCTCGCTCGCCCAGGACGCCGCGCGGCAGTGGGCGGCCAGCGCGAGCGCCGACGCCACGTCGGCAACCTCGAGCAGCACCGCCCGGGGTCCGACCGGCAGGACGCGCACGTCCACCATCAGGTCACAGCCCGCGCAGCCCCAGGCCCGCGGCCTCGAGCGCCTCGCGCACGGCCCGGGTGTGGGCGACCGCACCGGGGTGGTCGCCGTGGACGCAGACCGAGTCCACGGTGCCGGCCAGCTCGACGGCGCGGAAGGCGATCGCCTCGGCGTCCTCGAGCACCGCACCGGGCCGGTCGCGCGGGAGGAGGCGGCCGTCCTCGGCGTACCCCCGGTCCGGGAAGCCTTCGTGGTGCACCGTGCGGCCCTCGGCGACGGCCAGGGTGAGCAGCCGGCCCGGCATGCCGAGCACGGGCAGGCCGCGGGAGCCCTCGAGCACCGCGAGCGCCTGCTCCTCGTCGTCGAGGGTGCGGTGGTAGAGCGCGCCGTGGGCCTTGACGTAGCGGACCTCGACGCCCTCCTCGCCCGCGATGAGGGTGAGGGTCCCGACCTGGTCGGCGACCTGCTCGCGCAGCGTCTCGCGCGCGACGTCGCGGGCCACCCGGCCGAAGTGCTCGCGGTCGGCGTACGAGACCTGGGCACCCACGGACACACCGCGCTCCGCCGCCTCGGCGCAGACCGCGCGCATGATCGCCGGGCTGCCCGCGTGGTAGCCGCAGGCCAGGTTGGCGCTCGTCACCACGCCCAACAGGGCCGCGTCGTCGGTGACGCCCTCCCCGAGGTCGGCGTTGAGGTCGATGTGGGGCACGGGTCGAACCTACCCATCCCCGGCCCTCGGAGGCCGCGGGCGCGAGGATGGGCGCCCGCGTCTAGGGTCGCCGCATGTCCACCGCTCCCGAGCAGCCCAGCGCCCCGCCCCTCGCAGCCGTCCGCACCACCACGCGCGAGGTCCACGGGCGCACCCGCAGCGACGACTACGAGTGGCTGCGCGAGAAGGAGTCGCCGGAGGTCCTGGCCCACCTCGAGGCCGAGAACGCGTGGACGCAGGCCAGCACCGCCCACCTCGCCGACCTGCGGGCCACCATCTTCGAGGAGATCCGCACCCGCACCCGCGAGACCGACCTCTCGGTCCCGACCCGCAACCGCGGTCACTGGTACTACGGGCGCTCCTTCGCCGGCAAGGAATACGGCGCCACCTGCCGGGTGCCCGTGACCTACCCCGACGACTGGACCCCGCCGCAGCCGGCCGAGGACTGCGCCGCCGACCAGCCGGCCCTGCCCGGCGAGGAGGTGCTGCTCGACCTGGACGCGCTCGCGGAGGGCCACGACTTCTTCTCCCTCGGCGGCGCGGCCGTCAGCCCCGACGGACACCTGCTGGCCTACGCCACCGACACCGTCGGCGACGAGCGCTACACGGTGCGGGTCAAGGACCTGCGCACCGGCGAGCTGCTCGACGACGTCGTCACCGGGGTCATCGGCGGCGCCACCTGGGACCGCGCCGGCACGAGCTTCTACTACGTGACCGTGGACGAGTCCTGGCGCGCCGACAAGGTCTGGCGCCACGTGCTCGGCACCCCGCAGGACGCCGACGAGCTGGTCCACCACGAGACCGACGGGCGCTTCTTCACCAGCGTGGGCCGCACGCGCTCGGACCGCTTCATGGTGGTGGCGAGCGGGTCCAAGACCACCTCGGAGTACCGCGTCCTCGACGCCGACACCCCCGAGGCCGGCTGGCAGGTCTTCTGTGCGCGCGAGGAGGGCGTCGAGTACTCCCTCGAGCACGCCGTGCTCGCCGGCGAGGACCGGTTCCTGGTCCTGCACAACGGCACCGGGCCCGACTTCGAGCTCGCCGTCGCCCCGCTGGCACCGACCCCGCGGGACCAGTGGCGGGCGCTGCTGCCGCACGACCCCGCCGTACGGCTCGAGGACGTGGACGCGTTCGCGGGCCACCTCGTGGTGCACCAGCGCAGCGACGGGCTGACCCAGCTGCGCATCCTCGAGCTCGGCGCGGGCGCCACACCCGAGGCGCCGGTGACCGACGACTACCTCATCTCCTTCGACGAGCCGGTCTACACCGTCGGCGCCTCCGGCAACCCCGGCTTCGCGCAGCCCACGGTCCGTCTGGGCTACACGACGATGGCGATCCCCAGCAGCGTCTACGACTACGACGTGCGCACCCGCGAGCTCACGCTCCTCAAGCGCGCCCCCGTCCTCGGCGGCTACGACCCGGCCGACTACGAGGAGCACCGGCTGTGGGCCACCGCCGAGGACGGCGAGCGGATCCCGATCTCGATCGTGTGCAAGCGGGGCTCGCGCGAGGACAGTGGCGGCGGCACCCGCCCGGTGCCCACCCTCCTCTACGGCTACGGCTCCTACGAGGCCTCGATCGACCCGTACTTCTCCATCGCGCGACTCTCGCTGCTCGACCGGGGCGCCGCCTTCGCGATCGCCCACGTGCGCGGTGGCGGCGAGATGGGCCGGCGGTGGTACGACGACGGCAAGCTCATGAAGAAGCAGCACACGTTCTCCGACTTCGCCGCCTGCGCCCGCCACCTCGTGGAGACCGGCTGGTCCTCCCCCGACACGCTCGTCGGCGAGGGCGCGAGCGCCGGTGGCCTGCTCATCGGGGCCGTGGCCAACCAGGCTCCCGAGCTGTTCAGCGGCCTGGTCGCAGGAGTGCCCTTCGTCGACGCGCTCACGACGATGCTCGACAGCACCCTGCCGCTGACCGTCACCGAGTACGACGAGTGGGGCAACCCCGAGGCCGACCCGGAGGTCTACGACTACATGGCCTCCTACGCGCCCTACGACAACGTGACGGCCCAGGAGTACCCGGCGATCCTGGCCGAGACCTCGCTCAACGACACCCGGGTGCTCTACGTCGAGCCCGCCAAGTGGGTCGCCAGGCTGCGCGCCACCGACTCCGCGGGGGCCGGCCGTCCCGACGTGCTGCTGCGCACCGAGATGGCGGCCGGCCACGGCGGCGTCTCGGGGCGGTACAAGTCCTGGCACGACCGGTCCTTCACCCTGGCCTGGATCCTCGACCGGATGGGGCTCGCCGGCTGACGGCGTACCCCTCGTCCTCCGGCGCCGACCGCACGGCCTCGGGCACCGACGTGGTCTACCTCACCCATCCGGAGGGGGCGCGGCGGCGAACGACTCACACGAAGGTGAGGCCCTGAGAAGTCCCTGAGAGTTGGGAAGGGACGCAACTACTCGAGGGCGTCACACGTCGAGCAGTGTGAAGGTCCCACCACCCGGGTGGGTTCCCCAGGGGAATCTCGGGCACCGGTGGGGCGTTGGAGACCGTGAGGCGCTGAGGGCGTCCACGCCGCGAAGGAGGGTTCCATGGCCACCGCCACCCGCACGACCCGCTCGAGCAGCAACCGGGAGATCGAGGGCCGCGACAGCGTCGGACTTTACCTCGACGAGATCGCCCGCAACGAGCTGCTGGACGCGGCGGCGGAGGTCGAGCTCTCCAAGACCATCGAGGCCGGGCTCATGGCCGAGCACCTCCTGGCCGAGGGTCGCATCGGACGCGCCAAGGGGGGCGCACCGATGCGGGCCAGCCAGGAGGAGCTCGAGTGGCTCGCCGAGGAGGGTCGCAAGGCGGTGGACACCTTCATCACCGCCAACCTGCGCCTCGTGGTCTCCATCGCCCGCAAGTACGGCCGGGCGCAGATGCCGATGCTGGACTTGATCCAGGAGGGCAACACCGGTCTGATCCGTGCGGTCGAGAAGTTCGACTACACCAAGGGTTACAAGTTCTCCACCTACGCCACGTGGTGGGTGCGCCAGGCGATCACCCGCGGCATCGCGCAGCAGGCCCGCGTCGTCCGGCTGCCCGTGCACGTGGTCGAGGAGCTCAACCAGGTGGGCGGCGCACGCCGCACCCTCGAGCGCCAGCTCGGTCGCGACCCGGAGCCGCACGAGATCGCGACCGAGCTGGGCATGGAGGTCGAGCGGGTGATGGACCTGCTCTCGTGGGGCCGCGAGCACGTCTCGCTCGACACCCCCGTCGACGAGGACGGCGACACCTCACTGGGCGACCTGATGGCCCAGGAGACCTCGCCGGGCCCCGACCTGACCGTGCTCGACGTGGAGTCCCGTGAGCGGCTCAACACCCTGGTCGGCCAGCTCGACGAGCGCGCCGCCGACATCATCCGCTCGCGCTACGGCCTCACCGACGGCCGCCAGCACAAGCTCGCCGACATCGGCGCCAAGCACGGCATCTCCGCCGAGCGCGTGCGCCAGCTCGAGCGGGAGGCGCTGCAGAAGCTGCGCCGCTTCGCCGATCCGGACCTCGCCGCCGGCTCCGCCGCCTGAGGCCACCGCCGAGGCGTCAGCTCCGAACCCTCGACCCGTCACTTCCTGGTGGCGGGTCGAGTGCTGTCCTGGCGATCCGGTGCGCCTCTGACGCCTCGGGGGTTCAGAACTGACGGCGGATTCAGGGGCCGGTCGCAACACCCTGGGTTTGGTCTTCGGCGAGCAACTTAGCGAAGACCTCTGCTGGGGTGTAGAAGCCGAGTCGTTTGCGGGGCCTGTTGTTGAGCTCGCGGGCGATCTCGGCGAGGTCTTCAC